>DASUHD010000170.1:0-126476 GCA_036273675.1 Ktedonobacterales bacterium | reverse complement strand
TCTGAGGCCGTCGAGATAGAACTCACTAAGATGCTCTTCAACCCAAAGAAGAAGTAGAGGGCAGCGCCTCCGGCTTGACGCGCCCAGCGACGAATGCCGCCAGCACCGCATCGGCATCGCCACGTTCGGTGGGTGTGAGCGCGTCCAGCGGGACGCAGGCTAGCGCGGCGAGCTTGCCTGGCTCCAGCGTGCCTAGTTCACCCGCGAGGCCGAGCGCATCGGCCCCGCCCAGCGTCGCCAGCAGCAGTAGCTCGGTGGGTGTCAGCGTCTCGCCAGCCACGCTGTGCATCTCATGCGCCGCGATGGCCTCGTCCCAGACCGCGAGTGAGGGGCAACTGGCCAGGCTATCCGTGCCGAGCGCCAGCCGGACGTTCGCCGCGCGGTACAGCTCATACGGCATCCGCCCGCACTGCAAGCCTATATTACTCCGTGGGCAGTGCGCTACCGCCGCATCCGCATGAGCGATGCGCGCCACGTCATCCGCATCCACCTGGATGCCATGGGCCAACAGCGGACGAGCTGCCAGCACATCCAGGCGTTCGAGATAAGCAATCGGTGAGACGCCCGGCGCGCGTTCGGGATGGATCGGCCAGCCCGCGCCGGGATAGAGCAGATCGGCAATCGGGCCAGTGGCGTCGCGCAGGAACTGGGTCTCGGCGGGCGACTCGGCGGTGTGGATCGAGAGCGGCACATCTTCGGCGCGGCACCACTCGGCGGCGGTGCGCAAAAGCTCGGCGGCGGTGGTATATGGCGTGTGCGGTGCGAGGCCAAAGCGGATGCGGTCCTGCGGATACTCGCAACGCCATTGTTCTATCTGTTGCTGGCCCTTGCGCAGAAGCTCGCCCGCCCGCGTCGGGTCTGGACCGAGCAGTTCGTAGTAGACGATGCCGTGGAGGCCACTCTCGATCAGCGGACGCACGCTCTGCCCAAAGGTGCATATTTCCCCCACAGCGACCGTGCCACTTGCCCGCAACAAATCTACGCCCGCATAGGCTGCCCGCTCGAAGTCCTCAGGCGTGCGCGTCCGGCTGTAGCTTACCAACGGATAGATCCACTCGATCAGCGGCAGGTTTTCGGGGACGTGTCCGGCGTGGTGGGTTAGCTCCAGATGGGTGTGCGCGTTGACCAGTCCCGGTAGCAGCGCATGTTTGCCCAGATCCACCACTCGCGCGCCGGGATAGCGCTCGCGCAAGTCAACGGCTGTCCCGACCGCGACGATGCGCACACCCTCGACGGCGACCGCTCCGTCGGCAATAGGCGGCACGCTCACTGGGAAGATGTGGCGCGCGGTGTAGAGGGTAACGGCGGATTCACGCATGGATGGTCACCCGTACCGCTCAGGGATTGTCAATCCAGGCCGTTCGTCGTCCCAGGCCATCGCGCTGATTTTCCAGCCGGTGGGCGTCGCGATAAACTGTATGGAAATCACGCCACGGCCCTCGATCATCGCGCCCGTGCTGAGGCCATGTTTCTCATACACGCTAAGCCGATGGGCGATGTTGCCGAATATTTCTGTAATCTCCGCCGTTTCAGACTCTCGGAAGCTTTTGAGTTCTCCCGACTCAACTATGCGTTGGCGTGGCTCGATGAACTGGCGGACGGTATAGATCTCTGGCGAGGACGAACTGTTCTTGATGATCTGTCCGCTCTCAATAAAGATGTCATACAGATTTGCGTACGGTGGAGTCTCACCGTCATCGAACGAGACGGCTCGGAAGAACGCCGCCGTCAAGGTATCTAGCTCGGTCTTGCTGCCTGAGTCGTCGTCGTCAGTTTTCATCATGTAACCCCTATGGCAAGCGGCATAGCTCTCACTGCCGTCTCGGTGGTGGTCGCTCAGGCTGCCCGTGCAACACGCTATTCGAACTGTTGCAGTATCTCGTAGCGGCTGTTGCGGACGGCGGGGCGGAAGCCAGCGTTGCGAATCTGCGCCTGAATCTGATCGACCGTCATGCATGTGCCGACGTCGGCCCCGGCGGCGCTGACCACGTTCTCCTCCATCATCGTGCTGCCGAAATCGTTCGCGCCGCAGTGTAGCGCCTCGCGCGCCAGGTCGGCGCCCTGCGAGGGCCACGATGCGCTGATATTCTCGAAGTTGTCCAGCATGATGCGGGCGAATGCGACCATCCGCAGGTACTCGTCGCCAGTGGAGCGCGTGCCGCCCATCGCGGTATGCTCAGGCTGATAGCTCCAGACGATGAAGCTGGTGAAGCCGTTGCCGTTGTAGGCGTGGCTCTCGTCCTGCAGGTCGCGCAGGCGCGTCAGGTGAAGCACGCGCTCCTCGATCTCCTCGTCGAAGCCAAAGACCATCGTTGCCGAGGTGGTCATCCCTTCGCGCTGGGCCAGCCGCTCCGCCTCGATCCAGCTTTCCCACGTCCCCTTGTGCGGCGCGATGCGGTTGCGGGTGCGGTTATCCAGAATCTCCGCGCCACCGCCGGGCAGGCCGTCCATCCCCGCCTCGTGTAATCGGTGCAGCACTTCGTCTAGCGGCATCTTCATGATACGCGCGATATTCCAGACCTCGACCGGCGAGAAGCCATCGATCTGAATCTCCGGGAAATGCTCTTTGAGGTAGCGCAGCAGCCCCTCATAGTAGTCGATCTTGAGGTAAGGATTGACGCCACCTTGCAAGAGCACGCGCGAGCCGCCCCAGGCGCGTAGCTCGGCCATCTTCTCGCCAATCTGCTCGTTGGTCAGCAGGTAGGCCTCGGAGCTGGCGGGCTTGCGATAGAAGGCGCAGAAGCCGCAGTCCACGATGCAGACGTTGGTGTAGTTGATGTTGCGATCCACCAAATAGGTGACGATGCCCTCGGGATGTCGCTGTTGGCGGATGGCATCGGCGGCGCGCTTCAGCTCATCGGTCGTCGCCGTCTGATAGAGATGGACGCCCTCTTCGAGACTGATGCGGCCACCGTTGACGGCGCGTTTCAGCAACTCATCTGGCGTCGTTGTGATCGTTTGCATGGCTCAATACCTCAATTCAACAGCGGTCATTTATACCGGTGCGGCGACCTCTTCGAGTACGTCCATGAACGGGCTGACCGAGAAGACGGCTTTGCCCGGCCCAGCCTCGCCGTAGCCTGGCGGCGGCGCGAGACGGTGTCGCAGCATGGTCTCGCGATAGACCTCGAGCAGCCGCAGGTGGTATTCCAGCGGCGCGCCCTCCGGGTTAGCGTCGCCCAGCGGCGTCATCGGCTCCGGACACCATGTCGTGAACCGTGGAGTGATGCCCTTCGAAATGAAGAACTCCAGCCCTTCGGCGGTCGAGCGGATGGCGTCTTCCACCTCAGTATAACCATACGGTCGCGCCATCTCGACGCCCGCGACGAAGTTCGGAATGACGTGCGGTGCGCCGAAGACCTCCGCAGCGTCTACGATGCGGCGAATCCACTCGTCGCGGCCAATGTAGCGCGTCTTGCCGGGGCAAATCTTCGGGAAGAGGTCAGGGTCCCACACCTCATAGTTCGGGTGATAGATCTGTGCGCCTGCCTCTTTCAGCCGCCGGACGTCGGCAACGGGCCACGCCTGCGTCACCACTTTGCTGATCCAGCGGCCAGGAAAGCGGCTCTCGATGGCCTCGACGTACTGTGCGTAGAACTCAACCTCGTTTTTGCCCTGCAAGGTAGAAGTCACGCTGCCACCGGTGATGGTGTACGCCTGGCTCTCACTGCCGCTGGCGTCTATGGCTTCGAGTGCGGCTATGATGTCCGCTACCGACTTGACACCGGTATAGGGTCGGCCCTCCTGGATTTGCTGGCGATAGTTGTTGTTGATGTCGCAGAACTGGCACTCTTCCTTTGCGCCGAAATACTGGCAGACGCGGAAGACGGTCAGGTAGAGCAGATAGCCCCACTCGATGGTGGGCGCAATCTCGGCGACTGGGCGGTCATCTGGCAACTTCGCCCGGTAGTATGGCGGCAGATCGTGTAGCCCAACCTCGGCAACCGGTTCGCCGTCGATATGCAGCCAGAGCGCGCCGTCGTGCGGAGCGACGCGGTACGGCGAGGCCGGATTCAGCCGAGTGGAGACGATGGTGCGGCGCAGATTCCAGCGCCCCCCCGTCAGGGCGATCTCTTCGGGCGCGTGCCACTTCTGCGTCTCGTCGAGCTGCTTCTGGCGCACCATATCGAACGAGAAGATGAAGTAGGACTTGGGCTGGTGTTCCCGCGTCGGATGCTCGCCATCCCCGGCGGGAAGGATGAGCGCGCCCTCATCGAATGAGATGCCCGTGCGCAGCAGGTCGGCTTTCAGCACCGCCTCGCGCGGCAGCGTCTCGTGGCGGGCAAATTGCCCCTCTAGTATGTCCAGTTGTCGCATCGCATTCGCCCTCTATCTCTAGCGCTGGCGGTCGAAACCGCGCCTGAATGGCCTGCGGCCACGAAGTCCGCCTACGCGGACTCCCCCGTCTCCCCAACAAAGCGTACGTTCGACCAGTGGAAGTCTGGCACGGTCATCTCCAGGAAGTGGCCCAGGCCCTCCAGGTCGCTTGGCCCCAGGTCGTAATCCAGTAACCGCAGATAGCGCGCGCAGACCGCGATTGGCAGGTCGAGCCGCGCCGCAGCTTCATGCGCCAGCCGGTCTATATTGCCGATGCCGCGCGCTCTGGAGTCGTGGAGCAGCCGTACCACCTCACTGGTGGCGATAGCGTCCGCACGCTCGGCGCGCGCCGCCCAGACGGAGAAACAGAACGGCAGCCCCGTCCACGTCTGCCACTCGGTTGCCAGATCGAAGACATGCGGCTGGCCCCGGCCAGCGATGGCGCGCCGCAGATGGCCCTCGCGCAAGGCGATGTCGCCAATCAAGAGCGCGGCGTCGTGCTCGGCAAGCATCGCGTCGAGATCGGGCGGCTGCGTCACGTAGTGCGGCTGGATGCCGTAGCGCCGCTCTGAGAGCAGCCTGACCAGCGCCACCGATGTCGCCGAGTGGTCGGTGAGGGCTATGCTGCGCCCATCGAGCGCGCGCCAGTCGTCCTGCCAGGAGAAGAGCAGCACACTCTCAACCGCGCCGTGCGCCGCAACTGACAGATGCGGGACCAGCAGCCACTCGTCCGCATGTTCGCCAAAGGCGACGCTCGACACGTTCGAGATGTCGATCGCGCCCGAGAGCAGCGCCTGGTTCATCTGCGCGGGCGTACCTGCTATCGTCTCGATTCTTGGAAGGCCATCACTCGCCATTTGGCCCAGCAGCCAATCGTAGACCGGCACGCAGTTCAGGTAATCGATCACGCCGAGGCGCACTGGTAGTGTCTGGCGGATGTCTTTCTGCGTGGCGGTTGCCACTTCATGCGTCATGGCGCGTGCTCCTCTCCGGGATCCAGAAGCGTTACGCCAACCGACCGCAAGAGCAGCGCGCGCAAGGTTGGCAGCGTATCTTCGAGCCGCGCTGGTTGCCCCGTGGCTAGCCAGCGCACGACGATCTCGTTGATCGCGCCAAACCATGCCCACGAGATGAGCGTCGTATCCTGCGGCGCAATCGCGCCCGCCGTGACGGCACGGTCGAGGTGCGTCTGAATCATACCTGCGAAGCGGCCCCGGGTATGCATCAGCTTCTCGTCAAAGCCGTGGCCCAGGCCTACTGCCTCGATGAGCAGGATTTTGCTGAGCTGGCGATGGCGTCCAAATGTTTCGAGGACAGTCCGCAACGCCGCGTCCAGTTGGGCGACGGGATCAGTCTCCCCGGCGATGGCGCGATCGATGGCGGCGGCAAGCCTCGGCACGAGCTTATCCACCAGTGCGAGGAAGATGGCCTGTTTATTGAGAAAGTGGAAGTAGAAGCCGCCCTTGGAACTATCCGACGCGCGGATGATGTCATCCACAACCGTGCCGTGATAGCCCTTCTCGGCAAAGACCTGTTCCGCCGCATCGAGCAGGCGCTGACGGGTAGCGTCTTTATCGCGGGTGGCATGTTGGCCAGCCACGCGAGGCTGCACGCCCGTTGGGGTATTGTGTTTGTCCATAACGCATCTCCGGGAGAATGTGGATTGCGAACCGACGCGCCGGTCTGTTAGCATCCATCAATGATTGTAGGAGGCGGTGTGGAGCGGCGTCAAGCGATGGGGAGCGTAGACGTGTTGAGGCGGGCGAAGCATGCGTGATGACACGATGCTGACACAATGCTGGCTAGGGTGAGGAGTGGCGGAAAGCACACAGAACCAGAGAGGGCAGCGTTCAACCAGTGAGGCTGCCATTTCTGGTTCCGGTGCGCAAGCTCGCGCGTGGCTGCTGGTATGGTCGTAATGCGCTATGCACTAGTGCCAGATCGAGCGTGGAAAGTGGTTTGCTGTGTGAAGGTAGCCTTCTTCATCCGCCTCGATCAGCAGCTTATGCATCAGCACAATGTCCGCCTCTGGTAGCCCGCCACTGGCGGGCTGCACGCAGAGCCGTTCGCTCACACGTTCGTGTTCGATCACCAGCACCTGGCCCGGCCCGCGTGGAATGCGGTAGGTTCGGCCTGGATGCATTGCGCTGTTGAGATCCAGGTATCCCGAGTCGCAGAGTTGGCGATACTGTACTGGTGTGAGCTGATCGTGCAGCAGCATTTCCGCTATACGCTCAGCAGGCACTGGCCACCACTTCTGCATGCGCAGCCAGGGCCACATGCGCGCGCTGAGTGTGGGCCACGACCAGAGCATCAGCACGAACTTACCCACCAGAATCAGAATAATGGTGGTCACTGCGACCGCGCCAAGTGTGTCACTGAGCGAGTTCATGCCTCAGCCGCCGACGACTCGTGGAATCATGACGATTTCCTGAGCCTCGGGGTCAAATCGATCAATTCGCTCGGCTGGCTTGCCTGGGGCCACCTTGACGGCCGTCGCGCCTTTTTCTCGCTGTTCCGCGAAGATGCGCTCGGCCTCCTTCACGGCGGCGACAGCCTCGGGATCTCCGACCTCTACCGCGCTTCGCTCCCACGTGTACCGATCATCTCCACGGTGTGAGAGCACTCGTAACACTCCCATGACACATACCTCCTCATTGCTCTAGCAAAGGCAAAGCGCCTGAGCTATTCCAAACTGAGTGGCTGGTCCGGTGGCGGGCCATCTGATGATTCCGTGGTCAGCAAGTAGACTCTGGGCCATGTCCAGCCCAACTACCTACGATGGCCGTGTGTACGGATGATGAGAAATGATAACGCTTCAACACAACGCGATCAACGCGGCGCGCTACGATCCTTGCAACTCCTCACAATTCGAGTATGGCACGTCAAATGCCATTGTGCAAGGCCCAGCAATAACTTACATCTTGCTAACGCGCATGACGCCGACGCAATTAAAGAACCAGCGTCGAAGCTCCATCAGACGAGCGCGTTACTTCTGTTTTATGTGTCTCCAATGGGCCATACGTTCGCAGGATACGTACCACAAGCCGTGGGTTTGCTCTACGTTCTCTCAAAGCGACTCATCTGCCCCGCGCGGGCATGCCGCGACGTGCCATCGCGTGCAGGTCGCGCTCGAATCCACGCGCCGCCAACCACTCGCGCGTCATGCCGGTGACGACGACCGGGCGCCGCTGCATCTCGGCGATGGTGGCTGCGCCGGTCAATTGCATGGCCACGCGCAACTCCGAGAGGAACTGGCCCAGGAAGGCGCGCACGGCATCCAGCCCCTCGCTCGCCGCCTTCAGGAAGGGGAAGCCCATGCCGATGAGCGTGGCTCCGAGCGCCAGCGCCCTCGCGGCGTCTAGTCCCGAACGGACGCCACCAGTGGAGATTATTGGCAAGCCGGGAGCGCCAAAGCGTGTCTCGATCACGGCAATCGGCGTGGCGATGCCCCATCCACGGAAGAGCTGGCCAATACGGGCGGTCGCCTCATCACCGCGAGACTGCGCCCGAACGCTTTCCATCGCGGCCATGCTGCTGCCCCCAGCGCCGCCCACGTCGATCCCCGCGACGCCAGCCGCCTTGAGCGCATGGGCCTGCTCGTAGCTGATGCCTGCTCCGGTCTCCTTGGCGATAACGGGCACGCCAACCTCCGCCGCGATCTTGCGCAGGGCATCAAGGCTGCCACGGGCGCGGCGGTCGCCCTCCGGCTGCGCCGCCTCTTGCAAATAGTTCAGATGGATGGCCAGTGCGCGCGCGCCGATCATCTCGACAGCACGGCGGGCGTCGGTCACCGTGAAGGCGGGATGCCGCTTCTGCGCGATCAGTTGCGGCGCGCCGACATTGGCAATCAGCAATGCGTTGGGCGCGGCGGCCTGAACCACCGCATAGGTCGCGGCTAGCTCCGGCGTGACCAGGGCCGCCCGCTGGCTGCCAACGCCCATTGCCAGGCCATATTCGCCCGCGATGGTCGCCAGTCGCTCGTTGATGGTGGCGACATCGGGATGGCCGCCGGTGAGCGAGGAGATAAAGATAGGATGGCGCAGGCGGCTCCCCAGGAACTCGACCGAGGTGTCGATGTCGTCCAGGTCAACCTCAGGCAGCGCGCGATGCACCAGCCGCACGTCTGCCCATGTCGCCTGCTGCGGCGCGGCGATGTCGTTTTCGAGTGCGATGGTGACGTGTTCGATTTTCCGCTGCTTCACCTCGTCTGACATAAGGTGCTCGGTCGCTCCGATTTCATCCGTTGCCAGGCCACATATTTCCCGCCATCAGGATAGCCCGTCGGGCCAGTTCGCGCGCCATCGCCACTTTATAGCGGTTGTGCGCCAGCGGTGTCGCTCCCTGTACAGCCAGTTCCGCCGCCTGGGCAGCCAGTTCTGGTGTGAGGGATTGGTCTTGGAGCAGCGCTTCGGCGTTTGTTACACGCCAGGGGACGCTGGCGACGCCGCCGAGCGCCAGCCGGGCGTGAGTGGTTGTGCCATCTTCTATCGTTAGTTGCGCCGCCGCGCTGACTAGCGCAAACGCCCAGGCGCGCCGATCCATGGCCTTGAGATACACCCCATGTGCGTTTTGGGACTGCGCCGGGATGCGAATCTCGGTGAGCAATTCGCCGGGATTCAGGCGATACTCGATCCGCTCGTCCGCTGTTGGTGGCGCGAGCAGGTCGGCCACGGGCAGTGCGCGCGCGCCGGATGCGCTCTCCAGCGTGACGGTGGCGTCGAGCGCGACCAGCGCCGGAGCCAGGTCGGATGGATGAGTAGAGCGGCACGGCCCCTGCTCGAAGATGGCGGCATACTTATTCTCGCCGTTCCGCATATAACACGTCTCGCCGCCCTTGAGCCAGCAGTCGAACGGCCCACGAAAATACCAGCAGCGGCTGCGCTGGAGCAGATTGCCACCCACGGTCGCCATCGCCCGAAGCTGTGGCGTGGCCGCGTCGGCTACCGACTGCGCCAGGATGGATAACCGCTCGCCTATCTCGGCGCTCCGCTCAATCTCGGCGAGGGTCGTCAGCGCGCCGATGCGCAGGCTGCCGTCATCCTCAAAGGCAATATGGCGCAGCGCCCGCGCCGGTTTGATGTCGATCAGCCGGTCCACGCTCACCAGGCCGTCTTTGAGCAGCGGCAGGAGGTCAGTTCCTCCCGCGATCAGGCGGGTCGTGTCGCCGTCAGACGCGGCAAGCGCTGAGATGGCGTCGTCGCTGGCGTGAACGGTGAGATGCTCGAATGGTCGCATGCGCTACGCTCCTTGTCCGGCTTCGGCTAGCATATCCAGCACGCGATCAGGCGTCAGCGGCAGCCGGGTGACGGTGCGTCCCAGCGCATGGCCGACGGCGTTGGCGATGGCGCCCGGCGTCGGGATGATCGGCGGCTCGCCCGCGCCCAGCACGCCCAGCGTATTGGCGACTTCGAGCGGCTCGTCGAGCAGCACGATGTCGATCTCCGGGATATCGCGGATGGTCGGCACTTTGTAGTCGCCCAGATTCGGATTCATCACCATCCCCAGCCGCTCGTCTACGATGCGCTGCTCGGTGAGCGCGAAGCCCATGCCCTGGATGACGCCGCCCTCGATCTGGCTGCTGAATGTTAGCGGGTTGACGATGCGCCCGCAGTCGTGGACCGCGACGATACGGAGCACGCGCACCGCGCCCGTGCCGATATCCACCTCGACCTCGGCAAACTGCGCGCCGAAGGTTCGCACGGTGACATCCTCCGCGTTGGGGCCGCGCATACCCTTCGCCGTGATCTCGTGGCCATCCAACTGTTCGAGAAACGTGCTGACGCTGCCCATCTCGCTGCCGGTCTCGCGATTAAAGACCGTTGCGTTACGGATTTCGAGGGCGTCCGCTGGCGCCTCGGCGAGATGGCCGATGATCTCCAGCATCTCTTTGCGCGCCTCAGTCGCGGCCATGCGGACGGCGGGGCCAACCGAGGCGAGGGTCATGCTGCCGCCGCTGCCAGGAGAGAAGACGCCATACGCCGTCTCGCCCAGTTCGACGCGCACTCGGTCCAGTGGATAGCCCAACTCCTCGGCGGCGATCTGTGCCAGCACGGTGCGCGTGCCGGTGCCGATATCCTGTGTCCCGGTGATGATGACGGCGGTGCCATCGGGCAGGAGCTTGGCGATTGCCTGGGCTGGCGGCCCACCGTCGCCGCCCCAGAACTGGCTGGCCATGCCAATGCCACGCCGCAGGTGGCCATCGCGGCCAGCGGGGAAGCGACGGTCGTCGTCGTTGCGTGTCGCCCAGCCGATGCGTTCCGCGCCGATGCGGTAGCACTCATCCAGCAGTTTGCGCGCATAGGGGCGGTCGAGCAGTTGATAGCGCTCCGCGAAGTTCTTACGCCGCAGCTCCAGCGGGTCCATGCCCAGCTTCGTGGCGAGGGCATCCATCGCGACCTCGATCCCGGCCATACCCTCGACGACTCCAGGCGCGCGGAAGGCGGCGAGCGTGCCGAGATTGGTGCGGGCGGGACGGTCGGTGGTGCGGACATTGGCGCACTGATACAGCTCCTTCGCGGGCAACGTCACCGGGGAGGCCCATTCGCCGTTCGCGCCGACATTGTGTACGACATCCACGTCGAGCGCGGTCAGGGCGCCGTCCTCCGTTGCGCCGAGCCGATAGGTCTGGATGCAGGGTGGGCGGTTGCCCGCGTCAAGATTCTCCTCGATTCGGTCGAGCAGGTATTTCACGGGCAGCCCAAGCTGGCGTGAGGCATAGGCGGCCAGCAGGCCCGTCCGGTGCGCGCCGAACTTGCTGCCAAAGCCGCCACCCATGAACCGGGTGATGACCTGAACGGCGGTAAGTGGCAGGCCCAGCGCCCGCGCGACCTGCTGACGCGAGTCATAGACGGCCTGGGTGGAGAGCCAGAGGGTCAGACGCGAGCCATCCCACGACGCGACGCCGCCATGCGTCTCCAGCGAGTTGTGCATCGCGGCGGGCGTTTCGAGCCGGGTCTCCACGGTAATGGCGGCGTTGGCGAGTGTGGCCTCGGCATCGCCTCGCTGGTAGACGGTGGGAAACTCGTCCGAAATGGTGTTGGAGGGGCGCGCCGTGTTGACCTGTGGGGCGCCGTCGGCCAGAGCGGCCTCCGGGTTGGCGACGAAGGGCAGCGGCTCATAGGTCACGTCAATCGCGCGGACGGCCTCGCGCGCCTGCTCCGGCGTCTCGGCGACCACCAGCGCGACCAGATCGCCGTGGTAGAGCATCTCTGCGCCGAAGATGGGCAGTTTGGAGGCGGGATTGACGAATTCGCCCGCGTTGCGATGGGAGAAGATCGCGCGGATGCCCGGCAGAGCCTCGGCGCGCGTGGTGTCAATCTCAGTGATGCGCGCGTGCGGGTGGGGTGAACGCAGGCCAGCCGCGGTCAGCATGCCGGGCAGCGCAACGTCGAGGCTGTATTCGGCGGCGCCGGTGACGCGCTCGCGGGCGTCTACGCGCGGCGTGGGCTTGCCGACAACCTGAAGTTGCGCCTCTGGTCCCCAGACGGGCGGCTCCTCGCCCTCCAGCACGACGCGCTTCTCTTCGACCTGTCCCTCGAATTCAAGATGCGTGGTGACGATGCGAATTGGCATACAGAAGCCCTCTCCGCTGGACCCTCCTGTTACGGGAGGGGAGCCAGATATCGTGATTGCGTCAGGATGGGCGGCCCGCCAGTGCGCGTGCGGCGGCCAGAATTTTGGGATACGCTCCGCAGCGGCAGATGTTCCCCGACATGGCGCGCTCGATCTCCTCATCAGAGGGCCGCGCGTTGCGGAGCAGGAGCGCTTTGAGCGCGAGCACCTGCCCCGGCGTGCAGAAGCCGCATTGCAGCGCGTCATGTTCGATGAACGCCTGTTGCACCGGGTCGAGCGCATCATCGTGAGTCAGCCCCTCGATGGTGGTGATGGCGCGTCCCTGACACTCGATGGCGAGCAGCAGGCAGCTATAGACGGCCTCGCCATCCAGCAGGATGGTACAGGCGCCACACTGGCCCATGTTGCAGCCTGGCTTAGCGCCTATGAGATGCAGGTCTTCGCGCAGGGCGTCTAGCAGGGTGCGGCGCGGCTCGACGCTCAGCGCGCAGACGCGCCCGTTGATCGTAAGCTCTATCGGTGTTCGCGGAGTAGCGGAAGGTAAAGAAGGCGAGGTCTTGGAAGACATCGAATGCCAGCCTGCCTTTCATAGATGGATCTGGACCCTAACCCCCTCCCTCGCAAGGAGAGGGGGATCAGAGGCAGTCATCGGCGGTCGTCGCGTCGTGCGGCGCTCTATGGGCTTCAGGGAATGTAGCACAGGGCGGCGGTGTTCCGCAAACAGCCTATTCTCCCACGCGCTTGACGTTCCCGGGCGCGCGCCGGTATAGTGCCAGCGCGGCTGCCTGACGGTAGGGCATGGATGCCGCGTGCGCAACGAGTCGCAAGAAGACGCAATCAAGATGCGAGGAGTGGACGTGCGGGAGTTTAATCGCCGAGAGATGGCCGCCGCGAAGAGTCGCCGCGCAACCCCAGCGGAGCTGCGCGAGGCGCGCGAAAGGCTGAAGGAAATTGACGCGGAACTTCAGCAGATGGAGCTGCTTCCCGAGACGAAGAATGGCGAGGAACGCGAGCAGCGCTATGAGCGCGTCTTGCGGCTACGCGCCATGCGGGATGAGTTCGCGCGCAAAGTCCCACCGATGAAGGCGAATCACCCCAACAGCATCTTGCTCTCGCTTTTCATGATTGTCGCCTCGGTGCTCATCTGTGGCGTTTGTGGCGGTGGCTCGTTCTATCTGCTGCGCTATATCACTCAGAAGCCTGACCCCACGGCGACCAGCAGCGGCTTCTGGGATGACATGAAGACCCAGGACTACATCGACCTCCACGAGAACCTGCTCTTCCCCACGTTGCGGGTGCAGCGCGCCACTGAAGTGTTTGTCACCGACGCGAAGTCCGCTGACGATCTCTATGGCAAGGTGAGCGATGCTCAACTGATCGGCCTGCCAGATAACGCGGCCCAGTCGAACGACGTGAAGGTGACCTATACCGTGACGCGCGGCTCGAAGGTGAAATATAACGTGACCCTCGAATTGCAGTTCATTTCGACGTCCAACTCGTGGGGAATCAGCGATTTCGGCGATACCTTCGCGCCGACCGGGCCAGGCGTGCCGGACATCCAGCCGACGCCGACGATCAACCCGGATGCGACGCCATCGCCAACACCAGTCTCCAGCATCGGCGGCGGCCCGCTCGTCTGGGCAGGACGCCGCGCCGGAAGCTGAGCGGAGCGAGGTTTAGAGCAGGTGGGCGATTCGCTCGGCCCAGACCATCATTGGCTCCCAGCCAGTGCCGTGCATCTTGTACGACCACCACGCCGAGAGCACCGCCTGCGCCATACTCCATGACAGAATACGCTGGCGGTCGAAACCCAGCGCTTCAGCCAGGATTGCTGCGCGCCGAAGCAGCAACCGCTCGGGGTGTGGCCACGAAAACATCTCGGGCGCCGGGTTGCGCATCAACGAGCCTACCTCATAGACAGGCTCGCCCGCAACGCCTTTGGGATCGAGCGCCAGCCAGGGCGCGCGCTCGGCTGAGAGCACGTTCTGGTGATGCAGGTCGCCATGGAGTAGCACAGGCGAAGCAGACGACGCTAGCAGATCATCAAATAGACGCTCCGCCTGCTCAACGAGACCTGCCGTGAATGGGCCAGTACCGCCGCCGAATGTCGCGCGTAGCTGCGCGAACCCCTTCCCCCAGTCCGCGACCGTCGGAAACGGATGATCGACTGGCAGAGGTCGCCAGAGCGCGGACATCACCTGCGCGGCAATGCTGGTCGCCTCGTCGTCAGCCGCGACATCGGTCAGCGGTCGTCCTGGGCGCAACCGCTCGATCAGCATCACGCCCCACTCCGTGTCAGCGTGCAGCAGTTCGACGATGCCATGCCCGCCGAAGAACCGCAGCGCCTCCTCTTCCTGATGGCGCTCCTCGTTAGGCACGCCAGCCTTGAGCACAGCATGTTGGCCATCAGCAAGGATAACCGGGGCGACGTAGTTGTAGTTGAGCGGCATGAAATGTGGCTGAAGTGTCAGATTCCACCGCTGGGCGCAGTTATCTAGCAGCGTGGGGAGGTTTGCCAGCCACTCGGCGCCACCCTCGCCAAAGACATCAACGATGGCCTGGATGAAACCTTGGGGCAGCCTGAGATCAGGCATAGCGCTGTACCTTTCACGTCCGCCCCTCGGTTGGCTGCTCGTCTGTGCTATCCCTGCGTGGGCGCCGATGTCGATCCCCGCGCCAGCGACTCGGCGTATTGCAGCTCGTAGAGGCGCTTGTAGTAGCCGTTGCGCGCCAGCAGTGACTCGTGCGTGCCTTCCTCGACGATGCGCCCTTTGTGCAGCACGACGATCCGGTCCACGTTGCGGATGGTGGAGAGGCGGTGCGCGATAATGACCGACGTGCGCCCACGCATCAGCTTCTCCAGCGCGTCCTGGATCAGCGCCTCGGTCTCGGTATCGACACTGCTGGTCGCCTCGTCAAGAATCAGCAGAATCTCAGGATTGAAGGCGATGGCGCGCGCGAAGGCGAGCAGTTGGCGCTGGCCCGCCGAGAAGCCCGCCCCGCGCTCCAGCACCGGCTCATCATATTGCTGTGGCAGCCGCTCGATGAACTTCGCCGCGTTGACGAAGCGCGCCGCCTCGCGGATGCGCTCATCGCTGATGCCCTTCTCGTGCAGACGGATGTTGCTGGCGACGGTGCCAGAGAAGATGAAGGGGTCTTGCAGCACCGCGCCGACATGTCGCCGCAGATCCGCCTGCGCCAGATCGCGCACGTTGTGGCCGTCCACCAGCGCCTCGCCGCGCTGCACATCGTAGAAGCGCGAGATCAGGCTGATGAGCGAGGTCTTGCCCGCGCCGGTCGCGCCGACGAAGGCAACGCTCTCGCCGGAGAGAATCTTGAACGAGATGCCCTTGAGCACCCATTCGCCGGGGTTATAGGCGAACCAGACATCGCGGAACTCCACCTCGCCACGCACATGCTCCAGCGGCAGCGGCTTCTCGGGATCCTGCACCGTCACCGGCTCGTCGAGCACGCGGAAGATGCGCTCAGAGCTGGCCATCGCCGACTGGAGCACCGTGTATTTGTCCGCCATGTCGCGCAGGGGCAGGAAGAAGCGGTCAACGTATTGCAGGAAGGCGACGAGCGCCCCGAGCGTCAGCGCGCTTGCCAGCGCCTGGCCGCCGCCAACGCGGATGATGAGCGCGGTGGCAATCGAGGCAAAGAGGCCGACGACGGGAAAGAAGATGGCGAAGTAGAAGAGCGACCGCAGGGACGCGCGGCGATAGTCGAGGTTGAGTGTGTCGAAATACTGAAAGTTGCGCTTCTCGCGGTTGAAGAGCTGGACAATCTGCGTGCCGGAGATATTCTCGGCGATGTTGGCGTTGATGCGTGCCAGCCGCACTCGGATCGCGCGGAAGTTATCGCGCATCACCCGCTGAAAGAACGCCGTCACCAGCAAGAGCGGCGGGATGACGACGAAGACGACCAGCGCCAGCAGCCAGTTCTCGAAGAGCAGGATGATGACGATGCCTACCAGCGAGAAGACATCGCCGATGAGCGAGATGGCCCCCGAGGTGAAGAGATCGTTGAGGGCGTCAACATCGTTGGTGATGCGCGTCATCAGGCGCCCGACGGGGTTGTGATCGAAGAACGAGAGCGACAGGTTTTGCAGGCGCTCGAACATCTTCGATCGCATATCATACATGATTCGTTGGCCGACGACGCTCAGCAGGAAGTTCTGGTAGTAGCGCAAACCGAACCCGGCGACCAGCACGAGCATGTAGATCAGAGCCATGACGAAGACACCGTTGGCGCGGTCGATGGGTGAGAGCCCGGTATTATGAGTCGGCACGATGAAGCGGTCGATGGCGACCTGCGTAACGAATGGCGCGAGGAGGTCAACCCCGGAGGCCAGCAGGATAAGCCCCAGGGTGAACAGGAAGGTATATCGGTACGGATGGACGAACGCCCAGAGGCGCCGGACCAGCCGGGCGTCATATGCCTTACCGAGAATCTCGTCTTCCTGAAAGAATGCCTGAGCCATCTATTCCCCTCAATCCCCACCAGCCTGCTGTACGGCGCTATCCGGGATATCCACTAGTTCTTCGTCCTCGCCGTTGAGGTCTGGCCCATCGCCCGCGTCCAGTTCCTCGCCCAGCAACTGCTGCCGGTACATGTCGGCATAGAGGCCGTCCAGGGTGAGCAACTGCTCATGCGTGCCTCGCTCGGTGATTCGCCCGTCGTCCAGCACGACAATCTGATCGAGGTCTTTGACCGTTGAGATACGATGCGCGATCACCACCGACGTCCGCCCCGCCATCACCTTGCGCAGCCCGCGCAGGATCGCCGCTTCGGTATTGGTGTCCACACTCGACATCGCGTCGTCCAGAATCAGGATGAGCGGGTTCTTGGCGATGGCGCGGGCGATGCCGGTGCGCTGCTTCTGCCCGCCAGAGAGCGTGACGCCGCGCTCGCCCAGCAGCGTCTGCGTCCCCTGCGGGAAGTCGGTGACATCTTTGCCCAGTTGCGAGATTTCGAGGGCGTATTCCAGTTGTTGCTCGTCCAGCTCTTCGAGGCCGAAACCGACGTTTTCTTTGATCGTCAGCGAGAAGAGGAAGTTCTCCTGCGGCACATAGCCGATAGCCGCGCGCAGCTTCACCAGCGGGATATGGCGAATGTCTTCGCCGTCGATCAGAATCGCGCCATCCGACACATCGAAGACGCGGGCGAGCGCGTTGACCAGGCTCGACTTCCCGGCGCCCGTTGGCCCGACGATGCCGAGCGATGAGCCAGCGGGTACATGCAGGTTGAGATCGTGCAGCACCTCGACATCCTGATCGCTACCCTTGTAGGCTAGCGCGACGTGACGGAACTCGATCTCGCCGTGCGTTGGCCCGGCATTGGGATCGGTTGCCTCGGTGTCGCGGATAACCGGCACGGCGGTGCGCACCTCCTGAATGCGGGCCGTTGAGGCGGCGCCCTGCTGCAAGAGGTTGACCGTCCAGCCGAGGGCTATCATCGGCCAGGCGAGCGCGGCGAGGTACGTGTTGAAGCGTACGAGCGTACCCAGCGTGATGCGCCCGTCGATGACATCGATGCCGCCGCGCCAGAGCAGGATGGCGACCGCCAGCCCGGAGAGAAAGTACATCGCGGGCCAGAGCAGCGAGTCGATCCGCGCGAAGCTGATGCTGCGGCGGACGTACTCCTCGTTCAGCCTGTTGAATGCCGCCAGTTCGTGCGGCTCCTGCGCGTAGGCCTTGACGACTCGAATACCCGAGAAATTCTCCTGCGCCCGCGCCGAGACCTCACCGAACTGATCCTGCACCTGACGGAAGCGGACGCGGATGACGCGCCCGACGGCGAAGAAGAAGACTGAGAGCAGCGGCATGACGGTCAGCGAGTAGAGCGTGAGCTGCGCGTCGATGCTCAGCATGGCGATGGCGGTCACAGTGAGCGCGACGGTGGTGTTGCAGAGGTTGCTGATGCCCGGTCCGAGCATCATACGCACGGCGCTCAGGTCGTTGGTGGCGCGGGCGACCAGATCGCCAATCTTGCGCTGCTGGAAGTAGGCGAGATCGAGCTGCTGAAAATGCTTGAAGAGGTCGCCGCGCATCTCGTACTCGATGTGGCGTGAGACGCTATTGATCACATAGCGGCTGGCGAACTGAAACACTCCAGCGATGATCCCCAGGCCGACGATGAGCAGCGCGTAGCGGGTCAGAGCCGCGGCGTCCTCGTGCTGGCTCAGGCTGTCGATGGCCTGTTGCAGCAGCAGCGGCGGCAGCAGAATGATGAGATTGGCGATGATGATAAGCACGCCACCCGCGAGGAGCACGTACTTGTGACGGAGGAGGTAGACCGAGACGGCACGCAGAGTTGACATGCTATCAGCGTAGCACAAAATGCTGAGCGGCGAAAAGGCGTAGTAGAGATGGGTGTGATGGACATCTAACCCGTGCGAGCGGCCACTATGCCGTGCTAGAGCGGTGCTGACAAACGTTCGATGGCGTCTCATCCGCGCAGTGGTTAGATCGAAATTTCCCGCAGAAATCTCATCAGCCTGGGGAGTTCGAAATGGTCATGAGCAGGTGATGCGCGGTGGTGCTGAGGCCAGTGACAGTGGACCCCTGCGGTAGGAGGTTGGTCATCGTCTGGGCCAGCTTTGAGTTGATCGGCTGTTCGAGCGCCGTTGTGATAGCGGCTGGCAGAGGCAGCCCACCGACCTGGGCGCTGACAAAGTGGATGGTCGGCTTTCCCGATGCCAATCGAATCTGCGCCGTGGCGACCAGTGGCGCGCTCACTGGAAACTGACCGCTGGTCGTCCCGGAAATCTTTATCTGGTCGCCTGGCAGAATCTCCGCCTGAATGTCACTCAGGCGAATCGGGAGTGTGCTACCGCTCATCGCATCGCTCAGCAGTTGGGTGAGATAGACATCATCCAGAGAGATACCAAGCTCGCCATCTGGCACGGACGAGACAGGCGCCGCGGCCTGCGGGCGTGGGGCCAACGCAAACAGGCCAAGCAGGGTCGCCAGCACGCCGATCAGCAGCCCGATCAGCAGCCCACCACAGCCCCAGATCTTTGGGCGTGACGCCAGCGTCTGCGAGTCTCTGCCAGTTCGCCGCGGGTATTCAATCATGCTCGGCCCAATCCAATCGATGCAAGTACGTTACATGGCTATCGCTGACACCTGCCGCAAGTCCGCGGCCACGCGACGAATCGCCACTTGGGCCGGAGGCCCCCTGTGCCGAACTGTGCAATATGCACAGTGAATGGCGCGATACTTCTGGCGCATCGTCGTTCCACCACCGCCACTCTCCGGGCTATACTGATCATGTTGAGATTGATTTGTGCAATGTGCGCAATGTAGATGCGGCGGGGCGCATAGAACCCCCATCGTGTAGTGCCGCTACGTCAGAGAGCACGCGGAGAAACAGATGACGAGAACGCCGGAAGATGTGCTGCGCATGGCCCGCGAGCATGGGGCTCGCATGATTGACCTGAAGTTCACTGATGTCCCCGGTACGTGGCAGCATTTCAGCATCCCCACCCGCGCGATTGATGCCTCCTCCTTCACCGAGGGCATTGGATTCGACGGTTCCAGCATCCGGGGTTTTCAGGAGATCAACGAGAGCGATATGCTCCTCCTCCCCGATCCCACCACCGCAATCATGGACCCATTCACCGCTGAGCCAACCTTGAGCCTGGTCTGCGATGTGACCCAGCCCGGTGCGGCACGCGAGCCGTATTCCCGTGATCCCCGCTACATCGCGCGCAAGGCGCAGGAGTATCTGAAGTCGTCCGGTATCGCCGATACCGCGTATTTTGGCCCGGAGGCCGAGTTCTTTGTCTTCGACGATGTGAAATATCGCTCGACCCAGAACGAGCAATGGGCTGTGGTGGATAGCGACGAGGCTCACTGGAATTCTGGCCGCAACGGAACCGCGAACCTCGGCCACCGCAACCGCCCGAAAGAGGGTTACTTCCCGGTCGCGCCCAACGATACGCTGCAAGACCTGCGTACGGCGATGGTGCTGCTGATGGAAGACTGCGGCATCGATGTTGAGGCGCAGCACCACGAGGTGGCCGCTGGCGGTCAGTGCGAGATCGACATGCGCTTCGACTCGCTGCTGACGATGGCCGACCGGGTTATGCTTTACAAGTACATCGTTAAGAATGTGGCGCGGCGCGCAGGCAAGACGGCGACCTTCATGCCGAAGCCAGTCTTCGGCGACAACGGCTCCGGGATGCACGTGCATATGAGCTTGTGGAAAGACGAGCGGCCGCTCTTCGCCGATGCCGAGGGCTACGCGGGCATCTCTGAGATGGCGCGCATGTTCATTGGCGGGCTGCTGACGCACGCGCCAGCGGTATTGGCGCTGGCGGCTCCCAGCACGAACAGCTATCGTCGTCTGGTCCCCGGCTATGAGGCGCCCGTCAACCTGGTCTACTCGCAGCGCAATCGCTCGGCGGCGGTGCGCATCCCGATGTATTCAGATAGCCCCAAGGCGAAGCGGGTCGAGTTCCGGCCTCCGGACCCCACCTGCAACCCGTACCTGACCTTCTCTGCCCTGCTGATGGCTGGCCTCGATGGCATCAAGCGCGGCATTCTGCCCGAGGAGAACGGCCTTGGGCCGGTTGACCGCAACATCTATGAGATGTGCGCCGAAGAGAAGCAGGATATCAAGTCGGTGCCTGGCTCGCTCGACGATGCCCTGGACGCCCTGGAGCGCGACCACGAGTTCCTGCTGGTGGGCGATGTCTTCACGACCGACCTGATCGGCAAGTACGTCGAGTTGAAGCGCGCACAGGCCGCCGAGGTGCGCCTGCGCCCGTCGCCGCTGGAGTTCGCGCTCTACTACGACGCCTAGCCACGTTGGGACTACCCCCCATTCGCAGCACCCCGATATCGGTGAGCAATCGCCGGTTCGGGGCGCCTATTTTATGCCCGCCAAGCGCATTTTTGTAGCGAACGGATCCCCATATGATGGACACTGACCAACCGACAGCAGCAATCATCACACCGGAACGCCCTGACACCGCCGACGCCATCCTTCTCATTACTGAGCTTGAATCACAACTTGACCCGCTCTATCCACGCGAGAGCCGCCACGGGTTGAGCGTCGAACAATTGCTGGCGCAGGATGTGGCGTTCTTCCTGCTGCGCGCGAACGGAGAACCAGCCGGTTGTGGCGGCGTCAAGCTATTTGGCAGCGACTACGGTGAGGTCAAGCGGATGTATGTGCGCCCGCGATATCGTGGGTCAGGCTTCGCCAAGATGATACTTGAGCGCCTGGCGGGCCATGCGCGCACCCAGGGAGTTGGCCTCCTGCGGCTAGAAACAGGCATCCACCAGCACGAAGCCATCGGCCTCTATGAGCGGGCGGGCTTCACACGTATCCCGCCATTTGGCGACTATTGGGATGACCCGCTCAGCCTGTATTACGAGAAGCCCCTCGCATAGAGGCACAACGGATAGAGTCCTCCTAGATTGCCGGAATTGTGGCGTTCGCCGAGAACGCATCCTTTATATGGATACTGTGGACAAGCATTTCCCTCCACTGCGCCTGACTATCGAGTTGGTGCCGGAGCCGTGCTGGTATGCCAACCTGCGCGATGTGCTGTCGCGCGCCACCTGGGACAAGCTGCGGCGCGAGGTGTATCGGCTATCCGGCCATCGCTGCGGTATCTGCGGCGCGGGCGGCAGGCTGCACTGCCACGAGGTCTGGCGCTATGACGACGCTGCCCACATCCAGCGCCTGGGGGGATTCCGCGCGCTCTGCGTCCTCTGCCACCATGTCAAGCACATCGGGCTGGCCGGGAAGTTGGCGAGCGAGGGCAAGCTCGACTATGAGGCGGTCATCGCGCACTTCATGCGTGTCAACGGCTGTAGCCGCGCCGATTTCCAGCGGCACTACGAGGCGGCCTTTGCTCAGTGGCGGGAACGCTCGCGCTACGCCTGGCAGACCGACCTGGGCGACTACACGCCGCTGGCTCGCCCCGATGCCGCGAGGTAGTTACGTTATGAGCCTGGGAATGCTACAATGCCAGCATGGAGACGAAGTGTGTGAAGCGTGTGGTACTCATAGGCCCGACGGGAAGCGGGAAGTCCGCGACTGGCCGACTTCTCGCAATGCTACTTCATTGGCAATTTATCGACCTTGACGAAGAAATCGCTCGCATCTCCGGCATGGCTGTGCCGGAGATTTTCGCGCGTGAGGGGGAACGCGGCTTCCGCAACCGCGAGTCGGCGGCGCTCAAGTCCGTTGCCGAGCGGCGGTGTGTGGTGATCGCGACGGGCGCAGGTATCGTCGAGCGCGCGTCCAATCGGGCGCTGCTGCATAAGCACAGCCGTGTTGTTGCCTTGCTTGCCTCGGCGGAGACCATCTGGCGCCGCCTGCTGGAGCACGCCGCCTCTCCCACGGAGCTAGGTCGCCAGCGACCCATGTTGGCGGGCAGCGATCCATTACAGCGGCTGGGCAGCCTCCACAGGCGTCGCGCGCCGCTCTATGCCGAGGCCGACGAGACGCTGGTGGTCGAGAATCTTACGGCCGCCGATGCCGCCAGTCGCATCGCGGCGAGCCTGGTAGGGCGCGGGCTGCTGTCCGACGATGGCGCGGAGTATATTCGGCTGCATGTTCCCACGCAACAGGGTTCGAGCTACGATATCATCGTGGGCTGGTCCGCCATCACATCACTGGCAAAAGAGCTATCGGCGCTGCGGCTGCCGAAGCGTCTCCATGTTATCAGTGATGACGCCGTTGGCGCGCTCTACGAACCGCCGCTGCTGACGGCGATGCAAGATGAAGGCTTCGCGCCGCTGGTCTGTCGTGTGCCGGTGGGCGAGGGCAGCAAGTCCGCCGCGCAACTTGAAGCGATCTACGACTGGCTGGCGGCACGACGCGCTGAGCGGTCGGAGGCGGTTCTCGCGCTCGGTGGCGGCGTTGTCGGCGATCTGGGTGGCTATGCGGCGGCGACGTGGCTGCGCGGTGTCCCGCTCGTCCAGATACCCACGTCGTTGCTGGCGCAGGTGGATGCTTCCATCGGTGGGAAGGTGGCGATCAATCATCCGCAGGGAAAGAATCTGATCGGCGCATTCTATCCGCCACGCCTGGTATTGAGCGATCCCGCGATGCTGATGACGCTGCCCGAACGTCAGTATATCGAGGGGATGGCGGAGGTCGTCAAGCATGGGGTCGCGTTCGACGCCGCGTACTTCGATGAGATCGAGCGAACCGCGACTGGGCTGCTACGGCGCGAGGCAGTGGCGTTGACGCGGGCAATCGCTGGCTCGGCGGCCATCAAGGCGGCGGTTGTGCAGGAAGATGAGCGCGAAGGTGAGCATGATCGCCGCATCCTGCTGAATTACGGGCATACCATCGGTCACGCGCTCGAAGCGGTGGCGGGCTATGGCGTCTGGCTGCATGGCGAGGCCGTCGCGGCGGGCATGTGTGTCGCGGCGCGGCTGGGCGTGCGGCTGGGCGTGACCCCGGTGGAAGTCGTGGAGCGTCAGGAGCAGTTGCTCACCAGCCTGGGACTGCCCACCAGTCTGGAGGGTGTCTCTGCCACGGCGCTGATGGGCGCAATCTTCTGGGATAAGAAGGTGCGTAGCGGCGCGGTGCGCTGGGTCTTGCCGACGGCGCTGGGGCATTCTGCTGTAGTGAGCGATGTCCCGCTTGAAGCCGTCCGCGAAGCGCTGCTGGCGGTGGGCGCCGAAGCGCAATGAGATGCGGGTAGTCTGGAGTGGTTGGGATGAGTCACAGCGAGGCGATCGAACAGCGCCCACGAATACTCGTGCTGCACGGGCCGAATCTCAATGCGCTGGGAAAGCGCGAGCCAGAGATCTATGGCTCGATGACGCTCGACGAGATCAACGCGCGGATTCACGAGCGGGCAACCGAACTTGGCTGTGAGACGCATGCCTTCCAGTCGAACCATGAGGGCGCACTGATCGATTTCCTTCAGGCGGAGGCGGTCTCGGCGCAAGGGATCGTCATCAATCCCGGCGGGCTGACCCATACCAGCGTCGCGCTCCGGGATGCGCTGGCGGGAACTGGGCTGCTAGCGGTTGAGGTGCATCTCTCGAATATCTACGCGCGCGAGCTGTTTCGCCATACGTCACTGCTGGCGCCGGTCTGCAAGGGGCAGATCACGGGGCTAGGCTGGCGGGGCTATCTCTACGCGCTCGATGCGCTCGTAGCGCTCGTGACTGCGTGACTGGGCGGGTAGCGGCAATCCGGTGATAGAATACGTTGGCGCAATTCCGTGTGTGGGCAATGGAACGGTCATGTTGATCGTGCGGCCCGCATACTCGATACAGAAAAGCGACGCAGCCTCAACGCGCGTCGATGAGGACCGACAGAGTCGGCTCCGGGAGGATACAAGCAGATTCTATGATTTCGACAGGTGATCTGAAAAAAGGAATATCGATGGAGCTGGACGGTCAGCTCTTTACGATTGTCGACTGGCAGCACATCAAGATGGGGCGTGGGGGCGCGATTGTGCGGATCAAGCTGCGCAACCTGCGGACCGGCGCCAACCTCGAACGCACCTTCGATGCGGGCGAGCGTTTCCAGCGGGCATTCCTCGAACACCGTCCGGTGCAGTACTCGTACAATGACGGTGATACGTACTATTTCATGGACAACGAGACCTTCGAGACGATACCATTGACGGGCGAGCAGCTTGGCGATGCCAAGAACTACCTGCTCGATGGCATGCAGATCGAGATTGTGACCTACAACGACGAGGCGCTCAGCGTTGAATTGCCGCCATCGGTTGATTTGGAAGTGACCTACACCGAACCGGGATTCAAGGGCGACACCGCCACCGGAGGCACCAAGCCTGCCACCGTGGAGACGGGGCTGATTGTTCAGGTGCCGCTCTTCGTCACGACGGGCGATAAGATTCGCGTCAAGACGGACACCGGCGGCTACGTCGAGCGGGTCAACTCATAGAAAACATTTTGGCTCGCGCGCTCCGGGGCCGTCGGAGCTTGCGGGAGGAGGCGCAGTCACCATGGTACGCGAACGCGCGGATCGCAACAGCGGATCAGCCCCGGTACCGACATCCACCAGTCTCAGCGTCGCCGAGCTGCGTCAGCTTATCACGCTGATGGAGAAGAGCGACATCGAAGAGATTACCATTGAGCATGAGAGTGATGGACTGCATCTCACACTCCGCAAGCCCGCGCCGGTGGAACTCGATTCAGCCGCGCTACTGGGCGCTGAAGAGTTGCTGGAGTACGCCGCGATTACTGCCCCAGACGCTGCTGAGGCCGAAGCTGAAGCGGTGAAGGCTCTCGATATCCGCTCGACACTGGTCGGCTTCTTCCGCGCGGTTGCCCGGCGTGGCGCGAAGCCTCTCGCGCCTGGAGATAGCGTCAAAGAAGGGCAGATCATCGGAGCCGTCGAAGCGCTCAACGTGCTGAACGAGGTCGAATCACCCGCGGCCGGGCGCGTCCGCAAGATTCTGGTGGACGACGGCCAGCCGGTCCAGTACGGCCAGGTGCTGATGATGGTCGAGCCGCTCAAAGCCTGACGTCTCCTTAGTGGCATTGGCGAAGGACGTGGTGGGCCACCTT
Source organism: Ktedonobacterales bacterium (assembly GCA_036273675.1). Classification (GTDB taxonomy): domain Bacteria; phylum Chloroflexota; class Ktedonobacteria; order Ktedonobacterales; family JADMIN01; genus DAHUXT01. The sequence continues at coordinate 101,061 of DASUHD010000170.1, read as the reverse complement.
CGCGGCATGAATGCCGCAGCTAACTCCGCCTGTACTTTCTTTTCGTCAGGCGCGTTTCTGACTCCCCTTCCCATAACGGGAGGGGCCGTGGGAGAGGTCCGGCGGTGATGCGCATTGTCGGCGTGAGCGAACTGACCAGCTACCTCAAGAGCCTGCTCGAAGAAGACTACTACTTGCAGGATACCTGGGTGCGCGGCGAGATCACCAACTACGTGCAGTCTGGGGCCGGACACCGCTACTTCTCGGTCAAGGATGAACACGCCTCGCTGCGTTGCGTACTCTTTCGTGGTAATGGATCCAGCGCGCCGCCCCTGCGTAACGGGATGGCGGTCTTCGTCCATGGGCGTCTGAGCGTCTATGAGGCGCGCGGCGATGTACAGTTTTACGTGGACGCTGTGGAGGACGCGGGCATCGGCGAGCTCCATCTGCGCTTCGAGGCGCTGAAGGCGCGACTGGAAGCCGAGGGACTCTTCGCGGCGGAACGCAAGCGTGACCTGCCACGGTCGCCCGCAGTGATTGGCGTTGTCACGTCGTCGACGGCTGCGGCCCTGCGGGATATCATACGGACATTGCGGCTGCGCTGCCCACTCGTCCGGGTGATTGTGGCGCCGACGCTGGTGCAGGGAGACGGCGCAGCGATGCAGGTGGCGGAGGCCATCGCGCTTCTGAACGCTCACGCGCAGGCGGAGGTCGTTATCGTCGCGCGCGGTGGTGGCTCGCTCGAAGAACTCTGGGCGTTCAACGAGGAGGTGGTCGCGCGAGCGATTGCGGCGTCGGCGATTCCCGTAGTGACGGGTATCGGCCACGAGACCGACTTCACCATCGCCGATTTCGTCGCCGATCTGCGCGCCTCGACGCCTACCGCCGCCGCCACCGCCGCCGTGCCAGATCTGCGGACCTGGGGCGAGGCGCTCTACCAGCAGCGTGAGCGGATCGATCAGGCCGTCGGCGTCTATCTCTATACCCAGCGGGCGACGCTGGGCATTCGCCAGCACGCACTGGACCGCGCCAGTCCGCTGGGGCGCATTATGCAGGCGCGTCAGCGGGTTGATGAGGGGCGCGAGCGGCTGCGCGTGCAGATGCAGCGCCAGCTTGACCTCCGACGCGAACAACTGCGTGGGCGGACACATCAGCTTCACGCGCTCAGCCCGCTGCTGACATTGAGCCGGGGCTTTGCCGTGGTGCGGCGCGCGGACGATGATACATTGGTGACGAGCGTTGGGCAGGTCACGCCGGGCGAGGCGCTCCGGGTGCGTGTGGCCGACGGGACGTTTGACGCCGTGGCTGGCGAACAGTTGACGCCATCCGAGCCGGAGAGGAAGTAGCGCTATGCAGCGTGAGCGACGTGGGCGTCGTGCGAACGGGTCTGATCCATCACTATCATCATCACCACCAGCAACGGATGTCACGCTCGAGGGGCTGGCCGACTATGACAAGGCGATGACCGAGATCGATGACATCATCGCGCGGCTGGAGGATGGCCAGCATTCGCTCGACGAAGAGATGCGACTCTACGAACGCGCGATGCGGCTGGCGCACGCCTGCGACCAACTGCTCCGTACCGCCGAGCTACGGGTGGAGAAGTTGCGTTCCGATCTCAGTGCCGGCGAGGCCTCCTTTGCGCTGGAAGACTTCGACATAGACGACGAATAGCCAACAAATAACGACGAGGAGCGATATGCAGTCGCCGCTGACCGATCTTCTGGGAAATCGTGTGTTATGGGCTGCTGTGGCGGGATGGCTGGTGGCTCAAGGCATCAAGGTGCTGCTGGCGCTAATCGCGACCCGTAAATTCGAGCCGAGCTACCTCTTTGCCTCGGGCGGGATGCCCAGCTCGCATTCGGCGCTGGTGATGGGGCTGGCGACCGGGGTTGCGCGCGTGGATGGCCTGGGGTCGGTCTACTTTGCGCTGGCGGCGGTCTTCGCCGGGGTGGTGATGTACGACGCGGCGGGCGTGCGGCGCGCCGTCAGCAAACAAGCGCGTATCCTCAACCTGATGATGGAGGACTTCTTTCATGAGCGCGGACTCGACGTGCATCGCCTCGGCGAACTGATAGGCCATACGCCGGTAGAGGTCTTCGCTGGCGCGGCATTGGGCATTCTCCTCGGCATCCTCTTCACGGCTTAGCTCTCTCCCCGCCGCTACCCAACAGGCCCATCTTCCCATCCCGCAAGCAAAGGTACGTTCGGTGTGGTACCTTGCTGGTGGGTTGATGACATGCACACAAATCTCGGGGGTTTGCAGGGTGCGCAAAAAGTCGAAGGCCAAATCAGATTTCAAGTCCAGGTCGCGCACCGACGACAAGTATGGCGACGCATTTGATACGGGTGATTTTCGTCCGCTGCAATCAAGTGAGTGGCTCAATCATGCCACTGGCAGCAAGACAACAAATATCTTCGGCGATGGCCAGCGCAGCCGGAAACGGCGCGCGATGCGACTGGTTGGGAGCGGAGTAGCGATGGGCGGCAAAGGGTTGGTCAAGGCGGGCAAATTTGGCTACCGCCAGATGCGCCCGATGCGCGCGCGCGATTGGGTCACGCTCGGCGCTGTCGCCGCGGTATTTGTCGCGCTGGGCGTCTACGCCATATTCGAGCGCGGCGCTGGCCTGCCGCGGTCGCAGTTGGGCTGCCGCTGGCACACGGTGGATGTTGGGGACTCGCTGATTTCGCTCGCCCGTATCGACGGAGTGAGTGTGGAAGATATCGCGCGGGCGAATGGCATATTTGATGTCAAAGACCCGCCGATAGGGATGCAACTCTGTATCCCGTCGAAATCAGATGTCGCGCAGGCAGCGGGCAGCACGCCGTTTGCCTCGGCGACCGATGGCCCGGTGATCCAGGGTGAAGCGGCGTATGTGCGATTCGCACTGCCCTATGCGCAGCAAGCGCACGAGGCGACCGGCTGGCCTACCAGCATGATTTTGGCGCAGTGGGGGCTGGAGCAGGGCTGGGAGACGCCCACCTTTACCGGCTATAACTTTGGCAACTGCGGCGGCCTGATTGATGAGCCGTTCGTCCCCGGCACATCGGCCCCCGGCTCACCCTCGACCTTCGCCTATGCCGATTCGCCAGAGGATGGCCTGCGCTTCTACATCCAGGTCTCCAAACTGAGCTACTACAACCAGATTGCGTCCGCTGCGCGAAGTGGCGGGCCAGAGGCGGCGGCGAAGGCGCTCGGCGCGTCTCCCTGGGACGCGGGCCACTACACCGCCAACAATGATCCCGGCTCCTCGCTGATCGCGCTGATGAAGCAATATAACCTCACGCAGTACGATTGACTGTCCGGAGGTGGTTGAAACCGCGCCTGGACGGTCTCGCTGCCCTCCGCTACAAAACCCGCCTGCGCGGGTTACCAGAGCCGCCCGGCAAGTATCCGGCCGGGCGAATCTGGCTCCCCTCCCTTGTAGGGGGGGTTGGGGGAGAGGCTCTGCTACCGCCACGGCTTGCCCAGCGTCGCCTGGCCGCCGAGGAACGGGCGTAGCGCCTGGGGAATCGCAATGGTGCCGTCCGCCTGCTGGTGGTTCTCCAGCAGCGCGATGATTATTCGTGTCGAGGCGAGCGCCGTATTGTTCAGCGTGTGGACGTAGCGCACCGTCCCCTCGCCGTCGCGGTAGCGGATATCGGCGCGGCGGGCCTGATAGTCGTGAAAGTACGAGTCCGAGTGCGTCTCGCGGTAGCGATCCTCCGAGGGAATCCAGCACTCGATGTCGTAGCCCTTCACCTTCGCGTCGCCCAGGTCGCCGGTGCAGATGTTCAGCACGCGGTAGGGCAACTCCAGTGCGCGCACAATCTCCTCGGCGTTCGCTAGCAGCGACTCATGCCACTTCACCGACTCCTCGTGGTCGGCCTTGCAGATGACATATTGCTCCACCTTCTCGAACTGGTGAACCCGCAGGATGCCGCGTGTATCCTTGCCGTAGGTACCCGCCTCGCGGCGATAACACGGCGAGTAGCCAACATAGAGCACCGGCAGATCCTCCTCGCGCAGAATCTCGCCGGTATGCATGCCGGTAATCGAGACCTCAGCGGTGCCGACGAGGTAGAGGTCATCCGCCTCCAGCGCGTAGGTCTGTTCGCGCCCACGCGGGAACTGGCCGTTGCCAATGAAACAGTATTCCTTCGCCATTGCCGGGACGAGCAGCGGCGTGAAGCCTTTGCGCACGACCCGGCTGAGCGCGAACTGCATCAGCGCCAGGTCTAGCAGCACCGCTTCGCCCTTGAGGATGTAGCTGCGCGAGCCAGCGATTTTTACCGCCCGTTCGAGGTCCAGCCAGTCCTGCCCGCGCATCAGCGCCACATGGTCCAGCGGCTCGAAGTCGAAGGTCCGCGGCTCGCCGACACGCTTCACCTCGACGTTGTCCTCCTCGCCTGCGCCTTCGGGTACGGTGGCGTCGGGGATATTCGGCACGAGCAGCCAGAGCTCGCGCAGACGCGCCTCCAACTCACGCTCGCGTGGCTCCAGTTCTTTCAGCGTTGCGGCGACGGCCCGACCCTGCTGGATGAAGCCCTCGCGCGCCTCTTTGTCGCTCCCCGCCTGCTGGATCGCTTTCGAGAGGCGATTCTGCTCGGCGCGCTGCTCCTCGGCCTGACGGCGAACGGTGCGCAGTTCGCTATCGATGGCCAGCAGCGCGTCCACGTCCACGGCGGTCTTGCGGCGGCGCGCGACCTCTTTGATCAGGTCAGGATGCTCGCGAATGAATGCCAGGTCCAACATGCTCTCTCCTCCGGCTATCAGGAAAATAGGAAACGCCGCCCATCTCAAAGGACGAGCGGCGTATCGTGGTACCACCTTTATTCGTCGCCGGGCGTGCGCATCCGCGTCGCTCCAGACGACCTCTACGACCATTAACGCTGGTCCGCGTCCCGCCTTCTGCCGCCAGTTGTGCTCGGCTTTCGGGAGGAGGCTTGCGAGGGGATTTCCGTCAGCCGGGCGCCGCGTCGCATCATCCCGCGGCTTGCTGCTAGCCCGGCGCTGGCGTACTTGTCTCGCGCTGCGCCTGTCTATGCTGTTGTATCTTCATCGTATCCAGTCTCCGCGTGCATGTCAAGCCGCATGAGCGCGTTTGTGGGGTATACTATATGCTGGATGTTTGCACATGGGACGGCTGGCGACTATAGTCGCGCCTGAATGGCCTGCGGCCACGAAGCCCGTCTGCGCGGACTGTTAGAATCAGACGCTACCGAGCGCGGGATGCGTCCGTGGACAATCTCTGAACCTAAAGAGGCAGGTTGTGTGGCGGAGCGCGGCGACGCCCTTCAGGCGCGGTTTTAACCGCCAGCCTTCCCCATTCCTATCAGAAATCTTGCTGGCAGGTATACTGCCGTTCACATACCATAAGGTCTATGCAAAACCCTATGCACGAGAAAAGCCTGACGACATTAGAATATCGCAAAATACTGGAGCAACTGACCCGCGAGGCGGGTTTTTCCGCCAGCAAAGAACTGGCGCGCACGCTTGCCCCTAGCGACGACCGCAGCGAGGTGCGCCGCCGCCTCGCGTTTACCTCGGAGGCGCGGCTGCTCCTGGAGCAACGGCCCGATACGGGCGTTCGTGGCGCGAAAGAGGTGCGACCACACGTTCGGGCGGCCGAGCGCGGAGTCATGCTCACACCGCATGAGCTGGTCGAGATTCTGGCGACGTTGCGCGCCTCTGAGCACGTCTCGCGGCTAGTGCGCAAGGTCAGCGAGCACTTCCCGCTGCTCTGGTCGCTGGCGGTGGACCTTCCGGTCCGTCCCGGTCTGGAGGCGCGTATCGGCGAGAGCATCAACGAGGACGGCGATATCCTCGACTCCGCCTCGCCCGCGCTACGTCGCATCCGCGCCGAATTGCGCGCCGCTCAGCAGCGCCTGCAGGACCGCCTGGGAACACTGGTAAATGAGTATCGCAGCGCCCTGCAGGAGCCGATCATCACCACCCGCTCCGACCGCTACGTTCTGCCGGTGCGGGCCGAGGCGCGCGGCCAGGTGAAGGGCATCGTCCACGACCAGTCGGGTAGTGGCGCGACCGTCTTCATCGAGCCAGCCGTCGTCGTCGAAATGAATAATCGCCTGCGCGAACTCCACTTGGAAGAGCGGCGCGAGATCGAGCGCATCTTGCAGGAACTTTCGGAGGCGGTTGCCAGCGATGGCCCCTATATCACCCTGGCCGTCGAACTGCTGGCCCAGATCGACCTGCATCTGGCCAAGGCGCGCTACGCCGGGCTGTTGCGTGCCAGCGCCCCCAGCGTCAATGACGACGGGCGGCTGCTGCTGCGTCAGGCGCGTCACCCGCTGCTGCGCGGCAATGTCATTCCGATTGATTTCTGGCTCGGACGCGACCGCGACGGCACGGAGATGCGCATGGTCGTCATCACCGGCCCGAACACTGGCGGCAAGACCGTGGCGCTCAAGACGGTCGGCCTGCTCAGCCTGATGGCGCAGGCGGGAATGCATATTCCGTGTGAAGATGGCTCCGAGATTCCGGTCTACAGCGACGTTTTTGCCGATATCGGCGACGAGCAGAGCATCGAGCAGAGCCTGAGCACCTTCTCGTCGCACCTAACACGCATCGTCGAGATTCTGCGGCTGGCGACAGATGAATCTCTGGTGCTGTTGGATGAGCTGGGCGCGGGTACTGATCCTAGCGAAGGCTCGGCGCTGGCGCGGGCGATCCTGGCGCACCTGTTGGCGCAGAGGGTGAATACTGTCGCGACGACACACTACTCCGAGCTAAAGGTGTTTGCCCACGAGCAGCTGGGCGTGGCTAACGCCTCAGTGGAGTTCGATGTGGAGACGCTCTCGCCGACCTATCGGCTGAGCATCGGCCTGCCAGGTCGCAGCAACGCGCTGGCCATCGCCACCCGACTGGGCCTGCCGGAGGGCATTATCGAAAATGCCCGTGAGTATGTTGGCACTGCCGGTGTGGAGATGGAGGGGTTGCTTGCCAATCTTCAGGCCGAGCGCACCGCCGCCGCCGATGAGCGCTACCGGCTCACTATGGAGCGGGTTGAGGCGGAATACCAGCGCACCCAGGCCGAGAAGCTGCGGGCGGAGATCGAGGAGGAACGTGTGCGTGTGCTCAATGAGGCGCGGGCGCAGGGGCGGCGTGAGGTAGAGGAGACACGGGCCGAGCTGGCGCGGGTGAAGACGCAGATGCGTCGCAAGCTGAACGAGGATCAGCTGAGCAAGCTCCGCGAGCGCACACGCGGACTGGAAGAGCGCATGGCCGTCGAGGCGCCAAAGACGCATCGGTCGCATCGTGCCGCCCCAGAAGCCGAGGGCGCTCCTCTTTCTGGCCCGCTGGAGATCGGCGATACCGTGTTCGTGCGCTCGATGGGCCAGCGCGGCGAGGTCGTCGCCCTGACGAATGGTCGCGGCGAGGTCGAGGTGCGACTTGGCGCGATGAAACTGCGGGTGCCGGAAGGCCAGGTTGAGCGGCTCAGTCGGCGGCAGGCGCGCGCGGTAGAGACCCGTTCGGTCTCGCTCCCGTCGCGAGAGCCGACCCTTGCGCCAGAGTTACAACTTGATTTGCGGGGGTGGCGGGTCGAGGATGCGCTCGAAGAGGTAGATCGCTATCTCGATAACGCCGCGCTTGCCGGTATGCCGTTCGTCCGCATCCTCCACGGCAAAGGCACCGGGGCGCTCAGGCAGGCGATCCGACAGCAGCTTTCACATCATCCCCTGGTGAAGTCGCAGGCCTCCGCGGACGCCAAGGACGGCGGCGACGGCATCACCATCGTAACGCTGGCAGGGTAGCGTGCTTGTCCGATGTTCAGTTGATGACAAGTTGGAGGTCACGCGCGACGCCTGTTGCGCCATTGATATTCAATGTGACCAGCACATCGTATGAGCCTGGGCTGAAGGCATGCGACGTGACATAGTAGCCCCATGATGACGGCGCGATGTTGATGTTGTAGGCCAGCGTATAGACGACCTGACCATTGTGCCGGAACGCGATAGTCATGGGCGCCGAGCCTGCTCGCCCCGAGGTGCAGTAGTTGACGTAGATGTTCTGGCCAGAGCCGAACGACGTGCGACTGTTGCCACTTGAGCAGTTACCGTCCGAGAACGTCGCAAGCGTGATGTTGCGGAAAGACGCGAAAGCCTGCTGGTTGAGAATCTGCTGCTGGGTCTGCGTTGCGGTAGGCTGCGGACCAGCCGTGTTGGTTGGCCCAGGCGTCGCGGTGGGCTGTGTGGTGCTGGTGGGCGCTACGGTGAGTTGCGCCGTGGGCTGGGGGTTGCCACCCAGCGCGATGCCAAAGCGCGACGCATTGAGCGCAAGGCCGCCAAACAGCGCCAGGATGACCGCTGCGGCAATCAGGACCGCCAGCCGGGATCCCGACTTGCGAGGCCGTGGGTGGGTTGCTGGGATACGATTGTGGCTATTCGGCCCCCCGCCTGAGACGCCCGGTCGGCTGTTCGGCGCGCGTTGCGCCTGTTCCGCAGTCTCGTCGTGCAAGAAGCCTGACGGCGCCCCGCGCCCTGCAGGTCGGCCGAGCGCCAGCGGAATTGGCTCGCGCCTCAAAGCAGATATCTCCATCGAGTCCGCGGCCTGCGGCTGATCGACGCCCTGCCCCAGTGGCACGCCCAACTCGGTGATTGGCGGAGCCCGACGCACGCGCACGAATGGCGGTAACGTCTTGCGCGCGCGACTCGGCGGGGTCGTCTTATGATTGCGCGCAAGGGGTGTCGCCTTGCGAACGCGGCCAGCCCCAAGCCCTTGATGCGCGCGGTGGAACGGTGGCATGGTTTTGCGCGCGCTGAGCGCGGGCAGCGGGGCTGTCGTCTCCTCGTAGATATCCTCCCGGACATGCGCGACGATGGGGGGATTTTCGATGGTGTCGCGGTCGGCCACATCATCTCTGGCGCGCTGGTGTGGCGCGGGCAGCGGGCGTGTCGGGGTCAACCCACGGGAGTGCGCGATCACGATAGGACCATTGTCTGGCTGCTGGGCGGAGATGTCGGGCATATCGCCCGCGAAGGGACGCAGCGCGCGCGCGAATGATTCGGCGCTCCCATAGCGCTCGTCGGGTCGCTTGGCGAGCGCTATCTCCAGAATGTGCACCAGTTCGGCCGGGACACCAGGATTGAAGCCGCGGATATAGGCCGGGCGGGAATGTACGTGCTGAAAGAGGACGGAGACCGGCGTCGAACCCATAAATGGCGGTCGGCCAGCTAGCGTCTCGTAGAGCACGCATCCCAGCGCGTAAATGTCGGCGCGTTCATCGATCTCGCGCCCCTCGGCCTGTTCCGGCGACATATATTCTGGTGTGCCTAGTGTCGTACCCGATTTGGTCAGGCCACGAGCGCCCTGAATCTTGGCGATGCCAAAGTCCGTCAGCAGCAGATGGTTGCTGCCGGGATACTCCAGCAGCATATTGGACGGCTTGACATCCCGGTGAATAATGCCCTTGCTGTGCGCGTGGTGTAGGGCATAGGCGATCTGCACCATGTAGGCGACAGCCTCGGGGACCGGTAGAGGACCGTTCAGTTTGCGCCGGAGGGTGCCGCCAGTGACACACTGCATTACGAGATAGACGAACTCGTCGTTCTCGCCCGCGCCATAGACGCCGACAATGTTGGGATGATGAAGCTGCCGGACGGCGTCCACTTCGCGTGCGAATCGGTTGAGAAAGAGCGCGCGATCCTCGGCGTCATTCGGAATGACCTTGATAGCGACATCGCGTTTGATGTCGATGTCGTACGCATGGTAGACCCGCGACGAGCCGCCTCGCCCCAGTTCGTCCAGTATGTCGTACTGGTCGAGCCGCATGCCAATCAGGTCATTCCAGCCCATTGTTCTCGTCGCTCCCATTGCCGAAATCGTCACTCAGGTCGAATATTCAAGCTATCGCTTTAGCGCATAACAGTGCGGCATGACGTGGCTAAGCGCCAACGGACCTGCCAGCGAGTATTGTAGCCTACCAGGTAGCGAGTTGCTAGTGAAGTGGCGCACTCTGCGTAGTTTCTCGCAATTGATGCGCCATGAAGAGTATAGCAGGGGGTCATGTTTTTACCTCGCCATTGGGGTAGGGTATCCGCATTCCTGACCCGCTGCACTATTACGCATCGTCGCGCGCCCAGCCACGTGTGCGCTCGACAGCGCGTTGCCAGCCGCGATAGAGCCGCGCGCGGGCCTCTGCATCCATCGTCGGCGTGAACGCGCGATCCATTGCCCAGTTACGGCTGATATCGTCCAGCCCGTTCCAGAAGCCAACCGCCAGCCCTGCCAGATAGGCCGCGCCGAGCGCCGTCGTCTCCGCGACCACTGGCCGCTGCACTGGCACATCGAGCATATCCGCCTGAAACTGCAACAGCCAGTTGTTAGCGACCATACCGCCGTCCACGCGCAGGTCTTGCAACGTGATGCCCGAGTCCTTCTCCATCGCCTGGGCAACGTCGCGCGTCTGGTAGGCCGCAGCCTCCAGGGCCGCCCGCACGATCTCGGCGCGCCCCGTGCCGCGCGTCAGGCCAAGGATGGCGCCACGCGCGTAGGGATCCCAGTAGGGAGCGCCCATGCCGACGAACGCAGGTACGAGATAGACACCACCCGTATCGTGAATCGAGGCAGCCAGCGCCTCAGTCTCGCTTGCCTGCGTGATGATGCCCAGCCCATCACGCAGCCACTGGACCGCCGCGCCAGAGATAAAGATGCTTCCTTCCAGGCAGTAGGTGATCTTGTCGCCGAGTCCCCAGCCAATCGTCGTAAGCAGCCCACTCTGTGACGACACGGGCGACTCCCCGGTGTTGAGCAGGAGAAAGCCACCAGTGCCATACGTGTTCTTGGCCATGCCGGGCGTGAAGCAGGCCTGTCCGAAGGTCGCCGCCTGCTGGTCGCCTGCGTCACCTGCCACAGGGATCGCCACGCCAAAGAGTTGCTCATCGGTCGCGCCATAGACCTCGCTGCTGGGTCGAACGGTGGGCAGCATCGCGCGTGGAATGCGCAGCCGCGCCAGAAGCTCGTCGTCCCATGCGAGCGCGTGGATGTTGAAGAGCATCGTGCGCGAGGCGTTGGAGTAGTCGGTGGCGTGAACCCGGCCAGCGGTCAGCCGCCAGAGCAGCCAGCAATCAACCGTGCCGAAGAGTATCTCGCCGCGTTCGGCGCGCTCGCGCAGGCCAGGCAGGTTATCGAGCATCCAGGCGATTTTCGTACCCGAGAAATACGCGTCAATCACCAGGCCGGTCTTCGCGCGGATTGGCGCCTCCCAACCTTCCGTGCGGAGCGCATCGCAGAGTGGCGCGGTGCGGCGGTCCTGCCAAACGATGGCGTTCATCACGGGCTTCCCGGTGGCTTTCTCCCAGAGAATAGTTGTCTCGCGTTGATTGGTGATGCCGATGGCGGCGATCTGCTCTGGACGCACATCCGGCTTGCGCAGCAGGCTCTGCGCACAGGCGATCTGCGATTGCCAGATGGCCTCGGGGTCGTGCTCCACCCAGCCGGGCTGGGGATAGATTTGAGGATACTCCTGGCTGGTGACTGCCGCGGCACGGCCAGAATGGTCGAAGAGAATGGCGCGTGAGCTGGTGGTACCCTGATCGAGCGCCAGCACGTACTGCGGTGAATCGGCCATAGATAATGCATCCTCTCTGAATGACGCGCGCATCGAGCGGTCTCAGGACCACGAGATTATGCTAAATGCTAGCATCCAGCAGGATGAGACGCAAATGCGGGATTCAGAACAAACGGTGTCTGAGAAAGCCCTGGTATGCCTCGCTGAAAAAAGAGGGGGGGCAGACCGCCACCTCCTATGGCGCCCTGCCCCCACGCGTTGGATAATTCGGAACGGCTGCGTCCTTGCGGTACTGCGTTCATCGCACTTCCTGACAGCATCCCGTCTGCCGACAAAGGTAAGTATAGCCAGGGTCAGCGAAAAATACCCCCTGGAAAACCCTAGTTTTTTGGACGAATATTGGTGAATTTGTGAACCAACTCACAGTTCGGTTATCCCGAGGTGCGTGGGAGCGCCGACCTTCCTATAGTCGTGGGCTATGGGATTTGAGAGTAATTGGGTAGAACCAAAGCGTAGAGGATACGGCAACACGCCCAATTCGGGGCGTAAAGATGGCATGGTGTGGCTGGGCGCCGCCTAGATGACATGGTGTGATTGGGCGCCGCCTAAACGCACCCAGCATACTTGTAGATGATTATGGGACTATGGGAAGGATGAGCTATGGAAGGATGAGCTTCAGATGCCCGCAAAAGGCGCTGGCATGTCATCCATCATGAAGGCATGGGCCATCGTCGCAGAGTTACGCGCGTAGCCCACGCGGCCATGGCTATCCAGCACAATCAGCCCGCCCTCACCAGTTGTACGCTCGCCCAGCAGCCGGATTGCCGCCGTGGCTGCGCTCTGTGCGGAAAGCCCTACCGCGAGAAAGTCCGCGACGCGCTTCGCCAGCAGCAGCCGGATGAAGTCCTCGCCATCGCCCGTACAAGAAACGCCGCCGATGCCGCCCTCGGCGTAATAGCCGCACCCTGGTAATGGGGTGTCTCCGACGCGCCCGAGATGCTTGCCCGCGCGCCCGCCCGTCGAGGCGGACGCGACGATGTTGCCGTCGCTATCCACCGCAACGGCGCCGACGGTGCCGTGCTTCACATCGTCGGCGTGTACTGGCTCGGCGCTGGCGTTGTGGCCGTTGGCGGCGGCGCGTGACTTTGGCTGGGTAGGCGGTTTTGGCAGAAGCGCGTCCAACTCAGTTCCCGCGTGCGCGCCATCGCCCGGACGATAGCCGCGTTGCCAGCGGGCATACTGGTACGGAGTAATCAATTCACCCGAATCACAGAGCGCAACACCTGCCTCACGGGCGAACTCTTCGGCCCCAGCGCCGACCAGCAACACATGCGGACTGGCGAGCACAGCGCGCGCAACCCGTATCGGATTCTTGATATGCTCGACACCTGCGACGGCGCCAACATTGAGCGATGCGCCATCCATGACGCCGCAGTCCAGTTGAACGCGCCCATCACCGGTCAAGACGGCTCCGGTACCCGCGTTGAATCCCGGATTATTTTCGAGCGTGGTTATCGCTGCCTCGATGGCATCGAGCGCCGAGCCGCCATCGGCCAGAATGCGCCAGCCAGCTTGAGCCGCGGCGCGGCAGCCCTCACGCGCCACTTCGTAGCGATCTGGTGGAATGAGTCCCGCGCCGCCGTGAACAATGATTGCTCGTCCCATCGCGCCATCACCTCGTCGTCGATAACACGCACGCGCACGCCAGTATTTGCCAGCATACATTTGGTCTGGTTCACAAATCTTAACACGATGACGACCCGGCGAACAGTCGCCTGGACTGATGTGCTGGCCCCGTGCTATTCGGCGCTTGCATTGGCAGAGCCTACGGAGGCTTGTTCTGGCTCTGCCGTGTCGCTTGTATGCGAATCGGGCGGATTATATTGAGGCAGCTTCATCTCGGCGCGCAGGCGACGAATGGCCTGGTATACCTGCGGCGCATCCATCTGAAGGTCGCTAGCGATCTGCTTGTGGACCCCAATCGGCGGAACCGGCAGCAGCGGCAGGTAGCGCTCGCGGATACGTTCCAGCGTTTCGTCGCTGCCTTTGTAAGCCTGCAACTCCCACCAACTGGGCAGTTGCCGTCTGGCGCGCAACTCCCTGACCACCTGCTTCACGACTGGCTTAGGCGCCTTCAACTCATCGGCAATCCGCGTGCGGATACCGTCGAATTCCACAGGATGCGATAGCTCCAGATAGCGTTGCTCGATGGCCGCGCGCATCTCGTCGGTCAGCTCGTATGGTTTGGGAGCAGGACGCGGCGGACGGGTGCGCTTTTCTTGCTGCGCGGGCTTCTTCGCGGGCTGCTGTTGTGGCGCAGGCTTGGCGGCGGGAGGCGTCGTGGCTGTGGGTGGCGTCGCCTCTGGCTGCGACGCGTGCTGTGGTCCGCGTGCGCTGTGCCGTTCAGCGTTGCGCGCCTGCGAGCCAAAGATCGCCTCTTCGGGCGGTGGTGTCGCCTGGACAATGGTAATCGGGGGCGCCGCTGTTCCCGGTCCTGAGCGAGTCGCCATCCCGCTGCCTGTTTGCGCCTGGGCAGGCGCATTCTTCCTGGCCAGGCGCTCCTTCGCCAGACAGTCCGCACAGAGTACCTGTTTTTTATTTGTCTGCTTGAATCGCTTACCGCAGTGGGCGCATCTCATCTTCTCGGACATGTCGCATCGTCCCTTGCTATCGCGCAATATACAAAGCCCCTTTCCAAAGGCCAATAGTGGCAGCAGAGGCTCGTATTCAGTATAGGTTCGCGGCGAATGGAGCGTCAATGCGGGCGGTGCGTTGCCTAGCTGCCTATCCTGCTGGAATCACTGCGCTACCACGGGAGCGTATGCCTCTCAGAGCGTGGATTGTGAGGTGGGAACTTGTCTGCCGCGTGCGCGAGTAGTACACTCGTTGCGCGATTGGGCTGTGCCAGTGGGAGGGCCACGACGCGCAGCGCTCTGGGCAATCGACCACATGCCGCTCGAATATCCAGTTTACCCCGTTCCACGAGGCCTGGGTATGCGGCTGCGCGCGTGGTCCATGAGCGAGGAGATGAGATGCATGGAGCAGTTCATCCAGCATATCCTTCAGGTGATGGAGACCGTACCCGCACTCGTTGTCTATGGCATCATTGCTGTCTGGGTTGGGCTGGAAAGCTCTGGCATTGGCGTGCCTATCGAACCATTGATGCTCTTCGCTGGTTCATTGACGACCCAGGCCGGATCAGTTATCAACCTTATTCTGGTGATCGTCGCCGCATCGGTCGGGTGCCTGCTCTTTTCCTCAGCCGCCTATTACATCGGCGACCGGGCTGGCACACCAGCGATAGCGCGTGTCGGGCGCTTTGTGGGGCTGACGCAGGCGCGGGCTGACCACATCGAGCTCTGGCTGCGTCACCGAGGAGCGCTGGGCGTCTTCATCGCGCGTGAGACGCCGATGGTGCGCACGTACGGCTCATTTATGATGGGCGCCGCGCGGATCAATCTGCCGACATTTCTGCTAGGGACGGCGGCTGGCTCGCTGCTGTATTGCGGTATCGTCACGATCATTGGCGCGGCGCTTGGCAAGAACTATGTCAGCGCCATCGAGTACTTCCAGCAGTTCGGCACAATCGGCGCGATTGTGGTGGTGGTGGTCCTGCTCACGATACTGGTGGTTCACCACTTCTGGGGGCGATTGACGCTCTACCGCATTGCGCTCCACTTCCACCGTCACCATGCGCTGCATAAGCCTCCGACGACCGAAGCGGACGTTTCGCCGGACGAGCCTTCGTAGCGCTCGTCACATACAACCCTGGCCGCGTTGTGAGCCTGCCTGCTTGTGTGTGATATAGTGGCCTGGATCAGCGCGGCGCGTGGCCATGCATTAATGGGTCGAGGCCTCATGCGTCACAGCGCGTATGCAGCATTCTACTATAGACTGACGAGCGAGGCGAATCCATGACGGGCAGCGAGCAGGCGAGCGAAGCGGACGACGTGCGCACGGTGGACGTGCTGATAGTGGGCGGCGGGCCAGCCGGGCTGAGCGCGGCCGAGGCGGCAGCGAGCGGTGGAGCATCAGTCGCGGTGCTCGAGCGACAGAAGGAAATTGGCTACCCGGTTCACACTAGCGGCGGAAGCTGGGTTGCCGATATGAAGGCGCTTGGAATACCCGCTGACCTTTACCATCCTATTAAGCACGTGGCGTTTCTCTCGCCCAACCGCGAGGCGCGATTCGAGTACCCCGAGCCAGTGTGCTGCGTGCTGGACGTGCGCGGCGTCTACCAGCATCTTGCCGGGCGCGCGGTCCGGGCAGGCGCGACGCTGCATCCCAACTCTCCCGTCGAGGGGCCGATCCTTGAGGATGGGCGTGTCGTCGGTGTGGTCGCGAAGGACCATCGCAATCGAGTGGGCCAGTGGCGCGCGTCGGTCGTGGTCGATGCCAGCGGCTTTTCGAGCACTCTTGTGACGAAGATGGGACTGCGCCAGGGATTCAAGCGCTACGGCTACGGGGCGGAATACGATCTCGTCGCGCCCCATTACGACCCAGATACGCTGTATTTGATTATGGGGAGCCAGGTAGCGCCAGCTGGCTACGCCTGGGCATTCCCACGTGGCAAGGGACGCGTGCGGTTGGGCGTTGGCGTCATCCGGCCCGATGTGGATGAAGATGCCCGCGAGTATCTTGATACATTTGTCCAGCGGCTGCCATCGCTTGCGCCCGACTTCGCCGGATCAAGCCCAGTCGAATATCACACCGGCCTCTTCCCATCCGAGGGTGTGGTCGAGCATTTTGTCTCGGATGGCCTGATCGCGACCGGCGACTCAGCGGGCCACGGGTCAACGCTGGTTGGCGAGGGTATTCGCTTCGCGATCTACAGCGGCCAGATGGCGGGGACAGTGGCGGCGGAGGCGGCGCGTGCGGGGGATAGCAGCGCGCAGTTCCTGGGCCGGTATGATCGCCAGTGGCGCGCCCGATTTGGGCGAGAGATGGATATCTCGTACATCGTGAATCAGCGTATCGCCCGCTGGAGCGATGCCCGTTGGGATGAAGGCGTCGAGATTCTTCGACGGCTCTCTCCGGCGCAGGCTGCGGAGTTGCTGCGTGGCGACTACAGTGTTGGTCTGTTCCTCGGCGTGCTCCGAAAGAATCCCGGACTTCTGCGCACTGGCTCGCGCAAGTTCTTCGACGTTGCCATGCAGCGCCTGGGTCGTCAGGCTCCTGTGACGGAGGCTGAGGTTGCCAGCGCCAGCGTCGGCCAGCCGGAGGCGTAGCCGCGCTTGACGTTCTCGGTAGTAACAGCATAAACTTCTGGCAGAAGACATCCGCGACGACCGGGACCAGTAGGTGGTGACCACCCCATTATGCAGCGAGCCGGGAGAGTGAAAGCCGGTGTGGGGCTCCCGCCGAACCCACCCCACGAGCAATAACCGAACCTCTGTGACATAGAGGGTAAGGTTATCGGCCATCCACCGTTATCATAGGATAGCCTTCCGCGAGGATAATGTCCGGCGCGGCAGGCAGTGAGGGATGTTAACTATCGTCAGGAATTGGCGGTTGGTAGCGTTCAAAGGTAGGTGGTATCGCGGGAAAACAAGCCCGCCCTCCAAGGATTTAGGTCCAGAGGGCGGGCTTGTTGTTGTGTTGTATTAGCGTGTTAAGTTATGCGCCTGGCGCGAGTCGCCGCCAGGAGGGAAAGGCATCATCGTGGCGGATACGACGGGCAAAAAGAGCAAAAAACTGGCTGATGACAAGAAGACGAACGGTGTGAAGGCGGAGAAGCTGGTCGAGGATCTTGCCGACCGTGACGATTTCTCGCAGTGGTATCAGGATCTCGTCTACAAGACCGAGCTGGCCGACGAATCACCGGTGCGCGGCTGCATGGTCATTCGCCCCTACGGCTACGCGCTGTGGGAGAATATGGTGCGGCGGATGGATGATCGCATCAAGGCGACCGGCCACGAAAACGCCTACTTTCCACTGTTCATCCCCAAGAGCTTTATCGAGCGCGAGGCCGAGCACGTCGAAGGGTTCGCGCCTGAGGTAGCGTGGGTGACGCGTGCGGGCAAAGAGGAATTGGCCGAGCCGCTGGTCGTGCGCCCCACCTCGGAGACGGTCATCGGTTATATGTATTCCCAGTGGGTACAGAGCTATCGTGATCTACCGCTGCTCTATAACCAGTGGGGCAACGTCGTCCGCTGGGAGAAGCGCACGCGGCCCTTCCTGCGGACAACCGAGTTTCTCTGGCAGGAAGGCCATACTGTTCACCGGACCGAGGATGAGGCGCAGGCCGAGACAATGCTGATTTTGCGGCAGGTCTATCAGGACTTTCTGGAGAAGGAGCTGGCGATTCCGGTGATCGCGGGCCTCAAGAGCGAGAGCGAGCGCTTCGCGGGCGCATTGCGAACGTACTCGCTGGAGGCAATGATGGGCGATGGCAAGGCGCTTCAGGCGGCGACCTCGCACAATCTGGGGCAGAACTTCGCGCGGAGCTTCGATATCAAGTTCCAGGACGCCGACGGCGAGGTGAAGACTGCCTGGACGACGAGCTGGGGCGCGAGTACTCGCATGGTCGGCGGTGTCATCATGGTACACGGCGACGCCTCGGGCCTGCGGATGCCGCCACGAGTGGCTCCAACTCAGGCGGTGATCGTTCCCATCTGGCGTAAAGATGAGGAGCGCGAGGCCGTGGCGGCGTTGGTGAGCGAGGTGGAGCAATCGCTGCGCGCGGCAGGCGTGCGCGTCAAATCGGACTGGCGAGAGGAGCGACCCGGATTCAAGTATAGCCATTGGGAACTACGAGGCGTGCCGGTACGTATAGAGATTGGCCCGCGTGACGCACAGAACGGCCAGGTGGTGCTCGTGCCACGGACCGACCGAACAGACAAGCGCACGGTTGCGCGCGAGGCCGTGGCTGAGCAGGTCACTACATTGCTCGATGAGATTCAGCAGGCGCTCTTTGACCAGGCGTTGGCGTTCCGTAAGAGCCGCACCTACTCGGTGAACAGCTATGACGAGTTCCAGGCGCTGATGGCCGACCGCGAGCGTCTCGGTTTCGTCGAAGGCTGGTGGTGTGGCGACGCCGAATGCGAGGCGCAAATCAAAGCCGAAACGCAGGCGACGATCCGCTGCCTGCCGCTGGAACAGCCCGATGGCAGCGGCGTATGCGTTCACTGTGGACGTCCATCAGCGGCATGGGCCGTCTTCGCCAAAGCCTACTGATCTGTAGTCATAGCCACGAGCGCGACGACGAGCGCGTTGGGCGTTCATTACCTCCCCACCTGGCTCGGTTCCCGTCACGGTTCTGCTGGGTGGAGAGGGAGTTTTGTCCTATGGCATGGTGCTATGATAGGCATTGAGTATGCAATAGCGTTGACATCATAGTATTGGGCTGCCTCGGGCTGGCCCAGGTATAGCTGATATGGCCGATTGGATATCCCTGCATGGTAGTGCAACTGGCGCACAGTGGCAAATGATTTGCTATCCCATGTATAATTTGCTGGCGCCAATTGCCGATGTGAACAAGGGTTTTCAGTGGCCGGGCGCATGAAGGACACACTCCGGCCATCTGCCGGAGAAGAAGGGACTATGAGACTGCTGATTCTTGGCTGCGGGCGCGTGGGGGCGACGCTAGCCAATATCATGATCAAAGACGGTCACGAGGTCACTGTCATTGACCTCAACAGCGAGGCGTTTGAACGCCTGGGATCAAACTTCGGTGGCGCGACAATCGTCGGCGATGGCACGGACGAAGATGTGCTCATGCGTGCGGGCATCGAAGATACCGACGCGTTCGCGGCTGTGACCAATGGCGACAATCGCAATATCCTGGCAGCCCAGATCGCTAGACATATCTTTGGCGTTCAAAAAGTGATCTGCCGCATTTATGACCCGATCAGGCAAGAAACGTACAATGCGCTTGGCCTGGAGAGCATCTCTCCAACGGTTGTTGGCGCGAAGCTTATCAAGACAGCGCTCATCGATGATGCGCCCCGCACCAAGTCGGCTGTGCAATCCATTGCCGAAGGCCGGGCCGTTCCACATGCCACCGCTGGGAAGCCGCTGACAACGCCTGCGGCCACTGGGGAGAAGCACTAGACCTATGTATATCGTTATCGGTGGTGGCGGGCAGGTCGGCTATTACCTGGCGAAAGGGCTTATCGAGCAGGGCCATGAAGTGGTGCTGCTGGAGAAAGATAGTCGGCGTGTCGAGCGCCTGGCCGAAGAGTTGAGCAATTCTATCGTTCGCGGTGACGCGTGTGAAGCGCGCACGTTGGCGGAGGTTGGCGCCTCGCGCGCGAATCTGGTCATCGCGGTGACAGGTGATGACGAGGACAATCTGGTTATCTGCCAGGTAGCCAAGGCGCGCTTCCATGTCGCCACGACCATCGCGCGCGTGAACAATCCTCGCAACGAAGGGCTTTTTCGCAAGCTCGGCATTGATGTCGTCGTCAGCCCGACGCAGTCAATTCTGCACATGATCGAGGCGCAGCTACCGCATCATACGCTAGTGCCACTCATGACTCTGACGGATGCTGGCCTGGGGCTGGTAGAGCTGACGGTTCCTCCTACTTCGCCCGCCGCTGGCAAGACGGTGCGCTCGATGAGCCTGCCCAACTCGGTCAATCTAGCGCTGATCGTGCGCGGCGACACCAATCTGACTCCTACGGGTGACACGGTGATTCTCCCGGAGGATCACATCTTCGCGCTGGTCACGGCGGAAGGTGAGCTATCGCTCCGGGAGCGGCTCTTGAATGAGACTGGGGCGCGTTCGTAAGGAAGACCGGCTTCCCATTGGTTGATAACCTCCCCATGCGTTCCGAGGCCGGGGAGGATGGTTTTACCCGGCCCTCTATCTCTTATAGCAGGCGCAGGCGCTCGAACGCGGTATCGATGTGGATGAGATACGCTCTGGGGTCGGCAATTTCGTCGAGTTCGTTCGCCGTGAAGTGGGCCATGACCTCGGGGTCGTCTTTGAGCATCGCCAGCAACCCCTGGCCCTGGTCGTCATTACGCCAGACCTTCTGCGCGTTGCGCTGCACCAGCTTATAGGCCTCCTGGCGATCCATCCCTTTGTCCACCAGCGCCAGCAGGATGCGCGACGAGTAGATGAGTCCGCGCGTCATCTCCAGGTTGGCGCGCATGCGTTCCTCATCCACCTCTAGCCCCAGCATGACCGAGTTGAAGAGCCAGAGCATATAGTGGAGCAATCCTGTGCTGTCCGGCAGGATAATCCGCTCGGCGGAGGAATGGCTGATATCGCGCTCGTGCCAGAGCGCGACGTTTTCCATCGCGGTGACGGCATGCCCGCGTAGTACTCTTGCCAGCCCACAGATGCGCTCGCACTTCTCTGGGTTGCGCTTGTGGGGCATGGCAGACGAACCCTGCTGCTGCGCGCCAAATGGCTCGAATGCTTCACCCAACTCGGTGCGTTGTAGATGACGGATTTCCTGCGCCATTTTGTCTAGTGAGGAGCCGATAAGCGCCAGCACGCTGACGAATTCGGCGTGACGGTCGCGTTGGATGATTTGCGTGGAGACCGGCGCGGGCTGAAGTCCCAGTTCGGCGCAGACATATTCTTCGATGCTCGGCGGCACGGTGGCATGGGTGCCGACAGCGCCCGAGATCGCGCCAACGGCGACCGTGTCGGTGGCGTGGTCCAGTCGTACCCGGCAGCGGCGCAGTTCATCCACCCACATCGCCAGCTTGAAGCCAAAGGTCGTCGGCTCGGCGTGGATGCCGTGGGTCCGCCCAACCATCAAGGTGGTGCGGTATCGGAGCGCAGCCAGCGTGGTGGTCTCGGTCAGCGCGTCGAGTTGCTCGCGCAGAAGCGCGCCAGCCTGTACCAGTTGCACCGCCAGGGAAGTGTCGAGCATGTCGGATGATGTGAGGCCAAGATGTAGCAGCCGCCCTTCTGGCCCCAGGCGCTCCTGAACAGATCTCAGGAATGAGATCACATCGTGGTGAATCTCGGCCTCAAGTTCGCGGGCGCGCGCTAGATCATAGGTCGCCTCGCGTAACTTCGCCATATCATCAGCAGAGATGACGCCCTCACGCGCCCAACCCTCGCAGACCAGCAATTCCACCCGCAGCCACGTATCGAGCTTATTTTCATCCGACCAGACCCGAGCCATCTCAGGCCGGGTGTACCGTTCGATCATGCCTTCTCCTTAGCGGACGCCCTGTCTCGCTGTACATCTATACGGTGCGGTCGGCGTGGCGCCGCTCGCGTGATTTCACTCCGTATCGTACCGCATTGCGCTGCGTTCCTGCTGTTGGAGAAGGTAACAGATGAAGCCATCAGTTGAGGGCATAGTCGAGCGTGAGCGTGTGGCCGCCGTCGGCGCCGATGATGATGTTGCCCTGGCCGCTGATGCCTTGTAGCTCGCCCGTCCCCGAATCGCGCATAATCGTCAGGCTCAGTGACTACCCGTCACTCGACATGCTGGCGTCATGAACCAGCACAAAACTGCCCGATCGCTCGTGCAGACAGCCTACGATCCGTTCAAGCCCGACATAGACCGCGGATCCAGTCGGCGCGCCAGCCATCAGCAGCTCTGCCGTGCTCTGACCCTCCATATCGCCGTGAAAGGCCTTGCCAACGTGTGTGCGGGTCAGCGTAACGCCGTCCTGGTCATCGTATTCCACCGCCTCCCAGGCGGTAATTTCGAATGTGCAGGTCGCGCGGGTCGTCATAATGGTGGATCCTTTATGCTCGTACTAATTGTCTCAGGCTGATTTCGCCAGCCGCCGACGTGGAGCGCCTGGCTCCGATGGAGCCTGCGGGGCGCGCGTAGACCTGGCGGCAGCCGCTTTCTTCACCGTTGGCTTTGATGTTGCCTTCGGCTTCGCCCGGGCCGCGGATGTGATCGTAGCATGCGTAGTATCCGTGGCCTTCTTCGCTACGGACTTTGCGGTTGGCGTGGACATAGTCTCAACCGCTTTGACGCCGCGCGCGGGTTTCTCGACTGCTTTCTCCGTTGCTTTCGTAACCCTTGCAATTGTTTGTGTTGCGCGACGGTCGGACGCAACAGACGTAGCAGGCCTGGCAGGCTTGACGACAGGTGCTTTTGCTGGTGTTGTTGCCTTCGTTACGGGCTTTGTTGCAGCCTTTGCTGCCTTACCAGCAGTTGACCTGGTCGGTGTGATATCTTTGGCGACTTTAGCAACTTTGGTGGCTTTACTTGGCGGAGCCGCTTTGGCCAATCTCCCCTTCTCAGGCATGGCTGGCTTTGCGATACGCGCAACCTTCTCGGCCTTCCTGCTAGTGGCTTCGACAGGCTTTGCCGATGTTTTGGCGCGCGTTGTCGCGGCAGGTGTGATGTCCCATAGGGTCGCCTGCTTTGCCGCAACGAGTGTTACCTTTTTTGCTGCCTTTACCTTCGTTGCCGTCTTTACTGTCGCCGAGCGCTTTACCGCTGTCTCTGCGGGCTGAAGTGGCGGCGTGGATCGTACGAGCTTGGTGGCCCTGGTTTTCACTGATACCGGCTTGTCAGCTGTTTTGTCAACCTCGCTGGCGACCTTCGGCTTGCTTGTGGGAGCTTTCGTCGCGGTGGGTTTCTCCGGTTGAGTAGCCACTGGCGTTCTTGCGCCCTTCGTTGGCGGACTTTGTGGTGGACGGACAGGCGCCGCTGCTTTTGGCGTCGCCTTTGCTGGTCGAGGTTGCCTTGTTGGTCGAGTGCGCTGTCGCGTCTGATCATCCTCCGCAAGCAGCGGGTTGGGGATGGCGATATCCTCGTCGCCCATGCCCAAGAGAAAGGTGTTTGGGTGCAAGCGCTCGTCGGGTTCCAGCCGCAATTTGCGGGGAAGCTCGATGACGGGCGTGCGCGCCCGTTTCCGATGACTCGTGGGAGCCTCGGTCAGCGCCTTCAATTGCTGGGGCGGCAACTGGCAGACCGTCGGCGCGAAGCCTATTCGATCTCGGTAGCGCTCGGTCGCCTCGATGATCTTCGCAGCCAGCGGACGTCTGGCGTCGTCGTCGTACCAGAGTAATCCTGCCATGACCATAGGATATATCCTCTCGCATTGAACTTCTGTTCTAGTCTAGTATATGGTGAGATAGGAAGGGTGTCAAACTCAGTGGCTGGTGAATGCATATTCTTTCCGATAGGTTCGTAATTGGCAGTTCAACGGTATAGCGCAGGCTTCTGGCGCATGAAAAAGCTGGCCGGAGTATTCCAGCCAGCTTACTTCTTCGGCAGCCGATACACGTGCGTCAATGGATGTCTTTGACGGTATAGAGGACCGAGCCGCCGGGAGTTGTCACCTCGACTTTATCGCCGATAGCATGTCCCATGAGCGCGCGTCCCACCGGAGACTGGTCGGAGAGCTTGCCGGTCGCCGAATTGGCCTCGGCGCTGCTCACCAGTGTGAACGTGCGGCTCGTGCCACGATCAGTCTCGACGTCGATAGTGGTTCCCAGGCGTACGGTGCGCTTTCCGCCGGTATGTTGCGGCGTTTCCAGAATAACCGCATGTTCCAGCAGGTGCTGAAGCTCCTGAATCTCGCCTTCGACCATCGCCTGGAGATTCTTGGCGTCCTCGTATGCGCTACTTTCCGAGATGTCACCAGCCTCCTTGGCCTCGTGGATGTAGTCGGCAACCTGCTGGCGACGCTCGGTGATCAGATAGGTGAGGCGAGCCTGATTCTCCTCGTAACCCTCACGCGTCAAAGGAATGCGCTCCGGGTCGGCGGCGCGTCCGTGACCATTATTTGTCGCATTTGTCGCCATAGTCCATACTCCTTGCTTCTCCGTGCAGGTTGGTGGTTGGCATGCGCCGTACCGCACGCGAACCGCCGCGGCCGTGTCGGCCACTCTACGGAGATATGCCGGTTGGCCCGGCTTGCAGCATAAAAAAACTGGCGGGGTCCAAAAGGCCCGCCACACGCTCATCTTGCCAGAAGATGCCTGCAAGTATATGCGTGGATCATCGGGAATGTCAAGGTACTTAGAGCAAGCGAATAGCAGTAGATATCGATGATAGCATAGAGGCAGGGGCGCATGCTCGATAGGCGAGATTGTGCGCTGCGCCGCTTGCGCCATCTATCTATGGGCTGGTACGATAGGCCGGGCATGAAATGACTGGCATCAGGAGAAAACAGGTGGAGAATCAGGAGCCATTTGTTACGATTCCGCTGCGAAACGGCGCATCGGCGGCGGTGGGATACAATGGCGTACACGTGGGCGAACGGACGTATGCGCTGGCCGATATTCAAGATGCTCGCCAGGTTGCGCCCGACCCTGTGACTATAGCGTTGCGCGTAGCGAACGAGCGCCACGTCGTCGAGCTTCAGCCCGCGCAGACAGGCGACGGGGCGCTGCTGCTAGAGGCTGTGTTCCGACTGCGGCCAGAACTACGGCCAGCAGGCTTTGAGGCGCCAGCGATACTCCCCGCGGGCTTTCCACCGCTGCCGCAGCCCACACAGCAGCCGACCACCCCCACTCCATGGGGGGCGCATCCAAGCTGGCCGCCGCACCCCGGCATGTATCCGCCACCGGCACAACCCTCGTTGCCACCGTTAGCATCACCATATGCCTTCCCACAGTATCCACCGGTCAGCGCCACTGGTGGTCGCCTGACGCCCTATCCACGTCGCGCCAGTGAATTGATTGGAGCAACGTTCACGCTGTTCGCCGCGCACTGGCGAAGCTGGCTTCTGCTGGGGCTGGTGGCGCTGTTCGTGCCACAGGTTGTCAATGGCATAGTGGATGCCGTATTCCACATACTCGGCGGCAACGATCTGTGGGCTGGTCTGTCGCCCGCGTCACAGGGCGCGGGTGGCGCCGGTCTCGGCATAGGCAGCACAACCTTGCCCCAGGGCCGCGACCTGCTGTTGTCAGCCCTCGATCTGCTGATGACCTCGATTGTGGGTGCGTTGATTGGTGGATGGACTGCTGCTGTCCTGGGAAATGCTGGCCGCGATGCGCTATTTGGCCGCAGCCCGAAGATTGGCGCGTCGCTACGCGCTGGGTTCAAGCGGGCTTTCGCGGCAATTGGCGCCAGCGTGCTCAGTGGCGCTATTGTGCTGCTTATCTTGCTGCCCGTCCTTGTGCTCTACGGCATCTTGCTCACGCAGTTCGGTGATGCGTTGAAGAATCCGAACAGTCTCGATTCGTCGTCACCAGCTGGCGCTGCTTTCACGCTGTTGGGGTGTCTGACACTGCTCTTTATGATTCCCTGTATCGTCTTTGCAGTCTATGTCTATGTGCGACTCATTCTGTCTCCCTACATCGCCGCGACAGAGGCGCTAGGGCCAGTTGCGGCGCTGCGCCGGAGCTGGAATCTGACGCGCAGACAGTGGGCGCACGTGTTCTGGCCCATCTTCGTGACAGCGCTGGTCGCAGCAATCATTTCATTTCCATTCAGCTTCGTTGAATACGGGTCGTATGGCGTTGCGGCGCTGATAGTGAACCCGCTGATTTCAGCATTGACCGCGCCACTCGTTGCGCTTGCGGCCGTTTCGGTGCTCTATGATGTGCGGCTGAGACGTGAGGGCTATGCGTCCCTTGCGGTTGAGAACCTTGGCGAGGAACACGAGCCGACATCGGTGTAGTGGCCTGAGCATCCGGGTAGGATAGATGTCCCGGCACATTACTCCTAGCGTCTGCGCTCGTTATGAGAGGTAGAGAACCTTCACTGGCGTGCTGCCATGGCTCGCCAGTCCACCCCTCAGGTGGATGAGGAACGCGGGAGCGGTCAGCGATAAATCCCACGATGTCCCACGGCTCTGCTTCCTATATTGCCAGGAATGATGATAAGGCTTACGATGCGCGCAGGTGTATCGGTCTGGGCTTGAAAGTGAGGAAGTGGCGGCGCGCGCAGGCGGGCTGTCATAATGGCAGGCATGGCAAAGAACATATCAGGAAAACCACAGCCACCATCGCTTGATATCTTGCCGCTGGTTCACGCCAGTTCCCAGGCGGAACGCTGGCTTCGGCATTATTGGGAAAAGCTCAAGATACCCGCTAGTCAACTGAACTTTCTCGCTCTTACGATGGACCGCCAGGAGTTCGCGGAATGGACGGGTCGAAGGCTTCAGTCGATGGCGCTTGGCTGCTACTGTTATTTGCCGCTCAGCAATATTGCTATGGCCGCGACCGAGCATAGCGCCGCGCCTAGTATTGTCGAGGTCGCCACCGAAGAGCGGACGGCCTCACGAGCGCCATCGCTTCAGCCAACGCTACCTGGCTTCGAGGCGTTCACAGACCCCTCTACCGACGATGAATACGCTCTCGCTCCAGCTGGCGACTTTCGCCATCTCATCTTCATCGAGCCGGGTATGCTCGAGCGCGGCATCGAGGTGACAGTGGCCCATGAACTGATTCACCTATCGGATCGCGTCAAGGGACGCCCGCGCAAGCACCAGTGCCACGGCAATGATTCTATCTCGGTGGATGAGGCGGCGATTACCGGGCGCGACGCTGAGACGGTTCGCCGGGAGCTGGCTGAGGAGACGCGACGGCGTGAAGAGTCGCTACGGCGAATTCGCCCCTACAAGTATTTCTACTATTGCCCTCGGTGCAATCGCAGCTATCCACGCGTGCGGCGCTACGCGCGGCCGGTCTCCTGTGGCCATTGCTTTCACCACTACAATCCCGACTATGTGTTACGAATGCGTCTCTCGCCAGATGGCCCGGATGTCGATCCAGGCTATGCGGCGCCGCAGGATGCGCGAGACGAATCCGGCGATTCCATAACCGCATAGTGTACACACAGTTTAGATTGAAGCGGGCGTGGATCAGTCCGCTGGTGGTCGCGGGATCCGCATCCAGTCGAGCAGGTCGTAAAGCGTCGTCGCGACGAGGCAGTCTAACTGCGCGGGATCATGTACGCGGCGGCGGTCGAGCAGAATGGGCGTAATCCCGACGGAGCGCGCGCCCAGCACATCGAGCACATAGGAGTCGCCGATGTGCAAGGCATAGTCGGGGATGGCGTCGGCGCGCTCAAGCGCCGTCTGGAAGAGTTGCGGATCGGGTTTCGCGCGGCGAGCCTGCGCCGAGATGACCGCGAAGTCAAAGAAGGCTATCAGGTCATGATGGCGCAGAATCAGGCTCAGGCTTACCCCCCAGTCGGAGATGACACCGAGGGTCAGGCCACGCTCGTGGAGCGCATGCAAGCACGGCAGCACGTCGGGGTAGAGCGCATAGTTGCCCGCGTCGTCGAAGGCGCGAACCGTCTCCTGGACGCAGGCGTCCAGCTTTTCCGGCTCGTCAGCGAGGCAAGGACGGAGCATTTCGGTGAAATAGCTCATCCAGATGCTGTTGATGGCGGTCTCGTCGCCCCATGTCCAGGGCTGTGCCTTCGACATGCTGCGCAGGTGCTCCTCGGAGCGCTTCTGCTGCTCGCGCAGGCAGTTCACGTCAAGAGCCACGCCCATGCGCGCGGTGGCGTCCAGGGCAATCTGCGTAACGGACGGATGAGGCGCGAGCAGCGTGAAGCCAACATCGAAGAAGATGGCACGTACTGACTGTGGATTGTGAAGCTCCAGCGGCGCTGGCATGAAGGACTCTCCTGGCGTATGCGCGACGGTTCAAGCTCCTATGCTCCGGCTGATTGCCCGGCATAGACATTCTCGGCGGCAGCGACGCCCGCGCCAGCGGTTAGCGTGTGACCAAAGCGCGGTAGCAGGCGCTCGAATGCGCTGAGGGTGCGCAGGATGTTGCGCTTCTCGGCATTGTAGCCCATGATGCCGACGCGCCACACCTTGCTGGCATAGTCGCCCAGGCCGCCGCCAATCTCTATGCCATCCTCTTCCAGCAGCGCCTTGCGGAGGCCGCCGACATCACTCACACCCTCTGGAACGCGCAATGCGGCCACCATCGGCAGTTGGTGCTCTGGCTCGGCCAAGGGCATCATCCCAATCGCTGCCGCCCCTGCCCGGAGCGCTGCCCCATTCAACACATGACGGGCATAGCGGTCGTCCAATCCCTCGGCCAGGGTCAGGCGCAGAGCCGTGTGGAGGGCGTATATGAGCGAGACGTTCGAGGTGTGGTGGTAGGCATGGGGCGGGTTCCAGTAGCGCTGGAGCGCCAGCAAGTCCAGGTACCAGCTTTGCACCGGCTGCTTGCGAGCCTCGATTGCCTGGACGGCGCGCACGCTGAGCGTAATCGGCGCAAGGCCGGGCAGCGCGCCAAGACACTTCTGGGTGCAGCTATAGACGGCGTCGAGTTCAAGTTCGTCCACAGGGATAGGCATCCCACCAAGCGCTGTGACCGCGTCCACGACCAGCAAAGCGCCTATCTCATGGGCTAGTGCGGCAATTTCAGCCAACGGCTGCCGCACGCCAGTTGAGGTCTCCGCCAGCACAACGGCAATGACTTTCACCTGTCCCAACTCACCAGCCGCCAAGCGGAGCGCATCCGCTGAAATCGGTTTTCCCCATTCGCCCGCAACAGTAGTGACGTTCGCGCCGCAACGCGCGCCGATTTCCGCCATCTTCGCGCCGAAGAAGCCCGCCGCGCCGACCAGCAGCGTATCCCCTGGCTCCAACAGATTGCAGAGCGACGCCTCCATCCCGGAGAAGCCGGTGCCTGGAACAGCAAGAGTCAAGGGGTTGCTCGTGCCAAAGACCTGCCGTAGCATATCCGCCGTCTCGCCTAGAATCGCCAGGTAGGCTGGATCGAGGTGTCCGAGCACCGGAGCAGCCGCGGCCCGTAGCACTGCTGGATGCGGGTTGCTCGGCCCTGGCCCCATCAACAGCCGCTCCGGCGGCTCGACGGGGGAGTACACGGCGGATGCGCTTGCGGTCGCGGTCGATGCGGTCGATGCTGCGGTCATGTGCGCTGCTCCTTTGCAGTTCCGGGCCGATGAGACTTCGGCCTACCTATGGCTGTTATTATCGGGATCGTCGTTCATGTCTGCCAGCTTCTGCGCCTGGTCAGAGGCGATCAGCGCGTCGATCAGCGGGTCGAGATCGCCAGCCAGGATGCGCGGCAGGTTGTGCAGCGACAAGTTGATGCGGTGATCCGTGATGCGGTCCTGGGGAAAATTATAGGTGCGAATCTTCTCGCTGCGGTCGCCCGTCTGCACCTGCGAGCGGCGGGCCGCGCCCAGTTCGGCGTCGCGCTTCTGCTGTTCGAGATCCCACAGACGCGAGCGCAGCACACCCAGCGCCTTTGCCTTGTTCTTAATCTGTGACTTCTCATCCTGGCAGGTGACAACCAGCCCGGTCGGCAGGTGGGTGATGCGCACAGCGGAATCGGTCGTGTTCACGCTCTGGCCGCCGTGGCCCGTAGAGCGGTAGACATCGACACGGATATCTTCGGGGCGAATCTCGACCTCGATTTCCTCGGCCTCTGGCAGCACAATCACCTTCGCCGTGGAGGTGTGGATGCGTCCCTGCGACTCAGTGGCAGGCACTCGCTGGACACGATGGGTTCCGCCCTCAAACTTCATGCGAGCATAGGCGCCTTTGCCGCGCACCTCGAAGACGACCTCTTTGTAGCCGCCAATGCCACTCTCGTTCTCATCCATCACTTCGACAGTCCAGCGTTTTGCGTCGGCATAGCGCAGGTACATGCGGAAGAGGTCGGCGGCGAAAAGACCGGCTTCGTCGCCTCCAGCCCCCGCCTGGACCGTAACGATGGCGTTACGGTCATCCATGATGTCGCGCGGAAGCAGAGCAACCTGCACCTCGGTCGTCAGTTCAGCCTCGCGTGTATGTAGCTCTTCGATCTCTTCATAGGCGAGCGAACGCATCTCTTCGTCGAGCCCGTCGCCCAGCATCGCCTCAGTGTCGTTTAGCTGCGCCCGTACCTCCTGTAGCGCGCGATACTTTTCCACCACATCGGTGATGCTGGCGTATTCGCGCCCATATCGTTGCAATGCCGCCGGGTCACTGGCCGTTTCAGGGTCAGCCATGATCTGCTGAAGCTCGTTGTAGCGCTGTTCGAGCGCGGAAAGCTTGCGGTCAAGATTGGCCATCGTGGTTGTAGTCATCGGATAAGTGCTCCTCTGCACACTGTAGCGTATTTTTGTCGCTTCGTAACCTGATAATAAAACCTTGCGCCGCATTGTCTTATTGCTAACTGGCGTGCG
The DNA here is from genome assembly GCA_036273675.1 of Ktedonobacterales bacterium. Lineage (GTDB taxonomy): Bacteria > Chloroflexota > Ktedonobacteria > Ktedonobacterales > JADMIN01 > DAHUXT01. Next base: position 70,580 of record DASUHD010000170.1, on the reverse strand, counting down.
GCGGACAGACAGACGCCCCATCCGGAGCCTCCCAGGTGTGCTGGGCAGGGGGACGGGGCGCGCTCTGTATCAGGCGTTAATGCTCGTGATTAGTCTCAATGCTGAGGCGACGCGACCGCTCCTCGGCGAACGCCTGGAGCAGACCAAGCAGCAACGTGCCGAGCATGGCCGCGATCAATACGATCTCCATTGTGCTCAGGCGAATACGCCCCTGCTTATCCATGCCAGTATCCTCTCGCGCGCAGCCTTCACTCGTTAGCCGCTATCAATCATTGCCCACTATTATACAACGTGGAGTCGCCTGCGCGCTGGAAATGGTGTCGCGCTACTCAGGAGACGAAGTACGGTTTGAGCTGGCGATAGGTGTTTTGCAGATAGTCGGGCATCACTTTGGTCTCTGCCAGCACGGGCATGAAGTTGGTATCACCATTCCAGCGCGGCACCACATGGAAATGGACATGGTCGGCGATTCCCGCGCCCGCCACGGTTCCCTGGTTGATGCCCATATTGAAGCCGTCGGGATGGATCGCGGCGCGCAGGGCCGCCAGCGACCTCTGCGCGGTGAGCATGATCTCTGTTAGCGTCTCGGCGTCGAGATGCTCGATATCGGGGACGTGGGCATATGGGGCGATCATCAGGTGGCCGTTGTTGTAGGGGAAGAGGTTCATCAGCACGAAGCAGCGCTCGCCGCGATACAGCACGAGATTCTCTTCGTCATGTTCCTGGCTTTGCGCTGGCTTGACGCAGAAAACACAGCCCTGTTCCTTCTCGGCATTCGCGTCAATATAGGCCATGCGCCAGGGCGCCCACAAGTGTTCCATCTCGCCATGCCTCCGTCTTACACATCAGTGGGCTATGCCCGGACGCTCAACGTCCGCCCAGTGAAAACGGACCCAGGAAGCCTATCAGAAAGAATATGACGAACAATACTGCGCTCACAACCAGCACAGCTCCCAGTCCCACGCTGCGTGCGCCATCGCTCCCACCCTTGTGGTAAACCGGCGCTCCACCTCTCCCTGCCTCCTGATACAGCGGCGGATTGGGCCACGGGCGCGCGGGCAAACGCAGGCGCGGCGCGACGGCGAGGTCCGCCTCGTTGGCGGCGCGCGTGATGGCTCCATCCGTGTGATCGGGGTCAGTAAGCGGGCTGAAGCGTGAGCCAACTTCATGGCTGTCATGTTCGATCGGTTGCGGCGCCTGCATCCCCGCAACGGTCTGCTCGCTTGACCAGCGCGCCTGCTCAGCGGCAACCGCATGAGCGACCCTAAGCGCCGCTGGGGTATCGGTTGAGAGCGGATGTCTGGTCTCGACAAGCTGCTCGCCGATCTCTTCGAGAGCGCTGGCGAGCGTTGCCGCATCGGTAATAGCGTCGCTAGCGTCTGGAGTGATACAGCGACCAACAAGACGCGCCAATTCCTGGGGGACATCAGCGCGCATTTGTCGCGCGCCATGGTCTGCCCCCGCCAGCTCTGTGTTGCTGAGCAGTTGACGGAGCAGCAATCCTAGCGCCAGCACGTCACTATACGGCGTGCCATCGGTAAGCAGCGGCTGCAGTTCATCGCCGCCCTCGGTCAGAAAATAGTCGAGATTCGGTGGAAGCCCGAAGTTGTTCATGCGGACCGTTGCCTGGCGATCCACCAGAATCGCCGTCGGCGTTAGGTCGCCATGCACGACGTCGCGGTGATGGGCATAGGCAAGGATATGCGCGAGTTGGAGCGCCAGATTGACGGCTCGCTCGCTCGGCACACCCTGTCGCAGATAGCGTGTGAGCGCCTGCCCCTGCACGGCCTCCTGGATCAACAAGAGCCAGCCATCTTCGTAAAATGCGTCATAGAAGGCGACGGCGGCGGGGTGGGTCAGCGCGCTGGTGGCGCGCATCGCCTCGATATAGACCTCAGCGTATTCCGGTGGAGTGGCTTTGACGATCACCGGACGGCGCAGCATCACATCCTCGCCGCGGACGATCCGGCTGAGCGCGCCGGGCGCCAACTCGTCGGACAACGTGTATCGTCGCGCGAGTTGCCGTCCGCTCAATTGCATGTCTGAGCCTGTCGCGATATTGCCTGCCACAACGTACCGCCCTTGCACACCGGCTACCCTGCGCCGTCACTCCGCCCCTCTGCGCTCGCCTGCGCCGTACTGCATTATGACATCTCCGCACGCGGCCGGCCACACTTTTGCGCTGGAATAGGACTCCCCGTTCCAGGCGAAGCATCCCTCACCGGTGGCGCAGCTGGTGAAATGGCAGCAGGCACGCCCCAATGAGCGCCGCGCGCGTACCGAGTGCGCCGGGCAGTAGCTCTGGAGCAGTCCGCCATGAGCCGCAGAGCGTCGCCAGCCGGTCGCGCAGTGGCTGGCAGAACCCATCGCCCGCCTCGGCTGGTGGGCCGCCCAGAATGATAACATCTGGATCGAGTGCGGCGACAAGATTGACCAGCGCCACCGCTAGCGCATCCCAGGCGCGTTCGAGCACCGTGTGCGCCGCATTGTCGCCCTCTTCGGCCAGCTGCACTACCTGGCGTACGGTCATCGCCTCCGCCCGGCCCCCAGAGACGCGCAGCATTGCGGCCGTGCTCTCGTCTGACCCGGAGGCCAGCCCAATCGTCGAGCGGACGATGGATTGCGCGGAGGCGATGGGATCGAGGTGGCCGCTCTGGCCGCAGGCGCAGCGCGGGCCATCCGAGCTGACCAACCAATGTGCGAGTTGTCCGGCGCGACCGCTGGCTCCGGTGAAGATGGCGCCTTCGTCGATCAGCGCGCTGGCTATTGTCCTGCCGCTATGGATGTATAGCGCTATTCGATGGCGCTGGCCCGCGCCTGATGTCGCCTCCGCCAGCCCTGCAGCCGCCACTGCGGGCATCAAGAAGACCGGTATCTCCCACTGGTCGCCCAATCGGTTCGCTAGCGGGAAGTCACCCCACCCTTCTGTATGTGTCATGCCAAGGGTCACTCCTCGGATGGGGTCAACATTGCCCCACACCGCTACGCCAAGAGCGTCGGGGTGCGCATGATCTACGGCGGCGTCGCGAATCACCTCGGCGATCAGATCGTTGAGAGCCGTGACCGCTTCGTCAGGAGTGGGTGGCGTAGCGATGCGGCGGTGGTGGATCGTGCTACTGGCGGCGTGTTTCGCGGTCAACCGTGTTCCGCTGTCGGTGATCTCGATGCCAATCGTGTTGTTGCCCTCGGTGATGTTATGCGGAGGTGGATACGCCATGAGATCAGCCTCCAGATGGGTCATTCGCTGGCTGGAGCAGCGTCTTTCATCGGCAAGAGTTTCCACCGTAGCCAGAATATTGTCTATATACGGATATGGCGGGTGTCTTGGCGAGGGCTGACAAGGGCAGACACCCGCAAGCATATCATAGGGGGAGGATGTCATGGCGGATGTAACAACGCCACCTGCTACTGACCGATTGCCAGATGATGTAGACGCTGCTCTTGCTGCGCGCGGGATTGAGGTGCGCGATGAGGTGGGCCTGCGACTTATGCTGGAAGAGCATCTCAAAGGATACACCCTCTATCGGCTCACTCCCGCCGCCGCGCGTCGCTGGAAGTGCCGATATCGAATTATGTTCGAGGCGACATATTTCGACTGTCAGACCGTCGCCGAGGCGTACGCCCGCGCGCTCGTGGCGTCGCTGCCCACGGCACCATGAGTACAACGCTACAAGGTGCGTAAATGAACGTCATGGTAGGTGTCGTCGCTCTTCCTGGCTGCTGTCCCTCAGTGGCATATGTGCCATAATGGGGAGTACCCCTCAACGGAAACATGTCCGCTGGTAGGGGCGATACAGATATTGCGAAACGCTGTCATGTTGGCGTGCTGTTAGCGCGCCGACAACATCAGGAGGGTGACCATGCAGGAAGACGAATTTGGCCTGCGTAAGGCGCTTGGTCAGGCCAACTATGTGCAGTGCTCGCGCTGTGGCATGCTCATTCCCGCGCATGAAGCCACCGATGCGCCCGCGGATGCGCTCGATGCGGTTGCCGAGTCTCAAACGCTCTGCCCCGCGTGCCGGGATGAACTTGCCGCTGGAGAACAGGATCTACCGCTCGTCTCTGAGTAGTGCTCAGGTATACGCAAAGTGATGTCGGGCCGAAGTGGCCAGGACGCCGTACGTATGCCTATACTCTAAAGATACCGGCCGATGTCGCGTTGCCAGCGCATCGGCCGGAGTCAATACCTGCCAGGGGCAGGAGACGTCTCGAGGAGCGATTACTATGCGTCTGCGGTTACACTCAGTTATCTACCAGTCTGGCAGTGCGGCGCCCAGTCTTGAGCAGCACTATCGCACACTGCGTGGAGCGATGTTTCATCTGGGCCAGCAATATTCGTATCTGCAGCCGGGCGCTATCTGGCGGCCCGCGATGGATATTCACGAGACGCCCAGCGCGGTGCTGGTCAAGATCGAACTGGCAGGAATGGATGAGGAGAGCATCGAGATCACGCTCTATCCTAACGCCATTGTGGTGACAGGACAGCGGGTGGATGATAGCGACTGCGACGAAGAGACCTATTACCACGAGGCGCAGATTCGCTACGGCCCATTTCGTGCGGATGCTTATTTATCGACACCGATACAGGCTGAAATGGCCAGCGCAGTCTACCAGAACGGCTTCTTGCGCATCACCTTGCCACGGCGAAGCGCGACGCCCGAGGAATCAGGGAAGATATCCGACGGTGAGACTGGGGATATGGATACCGAAGCGGACACCAATGATCCCGGCGTTTCCGGTTGGTCCCCAGCCAGCCACTCGATTATCTGTGAACCAGCCACTGGCAGGCTGACCTCTTCCTATTCCAAGGAGACATCGCATGCGTGATGATTTGCCCCCGGATAGGCCGCCACAGGATGATGACGAGCCGCGAACTGAACGCCCAAACGAGCCATGGACTGATCGGCTGCCTGCGGATTCCGTACTAGACGAGACCCTTGATGGTCTGTCAGACACGCCGACGATCCCATTGCCGCGACTCGTGCTCGAGTCCGCGTCCGAGAGTGATGGCGCTGATAGCCCTGATAGCCCTGACGACGCCGATGGCGAAGCAGTCATCGCGTCCGACAGCGAGACCAATACCGTGCCTGGTGATGAGGCTCAGGCCGACTTCGAACATGAGCCAGTCGCCGATGTCGCCGAGGCGAACGTCGACGAACCCGGCGGCGAAGCGGCTGATGATGAGTCTGCCGAGAGTGAGGTGGTAGAGGCGGAAGAGGGAGAGAGCGATGAGGAAGCGCAACGCGAGCCAGCGTTTGAACTCCCCGACGAGTTGCCGGTTCTTCCGCTCAAAGACACTGTCGTCTATCCGTTCGCGATGATCCCGCTTGGTGTGGGTAAGGAGCGTTCGATCCGCCTCATCGATGACGTTATGCGCGGGTCGCGGATGGTGGGCCTGGTCGCTCAGAAGGATGACTCCGTCGAGGACGCGGGACCGGACGACTGCTATCGCGTCGGCACTGTCGCGCGCATCGCCCGCCTGCTAAGGATGCCCGAAGGCACGCTACAAATTTTCGTGCAGGGGCTGGAGCGCATCGCCATCGATGAGTACGTGGCGGAAGAGCCGTATCTGCGGGCGAAGGTCCATCTCCTGCCGGAGACGCCCGAGGAGGGCGTTGAGATCGAGGCGCTCCAGCGCAACGCCAGCGATATGTTCCAGCGGTTGGTCAACCTGGTGCAATACCTGCCCGATCAGCTGGCTCTGGCCGCGCTCAATGTCGAGGAGCCGCGCCAGATCGTCTATCTGATCGCCAGCAGCGCCCAGATGGACCTCGAGCTACGCCAGCAATTGCTCGAGCTGGACTCTGTGCGTGAGAAGCTGCTCAAGGTCAATCGTTTCCTGACGCACGAGTTGGAAGTGTTGGAGCTTGGGCGGAAGATTCAGAGCCAGGCGCAAGAGGAGATGGGCAAGGCGCAGCAGGAATACTTTCTGCGCGAGCAGATGAAGGCTATCCAGAAGGAATTGGGTGAGGAGAGCGAAGAGGCTGCCACCGTCAACGAGTTGCGCGATAAAATCGAGCAGGCGCACATGCCTGAAGAGGCCTATAAAGAGGCTCAGCGCGAGCTCTCGCGGCTCGAAAAATTGCCTGCCGCTTCACCGGAATACTCCGTCATTCGCACCTATCTCGATCTCATCATCTCGCTGCCCTGGAGCAAGAGCACGGGCAAGAGCATCGATGTGCCACATGCGCGTGAGGTGCTGGACGAGGACCATTATGACCTGGAGAAGATCAAGGCGCGCATCCTCGAATATCTGGCGGTGCGCCACCTGAAAGAGGTGCGCCGCGCCGAGGCTGAGGCGGAATCTGCTGCCGGGGAGACGCCAGCGGATGCCAGCGCCGATTCGCGAGCCGCGAGCCGCGAGCCGATCCTGTGCTTCGTTGGGCCGCCGGGGGTTGGCAAGACTTCACTGGGCCATTCGATTGCGCGCGCGCTGGGGCGTGAATTCGTACGCATGTCGCTGGGGGGCATCCACGATGAGGCCGAGATTCGCGGCCACCGTCGCACGTATATCGGCGCGATGCCAGGGCGCATCTTACAGTCGATTCGGCGCGCGGGGACGAATGATCCCGTCTTCATGCTGGATGAGGTCGATAAGCTCGCCTCCGACTGGCGCGGCGATCCATCCTCGGCGCTGCTAGAAGTGCTCGATCCGGAGCAGAACTTCTCCTTCCGCGATAACTATCTCGACCTGGCGTTCGACCTCTCGAGGGTGATGTTCATCGCGACAGCCAACTCGCTCGACCCAATCCCCGCGCCGCTCCGCGACCGCATGGAGATACTGGAACTGAGTGGCTATACGGAAGAGGAGAAGCTGCATATCGCTCGGCGCTTCTTGCTGCCGAAGCAGATCGCCGCAAACGGTCTGAAGGCTGATGAGTTGAGCATTCCTGACGAGACGGTATCGGCCATTATCCGTGGCTATACCCGCGAGGCGGGCGTGCGCAACCTGGAGCGCGAGCTAGGCGCGGTCTGCCGCAAGGTGGCGCGCCAGATTGCTGAGGGGCATTCTGGCCCGGTGGCGGTCTCGCCCGAGAGTCTGCGCGAGTTGTTGGGCCGCCCCCGCTTCTTCGAGGAGACTGCGGAACGGCTGGATCGCCCTGGCGTGGTGACGGGCCTCGTCTGGACGCCCGTAGGCGGAGACATTATCTTCATCGAGGCGGCGATGATGCCCAGCCGCGAAAATACGCTGACGCTCACAGGCCAGCTGGGCGATGTGATGAAGGAATCGGCGATGGCCGCACTCACCTACGTGCGCTCGAATGCTGAGGCGCTGGGTATCGACTCGACGGCCTTCGAGAATCGCGCGTTTCACATCCATGTCCCGGAAGGCGCGATCCCCAAAGATGGCCCTTCGGCCGGGGTAACCATGATGACCGCGATTGTCTCGCTGGTGACGGGACGCCGCGCGCGTTCAGATGTAGCGATGACAGGCGAGATCAGCCTGCGCGGCAAAGTGCTGCCGATTGGCGGGCTGAAAGAAAAAGTGCTGGCGGCGCATCGCGCGGGCATACGGTCGGTGATTTTCCCGCACCGGAACGAGTACGATCTCGAAGAGCTTCCACAGGAGCTGCGCGACGAGATGCATTTCTATCCGGTCGATGACGCGCGCGAAGTGCTGTCCATTGCACTTGAGAGTGGCCGGTCGCGGGGGACGAAGCCTATACCGCCGGATCAGCGCTCTCAGCAAGAGCCACACGACCAAAATGCGCCGGGGCTGGTTGCAACTCCGGGGCTGAGCGAGACGAACTAATATCGTTCGATGAATGGAACGGATGAATCCGCGATGACGACGAGTGATGCGCCGGGCAATCTGCCTGGCATTATGGGGATATTCGCGCATCCAGATGACGAGTCGTTTGGAATGGCGGGTACGCTGGCGCGGGCGACGATGCACGGGCATCCAGCGGCGATTGTCTGCGCCACGCGCGGCGAGGTTGGCGAGATCGCCGATGCCGCGCTTGCGACGCCCGAAAACCTCGGCCAGGTGCGCGAGGGTGAGCTACGGACCGCTTGTGCTGCTGTCGGCGTGCATGACGTCTCGTTTCTCGATTACATCGATGGGCAGCTTGCCAATGCCGACGAAGATGAGGCGGTTGGGCGCATCGTCTCCCATATTCGCCGCTTCCGTCCGGCGGTTGTCGCAACGTTTACCGCGAACGGCGGTTACGGCCACCCCGATCACATGGCGATTCACCGCTATACACTGGCCGCGATTGCGGCTGCATCCGATCCAGCGCACTACCCGGAGCAGGTCGCGGCTGGACTTGCGCCGCATCGAGTCCGCAAGGTGTATTACACCGCGTTCCCGCGCGAGCGCATGCTGGCGATGGCCGCGGAGGCCCGCAAGCAGGGGCAGGACTTTGTTCCCGGCGGCGACGCGGGTACGATTCCGCTCGAAGAGATGGGAACGCCCGAGGCGGAGATCACCACAGTGGTGACCCTCAACGATGCCGAGTTCGCCGCAAAGCTCCAATCCATGCGGGCGCACGCGACCCAGATGCCGTCCGACAGCCCGTTTGCACAGGCGACACCAGAGCAACTGCGTGAATTCATGGGGCGCGAAACATCTGTGCTTGCCCCGCCACCGGTCTCTGACCGCGCCTACTCCACACCGGAGGATGACGTTTTCGCCGGACTCTAGCTAGCGCCACATACTTAGCAAGTCTACCGCTTTGTGCCGCGCGATCAATATGCCAGCATGTCCCATTGCGGGGTACGCTGGCATATTTTGTGCGGCCCACATGCTCTGGCGGGTCTGCTCAGCAACCTTGCGGTAAGTTTTATCCTGAAACGTGGAATTGTCGGCGGTGAATGGCCGACGTGGCAGAAGAAGGAGGCTCGGCGGAATGTCTATGGAACGATGGGAGCCATTGCGCGACATGATGAGCCTGCGCGATGCGATGGAGCGGCTAATTCAGGAGAGTTTCTTGCGGCCCGCGGGATCTATCCTTCCGGCAATGCGCGGAGCCATGCCGCTGGATGTGGTCGAGCGAGGCGATGCGTTCGAGATACGGGCCTCGCTACCGGGCATCAAGCCCGAGGACGTGCAAATTACCGTTCAGGGTGATGTGCTGACGATTCGCGGCGCGACGACCAGCGAACAGGAGCGTAAAGGTGACCGCGACGACGATGAGAACTGGATTCTGCGTGAGCGGCGTTCTGGCTCGTTCTACCGCTCGCTGACGCTTCCCGCTCCACTCGACGCGGATAGAGCGACCGCGCGTTTCGAGCAGGGTGTGTTAGTGCTGCAAATTCCCAAGGCGGAGACGGCGAAGGCGAGGCAAATCCCGGTGAGTGGCGCGCAGAAGGGCCAGCGGTCAACGATGCCACCTGGCCAGCAGCGCTCCTCGACATCGGACCAGCTGAGCGGGCCGACGCACGAGGAGTCGCAGCAGCACGCCGACGATGTGGTGACAAAATCGTCGATGGAGTCCTTCCCCGCCAGCGATCCGCCCTCCTGGACACCTGAGCGTACATGATTTCATAGAGACAGAAGCTGGCCCCCTTACCGTTCTTGGCGAGGGGGCCGGGTTGCGTCTATTGGTCAGGCGTGGGCAATTTATCACGTTGCCTGGTCGGCTTTATGCTCGGAGGCGGAGTCGGCTCGGGCGGGAGTGAGTCGAGATAGGCTTCCAACGCGGGACGATCTTCCGCTGGAATGGCCATCTCGAACTCGCGCTCCAGCCGCCCCTGGTGGAGCGCTGGCTCCCAGCACGAGCGCCGGGCGCAAAGGTACGCGCCCCGCCCGGACTTCTTGCCAGTGGGATCAAGCTCGATATGGCCAGCGGGAGTGCGCACGACGCGGATCAACTCGCGCTTCGGGCGCACCTGTCGGCAGACGATACACGTGCGCTGTGGCACGTGGCGCGTTCGCTGTGGCTGTTTGGGCTTCTTCGTCGGCGGTTGCGATGCGGGCATGTTTCTCACCCTCCTGACGCCTACACCTCGAAGGAGGCGGCCGCCGTTGACTCGTTGCTGGGCGTCGGCTGCTCCTCGGGGCGCACGATATCGATACGCCATCCTGTCAGCCGCGCCGCCAGCCGCGCGTTCTGTCCCCGATTGCCAATCGCCAGCGAAAGCTGTCGCTCTGGCACGATCACCAGCGCGGTGTGATCCGACTCGCGCAGCTCCACTGAGATGGGCTTCACCGGGCTAAGCGCGTTCGCCACGAACTTCGCCGGATCGGGATCCCAGAGAATGATGTCGATCTTCTCACCGTTCAGTTCGTTAATGACATTGTTGATCCGCGTACCCCGAACGCCAACGCACGCGCCGATGGGATCGATACCCTCCTGGCGCGCCCAGACGGCGACCTTCGAGCGGCTGCCTGGCTCGCGCGCGATAGCCTTGATCTCTACCTGTCCATCATAGATTTCAGGCACCTCCAACTCGAAGAGGCGCTTGATGATGTTGCGGTGCGTCCGCGACGCCAGCGCCTGCACGCCACGTCCGCCGCCACGCTTCAACTCGTAGAGATAGACGCGCACCCGCTGCCCGATGCGCATGCGCTCACCGGGAATCTGCTCTTTCGCTTCGAGCAATCCCTCGATCTTGTTCAGGTCCAGCACATAGGCGCCGCCCTCATCGCGCCGCAGGACAGTGCCAATCACCAGGTCGTCAAGCTGATCCTGATAGGACTCGAACAGAAACTCCTGCTCGGCCTCGCGAATGCGCTGCAGGATGATCTGCTTGGCGGCCTGTGCCGGAATCTTGTTGAATATCTCGGGCGCCTCGACATCCACCTGCTGGCCAAGCGCCGCATGCGGATCGCGCTGCTGCGCCTCGGCGAGCGACACCTCATGCATGGGGTCCTGGACCTGTGCTACGACACGCTTCGACGCCCAGCTCTTCACGTCGCCGCTACCTTCGACCTCAATGCGAATATTCTCACCACTACCCGTGCTCTTGCGATAAGCGGCCAGCAGCGCGTTGGCGACCGCGGCCATCACCTTATCCTGTGGAAGACCTTTTTCATGAATCAATTGAGCGATTGCTGCCTGAAATTCGGTTCGCATAGTTTTCCCCTTCCCACGCGCTGCTAGCGGTTGCACATGACCGCGTCCTGGCATGAAACACGACGAAGGCGTGAGATCATCCCACGCCTCCCCGACCTATTGTCGGATGCCACCCCGCGCTACGCGGCGCGCCCCGAGTTGTGCCGCCCCAGGAATTCGCCCCACATAAGACAAAAAAGTGGGACAGATAACCCACTTTTCGCCACAAGCATATTTCCGGGCCGGTCTCGGCTCACTCGCAGTATATCATGTTATGCCCTGTGTAGCAAGGCGCGTAACGCATATCAGCCCGGTTGCTCAAGCAGCGGTTTGACGCTCGTTTGCGCCCGCACGTATAATGCGTGAGTGTCCCTTTATTTCTGGATTCGTGGCGCACGATACCGGCGGGCGAGCGCGTTAATGGCGCAATGAGTTCACGAGAAGACGATAGACAGGCGAGTCAGTCGCAGACACACGCAGTCACAGAAACGCAAAGGAGCGTGCTGTATGGCCGTCCAACTGGCATCCGAAGAGAAGATGCTCATCGATATGGTGCGTGATCTGGCGCGCGAGAAGGTTGCTCCTCGCGCCGCCGAGATTGACGCGGCTGGCGAGTTTCCATGGGATATGAAGGAATTGCTCGCGCAGCAGGATATTTTCGCGATGCCGTTCCCAGAAGAGTATGGCGGACTGGGATCGAGCGAGCTGAGCATCCTGATGGTCATCGAGGAGCTTGCCAAAGCGTGCGCCACTACCTCGCTGCTGCTCTGCGTCCAGCAACTTGGCTCGCTGCCCATTCTGCTGGCGGGAACCGACGAGCAGAAGCAACGCTTCATCCCGAAGCTGGCGAGTGGCGAATGGCTGGCGTCTTATGCGCTGACCGAGCCTGGCTCCGGCTCCGACGCGGGCGCGATGCGCACGCGCGCCGAGAAGCGCGGCGACACCTATGTGCTCAACGGGTTGAAGCACTTCATTACCAACGCGGGTGTCGCGCATATCAACACGGTCTTCGCCGTGACCAGCGATCAGGGTACGCGCGGCATCAGCGCCTTTGTTGTCGAGGGCGACCGTCCCGGCTTCCACATGGGCAAGGTCGAGAACAAGATGGGCATTCGCGGCTCGCAGACCGGTGAGCTTGTTTTCGAAGACTGCGAAATCCCGGTGGAAAACCTGCTCGGCAAAGAGGGCGAAGGGTTCAAGATCGCGCTGGCGACGCTGGATCGCACGCGACCTGGCATCGCGGCGCAGGCGCTGGGCATCGCGCAGGGCGCGCTCGACTTCGCGGTAGAATACGCGAAGCAGCGTGTGCAGTTTGGCAAGCCGATTTGGGACAACCAGGCGATTCAATTCATGCTGGCCGATATGGATATCCAGGTGGAGGCGGCGCGCCAGCTCATCTACCATGTCGGCGAGCTGATGGATGCGGGGACGCCACGCTTCAGCCGCGAGTCGGCCATTGCCAAGACGTTCGCCTCCGACGCGGCGATCTCGGTCACGAATGACGCCATCCAGGTGCTCGGCGGCTACGGATACATGAAAGAGTTCCCGGTCGAGCGGATGATGCGCGACGCCAAGATCACGCAAATCTACGAAGGCACCAACCAGATTCAGCGCATGGTCATCGCGCGGGCATTGGCGCAAGCGGAGAAGTAGTGGCTGGGCATTAGCCATTACGAACGATAACGCAGGATGATGAGAGGACTGAACGAGGGATGAGTAGTATGGGAGCGAGTAGCGGGGCTACGCTCGTTGGGATCCCGCTGCGCAGTGGCGGCGCCTTGAGCGTCTGGCCAGACCGACTGGAGGCAGTTGGCGTCTCATATCCGCTGGCGGAAATCACCTGGGCTGGGCTGGTGAATGATCCAGCATCCCCACAAGGCGTCCAACCGCTGCCTGCCGTGGCCTGGCGGATGACAAACGGCCAGCATGCCTCGGCGACGCCCGCCGATCCGCCGCATGCGTGGCAGATCCTGGAGGCGCTCTTTGCCCAACGTCCCGACCTGCGCACACCGCTGCCGCCACCCGCTTCCTCGGCTGCTCAACCCGGCGGGTGGGGGCCACCGCCCCCGCAGTATGGCTATCCGCCAGCCTATGCTGGACCCGGCTATGCGCCGCCGCAGGCGAATGATAACCAGACGGTGATGGCGGGTCTTGCCCACCTCAGCATCTTCTTCGGCGCGTTGATCGTGCCGCTGATTCTCTGGCTGGTGAACCGTGGGAAGGCGCCCTATGCCGCGCAGCAGTCGAAGCAGGCGTTTTTCTTTCACCTTGCGATTGTTGTTGTCGAGATGGTGGTGGGCTTCGTCGCCTTCTTCATCTTTTTTGCCAGTGCGGCTGCTCTCGCACCATCGACAACGTATCCAGACGCGCCACCAGCGGCGTTCTTTGGCGGCATTATACTGTTCTACGCGCTGTACTTCGCTATCTATATCTTCGCTGTCGTCTTTGGCATCATCGGCGCGGTGAAGGCGTTCAAAGGCCAACCGTTCCACTACCCGCTGATGGGCGGCATTTGAGCTAAGCCCTGCGGCGCCAGGAATTGGGTGGAACAGGTCTGCAACCGAGCGAAACAATATACTAGAGGTTCGTTATGGCTGATCGAATGAAGGATACGGTTCCCGTGCGCACGCGCTATGCGCCGAGCCCCACGGGATTTCCCCATATTGGCAACTACCGTACGGCGCTCTTCGAGTGGCTGGCGGCCCGTCATACCGGCGGCAAGTTCGTGCTGCGGGTGGAGGACACCGACCGCAAGCGGTTGGTGGCTGGCTCGATTGAGGCGATCCAGGAGGGGTTGAAGTGGCTCGGCCTGGAATGGGACGAGGGGCCAGACGTCGGCGGCCCTTATGGCCCTTACACACAGTCGGAGCGGCTGGATCTTTACCGCAAGTATGGCGAGCGGTTAATTGAGCAGGGCGATGCTTATCGCTGCTACTGCACCGAGGAGCGCCTGGCGCAGATGCGCGCGGACCAGGAGGCGCGCAAACAGCCGACACGCTACGACCGCCGCTGTCGCTATCTGACGCCGGAGGAGCGCGCCGCCAACGAGGCGGAGGGGCTGCCGTCGGTGATTCGCTTCGCCGCGCCTATCGAAGGGACGACGACCTATCACGATTTCCTGCGCGGCGACATCACCTTCGACAACAGCACGATTGACGACATGATCCTGCTGAAGTCGGATGGCTATCCGACCTACAACTTCGCCAATATCATCGACGACCATCTGATGGACATCACCCATGTGATTCGTGGCGAGGAGTATATCTCCAGCGCGCCGCGTTATGCCCAGGTCTATCGCGCGTTCGACTGGGAGGAGCCTACGGTGGTGCATGTGCCGCTGGTGCTCGCTCCCGACCGCTCGAAGCTGGCCAAGCGGCATGGCGCACTGCCGCTGCTGGACTATCGCGACAAGGGCTATCTGCCGGAGGCCATCTGCAACTTCCTGCTGCTGCTCGGCTGGTCGTATGATGACAAGAAAGAGTTCTTCACTCGCGAAGAGATGATCGAGGCGTTCGATGACCGGCGTATTGGCACCTCACCCGCGATCTTCGACGTGACCCGGCTCGACTGGTTCAACGGCCACTATATCCGCGCGCTTTCGCCGGAGCGGCTGACCGAGCTGGCGCTGCCATTCCTGCTCAATGGGCTACCAGAGGATGTCGCCGGGACGGTGGATCCAGCCTATGCCCGCCAGGTCTTCGTGCTCGATCAGGAGCGCTTCAAGACGCTGGCCGATGTTCCGCTGCTGACGTCATTCTTCTTTATCGAGCAGCCCGAGTACGATACCCAGTTGCTGCTGGGCAAGGGGATGGATGTCGAGCGGGCGACGCGGGCGCTGGATGCGGTGATCGCGGTGCTGGGCGAGCAGTCTGAATGGACGCCTGAGGCGCTGTTACGGGCGCTGGACGGAACAGTCGAGCAGCTGGGATACATCCGCACCAAGGCGGACGGCAGCCAGGTCCCCGACCGCGGGCCTGTCTTTATGCTGGTGCGCGTCGGGGTCAGCGGGCGCAAAGAAACGCCTGGACTCACTGAGATGATGACTGTGCTCGGACGCGAGCGTGTGTTACACCGCTTGCAGGCGGCGATGGAGAAACTACGGACGCTGGCGAGCTAGCTACAGTATGTGATGCGTGCCGCCAGCGAGGTGACATCGTGCTGTTGAGAGGGGGGAACGAGATGGCGCTCCTGGTTGATAGCGCTGGGCTCGATGATGTGGCGCAAGTCTGCCGGGATTTCCCGGTGGTCGGCGTCACAACGAACCCAACGATTGTGCTGGCTGCCATCGAGCGGGGGCAGAAGCTCTCGCTCGACGATCTGGCCCGTGAGCTGCTCGCCCTCTGCCCCGGCCCGGTCTTTCTGCAGCCGGTCGCGGAGGACGCGGATGAATTAGTGGCGGCGGGGCGCGTTTGCGTCGCGATTGACCCGGCGCGCGTCGTCCTCAAGCTGCCAATGACGGCCGATGGGCTGCGTGCGGGCAAGCTGCTGGGGAGCGAAGGCGCGCGTATCGCCTTTACCGCCGTCTACACCCTGCCTCAGGCATATCAGGGATTGCTGGCGAGCGCGGAATGGATCATTCCATACTTCGGTCGGCTGCGCCGCGCCGGGTTGGATGCATGCGCCCGAATCGGCGAGATGGCACGGCTGTTGCGTGTGCAACACGCCGAGACGCGGCTCATGGTCGCCAGCCTCAAGTCGCCGGATGATGTGATTGAGGCGACGCTAGCGG
This sequence comes from Ktedonobacterales bacterium, assembly GCA_036273675.1. Classification (GTDB taxonomy): domain Bacteria; phylum Chloroflexota; class Ktedonobacteria; order Ktedonobacterales; family JADMIN01; genus DAHUXT01. Next base: position 54,854 of record DASUHD010000170.1, on the reverse strand, counting down.
GCGCACACGATATCACCGCCCAGCCGGACATCATCCGCGCGATGGTCCATAGCCCGCTGACCAGCGATGCGCTGGCTGGTTTCACCAACGATTGGCGGCTTGTCCAGCAGGCGCTCGAGCAGGGATGACTTCGCCTACACCTGGTGAGGCCATCCACTGCGAAATGCTGCTTTACGGCTGCTGAGTTGGCGGCTGGCCCGTAGCTGTAGGGGGTGAAGGAGCGGCGGCAGACGCCACTGCCGGAGCGATCGCAGGCGCTGGACGTTCGGCGGCGCGAGCGCGCCTCCAGCGTCGCACTAGCAGGAAGATCACCACCACCGGGATGATATAGATCGCAAAGGTCGCCAGCCAGATCAGGACAGAGACGAGTCCCTGGCCGAATCCAAGGGCGGCAGTCAAGGCATCATGGAATGTCTGCCCAGGATTCCAGGACGCGGACGGCGAGTCTGGCGCCGGGGTATACACCGGAGTCAGCGTGATTGTGACCATGTAGAATGTCGTCTGGCCGTTAAGCGCGTTGAGATGCGCCTCGATCTGCTCGATCTGCCCTTCGACATCGGTCAGCCGCTGTTCGATAGCGAGCGTATCCGAAAGACTCTTTGCCTGGCTCAGCAACGCCAGCAGACGGTCCTGTTCGGTGCGCAGATTCTTGAGCCGCGATGTGGTGTCCACGTAATCATTCGAGACATCCTGCACTGACTCATGGAGATTATTCAGCGTGCCATGGTGCGTCTGCGCATAGCCCGCAAGATAGGAAAAGACCTGTGGATAGGCAGATGCCGCCACCGAGAAGGTCATCGCGATTTGATAACGGTTGGTGGCCTGCTCCTGGTAGGTGACGCCTGCCGAGCTGGAGTGGGGGTCCGTCGCCGCAACCCACTGCTGTAGGTCAGTCGCGGTCGCGCGGGTGTCTGAGAAGGTCATCGAGATAGAGAGCGTCTTGATAAGATACTGCGGGCCAGAAGTGCTCGACTGCCCGGTTCCGGCCGTCGCCGCTGGCCCGTATACTGCCTGCCCGTTCGAGACATTGGCTGGTGCGCCAGTGTTCGGCCCCGCGGTTGAGGCGCTGCCCATTGAGGCCCCACATCCCGCCAGCACTGCGAGCGCCAAGGTCAGACACGCCGCGATATACCACCGCGCCCATCGCCACCTGTTCATAATTACCCCTCTCTGACACACGGATTTGCGCCAAACAGCCGAACCTTTGGACTTACTACGTCGCCAGCTTGCCAGATATCACGCGTCCGGCCAGGAGGTCTAATGCCAGCGATATACGGTCTGAATGCGGCGCAATGCTCAGCAATGAAGAGACAGACGGTGAATGCCGATGGATTGTTCCGCTGCTTCTTCTCGGGGGGGCGAAATTCCCCGTAGCTTCAGATGCCAAGGTGGCTGCGATGGTAGAGCAGGTAGAGTAGGAACGCCTGGCGGTAGTCTTCCATAGCGACGTTCGAGGAGCGCGTCACGCGATCGGTGAGCGCGAGGATTCCCTCAGCGATGCGCAGGTCGGCCTCATCCACAAACCCAGACTGGCGCAGGGCATCCAGCACGGCTGATGGGTCGGAGCCGTTATAGGACAGCCCATAGCTTTCCGCCGCCCGTCGAACGTACGCCTCCAGTTGATAGCGCAGTTGCCAGAAGACCATCTGATCGGCATGTGTCGATGGGTTCGCTGGCTGCCCGTTGCTGTGCGGCTGGGGTTGCGGTTGCGGTGGCCTCGGTGCGGGCGCCGAGACCGGTGGAGAGTTTGGCGCGGATTGCCATGGCGCCGCGGCAGGCGTCGCGCCGGGACGAGGCACAGCGGGAAAGCTCTGCGGGTGGATTTGTGCCGCCGGGTATGACGGCGCTGGGTATGACGGCGCTGGGCGCGAGGACACCGCCGGAGAGATCGTCGTATCAGGCTGCATATCCTGAAGATAGTCGCCATACAGCTCGTAGAGGTCCTCCGGCAGCTCACGTGGGGCGACAGCGCCGTTCCTGGGTGACATAGACGCCGCTGGCATCGGGCTGGTAGGCTGATCGGTCGGTCTGCGCAGTCCACTGGCCGGCGGTGGGGGAGCGGGCTGCGTCCCCGTCGCGTTGATGCCGAGCGCGCCGAACGCGGCGGCAAAGCCGGTGGCGGAGACTGGCACCGTCAAATCATTCGCTGTGGTCGAATTGAGCCATTGATCGCTGCTGGGAGACGGGTTCGTTGCCGGAACTACGGGAGCGGGAGGGCGGCGCGCAACGTCGGCAGGCTCGGCCTGTGGCACAAAGCCGCTATTGCTGTAATCGTCTATACGCGAGCGGATGATTGCCGCCTCGAGAATCCTGGTGGTGCGTTCATAGTCTTCCTGCGAGAGTTTGCGCGCCCGCTCGCGCCCCTCTATCCATGATTGCTTGCGCGGTGGAGCGCCAAAGTTCGGGGCTTTGCCCTCCAGTGAGGCTAACAACCCCCGATGCGCATCGGCGGCCAGTCGGGGGACACGTGCGCGTAATGCGGGCAGGTATCGAGCGTGGCGCGGGCTTTTAAACGCCGGATTCACCTGCAGATAGCGCAAAAAGAGGCCCTCGAAAAATCGGCGAACCTCATTGGACGACACATCAATCGCATCGAGCGCAGAATAATTGACGGACTGGACAAAATGGCCAACAGTGTCCAGGCTGTTACGATCCAGCGGGCGAACGCGATCTGTCCCCAGACGCGGATCGAAAAACGGCGGGCTGGCGAAGTGCGTGCAGAGGGTCTCGGCCAGCGCCTGGCGCATGCGCTCAAGCTGGCGCGCATCCAGTGTTCCGAACGTACCCCTCATTGCCGCTCCCCGCTACTGCCCGGCGCGTATCCCTCCACCTGAGTGGCCGGTGGCATCTGCGCCCGCTCCTGAGTCCCAGTCCAGTCTATCACGCCAGGCCGGTTACGCAAAGTGACCCCACCTGCCGTGCTATCCCGTGCTATACTGGCGTGCGCCCTGTTTCATGGCGCCTCGGCATGTATGGAGAGATGGCGGACGCCGATGCGGATCGCGATTGACTATACGCCTGCTATCGCCCAGAACGCTGGTATCGGACGCTACACCCGAAGCCTGGTAGATGCCTTGGCGCGGCTGGAAAGCGGCGATGAATACCTGTTGCTTTCCGCTGACGCGCCGACCGCGGCACGGCCTTTTCCCAGCGCCGCGGCCTTGCGGCCCCACATTATCCGACTCGCCGGTAGGCCGATTGGAAGCCGTCGCCTCACCGTTCTCTGGCATCGTCTGCGTCTCCCATTGCCAGTCGAGATGTTGCCTGGGCAGGTGGATGTGTTCCATGGGACGGACTTCGCGCTTCCACCAGCGCTGGGTCTGCCGCGCGTGGTAACCATCCACGACCTTGCCTTTCTGACACACCCGCAATACGCAACGGTACCGCTTGCGCGCTATCTTGCGAGGGTTGTGCCACGCTCGCTCCGTCGGGCCGATGCCGTCATCGCCATCTCAGAGACCACCGCCGACGACATCGTAGCGCGCTATGGAGTAGCGCGGGACCGCATCACTGTCATCATGCCGGGAGTTGACGCCTCGTTTGCGCCGGTTATTGACAGGCAGGCGCTTGCAACCATCGACGCACGCTATCGGTTAGAGCATCCGCTGGCGCTGGCCGTCGGCACTATCGAGCCGCGCAAGCGCTACGATTATCTTATTGCCGCCTTCGCTCGGGCGCGGCAACAGCCAGGAGGGCCGCGTATGCTGGCGATTGCAGGGCGTCGTGGTTGGCTGTATGACAGTGTCTTTCAGGCTGTTGAGGAGCATCGCGTCGCCAATGCGGTGCGGTTTCTCGATTACGTTCCTGAAGATGATCTCGCGGCCCTCTACTCGACGGCGGACGTGCTGGCAATGCCTTCGGCCTATGAGGGCTTTGGCATGCCGGTCATCGAGGCAATGGCGTGTGGCGCACCGGTCGTTTGTAGCGATGGCGGAGCGCTGCCCGAGGCGGCTGGCGACGCCGCTCTCATCGTGCCGGTGGACGATATAGCGTCCCTGGTCGATGCGCTGGTGGTCGTTACGAGCGAGACAACACGTCAGGAAGCGATGCGGGCCAGGGGTCTGGCGCGCGCGGCGGAGTTTACATGGGAGCGAGTGGCCCGGCTGCACCTGGAGGTGTATCATCGGGTGGGGAGACACAGAAAGCATGGACACGACGATGAACGATAACACGACCACCTTCACCTTGCGGGCGCTGCCGCCATTCGATCTGGCGCTGACGGTTGCGGTCACGCGGCGACGCCCGACAAATCTGGTTGATACCTGGTCGGATGGTGTCTATCGCCGTGTGCTGCGCGTCGGCGGTCGCGAGCGCCTGATTGCGATTCGTCAGATCGATCCCGCGATTATCGAGGTGAAGGCGCTCGATGGGCTGCTCACTAGCATCGAGCGCGAAGAACTGTTGCTGCTGTTGGACCGCATGTTGGGGCTGACACGCGATCTAACGCCGGTGGTTGCCGCCTTCTCCTGCTATGAGCCGCTGGCGCGCCTGCTGACCCAACTGGAAGGGATGAAGCCGCCACGCTATCCTGACCTCTGGACGACCCTTGTTGGGGTTGTGCCATACCAACAGGTAAGCCTGGAGGCCGGGCAAGCCATCTCCAACCGGATGATCGCTGATATTGGTCCGCGGGCTGCGTCTAACAATACCGTTTACTACAACTATCCCACGGCGGAACAGTTCCTGCGGGCGAGCGATGAGCAGACGCGAACCTGGGGTTTGAGCGTCGCCAAAGTCAGGACACTTCGTAGCGGCGCCGAGGCGATTCTCAGTGGCGCCATCCGTGAGGATGAACTGGTGGACCTGGATGACGACGCGGCGATTGCCCGGTTGACGCAGCTACATGGCATTGGACGGTGGAGCGCTCAGGTGATTCTGCTTCGCGGGTTGGGCCGCCTCTCGGCGTTCCCACTGGGTGACTCTGGCGCGCAACGGGCCTTCAAGGCGATCTTTGGCTGGGAGGCTAGCGAAGTTGACTCGCGTCGCACTGAATTGCTGGCGGCGCTCAGTGAGTGGCGAGGTTATCTCTACTTTGTCTTGCTAGGTACTCGCCTGCTCGACACTGGGCAGATCGAGCGAGGTGGCGTATTGGAGGGCTAGCATGTCAACTCCCGACGGACCGAGTGAGGCAACAGATGTTGTCACCTGCTTCGTGATGCGTGTGGAGCACGGACACGATGAGGTGCTTCTAGCGCAGCGCAGCCAGCGCGTGCGTACATATCGTGGCGCCTGGGCGGGCATTAGTGGCTATGTCGAGCTGGGTGTCACGCCGTTGGAGCAGGCGTATACCGAGCTTCAGGAGGAGGCAGGACTGGGACGCGAGGATGTGGAGCTGCTGCTGACTGGCGAGCCGATAGCGTTCCGCGATGACATGCTGGCGCAGAGTTGGGTGGTTCATCCGTTCCTGTTCCGACTAGTGCATCCTGAACATCTGCGCAGTGACTGGGAGGCGACCCAGTTCAAGTGGTACGAGCCGCCGATGGTCGAGGCGCTGGCGACCGTCCCCCGGCTGGCGGAGGCGCTCGCGCACGTCTATCCGCCGGAAACGCATCATGACGCATGATGCCAGGGAGCAACTTCCTACCGACATCGAAGCATCTATCCAGGCGATTCGTGATGACCGCGAACACGGGGCGAGCTGGCTGGCGCGGGCGGCGGCTGGCGTACTGCTGCGGTTAACTGAGCCACGCGATGATGTCGCCGACGACATCTGGGACGCCGTCGTGAGGATGGCGGCGCAGGAGTTGGTCGAGGCACGGCCAAGTATGGCGGCGGTTGCCAATACCGCTGCGCGTATATGGGACGCTGGCCGGTCTGCGGCCACACCCACGGAGGCCCGAACACAACTGCGCGACATGGCCGAGCGTCTCGCCGCACAGGATGAGCAGACGCAACTTGCGCTGCGAACGTATGCGGAGAAAATGTTGCTTGGCAACGTATATACTATGAGCCGCTCCGGCGCCGTCGAGGACGTTCTGCGCGACCTGGGCCAACGCCGTATCATCGGGCGGGTGATAATCGGCGCATCCGTGCCGGGTGGCGAAGGCGTTACGATGGGACGAGCGCTTGCCCAGAGTGGACTTGACGTGACGCTGGTTGCGGATACGGCGTGCGGCCTGTTCATCGGCGAGGCTTCCTGCGTGGTGTTGGGCGCTGACAGCCTGCGCGCCGATGGGAGCTTGGTCAACAAAGTTGGTTCGTATCCGCTGGCGTTGGTGGCGCGTGAAGCTGGTAAGCCGGTCTATGCGCTCTGCGAGACGCTCAAGATCTCCGCGCCAGACTTTCCGCTAATCATAGAAGAAAAGGACCCGGCGGAGTTGTTGCCCGATCCAGTCGCTGGCTTCCGTGCGCGCAATCCCTATTTTGATGTGACGCCCGCACAGTTGATTTCCGGTTACATGACCGAGCAAGGCGTGCTGGATCGCGAGACAGTTGCGCGCCTTGCCGAGACAGCGGGCGTGGCGCTGGCGCGATTGCGGGCAGGGTGATTACCTCGACCATATGAGTGGTAGCAGAGCTGCTAGCCCAATTTTCCAATATACTCGGCTAAGAGGCAGGAATTGAGGTATCCTGAAAACCACCTGGCTGATCGATTCGATGTGAACGACGGTGTCGAAGGGAGCTGTGTGTGTCGTCTGACTATCCGGGATCTGGCTATTCACCCCGCCAGCCACGTGAGCCACAACAGGGAGCGGGATGGCAATCGGATTATCCCGGTAACCGTGGCTATTCTGATATGCCACCCACGCAGTCTCCCGTGTCGTCGCCACGCCCGCAACAATCCGACGGCTACACGCCGAGTAGAGCGTCGAGACCAGCGGCCCCTTCGTCGCAGCGGCCACGCTGGCTGATTCCGGTGTTGGTCGCGGCACTAGTAATTGTCGTCTGCGCCGTGGTTGGTGGCGCCGTCTATGCTATCGGGCAGAACGCGCTTCAGGAGCCGCTGAGCACGACAAATACATTCTGTAATGACCTCAAGGCGCAAAAGTACTCCGACGCCTACGCGCTGCTTTCAGCGGGGTATCAGAAGCAGATATCTGGCACAGACTTTGCCCAGATCAGCCAGCTCCACGATCAACTCGATGGCAAGGTGCGTTCGTGCAGCCTGGCTGGTATCCAGAGCGGTGGTGGCTTCAATCTCAACCTCAATCCACAGGCCGCGTCGTTCAACACCCAGGTCACCCGCAATCACAGCTACTCCGGCGCAATCAGCCTGGTGAAGCAGAACGGGAACTGGAAGATCGACGCCGTGGACGAGTCGCTGCAAGGGTCGGATGTTGGGGCGCTTACAACGGGCGCGCAGTTCTGTCAGGCGCTGGCCACTCAGAACTATCAGGCGGTCTATGCGATGTTCACTCCCGCCTACCAGCAACAGATTGGCACGGTTGATAAATACGTCAACGGGTTGAAGCAGGTCTTTGGCGGCGGTCAGTTCCAGATTACTGGGTGCCAGCCACAGATCAATACCTACACGGTCACAGCGCAGGGCGACGACGCATCCGTCTCGGGCGCGTTCGACATCAAGGTGACCACTGACGCGGGCGCGCTGACGGTGCAGGTGCCGTTCAAGGTTGCCTTCGCGAAAATATCCGGGTCGTGGAAAATCAGTGACCTGGAAGTCGTTCAGAGTCAGGGGTAGCTTTCGGAGAAGTATCACGTTACGTTTGACGACACCTGGCTCTTATGCTACGATTTTGACTAGGCAAGGCGAGCATGTCAGCGCTCCTTTGGCGCATTTCGGCGTGTGAGGAGTTCTGCGCTGACGGTTCCCAGTGGAAGCGAGGGTGCGCCCGATGATCGTGCGACGCTTCATGTACTGGCTGCGAGTGACAGTTATTGCTTCGCTGAGGAGTGCGCGTCAGCGTTCGGCGGAGTCGTCCGCGCGCGAACCGATGCTCGTAGGGTCAACGACACCACGTACCGCCACCGGGCAACCCGCTATCGGCCTCTCGCTCAGCAGTTGGCTGGACAACGGACGCCTCCTGCGGCCGCGACTGCGCATGGCGCCTCGGGATATTGGCGCGAGTCCGACACGCCCCTTGCGCCACAAGACAGCGCCAATAGTATCGCCCACGTCTGCCGAAATTCCCGCGCCTCGTATCATACTCACACCCCTTGCTCCTGAGCCTGACGAGACACCAGCAGCGGTTCCCGCCGTACCTGCCGCACAGGTCTATGAAGAGCAGGGCGACGAACTGACCAATCTGGAACACCTTGATACCCAGACACGACGCCTGGTGCTGCTCCGCCACCTCGTGCGGAAGCGGATCTTCAATGAAGGCTTCGTCGGCGACGATATCCCACGGCAGTACCGCAAGAGCCTTGGCCTTGAGGCTCCGCCTCCGCAAGAATGAGCGCCCAAGCCGATACGAGGCAGGCAAACGTTGATGTGTTGATTGTTGACCCTCACACAAGGATAGCCCATGTCCGTTGAGCCAGGCGCCGCTTCGGGGCAGCAGCCGCGCCGACGCAGTGGGCTGCGACCGCGAACGTACCCTGATCCGCTCTACGGCGAGGTACACCTTTCCGGCTGGATTTCGCCGCTGCTCGATACACCGCCATTCCGCAGACTATCTGGTGTCTCGCTCTCAGATGTGCCTGGCGAGATGCTGTTTCGACTTCCATTTCCGTCCCGGCTCGACCACTCCCGTGGCGTCTATGCCCTGGCTCGCGCCGCGCGTCCCCGCGACCGCGCACTCCATGTGGCGGCGCTTGCTCATGACCTGGGGCATGGTCCTTTTTCGCATTTGACCGAGCCACTGATGATCGAAACGCTGGGAATCGACCACGAGCGGCGATCCGCGCGCTTGCTCGATCAGGTCCGCGCTTCTCTGACGCCCGCTGCCAGGCGCCAGATCGCCTGGCTCAACTGGGATGAGGTGGCCGCATTGATGCTCGGCGAGACCTCCGATGGTCGCGGCGCCCTGCTCAACGGCCAGATGGACTACGATAACCTGGACAATGTCGCGCGTTTCCTCCTGGCGGGAGGGCTTGGCAGGCCTGGCTATGACGGTCGCCAGGTAGCGCGCGCGTTACGCCTCACTGCGTCCCCTTCGCCTGCGGACATGCATGGCGCGACCCTAACCCTATCGGATTCACCACAGGTTGTGCTGCTTCCAGATGGCGCTGAAGGCGCGCAGGCATGGTTGAGCGACCGCACAACCGCCTACAACTTCTTGCGCCAGGGGCATCGCAACCTCTCGATGCATGCCATGTTGCGCAAGGCCGTCGATCTCGCGGCGCAGGCTGATGCGCTGCCTGCGGGCTTCTTCGATATGACCGATAGCGCAGCGCTGACATATCTTAGTCGGCGCGAGCGGAGCGGGCAGGCGCTGCTGGTGGAGCAGGTGATGCGCGACAGCCTCTTTGCGTGCGTCTGGGAGGCAGAAGTTCCCCACGATGGCAGCGCGATCATGCGTCTCGTTGGGAGTCGACATGACCGAAATACACTGGAGGAGACGCTGGCGGCCGAGGCTGGGCTTGCGCCGCATGAGGTCGTCGTCGATGCCGTGACAATGTCCGCCCATCAGCGCGAACTGCCACACCTGCTCGCGGCAAACGGTACCGAGACGGGAGCGCAGGCGCTACCATTGGAGGAAGCGCCTGCCGTTTTCCATCTATTTGTTGCCCCAGACGCTGGCCGCGACTACCAACGGCGGCTGCGGATGGCCGCCGAACGACGCCTGGGCGCGCTGGGCGCGCTGCCACTCCCACTGTCCACTGCGGCGCTACATGAGTGAGCTATTTGCCTACTGTGGTGGCGCTGGTGGCGTGAATGGTGGCGCTGGCTCGCTCGCTAACCGGTCAGCCAGTTCGCGTACCTGAACAGCAGCCTGTGGCGGAACGTAACGCCCGCCAAGCGGCGTCGGATGGACGCCCGGCCCGTGGTAGTCAGTGCCTCCCGTGGCGATGAGGCCGTGCTGTTCAGCCAGCGCCAGCAGATGTTCTACCGTCGGCTCGTCGTAGTTGCCGTAGTAGCATTCGAGGCCGAGCAGTCCCGCCTCCATCAGGCGCGGCAGAAGATCGTCCTCCAGCCCGTAGAGGCGCATCGGGTGCGCCAGCACTGGCACACCCCGCACGCTCCGCAGCATCCGCACCGCATCCTCTGGCGCCATCTTGAAGCGTGGCACGTAGGCGGGACGGCCTGGGCTGATGTAGCGGTTGAAGGCGTCCGAGATGCTGTCGGCGTATCCTTTTTCCATCAGCGCCAGCGCGACATGCGGGCGGCCCACGGAACCATGGGCAAGCTCGCGCACCCGTTCCCAGGTGATGTCGTAGCCCTGCTCGCGCAGCAGCGCCACCATCCGCTCGCCTCGCTTTACGCGCGCGTCACGCAGAAAGCGTAGAAACGCCTGGAGATCGGGATTGGCGGTATCGAGGTAGTAGCCGAGAACATGGGCCTCGCCGCGCCCTTGTGGGAGATAGGTATTGATCTCGATGCCGGGGATGACCGTGACGCCGAGTGTTGCGCCTGCCGCCTGCGCCTCGGCCAGCCCGTTCGTGGTGTCGTGATCGGTGAGCGCAATCGTCGCCAGCCCGACCTGGTGGGCCAGCGCGACCAGCTCCGCTGGCGCGTGTAGCCCATCAGAGGCGGTCGAGTGCGTATGGAGATCGAGCGTTGTGGCGACGAGGCTCATTTGGCGTAGTCCACAACGCGCGTCTCGCGCACGACGCACACTTTGATCTGGCCGGGATAGTCCATGCTCTCCTCAATTCTGCGCGCCACATCCCGTGCCAGCTGCGACGCGGCAACCTCATCTACCTCCTCCGGCTTGACGATTATGCGCACCTCGCGTCCAGCCTGGACGGCAAAGGACTTCTCGACGCCACGGAATGAGTTCGCAATGCTTTCGAGCATCTCCAGCCGCTTGATGTAGAGATCGATGGTCTCGCGGCGCGCGCCGGGCCTTGCGGCGGAGATGGCGTCCGCGGCCTGGACGATGGCTGCCTCAAGTGACTGTGGCTCCATGTCGGTGGCGTGGTGCGCCACAATGGCATGGACTACCTTTGGTCCGCGATTGAAACGCCTGGCGATTTCGCCGCTGATGAGGTGATGCGGCCCTTCGACTTCCTGATCGATGACCTTGCCCAGGTCATGGAGCAGCCCAGCCACTTTACAGACGCCAACATCCGCGCCCAGTTCAGCGGCGATGGTGGCCGCCAGCACCGAGACCTCGATGGAGTGATTGAGCACGTTCTGGCCGTAACTGGTGCGGAAGTGCATGCGCCCAATCAGCTTGACCAGATCGAGCGGCAGATTGGAGACATTGGCCTCAATGCAGGCGCGTTCGCCTTCCTCCAGGATAACCTGATCGATCTCCTGGCGCGCCTTGATGACCATCTCCTCAATGCGCGCGGGATGGATGCGGCCATCCAGAATCAGCTTAGTGAGCGCCACACGAGCGATCTCGCGCCGCACCGGATCGAATCCTGTCAGAATGACGGCCTCTGGCGTGTCGTCGATGACGATATCCACGCCGGTCGCGCTCTCTAATGCGCGGATGTTGCGGCCCTCACGCCCGATAATGCGGCCCTTCATGTCGTCATTGGGTAGAGGTACGACAGATACGGTGATATCGGAAACCTGGTCTGAGGCGCACCGCTGCACGGCAAGGGTGATAATCTCGCGGGCACGGGATTCAGCTTCCTCGCGGGCGCGCATCTCGATCTCGCGGGCGCGGATGGAAGCCTCACGACGGGCGGACTCTTCGATGGAGGAAATCAACTCGGCGCGCGCTTCATCCACAGACATGCGCGCCACCCGTTGCAGATCGGCAGTTCGCTGGTCGCGCAGGGCATCCGCCCCCGCCAGCCGTTCTTCCAACTCCTGATTGCGCTGAGCCAGCATTCGTTCCTGGCGCTCCAGGTTGTCTACCTTTCGGTCGAGGCTTTCCTCCTTCTGTTGAAGCCGCTGTTCCTGTCGCTTGATTTCCTGTCGGCGTTCGCGTGCTTCAGTTTCGATAGACGTCCGCACCTTGGCGGTCTCGTCTCGCGCGTCCAATAAGGCCAGGCGCTGTTTTTCCTGCATATCGAGCAGGCGCGCCTCAGCCTGCTCTTTCATACCGCTCATCTCTTGCTCGTGGCGCAGTCGGCTCTGCTGGCGGCCATAAAGAAAACCGCCAATAGTACCGATGATGAACACCACGAAGATGATGGCCCAATCAATAGGATTCACGTATGGGTACCTCCGTGAGGCAATTGTAGAGGTGCGTTGTAGCGCCACGTTGGCACACGGATAGTACGCATGTGCCTCAGCGCTGATTCCTGCCGGAACGCAGTGGTGCGCAACAGGGTAGTCACGTCACTATACTAACGGAATAACTCAGGTGTCAAGCGGCCAGCGTGCTTTGCATGGGCATCAGCAGGCTCTCTGCGCCTCATATAGCGCATGGTATACTGGCTGCGGCCAGTGCGCCGCGATGCCTGCTGGCTCTGCTGACTCATAGAGCCTGGTCACCTTTGAGAGGACTATACACGTATGTCAGAGCCTAAGTCGCCATTATCATCCACGTCTACGCCAGCTTCATCCGCGTCTCTTGACGCTGAGCAGGCTGCCTGGCTAAAGGGGTACATTCGTGATATCCCCGATTATCCGCAGCCCGGTATCCTTTTCCGTGATATTACGCCGTTGCTTCAGGATGCGCGGGCGCTGCAATTCTCCATCGATAAGCTGGCCGAGCGGTATCGCGGCGCGGGCATCGATGCTGTGGTCGGCATCGAGTCGCGTGGCTTCATTCTAGGAACGCCACTGGCCTATCTGCTAGGTGTGGGCTTCGTGCCAGTGCGCAAGAAGGGAAAGTTGCCCGCCGACACCATTTCGATCCAGTATGACCTGGAATACGGCACGAACGTGCTGGAGATTCATACCGACGCGCTGCGCTCCGGCCAGCGTGTGCTGATCGTGGACGATCTGCTGGCTACCGGCGGCACCACCGAGGGAACGGTCCGGCTGGTGGAGAGCCTGGGCGCGCGTGTCGTCTCACTGGCGTTTCTGATCGAGCTCTCGGCGTTGCAGGGACGATCACGCCTGCCAGGACACGATGTCTTTGCCCTACTGAGCTATTAGGCGCGACCATCATGGCAATCGTACTGCACGCGGCGCGCGCGACCCGTGACTGGCTCCCTGCGGGTGTCCATCGGGGAGATCGCATGTATCATCTGTTATCAGATATCCCTGGGCCAGAGGGCTCGCGTGAATTGCGCGCGTTTGCCGTGCCGCTCGGGTTCCGCGAACGTTGGGTGCAGTATCCAGGCAGCTATCGCGAGCACTTCGATGTTACCGCGCGGGATGCCCAGAGCATTCTAGCGCGCGGTGATGTGCGACTGCTCACCAACCGCGAGTTGGGCGCGCTGCTTGCGGCCAAGCGCGCCTTCCTCAATGCATCGTAGACCGCGATACAAGGCTCGCCTCTGCCTACAGCGTCCCCCGCTCTTCCAGACTTCCGGTGGTCGCCAGTGACGCGACGCGGTCCGAGAAATGGCAGGCGGCGAAGTGGCCACGGCCCGTCTTATCTTCGAGCGGCGGTTCGACCTCGCGGCAGATGTCCTGGGCGATGGGGCAGCGCGTGTGGAAGCGACAGCCCTTGGGAATGTTGATCGGGCTAGGCAGGTCGCCTTTGAGGATGATGCGTTTGCGCTGACGCTCGATGCGCGGATCGGGTATTGGTACAGCCGACAGCAGCGCCATCGTGTAGGGGTGCAGCGGGTTGACGAAGAGATCCGTCCGGTCGGAGATCTCCATCAGCTTGCCCAGATACATGACAGCGATGCGGTTGGCGACGTGGCGCACCACACTCATATCGTGTGTGATGAAGAGGTAGGTCAGCCCCATCTCGCGCTGGAGACGCTGCATCAGATTGATCACCTGCGCGCGGATCGAGACATCGAGTGCGCTGACCGGTTCGTCGGCGACGATGAATTGCGGCTCAATGCTGATGGCGCGGGCGATTGCGATGCGCTGACGCTGACCGCCGCTGAACTCATGTGGATAGCGATCCACGAACTGCGGATTCAAGCCAACTTTCCGCAGTAGCTCTTCGGTGCGTGTGCGGATATCAGACCGCGAAGCAGACTTGTAAATCACCATAGGTTCGCTAATGAGCGCCCCAACGGTCATGCGCGGATCGAGCGACGCATACGGATCTTGGAAGATCATCTGCACCTGCTGGCGGATTGTGCGTAAGGCGGCGCCTTTCGCGCCACCCAGATCGTCACCAGCGAGGAGCATCTCTCCGCTCGTTGGCTGATAGAGACGCACCAGGCAGCGCCCTATGGTTGATTTACCTGACCCGCTCTCGCCTACCAGGCCGAGTGTCTCGCCGCGCTTAATGGCAAATGAGACGCCATCTACAGCCCGCACGGCGCCAATTTGGCGCTGGAAGATGATACCCTGCGTGATCGGAAAGTGCATCACCAGGTTATCAACCTTCAAAATGTCGCCAACTGGAGGTGTTGCAGGTGATGTTGGGTTCGTCGCGGCGGATGTTTCCATCAGTTACCTCGCTCCTCGCCACTGGCGCCCAATTGCACAGAGCCGTGTGTCTCGCCGATGAAACTGCCACCTACCGGACGCAATGGGATATACCCACGCTGCTTGGCGCGCTCAATCTCCGCGGGTGCTGTCACGTCCACCCAGCAGACTGCTTTGTGTTCTCGCCCCACGGTGACATCTGGTGGATATGTCTTGCACTTGTCGATGGCGAAGGGACAGCGCGGCTGAAATGGGCAGCCTGTTGGTGGGTTGAGCATATCCGGTGGGGCGCCGGGAATGGTCTGTAGCTCGTTGATGCCGACGTCATCGAGACGTGGAACCGAGGCGAGCAGGCCAAGGGTGTAGGGATGGCGGGGATTCGCGAAAAGTTCATCAGTTGGCGCGCGCTCGACGATATGGCCGGCGTACATCACCAGAATGCGGTCCGCGATACCAGCGACCACACCCAGGTCGTGGGTGATGAGGATCACCGAGGTGCGCAACTCCCGGCGGAGCTGGCCAATCAAGTCCAGTATCTGCGCCTGGACCGTCACATCGAGCGCCGTCGTCGGCTCGTCGGCAATGAGCAGCTTGGGGTTCGCCGCAATGGCGATGGCGATCATGACGCGCTGCCGCATGCCACCACTGAACTCGTGTGGATAGCCACGAATGCGCCGCTCGGGATCGGGTATTCCAACTGCGCGCAACAATTCGATTGCTCGGCGATAGGCCACGTCGCCTTTTAGCCCCAAATGCAGGTTGATAGGCTCTAGCAACTGCTGGCCGATACGCATGACAGGATTGAGGCTGGAGATCGGATCCTGGAAGATCATAGATATTTGGCCACCACGGATCTTACGCAGGTCACGCTCATCCATGTCAGCCAGATCCTGGCCGTCGAAGAGAATTTCGCCTTCGACGATTTCGGCGGGCGGGGTGGGCAACAGGCGCAGAATCGAGAGCGACGTGACACTCTTGCCAGAGCCGCTCTCGCCAACGATGCCAATCGTTTCACCCTCGTCAAGGTCAAAACTCACGCCATTGACTGCTTTGACCGTGCCATCTCGCGTGCGGAATTGGGTTTTAAGGCCCTTCACTTCAAGAATCGGAGCCAATGAGCCTCTCCTCTCCAACCGTACGTGTCTCTATCGAAAGCGATGCCCAAGCGCAGGCGTCAGCGTTGTGTCAAGTGTGGATCGAGCGCATCACGCAGGCCATCGCCGATCAGATTGAAACAGAGCACTGTAATCAGAATCGCGAAGCCCGGAAGGTAAAGCATCCGCGGCGCTGCGTTAAAGAACGTCTGAGATTGCCCCAGCAACACACCCCAACTCGACTGCGGTGGCGTCAGCCCGAAGCCAAAGAAGCTGAGGACCGATTCGTTGATGATGTTGAGGCCAACCAGGAGTGTCGCGTTGACGATGATGGGTCCCGCGGCGTTCGGCAGAATGTGGCGCAAGATGAGCCGCAGATCGCCTGCTCCCAACGTCCGTGTCGCCATCAGAAATTCCTGATGTTTGAGCGCCAGGAACTCTCCACGTACAATACGGGCGGTGGCGGGCCATGCCAGGATTGCAATGATGAATACAACTGTGCCGACCGAGCCATTCGAGAAGATGATCGAAAGCACAAACAGCAGGAGCAGGTAGGGCAGCGCCAGCATCGCGTCAACGACACGCATGAGGACGTTGTCAATCCAGCCACCGTAATACCCGGCGATGGCTCCGAGTGTAGCGCCGATGCCCATTGCCACGAACATTGAAGAGAAGCCGACCAGGAGTGACACCTGAGCGCCAAAGAGCATCCGCGCGAAGAAGTCGCGGCCTAACTCATCCGTTCCCATTGGGTGCGCCCATGATGGACCAGCCAGAAGATCCGAAGGCTTTGGGTTCTGGGGAATCGAGTTCGCGGGGTCGTATGTGGCCGTTTGGTGCGTGATGACGGGCGCGAAGATCGCCAACAGGATGATGATCGATAAGACGATCACCCCAGCGACGGCGGCACGGTTGCGCACAAAGCGATCGTAGATGATGCGCAACTGGCCACGACGCTTGCGCACCAGATCAGGTGTCAACTCGATAGCGGCGATCCCCGATTGCTGTGAGGCATCTGGTTGCTGGAGGATTTCCATGGCGCTACGTCCTTTCGTTCACGATCACGAGTAGCGGATACGAGGATCCACAACGCCGTAAAGAATATCCGCAATCAAGTTGAACATGATGACGAAGAACGCCGCGAGCAGCAACATGGCAATGAGTATCGGGTAGTCTCGGTCATTCAACGCGTCATAGAAGAGGTACCCGATGCCGGGCCACGCGAACACGGTCTCCGTGATGACTGCGCCGCTGGCGATGCCGCCAAAGTCAATAGCCACCACAGTGATAAAGGGAATCAACGCGTTGCGCAGCGCGTGACGAAAGAAGACCACCCTCGGACTGAGCCCTTTAGCGCGCGCGGTACGGACGTAATCTTGTTTTACCGTATCCAGCATGCTCGAGCGCAGGTAGCGGCTCCAGCCAGCAATAAACAAAATCGAAAGGACAATGGCAGGTAAGATCAAGTGTACTGCGTAGTCTTGGATATGGTCGAAAGCGCTAAATCCAGTCGTGACTGGCGAACTCTGACCAAAGACCGGCAGGAGACGCATTTGAACGCCGAAGATCGTCTGCAGAATCAGCGCGAACCAGAACACTGGCAGCGAGATTCCCAGGTACGAGAGAATCGTCAGCGTGTAGTCGGTAATGGAGTATTGGCGAACAGCGGCGACCACTCCAAAGATAATCGAGACAACGAGGGCAAAACCGAGCGAAGCGGCAAACAATTCCAACGTCGCGGGGAACCGGGCGAAGATATCACTCAAGACTGGCTGGTTATCTGTAAACGAAACACCGAAATCGCCATGTAACGCGCTCTTGAGCCAGTTCCAATATTGGATCGGGAGGGGCTGATCTAATCCAAGGTTATGGATGATTGCACGGCGCGCGGCCTCTGTTTGGTGCGGTGAGAGGAAGACCCGTTCAGGTCCGCCGGGGATAGCGTGTATGAGCGCGAATAACCCAAAGGACAGCAAGAAGAGGATGAATACGGCCTGGATCAGGCGGCGAATGACATAGCGCCTCATGTTGGCTCCTCCTGGATCGCTATGGGTAGTTCGCTACATTAGACCACAAATCACGCGGCGACGCACCCTGGGTATATCAACGTTGCGCAGTTTTTCTATCCTGCGCTGTTGCATAGACGATACCAGGCGCCGGAATTTACGATTCGCCGCCGAATCGCGGCGGACGAGCGGACGTTGATGAATGCGCTAGGTAGAGCACAGCGACTCCGGTGAAGGAATCGCTGTGCCGAGGTTGGGTTGCTGACTATCGTGACACCAGGATTGCTCCTAGCTCAGATACCAGTCCCAGATGTTCCATGTCTCAGACGGCCCAATGCTGTCTGGCTTGTAGTTGTGCAGTGTTGCCTTGTACTCAGACAGGTCTAGCGGCGAGTACAGGTAGAACGTTGGGATGTCCTTCAGAATCTGCTCATGGATTTGATGGAAGAGCTGCTTGCGCTGCGTCTGGTCAACCGCCTGCAACTGCTGAGCCTCCCACTGATCCACTTGCGGATTGTTGTAGTATGTGAGGTTCTGGCCACCCTGGGATGGCACCTGCGTTGAGGTCCAGATCAGGTGATTGTCTGGGTCGACGCCGATCGAGTTCTCGAACTCGGCGATATCCCACTGGTCATTGGCCTTGTCGTACTTGTGATCGGATGGGAACAGGATCGGGCCAAAGAAAGTGGACGACGGGAAGTTGTTGACATCGATCTTGACGCCAATGTTCTTCCATGCGGCCTGCGCCAACTGCTCGGAGTCGAGGCGGTACTGGCGGCCAGCCGTGGTGGAGATGCGCAGCTCGAGCGTCTTGCCGCCTTTGGTGTAGTAGCCATCGCTACCCATCGTGTAGCCATCGCTCTCCAGGAGAGCCTTGGCTGCGGCAGGATCGACCTTAGCAGATGCGTTCGGACCATACGGGCAGTAGCCGTCTGCACTGACAAGGTTTGCCTCGTGGGCGAAGGTGCCAGTCGCATCATCACAGGTTGGGACAGCGTTGCCCTTCTGGATGGTTGTGATCTCCTGCTTGACATCGAAGCTCATCGCCAGCGCCTGGCGTACCTTGGGGTCTGCCAGCGTCGGGTTGCTCATGTTGAAGTACCACGCCTCGTAGTTCGGCGAAGACTTCGGTGTGAAGAGGTTGTAACCAGGGATGTTCTTCAGCGTCTCGACATCGGTCACCGGCAGGAAGTATGCGGTGTCAATCTGGCCGGCCTGGAGCGCTTTGACCTGCGTCTCGGCGTCCGGGAAGAACTTGAACGTGACCTGATCCAGATACGGTTTACCAGCCTGGAAGTAGTTCTTGTTCCGCTTGACGGTGATGTGGTCGCCCTTGACGTGATCAGCGTCAGTGACCGTGAATGGGCCGCTGGTCACCGTGGGTGTAAAGACCTTGGCGATGTCAGCCGGAGCAGTGTTCTGATAGATGTGCTGCGGCAGCGGGGTGAAGATCAGCGGGTCGGTCAAGGCCAATGTCAGGAAGGCGACATTGATCTTGTTGAGATGGATGACCACTGTGCTGGCATCAGGCGTGTCGACGCTGGCGATGTCTTCCGCCGGGAAGCCTTGCTTGTCCCCATAGCCGGGATCCGAGAATGTTTTGATGGTGAAGGCCACGTCGGCTGAGGTGAGCGGCTGTCCATCCGACCATTTCAGATTCGGGCGCAGATGAAGGTTGTAGGTTTCTGTGCTACCAGAAACGACAATTCCGCCATTGGTCGTACTTGGAACTTCTGTGAGCAGCCCGGGAGATAACTGGAACTGGTCATTCGTGTAGACCAGCGATGCCCAGATTGCCGCGTCAACAAGGTCCGCGAATGTCTCGGTTGACTGTGCAGGCATGAGGCTATTGGTTTCTTCCTGCACACCATCGATAATGCTGCCGCCCTGCTTCGGGCCGGTGTTAGTGGTGCTGGCGGTAGGTCCGCATGCTGATAGTGCCGTCACCATCAGCAGCAATCCAACCGCCAGGAGATACCAGAGATTGCGCTGTCTGAGCATTCTGGCGAGCCTCCTACGAATCCGCTCTGGCCGACGCTACGCATACGCAACACATGCTATGAACGTCAGCACGGCTTGAGTCCGTTACGCATTTCAACGGACTTGCAAATTATTACGTACCTGTTGTGAGCAATCTCACACAAGACGCACTGAGGCTCACTGAGATGGTTATGCGTGGCGGTCGCAAAACCTTTTACGCACTCGGCCAGATAGGCAGACCACACGCGCAGTCTTCCTGCTCGGCAAATGCGAAGGTGGCCGTAAGCTCGGCCAGTGACGGCCACTGCGACGGTTCGGTGGTGACCCATGCATCGAGGATCTCATTGTAGCGGCCAATTGCAATCAGCGCCACACTCTCGGGCGCTGGAGGTCCCTTGGTGCGCAAATAGCTGCCACGTGTTGTTTTGCCAGGATCAGACAAGAGGCTTCCAGGCAGATCGAGTTCATATTGGAGGGCGGCCAGCGCGGCGGAGTCATCTGGGAAGATGAGCAGCGGTTGCACAGTGAGGTATTCGAGTTCCTCACGCGCGGCCGAAAGCGTTGACAACCAGGCACGGCAATCGGAACATGTTACACTGTGCAGCAGCGCGAGCAGGACAGGACGACGCTGCCTGAACGCTCTGAGGCGGATGATAGCGCCACTGGCGTCTGGCAGCGCGAACCCCGGCATCGTTTGCTGATGCTGGAGCAAGAGCGCCGATCCTGCGTTTGATGAAGCGGACATAGGATCCTCCTTGGCATAGGGGCATAGCGTTGTACCCTATGCGTTGCGCGCCCAGAATTCCATCAGATCGCTCTTGGAGACGACACCGCTCAATCCATTGGCGCCGGTTACCGCGATTGCCGTTTGGCCGCCCGCGAAGAGCGTGTAGGCCTCGCGGACGGTGGCGCTTTCAGCCATTGCGGGCAGCGGCGCATCCTGCCAATCGGTGACTACACGCCCCTCCAATGGTTCCCCAGCTGCCAGCCGCTGCAGCAATGACGTTTCGGTGAGCGACCCGACGACTTTGCCGTCTTCGATCACGGGGAGCTGCGAGATGCCGTACCGGTGGAATCGCTCGATGGCTGACGTCACGGGATCGCCTGGAGCTACGCCAATGACGGCGGGCAGGGCAGGCTCTGCCTGGCGCCGGAATGCCAACACGTCCGCGAGCGTGGGTTGGGCGGGAACTTCGAGGAAACCGTTCTCGCGCAGCCATGTCTCGTTATATTGCTTCGAGAGATAGCCACGACCAGTATCGGGCAGCAACACGACGATTAGATCATCTGGTCCGCGATCCTTCGCGTATTCCAGCGCCGCGGCGACCGCTGTTCCGGCTGACCCGCCGCAGAGCATCCCTTCCTCGCGGGCAAGACGCCGCGCGATGTGGAATGAGGTGCGGTCATCCACACGGATGACCCGGTCAACGACCGACTCATCCCAGTTGGCCGGATATGCGTCCTGACCAATCCCCTCGACCTTGTAGGGGCGAAGTTCATCGTGGGAATAGATCGACCCTGCCGGATCAGCGCCGATGATTTGGATCTTCGGGTCGCGCTCTTTGAGGTAGCGCGCCGTGCCAATGATCGTTCCAGCGGTGCCGACGCCTGCCACAAAAGCGGTCACCTTGCCGTCAGTATCGTCCCAGATTTCCGGTCCCGTGGTGCGGTAGTGCGAGAGCGGGTTGGCGGGGTTGGAATATTGGTCGGGACTACACGCGCCCGGAATCTCACGGGCGAGCCGCGCCGCTACATTGCGGTAACTCTCTGGCGAGTCGGAGGGAACACTGTTGGGGCAGATCACCACCTCGGCGCCCAGCGCGCGCAACAGGCTGCGCTTTTCCTCGGCGACTTTATCGGTCATCACACAGATGAGATGGTAGCCCTTGATCGCCGCGGCCAGCGCCAGCCCGGTGCCAGTGTTGCCGCTGGTTGGCTCAATGATCGTTCCGCCTGGTTTGAGCTTGCCGGACTGCTCGCACGCCTCCACCAGGGAGAGGCCGATGCGGTCCTTGACACTGCCGCCTGGATTGAAGAATTCGGCCTTTGCCAGCACTGTCGCCGAGATATCTTGAGTTACCCGGTTCAGGCGAATCAGGGGTGTGCGTCCGATAGTTTCGAGAATGTTCTGGTAGTAGCGCATATGCCCTCGCGGCGGCGAATCCCGCCCTTGCGACTTTCGCCGCACAACGGCCCTCCAGGAGTTTCCTCACAGGACGGCGATGAACATCACTGTTCGAGGCGCGCGTCATCGACGCGCCATCGTAGTGCATAGTATATCGAAAGCGTGACGAGCGCCAGCGCGTGGGAATTGGGCTTGTTTGGCTACGGTCGAAAAAAAGGCGGCGATGTGGCGGCGACTGGGTTGCGGAGCACTATAATTGTATAGATGGCGCGATCACATGCGCGTCGTAGGTTGATCGGCGGAATACCCGGAAAACAGGTGAGCAATGGGTGCTGCGATAAAGTGGGGCGCTCTCGTCGGAGTGGCCTCATATCTCTTGTTAGGCATTGGGCTGACGGTGCTCGGTGTAGCGGTATTCGGCAACGGCCCCGCCTCGCTCGATAGCCCTGGTAAATTAACGCTTGGCTGTGGAAGCCTATTTCTGCTGCTGTTCGCCATTTCCGCCGCCGGATTCTTTACCGGACGCGAGACACTCAATGCCGGGATGGGCGCGCTCGCCGGAATGGTGACGTTCGCCATCTACGGTGTTCTGATCACTGTCTATGCGCCGGGTAGCTCCTCGAACGTGCTCACCCAGGATGCGAACATGCCAGGCGGGTTCGGCATGCAAGCGATGGCGCTCTTTGTGACGGTGACCATCCCGTTGGGAATCGCCGCGCTGATGGGCTGGCTTGGCGGGCGGCCAGGCGCGATGCGTGGGCGCAAGACGCGCCAGGTAGCATCTGACACGGTGACCAGTGAGCCTACCAGCGCGCCGGTCAGTGAGAGTTAGCGATTACCCTGGTCAATCTGGCGTGACGAGGCGCTGGCAGGCTCGACGGTATCGAGCAACGCCGCCGCAATCGAAAACTCGGCAATCGCCCAGCTTCGTTCCGCAACAGCGCCGAATCCTTCCCTGCATGGGGACACTGCCGCCAGCACAGGATCAGTTGCTCCTTCGGTACGTTCGCCAATATCAGGATCACCCGTGCTCTGTGAGAGTGTGAACGTGCCACGCAGCCCGGTTTCGACCAAGCCACGCACCAGTTGAAGCCCCAATCCCTCCGTCGCCCGTGACGCGTCTGCGGGTAACCCGGCGCCGTCATCAGCGACCCGTACCACCAACCGATCACTCTCCCGTGCGGCGCTCATGCGAATCTCGCCACGTTCGCGTCCCTCGAAGCCATGTTCGATGGCGTTGGCAATCAGTTCATTGAATACAATAGCTAGTGTGGTCGCCTCCTCGGTCGGCAGATAGTAGGGAACCGTGCCAACGTGAAAGCGGATGGTCATCTGCGGCGGGACGAGATTGGCCTGCACGATCATGGCAATCTTGCGGGCGATTTCATCGATGCGCGCGACACCGAGCTGGTTGGTCGAAAGTAGGTCGTGGGTCGCGGCGATGCCCTGAATGCGCTCAACGCTTTCGAGCAGTACCTGCTGCACCTCTGGGTTCTGGCTCCGCCGTCTGCGCATGTTGAGGATGCTGGATATTTGCGTCAGGTTGTTTTTTACCCGGTGATGCATCTCGCTCAACAGCGTCTCTTTGATACGTAGCCCCTCGCGGGTCTGCTCGAAGAGACGCGCGTTCTCCATGGCGATGGCCGCGACATTGGCGAATGTCGTCACCAACTGCAACTGATGATCATTCAGCATATGGCGCTGGCTACTGAAGATGCAGAGCGAGCCGACTGGCCCCTGGCGGGCCGTCAGCGGCACGCAGAGCACGGCATGTTGGTCTTCAATCGCTTCGGGATGGCCGTAGAGGAAGCAGCCCTCGTCGGTACGCATGCAGTCGAGTTTCAAGCTCGATGTCCCCGACTGGACGACTCGCCCCACGCAACACTGCCCAACTGGCACCTCGGCGCGCGCCGTCTCAAGGTGCTCGAAACCGTGGGTTGCAACGGTCGAGAGCTTCTTGTTGGCGGCGTCAAGCTCGAATAATACCGAACGATCTGCGCCACTCAGCTGAACAGCCTGCGCAACGATGGTGTGGAGTACATTCTCGAAGACCAGCGTCGAGGCGACCAGCGTTGAGACACGATAGAGCATGTTCAGCTGGTGTACTCGCCGCCGTAGCTCCTCATCGGTCTGCGCATAGATGCGCCCGTTCTCGATGCTCATCGCGATCTGTCCAGCGACGATTTCCAGAAAGCTCAACTCGTCGTCGGTGAACAGGTGCGGCTCGCGTGTCTGCACGCTGATGACGCCCTGCAGCTTCTCGGCAGTGAAGAAGATGATTGGAACCGAGAGGAGTCCCGCGTAGGGTGTCTCATAAGCTCGGGCCTCGCCAGCGAAGCGACTATCGCTGAGGGCGTCGCGCAGAAGCAGCGGGCGTCCATGCTCAGCGACATAGCCGGTGTAGCCCGTACCAAGCGCGAGCGCGTTGTGGCTGACGTTGCGAGGGCCGTTGGTTGCCCGCAGCGCCAGTTCACGTGTCACCTCGTCGAAGAGATAGATCGAGCACAGGTCGGCGCCCATCTCCTCGGCGACGGCGAGAGCAGTCGTGGCAAGGGTCTGATCGAGATCAAGGGTAGAGTTGGCGGCAGAGTTGATCCGCTGCAGCGCCTGCATCCGAGTCATGCCGCGACGCGCGCGCTCGGCCTCATTGTCTGATTGCTCGTTTTGCGCGTCCCGCCACCCGCGACTGATGGCCACGGTCGCTTGTGTGGTGATCTCAAACAATGAGCGAAGCGCACGCGCGTACGTCGCTGGATTGGTCGCGAACTGCTCGCCAAGCACATCGGCCAGCGCGCAGCTCCAGACGCGAATGCCCTGGAGGCGCATTTCGAGCCGACCACCCTGATGCGCAAGCGCGCGCCCCGACTCTTCGAAGCGCTGCATGGAGACATCAGACGGCAGCCCAGCTAGAGACTCGATGAGCAAGGTTGCGTCGCTGCCGTCGTCTGGTTCCTCTTCCAGCCCCGACGCGTTGCCCAGTTGCTGACGCAGTGTCTGTACATGACGCCGCAGGAGTTCGGCAATATCGGTTTCGTCGTCCGTCATAGTGAATATCCCGCTTCGTTGCGTTATTTCGTGTGCTGGAGTTGATGTTCCTACGAGAGCCTCAAACAGACGTTTCAATCTGGCATTCTACGGGCCATCGGTTGCTATGTCAAGCGAGCGGCGGTAGGTCGTATGCCCCGACTGGGAAAGTGCGCCCATGAGGATTGTCGATATGAAGCGACTGGCGTACAATTGTGCGGCAACTAGGGGGGCATCCTGAGAAGGGAATATCATGACGAAGCCTGGTGGGTGGGAGCAGCGCCTTTATATGGGCCTGCGGTTGCCCGGGATGGACGAGCCACAACTGGCGTTGGCCAGAGCACTAGGAGAGGTTGGCGTTGAAGCCGAGTTCTTCCTGTTGCTAACAGGCGCGGAGGCATCGTTGGCTGGCGCGACCCGCAGCGTGGCAGACCAATTTCTGCGCCACCTGGATGATTCATGCAAGCGCATCTGTGCCGTCGCGGCCTCGCTCGAAGTCGCGACGCAGGGCTATCTGAATGCGCTTGAAGCGCGCTACCCCCGGGAACATCTGGCCGATGCTGTCGCGGAGCCGTGGTGGCCGACATTCTCTGGGTTCACGCTCACTGGCGAGTCGCTAGAGTTGAGATTGCGTCGCTGTGGCTATGGCTATCGTCACGCGATAGATGCTCAGTTGGGCGTTTCTATCGAGGCCATCGCAGAGCAACTTGCGCTGACCCTGCACGCGCTCTACACCCTGCCGCCCGCTGGCGTTTTGCCGATTGCAACGCTCTATCATGGGTTGTATGAGTTATCGTCGGCGCTTCAGGGTCATATCGTTCCGCACCACATCACCGAGGCATCCAGCGAGTCGCCCGGTTTGATGATGGGAATCAGTCTACTGCGCCTGCTCGATGCTCGGGAAGATCACTCGATACGGGCCGACATTTCGTGGGTGCAGGCGCAGCTTGCCCAGGCGCGTGAGACGCTGGCGCGTCTGGGAGTGAAGCGGAATCCCCTGGCCGCTCTCACGCGCCTGGGAGCCAGGCAGCCGCAGATGATGACGCCTGATACGGCGGCGTGGGTGGCGCGATCCGTCCGCGATTGGGAGGACGCGCTAACGCAGCTAACCGCCCTCGCGCGCGAGGAGCAGGTCGTGCGCCGGTAAGGCCTGAGTCTGAGACCCTGGCTATCAACCATCCGCCGAGCCGCTGTCTCGGGGCGTCTTACGGACAAGATCAGTTCCTGTCCAGATCCACTCTTCGTCGTCAGCGGACGCCGCATCACCCCCCTCTGTCGGCGGCTCCATTGGTGGAACCTCGACAGGAGGCTGACGCCGTTCAGGTGGTTGCTCAGCGGATGGTTGCCTCGTGGTCGGCGTTTGCCGTGGCACGCCCGCTGAAGGGCTGCGCGCCTGTCCACCAACTGCGATGCCGCTTCCTGGACCTGGCAGTGGAGTCTGGTGTCCATTGCGAAGTTGGTGGCGCACATAATGCGCGACGTGCACATCGTCGAATTGCTGATAGCGCACGTAGTCAGGCGGAACGTACTTCGACACCTTCTTGGCAATTTCTGCCTCGGCAATAATCTCACCCGGGCGAATGATGCGCCAGATGTCGATCACCTGGCCAGCGCCACCCAGACGATAGATGAAGGATACCTTCAGACCAGCGCGTTTGGCCCTGTTTGATGCATAGGTGAGCGTGCGCTGGGCCTCAATATCGGTCAGGTAGGGATCGGCGAATTGCATAAAGCGCGGTGATTGCGTTGGCTTGCGCGAGAGATAGAGAAAGATCAGTTGATGGTTACCAGCAGTCTCGATGGCTGCGTCGATCACCTGGCGATTGGCCATGCTTGGCGTGTTCGATGAAAGCACGATAAGTAACGAGCCGCTTATACGTTGAAGTATTTGCATCGGCGCGACCGGCGCCTCACCCTGCTGTATCAGCCGCTGATGATAGAGAAGCGCGCCGCCCAGGCCCAGTATTGTAAAGCCACCTCCAAAGATGGTTGCCAACGGCTTGGAGAAGAGGTTAGTGACCCAGGCGATACCAACGAGAAATGTGGTCAGGATGCCAATGTAGAATTTCACCGTCGGCCAGCCAGCTCTGGCGTATTGCGTCCACGGGCTTATTCGCCGTTGAGCTAGTGCGCCAACCATACGCAGACGTGTCGCGATCTCTGGATGCATTCGTTGACTGGCGGCACTGAGTCGTGTGCGCCATAGTGTGCCAGTCGCCACATCGCCACTGCCAGTATTTCGTTCTGCAGCATCCACAGCGCCAACATGAGCGGCGCCGCGGCGTTCGCGGTAGCGAATCACATCCAGTGCCAGGCAGGTAAGCGAGAACGCCCCTAGCAGCCCGAACGCATACATGTCGCCGAGAATAATAATTTGGCCACGAACGCCGATTAGTACAACGACTGGAATGAGCGTCGCCAGCATTATGGCGTTATGGGGCGTGCCACGCCATTTGTTGGTAGCGGTAACGCGGTTCGGTAGATATCCCATTCGGGAGAGCGCGAGAAAGACGTGATATGCGCCGATAATGGCGGTATTGCACGCAAAGACGAGCAGCGCCGACGCCGCGATGGCAGTCGCCACCAGCAAGACCGGTCCCCCATAAGTGCCTCCGAGATCGGAGATGAAGGTGTCGGGTGTTGGTGTGACGTTGAGATGAATGGTGGTAGTGGCGAGCAAGTCAGGCGAGTTGAGCAGCACCGTGGAGAAGATTGTAAGTAATGGGCTGGTGATTCCAACTGTTAGGGCGACCAATGCCAGCGCCCGATTGACTGTTTTGCGTCGTGGCAATTTCATAACTGGTGACAGTTGCGAGATGCTTTCCAGCCCTGAAAATGCGAGAAATGCTCCAGCGAATCCGGTCAATAATGTGACGCCACCAAGCTGCCCAGTAAACATCTTCTCAAAGACTTTGGCGATGGTTGGAGGTGGCACGTTGATGAATACGACCAACAGAATGAGCAGGTCACTGATGAGCGCCGCAATGGCAATGACAGCGCTAACACTGGCGGATTCTTTGATACCCCAAATATTGAGCAAGCCAAGCAGAATAACGACTATTACAGTGACGAGCAACACATAGGTTCCAATACCCTTGAAAATAGTCGCGAAATAGAGAAGCCCTGAGAGTGAACTAATCGCCGATGTCAGGAAATAGTCTACCAGGATGAACATGCCACCCATTGCACCAGCCCACGGAGCTATGCCATTGGCTGCTACGGTGACGACACCGCCGCCCTCAGGGAAGCGCACGCTCACCTCAGCGTATTTGAGCACAAGTAACACGAAGGCCACGAGGGTCATCAGAACGAAGAGGCCTGCCTGCCATTGGACCTGCTGCCAGAGGATGCCTGGCACGTAGTAGACCGAGGTGCCAATATCGGCGAAGACGACGGCCCAGCAGAGAAATGCGCTCAGCCGGTGGCCGCTGTGCTCTTCAGTGGATGGTGGTGATGTAGTCGCGTCTGCCGTGTTGGTCACTCCATGCTCCTCGGCAAGCTATCGCCGCGCGCATGCGCAATTTCCGCCATGGAGGAGATCCGGTCCATATTTCGTTTATCCACTCTACCATTGTCTCGCCGCATCTGTCACCTACTTTTCAGGCTACAGGTGCGAGGTGGTTGAATGAGCCTCAACTCGGACCGCAATTGCGCGACCTGTGAGCGAAGGGCCGGGGACGCATCCCCAGCCCACATCTGCGCTTGCGTTTGCAAACTACGTCTTCTTTTCCGAGAGCCGTAACAAGAAGCCGATAATGATGAAGTTGGCGACGACCGAGCTACCACCATACGCCACAAATGGCAGCGGGACACCAGTCAGCGGCATTAGTTTGAGATTACCGGCCAAAATGACGAGCGTTTGCAGCGCGAACACGGAGGTCAGCCCAACGGCCATCAGCTGGTTGAATGAGTCGCGGGAGCGCAAGGCGACGAACATACCACGGAACACGAGCAGCATGAACAACCCCAACAATGCCAACAGTCCCGCGAAGCCGAATTCCTCGCCAAAAGCCGCCGCGATGTAGTCGGTGTTGGAGGCGGGAATGAATGTTGGGTGGCCCAGACCCAGCCCCGACCCAAAGACGCCGCCCGACCCAAACGCGACCAGCCCCTGCACAATCTGATAGCCGCTGTTCGTTGCGACATTTGGATCAAACGCATTGGAGACGATATTCAGGCGCACTCGCGCATAGCTAAAGACTGAGAAGGCAATCACTGCGCCAACTGTAAAGAGCGCCAGACCGCCAATCACATAGACCTTACGGCTGGTCGCCGCGTAGGTCATCGAGAGCACCATGCCAAAGATCAGGAGCGCTAGACCCAACTCGCGGATGCCGACCGCAATGATCAGCGCCAGCCCGAGCATGAAGAGCAGCGGTCCCAACTGCTTCAACGGTGGCAGCTTGATGGCCCCAATGGGGATGGAGCCAGCGGTGAGCATTTCCTGATTCTCACTCAGATAGCCAGCGAAGAAGACCACCAAACAGATTTTCACAAGCTCCGATGGCTGGAAGGACAGTCCGCCAGCGCCGATGGTGAGGACGTCGCGGCTTGGCGCGTTGGTATTGAAATTGCGAACGGCGTTCACCAGGGTAACGCCGACGAGGGCCAAGCCGAGCACCGCCCAGGTGTACTTGTAATTGCGCACCCAGCGCAGATCGCGTGTCACGATGACGGTTCCGACACAAAAGCCGAGACCCAGGATCACCCAGGCGAGCTGCTTGGCGCCAAGCGAGAGCACGTCGAATCCCGGCGATGATCCGATGCGTATCGCCATGATGACGCCAATGCTGGCCAGCGTTCCCGCGATTGGGAGCAACGTCTGGTCGGAGTCGGGCGCGAAGATATTGAGCAGGACGTGCGTCACGGCCAGGGCGAACACGAGGCCGATTGCTGGCCCAAGCGTATCTAGCGGATTGAGAATATTGCGTGTCAGTGGTGTCGCAGCGTTTTGCGCCAGCTGTAGCTCAATCAGCGCCACTGCCATGAATGCCGCCGGAAACAGCAGCAGACTCATCTCGGTCCAGCGATAACGGCGACGATAGATCATCGGTTCACTCTCTCCTGAGACTGGTCTGGCTAAATGGCGAACTTGAAGCGAACATCGCCCACCTGAAGGATGGTTCCGGGTGTCACTGCAACCGCCTCAGTGATGCGGTTCTGATCCACCAGGGTGCCATTGCGGCTGCTCATATCTTCGACCCAGAGCGAGCGATCCCTGAAGAGGATGCGGGTGTGCTCGGTGGAGACAAAGGTGCTGTCCAGCACGATGGTGTTGGTGGGAGAGCGCCCAATCGTGGTGATTGGCTCGACATCCAGACGCGCGCCGGGACGCAGCGCAGTCGAACCACTGTCGATGACGACAAGATGGCCCACGATGTCTTTGCCGCGCGTCACTGACGCGGGCGCGCGCTCCACCAGTTTCATCTCCCGGCGCGCCACCGCGACAACCCTCAAGATGACCAGATAGAGGATGGCAACCAGTGCGATGCGCAGAACGAGCAAAACAGTATAAGTATCCAACCGAAGCTACCTCCGCTGGAAGACGAACTCGTGGCTGCCCACGGTGATCAAATCATTGTTGCGCAAGGGTACGGGTTGGCGGGTCGGCACCCCGTTGATCTTGACTCCATTCGTCGAACTGAGATCATACAGCACAAACTGCCCGCGCTCGTAGCGAATCTCCGCATGGTGGCGCGAGACACGTTTATCATTGACGATGATTTCGTTGGAAAGATGCCTGCCGATGTGAATGGGAGAAGTCAGCAGACGCATGGGCTGCCCGCGTGTGGGGCGGAAGAGTGTCAGCCATGCCGGTGGCAGCGCAACATCAGCCTGATTGCGCGCCTGCTCGCGGGCAATTTCGTCGTTGAGCTGCTGAATCTCGGCTGGCGCAATCGAGCGCGTCTCATCCATGCTAGCCACACCGGATGGCGGCGCATCCTCCTCATCGAGGATATAGGATGTCACCCGCATTTGCCCGGTGATGACATGCGGATCCTCGTGGAACCGGATGACCGGGTTGCGCTCCAGCCAGTAGTTGCGCTCACGCGCCATCTGCACCAACTGGTTGGACAACTCCTGAGCCAGCCTGGTGTCCTTCCCATATTCACCGAAGTCTTTGATGCTCAGGTAAATGTCGTAGAGCGTCGGCGCCTCGCGCCCATTGGGGCTGCCACGCAGGTGGCTCTCCATCGCACGCTCAACCTGGGGACCGAATTCGTCGCGCTGTAGCGAGGTCCGAATCAAGCGGCCAAATGTCCCCTCAACCAGACCGCGCATGGCAGATTCGAACTTACCGACAATGCCCATAATAAATGAGTCCTCTCCCATCACGGATGGGCATCACCCTGATGCATGGCTTGAGGTCGAAGTGGCCCCTCGCCGCTCTCCGACGCCTGATGAATAGCCCCAAGACACATCCGTGCCTGTGCGACGTCTTCCGACATCTGGCGAATCAGCGCCTCGACCGTGTCAAAGCGTTCCTCTGATCGCAGCCATTGAGCGAATGTCGTCGTGATGCGCACTCCATAGAGATCCATGCTCATATCGAGCAAGTGTACCTCAACCAGGCGCGCATTGTGATCGCCGAATGTCGGGCGAACGCCAACACTTGCCACCGCCGGACGCGATGCGCACGGGTCACCAGGCAGCCCCACACGAACGGCGTAGATGCCATTAGCGGGCAAGAGCTTGTTGGCGTCGACACGCAGATTCGCCGTCGGGAAGCCGAGCAACCGTCCCCGTCGATCACCGCCGACAACTTCTGCCGAAAGCGCATACTCATAGGTCAGGCGTTGCGCTGCCTCCGCGACACGCCCCTCAGCGACGGCGTCGCGAATCTGCGCGCCCAACGGCGCTGCGGCTGCTTCATCGGGAAGGGCGATAACTGCCACCCCGTGTTGGCGGACTACGTCGGCAAGTTGCATGCCACAAAGCGCTTCGTCTGCCGACGAGTCTATCACTAGGCCTCGCACATCCCAACCGTTCATAATACGTTCGGCCAGCGACGCGGGTGACCACGGTTCCGCCGCGTCTGCTGCAAGTACCACTTGCTGCGCTTCGGGCGCCATCCGCGCGAGCAGGGCAAGCCGCTCATCAAGGGTCGTCAGCAGGCCATCGCGTGCCTGGTCATTCATCTCGCCTGGCTCAGCCAGTACGGGTGGCCAGGGAAGTAGCGCAAGCGGCGCTATACCGAGCTGCTTGGCGGCAGTGATTGTCTCGGCCAGCAAACGCTGGTGTCGAACATGTATCCCGTCAAATGCGCTGACGGCCACGACCGCTGACTGCCGATGTTCTGGCAGAGTGAAAACATACTGCACGCCGAATGACCTCTACTTCCTCCCAGGATTCCGCCCATATACTACCACAGCGGCCCCGTCGCATTAGCCATTGGCTGACGTTTCTGCCAGAGACGCTCTAGTGGAAGAAGCTGGCGACGATAAGCTCATCGCCTCTCACCGGTAACTACGCATAGAGTGCGGCGAAATGTTCCTCGCGGCCTATGAGATAGCTCACATCTACGCAGGATGGCTGAGTCGCACACCGCATGTCTGGCGCGGGCGGGTCGCTTGCGTCTAAACGAAGTTCGGCTCATACTGGGAGTTGAAATTCATGAAAGCTCGTGTTGGAAGGTATTCGGGTACACTGGTACTCATGATAGCTGCGATGCGTCACGCTCCTTGTATGTGGAACAGGATGATAGTACATGGATGCCAGGCAGCCGGGCGCAAAGTCAGAACCATCGTATGTAGAGCGCCTTCGCCATCAGGGCTTGCGGGTGACGCCACAACGGCTGATTGTGCTTGATGCGCTGGCTGCCCATAGCGGGCATATCTCCGCGGATGAGATTTTGCAATGGGCGGCGGCGCGCTACCCAGCGATCAACCTTGCGACGGTTTATCGCACGCTCGATCTGCTCATCTCGATTGGCATGGTTGCACAGACGGACTTTGGGAGCGGTGTGAGCTTCTTCGAGCTTGTGGGTGACGCCCCCCACCATCATCTCGTCTGCGAGCACTGCCACGCCGTGCTCGAGGTCGATGATGTCGCGCTTCAGCCTGTGCATGAGAGCATTTTGCGCGACTATGGTTTCCTCACCAATGCACGCCACCTCGCGCTCTTCGGGATCTGCCGTGAATGCCAGGCCGCGCGGGCAAACAAGGATCGCTGAGCGCCGCCGCATCCGATTTTCCCCAAGCCAATGAGAAGATAGAACCGACTCACTCTGCCTGTGTTACCTGCGAACGTATGCAGATGCGAAGAGTTGCAACAAGCCACAGTCTACTGCTATCCTCTATCCAGACAATCGGCACGCGTTCTGTAAGCGGCGCGAGGTGTATGAAGGAGGCAACGATGTTCTCGGGGCTTTGGCGCGTGCTTCGCACCGGCGATTCGGGCCTGCGGACACGCATCTTCGCCATGTACGCCGTCTTGATCGCGGCGAACATCGTCGCCTGGGTGCTGGCGGTGCTGGCGTCAGTGAGGCTCAATGACCCCCGGTTCATCACGCTTGGGTTTGTGGCGTATGGTTTGGGGCTGCGTCACGCCGTAGACGCCGACCATATCTCGGCGATTGACAATGTCACCCGCAAATTGATGCAGGATGGCAAGCGCCCCGTCGCGGTGGGAACGTTCTTCTCACTCGGCCACTCGACGATTGTGATTCTGCTGAGCGCACTGCTGGCCGCCGCCTCGCTCTTTGTGCAGAAGGAAATGCCCACCTTTCAGGCTGTTGGTGGCCTGATCGGGACGAGCGTCTCCGCTGTTTTTCTCTTTCTGATTGCCGCGCTCAATATCGTCATCCTCATCGACATCTTCAAGACGTTTCGCAGTGTCACCCGTGGGGGTGAGTATAACGAGCAGAAGATCGAGGATTTTCTGGCGCAGCGTGGACTGCTGGGGCGGTTCTTCCGTCCGTTGTTTCGCTTCGTGCATGATAGTTGGTTAATGTATCCGGTCGGCTTCCTCTTTGGGCTGGGGTTCGATACCGCCAGCGAGGTAGGGCTGCTGGCGCTCTCGGCCATCTCGGCGCAGCAGGGTGTCCCCTTTCTCTTCATCATGGTCTTCCCGCTGCTTTTTACCGCGGGCATGACGCTGGCCGATACGACAGATGGCGTGCTGATGCTGGGCGCGTACGGCTGGGCGTTTGTGAAGCCGGTGCGCAAGCTGTACTATAACCTGAACATTACGCTGATCTCGGTGCTGGTAGCGGTCGTCGTCGGCGCCATCGAGGTGTTGCAGGTGGTCTCAGGTGAACTTAATCTTGGCGGCCCGTTCTGGAACTTTGTCAACAATACGCTCGACCTGGGCAATGTCGGCTTTTTCATCATTGCGATTCTGCTGGTGAGCTGGCTCGTCTCCACCCTCATTTACAGAGTGAAGAAGTATGAGGAGATCGAGGTAACGCCTGCTAAAACGTGAGAACGTCCTTGCGCCGTCGCAGCAGCAGCAATGCGAACTGATACATCACGAAAAGCTCGATGCCGAACGGCAGGTAGCCGGAGTAGCCGATCACTGGCATCTCGAAGATATGGGGAATATGCCAGCTCTCGATCAGTGGAATGGTGTATATCCACTTCGGTAGCGCCTGCGAGTTCCACATCTCCCAGAAGAAGCCGCAGCAAAGCGCCGCCAGCGGCATCAGCACGAAGAAGCGCCAGTCGCCCGCGAGCAGGTGGCCTAACGCCGATTTGGTGCGCGCCAGGTTATTGATTGGATCGAGCAGGAATGTTACGCCGACCCAGAGCAGGCCAAAGGCGTAATACGGAGCAGCGAAGGGTAAGATGAGACCGGCGATGCCAATCAGCATCAGAAAGATCGCTGTGGATACTTTGACCTTTGGGCCAGGATCATGCGGCGCAAGGCGCGGGCGCAACCAGGCAAAACTAGCAAGAATCTCGGCGATTTCGAGCACCGCTGGCAGCACTGTGCTGAAGCAAAGGGATGAGATCGTGTGATACTCGATCCAGCCGGAAAGTGTGTTGGTATTGATTGGATGGTCGAAGAAATAGCGCCAGTTTTGTACGGGAATGTTGAGAATCTCGAACACCCACCAGAACGGGATTGAAAGCAGAAACAGCAGGACGAAGCCACGCCAGTCGCGTGTCAACGGCGACGATCCACTCTGAGCGACGTTGACGCCGTCCAGTGCGAGGATGAATCCCAGCCAGATGGGAAAGAATGTGTACGCCCACAGGTGGATGTGCGCACCGAGGTAGGTTTGGCCGTTGATGGTCAGCCCATCCCACTCGCCAATGCGCGCCCATGACATCACCCACGCGGACACGTTGAGCGCGGCGCCAGCCCAGGCATACCAGGGTATGCGTGCTAGGAATGGCCTGTTGGAGCGCGAGGGCTGGGTAGAGGTTCTATCCTGAAATTCCTGAACTTCTTCTACAAGAGCCTGATCGGGAGCCAGGGGCTGTGTTGCCGTCATGCTATGAGCCTCCTCCACCACACGCGCACATGGTCAAATCCGGGGGCATCGCCAAACACTGTTCGTGGAAAGAATAGCACAGCAGGCGCGGTGAAGGCAGGCTCTTGCCGCTGGTTGGAGCCACTTGATGACGGAGTAGGCAAAATTGCCGGTTGGCCTCCCTGGCTTCTCGTTGGAAAGCCAGATGCGTGAAAGCGCCGGGCGCGCCGAAAGTGAGAGCGAGAGACCGACTACCCGGGCAGAACCAGGACATCAATGCCAGTGTCGCCGGTGAGGGTGACAGAAGTATCCTTGCCCATGCATGCGAAGCGTATGTGGGCGTGACGGTTGCCCAATCGCAGCCCACGCAGCTCCAAGTGGTCGAGCCAGTCGGGAAGCATCGGCTGGCGGAGCATCAGGCGATTTTTTTCTGCTTCTGGCTCGAACCCGAGGATGCTGCTCAGCAGCAGAAAAGGCGAGCCAGCCGCCCAGGACTGTGGGGAACACGCGACGGGGTACCGTGTTGGGCCGAAGCCGTGCCTTCGCGCGAAGCCGCAAAACAGTTCTGGCAGACGAGCGCCCTCATAATAGAGGCTCGCTCCGTACAGATGCCCGAGCAAGTCACCTGCCTCTTTCTTGCGCCCAATGCGCGCGAATCCTGACCCAACAATTGCGGTGTCGTGTGGCCAGACCGAGCCGTTGTGGTAGCTCATGGGGTTGTAGCGCTGCTCCCGGCCGGAAAGCGTGCGGATGCCCCATTGTGTACTCATATCCTCGCCGAGCAAGCGGTTGACAATGGGCTGGCCCCACTCATCCGGCACGATACCGCTCCAGAGACAATGGCCCGCATTCGAGGCGACGACATTGCACGGGTTTTTCTGGCCATCGAGCGCGAGGTAGAATGTGTCCTCTTCCTCCCACCAGAAGTCGCGCAGGAAATTCGTCTGAAGTGTCTGGGCTGCGCCGCGCCAGTGTTCTTGCTCCTTATGCAGGGAGAGCCGACCAGCCAGGTAGCTCATAGCGCGGTACGCGGCGTAGGCATATCCCTGGACTTCACAGAGCGCGATGGGTGGTTCGCTGAGCCGCCCATCGTGATATGAGACGCTATCCCACGAGTCTTTCCAGCCCTGATTAATGAGACCCTTCTCTGAGGTCTTCACATATTCGAGGAATGTATCGCCGTCGCGGTCGCCGTACTGCCGCATCCACTGCGCAGCAGCCTCGGCGCTGGCCCAGTTTGCCTTGAGAAACTCCACATCGTTGGTCCAGCGGATGTAGGCCTCAAACAGGATGAGAAACAGCGGTGTTGCGTCAATGGTGCCGTAGTATGGAATGAACGGGATCTCGCGGCAATTCGCCATCTCGCCGCGCCGGTATTCATGCAAAATGCGACCCGGCTCCTCCTCGGTGAAGGCGTCTTCCTTCTGGCCCTGGTACGCGATCAGGAATGCCAGTGTGCCTCGCGCTACCTCCGGAAACCACGGCAGAAACTCCAGGCTGGTGATGAGCGAGTCGCGCCCGAACGGGCAGACATACCACGGTATGCCGCCAAAGGGAAACAGACCCTCGGCTGTCGGAGTACACATCATAATAAGGTCATGCATGCCGCGCGTCAGCACGCGGTTGAAGAAGACGTTATCGCTCTGCACGACCGGCATTTCCGTGTGTGAGATGGCGACTTCCCAGGTGTTCTCGGTTGTTTCGGTGTGCGTATTTGCGTCCTTCAGCGACTGTTCGCTGACATTGACGACCACCTCTAACCGGATGGTCTCGTTTGGCACGAGCCGCAGCCGCCAGAACACCCCGTCGTTGACGATGTGGTCGGCAGGCGGATCGAGCAGCACGCGCGTCTTGCGTTCTATGCTGTCGAGGCCCTCATAACGGAACACTACCTCGTCGTTTTCCCGATGGGGCGGTTGCAGTTGGCCCCGGCTGGGGCGCTCCATGCCGCGCACCTCGAAGATGTCGAAGAAGTCCGCGCCGGTCTTCAGG
Source organism: Ktedonobacterales bacterium (assembly GCA_036273675.1). GTDB lineage: Bacteria > Chloroflexota > Ktedonobacteria > Ktedonobacterales > JADMIN01 > DAHUXT01. Next base: position 17,746 of record DASUHD010000170.1, on the reverse strand, counting down.
CCAAGCCGTACCTCCACCGGCGCTGAGTCGAAGCTGGTCAGCAGGAACGTCTGGACGAGTTGATGGCTATGCAGCACAATTTCGCGGCGCAGGTGAATCATGCCCTGATACATCCCCTGCTCCTTGGCCAGCGGCAAGAAAGGGTTTGTCAGGTCAATCTGGCAGGCGCCCTCTTCATCAGAGACGGAGTGCGAGAGCGTGACCATCGGCAATCCATCGATGAAGAGATCGCAGGTGCGCAGATAGCGCGTTCCATGCCAGAAGAGGCCCGTCTCCTGTTCGGAGTCGGGCATATCGCCGCGCGCATCTGTCACCATGAAAGCTTCACCCTGTTTGAGGGCTATCTTCTCAACGGTCGTGCTGGCTGAGCCGCGTAGGACGTAGGGGTCGCTGATCTCGCCTGAGGCGGTCGTCAGGCCGTGGTCGAGGGCATTTAGCGTTGTGTCGGAGGCGCCGTGCGTTGAATCGGTCATGATATAAGCGAACTCTGATCTAGTTTGCCCTGGTTCCGCGCCGTTTCAGCGAGCCGTTCGGCAGGCACAGCGAAGAGCCGTCGGCGATGTTGGATCGTTGAATAGACTTCTACATACTCCAACGCCATTTCACGTATGTCAAACTTCTGCCGGACATATTCACGGCAGCCTGCGCGCGATACTTGCCCCACTCGTTGGACTGCTGCAACGAGATCATCATCTGACTCGCATGCGAAGCCAGTTACTCCATCGCGCAAAAGCTCCGGCACCGAACCATGCGGACAGGTAAGCACAGGCGTGCCGCAGGCGAGGGCTTCGATGAAGACCATTCCAAAAGGCTCTGGCCAATGGATAGGCTCAAGCAGTGCCAGCGCATTCCCCATCAGGTCCAGTTTGCGCTTCTCATTCACCGGGCCTAGAAACTCGATAGTAGGGTCGTTGAGCATGGGCTTGATGACCTCGTCGTAATATTTGCGATTGGCGGGGTCGATCTTTGCGGCAATCTTGAGCGGTATGCCAGCGCGCTGGGCGATGCGGATCGCTCGGTCCGGCCCTTTCTCGGGCGTGATGCGCCCGACGAAGACGAGGTAGCTCCCAGGCTGCTCATGGAACGCAATCTGACGCAGATCGATGGCGTGGTGAATCGTGGCGACCCAGTTGAGGTCAGGAATTTGCAAACGCTGACTCGCGCTGATGGCGACGTAATTGCAGCCTCTAAATGTCCGAAGGATCTCGACGGTTTCGGGACCATCCAGCCGCCCGTGAAGCGTCATGACGGTTGGCGTAGATGATGCCGTGGCAAAGGGCAGGGTCAGGTAGTCCAGATGCGAGTGGATGACATCGAACTCGCTCGCGTGGCTATACACGTGTTGGAGCATCGCCAGATGCAGTGCGGTCGCATCCACTTTCGGGTTGAAGCGGAGTGGCTCATCACGCATGGATACAAGCCGCGCACTAGTGTTGGAGCCACAAGTGGCGAACAACGTGACCTCATGGCCCGCCTCTACGAGCGCCTCAGTCAGATTGAAAATACAACGTTCGGTCCCGCCATAGTTTTGTGGCGGAACGGTAAGATGCAATGGAGCAACTTGTGCGATTCGCATATACCTTCCTTGCAGCCTTCCTATCTCATCGTTTCCTTGATGAGTGGCATGACAACACAGTATGCCGCCCAATATCAGTCAATCGGCGACATTACCATACTAAACGGCAATATTCAGGCCACCATCCGCTGGATGATCGTGGCCAACCGGGCGGCAAACGAGTGTGGCAGGCGCGATCCTCCGGCTAGTGAAGCTTCCTATGAGAGTCATTCACTCATCAAGGTTGGTAGGGATGTCCAAAAAGAAAATCAGGGTGAGGCAAAGTTCCTCACCCTGACTGGTGCGCTCGTCGCGCGCTACGTCTTCGACTCTCAGGAATGCAGCCCGGTATCCAACGTTCCCTGGAGCATCGAGTTGTTCCAGACGAGCGTGATTGTCATCGCGTCGAGGTGCGCGAACACCCCTGATGTCGTGGAATCAGGCGTGTGCATCAGCGACTGCAAACCCGCCGCGCTCACGTAGCCCGTCACCGCCGCGCCAGAGGGGGCCGCCTTGAGCATTTTCTGGAAAGTCGCGTTGCTCGTCAGGTTCGAGACGGTACCCTGCGCCACCTGGGCGACAATCGTCGCCGAATTGGTGTCGGGCGCGATAACCAGCGTGTTGTTTGTCGTGAACGCGACAGCCACGACGTGTACGGTCGCCTTCACCGGTGGAGTACCAACCGCCGTGGGCTGGCCAGTGTCCGAAAACGCATCGCTCAGCGTCGTCGCAGACAGACCCGCAATGGTGGTCGGGGTGGCTGTCCAGTGGTGCGCCGCAGCGATCTTACTCACCAGCTGAGTAGCGGCGGCGTCGCTGCTGACGTGGATGTAGATGACGGGCTGCGCGCCGCCATTTCCAGTGGTCTTCAGCGCCGCCATTCCGACCGGCTGCTGCGCTAGCGAATCGCTCGCCGGGATGCCCAGCGCGGACTGTAGCGGGTCGGCGCCCGTTGCGGCGACGCCAAACTGGTTGACAAACGCCTGGACGATCTTGCCGAGATTGCCCGCGCCCGCATAGGCTACTGCGTCAGAAGGCACGAGTTTGGCGAAGCCTGTTGTGTCGCCCGAGACATTAGGAATGTTGGGGTTGCGCACCGCGTTGAAGGTAATCTGGCTCCGTTGCCCGGCGTCGCTCCAGGCGAGGTAGCCACCCGCAACTGGATAGGTTTCGATGAATGGAACACTGACGCTGGCGAGGCCATTCGGCGCCTTGACGGGAATCATTGAGTCGAGCGCCTGGCGAAGATTCACATAGTATGTGCCGAAGTGATTGCTCGGCAGGTTGCTGATGGCATCCTTGAAGGCCTGCTGGTCGTTGAGCGAGTCACTGCTGCCATTGATGCGGTCGATCACCGCGTGGGCCGCCTCGGCATTGCTGGCGATGAGCGCCCAGCCGCCGCCACTCCCATACAGGCCCGACGAGGAACCTGAGCCGGTGGCGTAGAGGGTAAACCCGTTGTAGCTCGACTGCTGGACCGTTGTTCCCTGTTGCCGCTCATGCGCGTTGAGCTTGCTGATAGCAGCTTTGGCGGCGTTATCGTCGCGCGACTGAACGAGCGCCACAATCCCCAACGATGCCGCGGGATTGGCAGCAGCCTGCTGCGCGTTGGCCAGTGGGAAGGCGCCAAAGGCGACATCCGGCCCGGCCCACGGAACCACGTCTTTTTGCCAGTCAAGCCCAGTCGCCTTCTGCATCGCCGCAGCCTGGGAGCCTATCATGTCGGCGGGATTGATGTTGAAGTTATTGTTGGCGGCAGCAGCCATATCCACCGAGGCGAACACCACGGTGGATGATGGGAAGTAGCGCGCCAATTGGTTGTCGGTGCGCGCGGCCAGGGCGGCATAGGCCCAGTAGGCGCCGGACAAGACCAGTCCCACGACCACGACCGCTGAAATTGCCGTGAAGATGTTGCGGCGCTTGTGCGAGTGGATCGGCTTCTCTGGGGCGAGCGCAGGCCCGCTTGCCAGGGCGGCGATTCCGCCGGTGGCTGTAGGCTGGTCGTACCAGTCAGGTAACGGTGGGGGCATCGTTGCATCGGCGGTCTGGACTGGCGCCGTCGCGTAGGTGGCGTCAGGTACAGAGGTCGGTGACGCTCCGCTGATTGACCCTGTGCCAGCCAATGCCGGATTGGGTCGGCCACAACTAGGGCAATAGAGGGCCTGTGCGTCAAGACTTTGACCGCACCCAGCGCACTTACCCGGCGCCGATGATTGCTGTCCGGTATCCATAGCCTACGTGCCTCCTCCTGATCGCGTCCATCGCACAATCGCTCATCTGAAGCCTGCGTGTGTCGCCATGAGAAAAGACGTACTGGCGCAAGTCTGCTGTTTCTGGCGAACTCAGAATTGGCGGCTGCCGCCTTATTGAATACTATACGCCGCTCGCGCCCAAATTGTGTCGCAGGATTGTCGCGGTTTTTTCATGGCCGCTTACTTAGCACACTTGATACTACGCTCACGGCGCTACGAAGTTCCCTTGCGCCGACGCTCCAGAACGAAAATAGCTCAGGATCGCGTCCTGCAGCTCGTTCTGGTGGCCGTTGAAGAAGTGGTCGGCCTGCGGGACGATGGCGAGCGATTTGGGTCCTGGGAGCGCATCATACCAGGGTGTCAGGCTGCTCTGAGGTCCATACTGATCTAGTGCGCCTTGCACGATCAATTTCGGCTTGCGGCACTCAGCCAGGGCATTGGTTGTCAGCAGGGAAGTGGGAATGCCAACGCCGATGAGCTGGCGCACGCGGCTATCGGCGCAGCCAATGGGCAATCCAACCCAGGAGCCGAACGAGAAGCCCGCGAGGCAGACTGGCACGCCGGGATACCGGTGCGCGATCTCGTCGAGCGCCGCCCAGACATCTTCACGTTCGCCATTTCCCTCGTCATATGCGCCTGTGCTGCGGCCGACGCCGCGGAAGTTGAACCGTAGCGCGGGAATCCCCAGATCGCCAAGCGCCTGCGCTATGCGAAAGACGACTTTATTGTGCATCGTGCCGCCATGCGCCGGGTGTGGATGACAGACGACCGCCACCATTGCTGGCTGCGCCGCCTCGTCATCGGGCAGCCGCAGCAATCCCTCCAGCATGCCGTGTGACACGGGAATATCTATTGACAAGAGCCGCGCCATATCGATTCTCCTGCTTGTGCTTGCCTGTTGCCACGTAGATTGTAGCGCCTTTCGTGCTCGGCGTGGTATGGCGAGCAGTGGGAAACATAAGGGCCGCTGTGCTATACTACAGGGTGATATCATCATGAATGCGCTGGCGACATCATAGTGATAAAGATGCCTGTGCATGAGTTTATTTTGGAGCGATTGGTAGCATGACGCCCGAATCCTATGCGCGTCGAACATCCTCACAGGTTGGTCTACGGGAAGCCAGGAGGCTTCCTGGTGCATCGTGTCCTCCTTGCTGCGACTGTACGGCGCTCTGTATCTAGGCCTGCAGGTTGAGCAACGCTGCCCACATGGCGGCATTCCCTGGCAGGCGGTCTGAGTACTAACTCCCGCGCAGCGCCTATCCCAAATGGCTAACGAAAGAGCACGATTTTCGACTCGTAGCCAGAGTCAGGCGCGCAACGCGAATCGACATGAACAGCACAGAGAGCAGGAAGTGAGAATACACGATGCAGATCTTCAATACTGAATCCGGGCGCAAACAACCATTCGAGCCGCTGACACTGCCGGTGCGGATGTACGTCTGCGGTCTGACGCCCAAGAATGAGCCGCACCTCGGCCATGCGCGTCTCTTCATCGTCAACGATATGGTGCGTCGCTATCTGGCGTATCGTGGCTATCCGGTGCAGTACATCCAGAACTTCACCGACATCGACGACAAGACCATCGCCGCTGGATTGCGCGAGGGCATCTCGCCGTTCGATGCGGCGCAGCGCTACATGGACGCCTATTTCGAGGACATGGACGCGCTCAACGTAGAGCGGGCCGACGAGTTTACCTACGTCACCAAATACATCCCACAGATCATCGAGATGGTGCAGGGGCTGATCGATCGCGGGCATGCCTACGAGATCGATGGCGATGTCTACTTCTCAGTGCCAAGCTTCCCCAGCTACGGACGCCTCTCGGGGCGCAATGCCGAGGCGATGCTTGCGGGAGCGCGCATCGAGCCGGACGAGCGCAAGCATGACCCACGCGACTTCGCCCTCTGGAAGGCTGCCAAACCCGGCGAGCCGTGGTGGGAAAGCCCATGGGGCAAGGGACGGCCCGGCTGGCATATCGAGTGCTCGACGATGGCGCGCGAGGCCCTTGGCGACCAGATTGACATTCACGGCGGCGGTACTGACCTTATCTTCCCACATCACGAGAACGAGATTGCCCAAAGCGAGAGCTTCACGGGCGTCGAGCCATTCGTCCGCTACTGGGTGCATACTGGCATGCTCACGATGCTCGGCGAAGAGGGCAAGGAAGAAAAGATCGCTCACTCGGGTCGGTTCGTCACCATCCGTTCGACGCTGGCAGGGGGCGAGATTCCGCCGCCCGCGCTACGGACATATCTGCTCGGCACGCACTACCACGCCAATCTGATGTTCTCGGAGGAGCAGCTTCGTGGCACAATTGGTCGCTGGCGGCGCTGGGTAGAGGCGCGCAATACCGCCTTGCGCCTGAAGGCATGGGCGACGGAGCACCAGCCAGCAGGCGTGGCGCATGTTCCCGGAATGGCCGAGAGCGGGCTGCTTGGAGCGGTTCAGGATGCCCATGACGAGTTCGTCGCCGCGATGGACGACGACTTCAATACCTCGCTGGCGCTCAGCGTGATCGACGAGTTGGCGCACCGCACCAACGACTACGCCCATAGCCTCGGCGGCGAGGAGGCGCCAGCGGGGGCGGTAGAGGCGCTCGGCGCGGCAGCCGCGATGCTCGGCGAACTGACTGGTGTACTGGGTATCTCGTTAGAAGACGCGGCGGCAGAAAAGACCCTCGACGACGATGCGCGCGCGCAAATCGATGCGCTGGTGGCGGAACGCACCGCCGCTCGCGCACGTAAAGACTGGGGTGAGGCGGATCGCATTCGCCAGGCGCTCGAGGCCGACTGGAACGTCGTTGTGAAAGACACACCGCAGGGGCCAACGTGGTCCATGCGTGAATCGTAAGGGCTGCATTTCGAGGTTTTCATCGAACGACAGCAAGATAGAGAAAGCGACGTGATGCAATGGCGGATTATGTGTGGGGGCGCTATCCCGTGCTGGAGGCGCTTCGCTCGCGCCGCCGCGTGCATCGGGTGCTGGTTGCGCAGGGACCGCGTGACCCAGCGCTGACGCAGATTCAGGATCAGGCGCGCCGGGTCGGGGTTATTGTCGAGACGGTCTCGCGGCGGCGTCTGGATGACCTGAGCAAGGGCGCGAACCATCAGGGCGTGCTTGCGATGACGGCTCCACGCGAGTATGCCGAGCTGGATGACATCCTGGCGAGGGCGAAGGATCTGGGCGAGGAGCCGCTCGTCGTCGTGCTTGACGCCATTCAGGACGTCCAGAACCTTGGCTCGCTGATTCGCACCGCCGAAGCGGTTGGCGCGCATGGTGTGGTCATCCCGGAGCATCGTGCGGCGGGGCTGACGCCAGCGGTGGATAAGACCTCGGCGGGCGCGGTCGAGTTTCTGCCCGTGGCGCGCGTCACCAACCTCACGCGCACGCTGGATGATCTCAAGCGCCAGGGACTCTGGTGTATTGGGCTGGACGGCGACGCTGAGATTACCTACGATCAGGCGAACCTCAAGGGGCCAATCGCGTTGATAGTTGGCAACGAGGGTAAAGGTATCAGTCGTCTGGCCCGGCAGCACTGTGACCAACTCATCAAGCTGCCGATGCGCGGCCATGTTGGGTCGCTGAACGCGGCGGTCGCTGGCTCGGTGGCGCTCTATGAGATCTTGCGCCAGCGCGGCTGGAACAAGCTCGGGGAGTCGCAGGGAAGCGTGTCAACAGTTGCGGATGCGGAGTCCGAGTGATGCCATGATGCGCCAGCTTACCATCCTGATAGACGGTTACAACGTCTCGCGCAATATGCGCGGGTCGCGGCTGGAGGATGGTGTCGCGCTGGCGACGGCCCGCGAGAATCTGATGGCGATGGTGCGCCAGCGATTTCGCGGCACGCCATATCATGTGGCGGTTGTCTTCGATGGCGATGGCGAGCGCGAGGTGTGCGCGCCAATCAAAGGTCTGCATGGCGGCAGGTGCATCTTTACGCAGCGCGGCATATCGGCCGATGCGGTGATCGTGCGGCTGACCGCCGAGGCAAGCGGCGAGGGGCGCGAGGTAGTCGTCTGCACGAATGATCTGGAGGTGCATCAGAATGTCGCCTTCCATGGAGCTACGCATGTCTCCGTCGCCGAGATGACCCAGGCGCTCAACGCGCCTGACAAGTACACCGCAAAGCGGCTGCGGCATGTCAGCCACATACGCCACGAATGGGAAGGCGACGAGGACGGCGAACCGAACACACACCCGCGTAAGGGCAATCCCCGGCGCGCGCCGAAAAAGCAGCGAGGCCGGGGAGAGCGCTTGTGGTAATCGACAAGGCTACTCGACGCCGATATCCCAGGCCTGCTCCAGGTCTTCGCGCGAGTACGCTTTGAAGGCCATCATTGTCTGGGTGCGGGTGATGCCGTCGATGGCGATCATGCGACCGGTGACCACATCGGCCAGATCTTCATACTTGGCCAGATGGAGCACCGCCACCAAGTCATACTCCCCCGTCACCGAATAGACCTCGCTGACGCCTGGAATGATCAAAAGTTGTTGCGCGGTGCTATTGACCGCGCTCCGCTCGACATTCATCAGCACAAGCGCCGTAACCATCGTGTACTCCTTGTGCGTGCGGGTTCAGTGCATTAGACGGCCTGCGCGGCCTTCTCGCGTAGCTCCCGTCGCAGTACCTTGCCCGAAATGTTCTTTGGCAGGGCATCGGCGAAGACGACCTTGCGCGGACACTTGAAGACCGCAAGTTGCTCGCGGCAGTAATCAATGATATCCTGCTCGGTCGCCGATTCGCCCTGCTTGAGGACAATGAACGCCATCACCGATTCGCCCTGATAGGGGTCAGGATACTGCACGACCGCCGCATCCGCCACTGCTGGATGCTTGAAGAGCGTCTCCTCGACCTCACGCGGATAGACATTGAAGCCTGAGACATTGATCATATCTTTGACGCGGTCCACGATGGTGACATAGCTGTCGTCGTCCATCGTGCCGAGATCGCCGGTATGCAGCCAGCCACCGCGCAACGTCTCTGCCGTCGCCTGGGGCTGCTTCCAGTAGCCCTTCATGACGTTCGGGCCGCGAATGATGATTTCTCCCAACTCGCCGTGCGGCAACTCATTATCTTCCGCATCGACGATCCTGATTTCGCAGCCGGGGATCGCCGGTCCTACCGTCCCGGGCTTGATAACTGGCCCGGCGGCGTTCGTGGCGGCCACTGGTGAGCACTCGGTCAGGCCGTAACCCTCGGTGATCGGTACGCCCGCCAGCCCCTCGAAGAGTTGCATGATACGCACGGGCAGCGCAGCGGCGCCCGAGCCAATGTAACGAACACTTGAGAAATCATAATCCTTGAGGGTAGGCACCTGCGCCCAACCGACGAACATCGGCGGCGCGCCGTAGAGGACGGTGCAGTGATGCTTCTGCAACTCGTCCAGGCTGCCCGTCAGATCGAATCGCTCGATCAGTAAGATCGTTGCGCCCTCTTTAATCGTCAGGTTCATTGCGACGTTCATGGCGTAGATATGGAAGAGCGGCAGCGCCAGCCAGACGACATCATCCGGACGCGTCGCGATAGTCTGGATAGCCCCGCACTGCTCCAGGTTCGAGTAGAGATTGCGGTGGGTCAGCATCGCGCCCTTGGGATGGCCAGTTGTGCCAGAGGTGTAGCAGATAACGGCGACATCCTCATCCTGAACGGCGACCTGGGGCGCGGTTGTAGCGGCGCCGCCGAACGCGTCACGCCAGAGCGTTGCGCCGGGCATCGGTTCGGGCGCGGCGACGATCACGTGGCGCAACTCGGACGCATTTTGCGCGGCTGCCAAGGCGACCGGCGCGAACGGCGCAAATGTCAGTATGGCCTTCGCCCCGCTGTCCTTGAGGATGTACTCGACCTCGCCCGCTTTATAGAGCACGTTCAGTGGAACCACCGAAGCCCCGGCCTTCAGGATGCCGAAGTAGGCCTCCATAAAGATCGGCAGATTGTGGATATAGAGCGCAACGCGGTCGCCCGGCTCGACGCCAAGCTGTAGCAGGCCATTCGCCACCTGGTTCGCGCGCTCATCGAACTCGCGATACGACGTACGTTGATCGTGAAAGATAATCGCGGTCTTCTCGGGATTCTGCGCGGCTGTCTGCGCGAGCATCTGGCCCAGGTCCATGGCGCCTCTCCTGTCTCAGTTGAAACTGAAAGTGAACCACCGTCATCGGAACTTCAGGACGCTATGTCACGGATAGTAAAGGCTCTGCTGATGGAAACGGGTCGCGTTACATCGTAATCCCCGCTGGGCCACCGTTGACGTAGATAATCTGGCCGTTGACGTAGCTGGCGTCCTCAGATGCGAGGAAGGCGATGACCGACGCGACCTCGCTGGGCTGCCCGATGCGGCGGAGCGCGATACGAGTCGTTGCGGCTGCCTGTGCCTGCTCCGGCGTCAGTCCCAGGCGCTCGGCGGTGGCGCGTGTCATGTCGGTATCGATGAAGCCGGGCGCGACAGCGTTCGCTGTAATCCCAAATGGCCCAAGCTCGATGGCGAGGGTGCGCGTCAGTCCCTGGATACCAGCCTTCGCCGCCGAATAGTTGACCTGGCCGCGATTGCCCAGCGCCGAGACGGATGAGAGGCTGATGATGCGGCCGTGCTTCTGCTCGACCATTGGCTTCTGGGCGGCGCGCGCGCAGAGGAAAGCCCCGCGCAGATGGACGCCGATCACTGCGTCCCAGTCGTCCTCACCCATCTTGAAGAGCAGGTTATCACGAGTGATGCCAGCATTGTTGACGAGAATATCGAGCCGACCGAAGCGCTCCAGCGTGCGATCCACCATCTGCTGGACCTGCGTGCTCTCGGCGACGTTACAGCCAATCGCCAGCACATGTTCGCCGGAGGGATCGATCTGCTGTGCTGTTGCCTGCGCTTGCGCCTCATCCAGATCGGCCAGCGCCACGGCAGCGCCATCGGCGGCGAGCCGTGTGGCCGTAGCCGCGCCGATGCCCCGCGCCGCGCCTGTTACGAGCGCTACCTGTCCGTCGAGCCTGCCCGCCATGGTGCTTGCCTCCTCATGTGGTGAGGGCGCGAATCCTCGCGCCAAGATCGGTATGTGGGGAAGTGATCGAAGAATCCAGCGTGCGTTGTGCCTTCAGCATAAAGAGATGCGCCGATGGCTGTCAAGCAACTCACGGCTGTCTCAGCAGAAATACTGCGTCAGGCGCTCTTTTGATGATAGCGCGATGACGCGGTAGAGACAATCGGGCCAAATGAGGCGTTTCGCTTGCGACCTGGCAGGCGTGTCGTGTACTATTTCCTGCACTGCCAGGCGACTACGCGCCGGGGCGCTATACGCTGCCCACAGGCGGCGGGTAGCGCGATCAGCAATGGCTTGGTGTCCATTATAGCCTGTAATACGCCCTCCCGTGCGGGACGAGACAAGGATATCCGGTGAACACGGCACATGTGTGGCGCGCGGCGCTCGAGCGCCTGCGGCGCGAGCTTTCACGCGCACAGTACGACACCTGGCTGCGCGGCACGCAGCTCGCCCTCACGGATGACGGCGTCTGCGTTTTGCGCGTGCGCACGACATTTGCCAAAGATATGCTCGAAACTCGTTACCGCGAACGCATCGGGGCGGCAATTGCCGAGGTGACTGGCGAGCCGTGCAGGCTTGAGATCGCCGTGGATGGCGAATCCGCTGAGGACGAAGCCCCACGCCATACCACGATCCGTCGAACACAGTCCCACACGGAATCGAGCCAGTACGATCGTCCGCAGCTATTTGCGGCGCAGGATGAATCGTCGCCAGCAGTCTCGCGCAATCCCGACACCTCCTCGCCAAGACAAGGCCTGCCGCCCGCGGCCTCCTCGACCCGGAGCGAGCGAATTCGCGCGGCGCTCGACCGCAACCGTGCCAGCGGCAGTAGCAGCAGCCAGCGAAGCTCCAGCGGCGACCGCGATCCTCAAATTGCGCCCAGCAAGAGTCCACGCGGCGAGCGCTGGACTGACGGCACCGCCGCCATTGATCCTATGCAGACAGCCAGCGCCCGTAAGGCGCCGGACGGACAGTTCACGACCGCGCCGACTACGGCGGCCACTCCAGACGGCGAGACGCAACGTCGCGCTACTCCCGGTTCCCCAGCGGATTTTGATTCCGCCATTGCGGGAGGACAGAGCATGTTTATCCCACCACCGCGCCTGAATGCCCGCTATACCTTCGCGACGTTCATTGTGGGGAGCGCTAACCAGCTTGCCCACGCGGCATCGCTGGCTGTCGCCGAGGCGCCGGGTCAGGCGTACAATCCGCTCTTTCTCTATGGCGGAGTAGGTCTCGGCAAGACCCACCTGCTTCATGCGATTGGGCATGTCGCGGTCGAGCGGAACATGTCTGTCCTCTACGTGTCGTCGGAAACGTTCACCAATGAAATCGTGAACGCCATTCGCTACCGAACCACCGAGGAGTTCCGTGCGAAATACCGGTCGGCGGATTTATTGCTGGTGGATGACATCCAGTTTATCGCGGGCAAAGACTCGACCGAAGAGGAATTCTTTCATACCTTCAACAGCCTCTATGAGAGCAACCGGCAGATCGTCATTTGCAGCGACCGCCCGCCCAAGGCCATCGTCAGCCTGGAAGAGCGGCTGCGCTCGCGCTTTGAATGGGGGCTGATTGCCGATATCCAGCCTCCCACGCTCGAGACGCGTGTGGCGATCTTGCGCGCGAAAGCGGACATGATGCGTCGTGCGGTTCCCGATGAGGTCATCGAGTATCTTGCCACCCGCATCCATAGCAACATCCGCGAGCTGGAAGGCAGCCTGAATCGCCTGCTGGCCTTCTCGCAACTGCAAGGCATGCCGCTGACGATCGATACAGCGAAGGCGGCGCTTGCCAGCCTGGCCACCGATGGCCGACAGCGCCGGGTCAGCGTTGCCGACGTATTGGAGGCCGTGGCGGAGCATTACCGCATTTCGGCTGATGACTTGCGTGGCAAGCAGCGCGACAAACACATCGTCGTCCCGCGTCAGGTCGCGATGTATCTGATGCGTCAGGAAACCGAGGCCTCGCTGATGGAGATTGGCCAGGCGCTCGGCGGGCGCGACCACAGCACGGTGCTGCATGGCTGTGAAAAAATCAATCGCGAGGTCAACGAGGACTCGGCGCTGCGCAAGGAGGTGCTGGCAATTCGTCAGCAGCTTGTGGGCTAGCGGTGATGCGAATAGTCCCGGCGTTGTCGTATGAATGTCGCGGCACGTCGCTTTCTGCGCCCATGCCGGTGGCATACGGTCTGCTGGTTCTGGGCTAGCTGACCGTCAACCCGCGAAGTGGTAACCTCTTTAATACGCTACATACGTTACCTAGAAAGTTCCCGCATGCCTGACTATCGAACGTATCTGCTTGATCTCGATGGCGTTGTCTATCGTGGCAATGAACTACTCCCGGGCGCACGTGATCTCGTCGAATGGATCGACGCTACTGGACGCAAAGCGCTCTATCTCTCCAACAACTCCTTCGCTACCCCGGAGGAGGTCGCCACCAAGCTGGCCCGGCTAGGCATGCCTCAGCCAGAGGGCCGCGTCTTTACCGCTGGTCAGGCTGCCGTGCAGGCAATCGCCAAGCGCTTCCCCGGCGGGCGTGTCTATATGCTGACGGTGCCATCGCTCGATGCGCTGGCTGTTCGCGCCGGGCTGCGGTCCGTCTGGCGCGAAAACTTGGATGGCGACACGCCTGATGCGGTCATGGTGGGGCTGGACCGCTCGGTCACCTACGAGCGGCTGAAGCGGGGACTACGCGCAATTCTCGCGGGCGCGGCATTCATCGGGGTGAATCGCGACCCGCGTCTTCCGGTGGAAGATGGCTTCGAGCCAGGAACCGGATCGCTGGTGGCGGCGCTCGAATATGCCAGCGGCAGGCGCGCTGAGACGATTGGCAAGCCAGCGCCGGGGATTGTGCTGGAGGCGATGCGGCTGCTCGACGCCGAGCCAGGGGCGACGCTCATGATCGGCGACGGGCTGGACCTCGATATCGTCGCGGGGCATGCGGCCCAGGTGACAACCGCGCTCGTGCTGACAGGGCTAACGAGCCATGAGGAGGCGATGGCATCTAGCGGTGAGCGCCGACCCGACATGATTTATCCCGATTTGCCGACGCTCCTGCAAGCGGCGCAAGCTGGCAGGCTTTCTCCTGCCTAACCTCGCTTGTTTCCACGAAAACCAAGTCCTATCAATGCTTGTCAACATGTTAGCGGCTATGTTAAACTAATTCGCAGACTGCGGTCTGCGCCCTGAAGCATGATATGGGGAACAACCCCAGCAAGCTCCTGGGCTTGACCGAAGAAATTGTCATACTCCTGGAGTCATGTGCTCTTGCACATGCGCGTCTGAGACAACCTGCTTCAAACGTGGGCGGATTTCCGCGTTGCTCTGGATGCCCAGGCGCGCGCCTCCGCAGGCCCGCCGACAGATGTTCCGTTGCTTTTTGAGTTGGTATGCGCTCTCTCACATAGCGCAGTCAATTCGAGCGCGCGGCGTGTGTGCGGCCCTGCTTAAACGCAGCGCAGCGTTGTCTAAGCAGTGATACGGTTCATAGGGAGGGCAGAGGCACTCGTGGATAACAATACTTTGTGGTGGCTGGCGGTTCCGGTCGTGACGAGTATCGTCGCGATTGTGTTCGCCGGATATCTGGCGCGCTGGGTGCTGGCCAAGGATACCGGCACCGAGAAAATGCGCGAAGTCTCCGACGCTATCTTTGACGGCGCGCAGGCGTTTTTGAGCCGCCAGTACCGCACCATCGCTACGCTTGCCGTCGTCACAGCAATCGTCATCGGCATTCTGCTAGCGTTTCTGGCTAGCCTGAGCGGCGGGGATGTCGGCGGTTTGAGCGCGGGTGAGTTCGCGCTCCGCGCTGCCATCTCATTCCTCTTTGGCGCGCTCTGTTCAGGCGTTGCGGGCTACATCGGCATGAATGTCGCCGTGCGCTCGAATATTCGAGTGGCCAGCGCGGCGCAGCGCGGCGTTGGCGATGCGCTGCTGGTCTCTTTCCGTGGCGGCGCGGTGACGGGTTTCCTGGTTATTGCGCTCAGTTTGCTCGGTGTGACACTCGTCTATATCGTCTTCGGCGCGCTTCTCCCGGTCGGCCCTGGTGTCAATCCGGCGATTTCGACGACCACCAGTATCGTCGGCTTCGGCTTTGGCGCCAGCTTCGTCGCGCTCTTCGCGCAGCTGGGAGGCGGCATCTATACCAAAGCCGCGGACGTGGGCGCTGACCTGGTCGGCAAGGTCGAGGCAGGCATTCCTGAAGACGATCCCCGCAATCCCGCCGTCATCGCTGACCTCGTCGGTGACAATGTCGGCGACTGCGCTGGCCGTGGCGCCGATATCTTCGAGTCTACCGCCGCCGAGAACATCGGCGCGATGATCCTCGGCGCATCAGTCGCATTGTTTCTGGCTCATAATGTCGCGCAGAATGCGAATCCCGCCTGGGTTATCTTCCCGCTGGTGGTCGTCGGCCTGGGCATCATCTGCTCGCTGATTGGCACGCTGGTTGTGCGTAAGAGCCAGGCGATGGAGCCAGCCAACGCTGGTAACCGTGATCCCGGCGATATCGCGATGGGCAAGATGAACCAGGGCTACTATGTGACCTCAGTGCTCTCGGCGATTAGCATCTTCATCGCCGCGGGGCTGCTGCTCGGTAGTGCGACCGACCACTGGTGGATACTCGGACTCTGCGGTCTCGTCGGCATCGTTACGAGCTTCGCTTTTGTCTTCCTGACCCAGTACTACACCGCTGGCAGCTTCCGGCCCGTACGCGAGATCGCTGAAGCCAGCAAGACTGGCCCGGCGACGAATATCATCGCTGGTCTGGCGGTGGGCTTCGAGAACACCGGCCTGTTCGTGCTGGTTATCTGCGGCGCCATTGGTCTCGCTTACTTCCTCGGCTCCTTGATTCCAGGCATGGGGCATGTCGCGAGCAATCTCATCAGTATCGGCGGCATCTATGGCACTGCCGTCGCGACGATGGGCATGCTGATGAGCGCGGGTTTTGTGCTGGCGATGGACTCTTTCGGTCCAATTACCGACAACGCGGGCGGCATCGTCGAGATGAGCGGCGCGCCCGACTCGGTGCGCAACATCACCGATGCGCTGGATGGCGTTGGCAACACAACCAAGGCGCTGACGAAGGGCTACGGTATCGGCTCGGCGGCGTTGGCGGCCTTCCTGCTCTTTAGCGCATACCTCGAAATTCTGAACGCGAATCATGTTCAGGGTGCGTATCTGGTCAATCTGGCGAACCCCCCCATCTTCATCGCGGCGTTGATTGGCGCGATGTTGATCTTCCTGTTCAGTTCGCTGGCAATTCGCGCGGTGGGCCGCGCGGCGCAGGGCATGATCGAGGAAGTGCGGCGCCAGTTCCGCGCCGACCCGGGCATCATGGAGGGTACCTCGAAGCCTGACTATGCCCGCTGCGTCTCCATCAGCACAGGCGCTGCCCTGCGTCAGATGGTGCTGCCGGGTATTCTCGCGGTGGGTACGCCGATCCTGGTGGGCATCATCCTCGGACCGCTACCGGCTGCTGGTCTGCTGATGGTCGGCACGGTGACTGGCATCATGATGGCGCTGGTCATGAACAACGGCGGCGGCGCCTGGGATAACGCCAAGAAGTACATCGAGGCGGGCAACCTCAAAGACGATAAGGGCAATGTGCTCGGCAAGCGTTCTCCCGCGCATGAGGCGGCGGTGGTGGGCGACACAGTGGGCGATCCCTTCAAGGATACCGCTGGCCCGTCGCTGCACATCGTCATCAAGCTGCTGAGCACGATCACCCTGGTGCTGGCGCCGCTCTTCATCGCTCTGCACAAATAGTACGTAACGGCGGTATCGGACGGTTTCAGCGCGAAACTGACTGCGGCTGGCTCTGGCGTGTCCCGCCGGGTTGGCCGCAGTCGCCTATTTGTCCCGTATATGCTAGGGAGTAAGTCGATGGGGCGTCGTAGTAGTCGCCGACGTATCCTCTGGCTGGCGTTGTTATTGCTGGCGCTTGTGCTTGCTGTGCTCGTCGGTTTACGAACACTGTTGCCTGCCTTCCGCCCTGGCGACACATCCGCAGCGCCACATCATTCCGCTCCCTGCGTCGGCGAGAGTTGCGCGCTGGGGCAGGGTGTGCGAGATGTGCAGCTTTTTGTCGAGCCGGATGCGGGCGCGAAGCCGGTGACCAGCGCCATCGCAGCGGCCACCCGCTCGGTCTGGGTCGAGGTGTATCTGCTTACCGATGCGCCAGTGATCGCGGCGCTGGAAGACGCGAGAAGTCGTGGCGTTGACGTGCGGGTCATGCTGGAGGAGCATCCCTACGGCTACGATGTGGTCGCGCCCCAGCGGACGCTCCAGACGCTTACCACGGCGGGAATTCAAGCAAAGTTTGCCAATTCAGCGTATACCTACACCCACGCCAAGATGCTCATCATCGATGGAGCAACCCTCTTCATCCTCACGGCCAATCTCTCACAAAGCGGGCTTGGTGGCAGCAACCTGGGGCGGAACCGCGAATATGGCGTCATCGATACCCATGGTGAGGATGTAGCGGAGGCGGCGGCCATCTTCCTGGCCGACTGGAATCGCAGGCAACCTGTGCTGCATGATACGAATATGGTTGTCAGCCCGGTCAACTCACGGGCGAAGATTACCCGATTGATCGCAAACGCCCAGTCATCGCTGCTGATCGAGGACGAGGAAATGTACGACACCTCATCTGAGGACGGGCTGATCGCGGCGGCGCGCCGAGGTGTGCACGTGAGGCTGATACTGCCAGGTTCAGCGGATATCCAGGCGGCGGATGTCGCGCGGCTGAAGGCTGGCGGCGTGCAGCTTGTGTACGTATCCGCGCCGTTCATACATGCCAAGGTGATCGTCGCCGACGGTCGACTAGCCTTCGTCGGCTCAGAGAACTTCTCGGCGACCTCGCTCGATGAGAATCGCGAGGTCGGGCTGCTGCTGGCCGATACGACGGT
>DASUHD010000169.1:0-5067 GCA_036273675.1 Ktedonobacterales bacterium | reverse complement strand
CCACACATGACCTGTGTGAAGTGAAGGCGAGACGCTACCTATGTGGATCGAGTTTATCAGACAACTGGAACCTGAAGCGGAGTTTGCCGAGGGCGCGTCAGCGGAACGACTAACGGAACTTGAGCAGGCGCTACGTGTCGCGCTGCCATCAGACTTGAGGTCACTGCTCAGTGAGTCAGATGGTGTTTATGGAGAATATGGTTTGCATTTGATATGGTCTAGCGATGAAATTGAGGCAATGAATCGCCAGAGATGGGACGATAGCCGGTTTCGGGCCACCTACATGCCACTGGATTCGCTTCTCTTCTTCGCAGATGCTGGTGACGGAGAGATGTTCGCGTTGGGGATTATAGAAGGCATCATTCAGAGGCCAGATGTGTACGTCTGGAATCCAATAGATGATAGTCGCACGTGGACTGCTCCAACGATACGTCAATATCTGGAATGGTGGCTCACCGGCAAGATTAACCTGTGACGAAGCGGCGCGATATCGATTACAGCCTCACGCATACCACCAACACGCCGAGGAATGAGCCATAGCGCTAGGCGACGACATCACACCCGCGACGGGACGCGATAGCCATCCAGCCAGGCGGCGAGGGTGCGCGCAAAGTCGGCTGGACGCTCCTGATGGGGCGAGTGGCCGCAGTGGGTGAAGGCGACGAGCCGCCCGGTTGGGATCTGGCGCGTCGCTTGAAGCGCCGTACTATAGGGAAACAGGCGGTCGCGGTCGCCCCAGAGCAGCAACACCGGCATCTCTAGCTCTCGCAGGCGGCTACGAAAATCGAGATGGACACCGCCGAGATTCACCCACTTATCGAACGCGCGTCCGCCGCTTGGGATGACCGCCGTCTGCGATTCCACCGCGTACATGAAGTCGGAGAGCGGGCCGCGCTTGCTGATCGGCTGGGCATCGTCGCGGCTGTGCGCCCAGGCAAAGAATCGCGGCCCCAGGCGGGGATTCAGGCGCTCTGGCTTGAGGCGGAAGTAGAGCCGTATATCAAACGATGGCTCGCCGCCCAGACCGCCAGAGTCGATCAGCGCGAGGCGACGCACGCGCTCCGGCGCATCCAGCGCCAGCGCCAGCGCCGTCAGCCCACCCATCGAATGCCCGGCAAGGTCAGTCTGGGTCAGCCCCTGGTCATCCAGGAAGGCGAGGAGAGCATCACGCCAGACCGCGACGGCGTCGCTGGCGGTGTGTCCAGTGAATGGCGGCTTCTCCGAAAGTCCCCAGCCCGGCAGATCGAGCGCGATCACCCGACGCCCCGCCGCAAGCGCGCCGAGGATCGGCGTGAACAGCGCCGCCGCGCCACCACGGCCATGGACCAGCACCAGCGACTCCTCGCCCTCGCCACAGGTGAGATAATGGATACGGACGCCGTTCAGGCGCGTCTCATGCCGCTCGATGGGAATCCCCGCCGTCGCCAGCAGCGCCTCTTCGGCGGCGGCCAGCGCGGGCGAAGCCTCCTCGTGCTCGGTGGTGAGCGTGACGGACATGGGATGCGCCTCCTTGCTGGCGATGATGTGATTATGCATCAGTATAGCGCAGGAGGCACGGAGGCAGAGAGTTCATGGCCCGGAAATCACCGCCGAAGACCAACGCAATGCGCGCGCTCGACGCCCACAAGATACCGTACTCGACGTTCTTCTACGCCGAGACGATTCACTCCGCCGACGAGGTGGCCACGCTGCTGGGCGTGCCTGCAAGCCACGTCTATAAGACGCTGGTGGTGCTGGCGGATGGCGGGCGACACCTGCTGGTGATAGCGCCGGGTGGTCGCGAGATTGACCTGAGACTGCTGGCGCGCGGTATTGGCGCGAAATCGTCGCACATGGCGCTCCAGCGTGAGGCCGAGCGGCTGACCGGCCTGAAGGTCGGGGGCATCTCGCCGCTGGCGCTGCTGGAGAAGCGCTTCGAGGTCTATCTGGACGCCAGCGCCGCCGACCTGGAGGAGCTATACCTCAATGGCGGTCAGCGCGGCGTCAACATTAAGCTGCGAGTCAGCGATCTGCTGGCGATCACCGGCGCGAAGCTGGTCGCAGCTACGATGCCCGTGTAACCCATATGACCCACGTGACGCGCGTAAACAGCCGCACGTCTGAGCATAGGCCAGGCTGCGCTGGCCTGCTTCGCTGACTGCGCAGAGCATTCACGCGGGTGTTAGCCGGTTGCGCAGTGGCGGCCACGGCCACTATAATGGGCAGGATGTGGCGGAGCGATACGAGCGATACAGGCGCTACAAAGGCATAGGCGGAGGAATCTCGATGACAACGAACGTCACGGCTCCTGCCGCGGGCAGAGAGGCCCGCACATTGGATCCGGTTGAGCTGTACCGAACGATGGTCATGGCGCGCACCATGAACGATGTCCTCAAGGCGCGCAAGACCCAGGGCAAATTTCCCTTCTACATCGGCTGCGCGGGCCACGAGTCCATGGCGGCGGTCGTCGCCGCGCTCGACGACGAAGACTGGCTCTCGTTCTATTACCGCGACCTGGCGGGCTGGCTCCAACGCACCGACGATGTACACGGTGTGCTGCGCGCCGCCTATTCGCGTGTGACTGATCCGATGTGTAGCGGGCGCAACATGCCATCGCACTACAGCAGCCGCGCGTTCCATGTGATGCCGACCTTCAGTGAGGTGGGCGGGCTCGCGCCCTTCGCGGGCGGCGTCGGCTGGGCGTTCAAGCGTGACGGCAGCCGGCGGGTCGTCCTCTTTTCCGGTGGCGACGGCAGCGCCGCGACCAACGATGTCAACGTCTTGCTGCGCCAGGCGACGGTCCACAAACTGCCGGTGTTGATGACGATCTGGAACAACCATTGGGCGATCATGACCGAGCAGCAGGCGCAGTGGGCGGGCGACCTGACGGCGCAGGTCCGCGCGATGGACGCCATCGCCGTGGATGTGGACGCCGTCAACCCGCTGGAGGTCTACGAGACGACGCGCCAGCTTGCCGAGCGTCTGCGCAACGGCGAGGGGCCAGCCTTCATGCACCTGCACGGCGGCCTGCTCGACGCGCACTCCAGCAGCACCGATATTCGCCGCTATCGCACCCGCGAGGAGATCGAAGAGACGACCCGCACCAAAGACCCGGTCAAGCGGCTGGGCGAGATGCTGGTTGAGCAGGGGCTGATCCAGCAGGAGGACATCGAGCGCTTCCGCGACGAGGCCAAGGCACGGATCGACGCCGCCGAAGATCAGGTGCTGACCGAGCCAGAAGTTCCCAGCGAGCGCGTCACCGAGCGTGTCATCGAGATGCCATCCGCCGCGCTACAGCCGCCATCCGGCCCGACGCGCAAGATACCGATGATCGAGGCGGTCAACGATGCGCTGGTTGAGATCGTCAAGCGCGACCCTGGCTTCTTCGTCTTCGGGCAGGACGTTGGCAGTTCGACCGGCGGCGTTTTCAATGCGACGCAGCGGCTGGTGAAGGAGTATCCCGGCACGGCGATCAGCAGCGCGCTCAACGAGCAGTTCATCGCGGGCATCGCCGCCGGATGCAGCATGGCCGACGACAAGGCGCGCTGCGGCGAGATTCAGTTCGTGGACTACCACCAGTCGGCCACGCAGACGATCCGGCTGGCGGCGCGCATCTACTACCAGTCCTTTGGCGACTGGAACTGCCCGATGCTGCTGCGGATGAAGGCTGGCTCCGGTGGGGGCGGCCCGATCTCCGATAGCGGCTCAGGCGGCGGCGCATTCGGCCACTCGAACGCGGGCGAGCAGTGGTTCACCAACGTCCCCGGCTTGATTACCGTCTGCCCAGCCACTCCCTACGACGCCAAGGGGCTGCTGATCGAGGCGTCGCAGGCGCGCTCGCCGGTCGTCTTCCTGGAGCGCGGGCGGCTCTATCGCGCCGACGTTCCCACGGCGACGAAGGGTGGCGCGCCCATCCCGCAGCTGGCCGAGCTATGGAATGTGCCTGACGGCTACTATACCGAACCGTTCGGTAAGGCGCGCACCATCCGCATTGGCAGCGGCGCGCCGATGGCCACGATTGTCAGTTGGGGCATGATGTTCCTGGAGGGGGCGATTGCGGCGGCGCGGTATGCCGAGGCGCAGGGCGGGTCGGTGGATGTGATCGACCTGCGCACGCTGATGCCGTTCGATACCGAGGCGATTCGCGCGTCGGTGAAGGAGACGAACCGCGCCATCGTCGTCACCGAAGAGTCAGACATGACTAGTTTTGGCCGCCACATCCACTCGTGGATCGCGGAAAACTTCTTCTGGGATATGGATACGGCGCCCGCGCTGGTGACAGCCCTAGCCGCGCCCGCCGTACCCTATAACGCGCCAGAAGAAACCGCGTTCTATCCCACAGCGGACGATATCTACGCCACGCTGGAGCGCTTCAGCCGCGAGTAGCTGACTGACCATCTGCTGACCACTCTCTCTAGCCCCCTTCCCAATGTGCCGGAAAGGGGGCTAGTTGCTTTCCACTGTGAGATGGATGGGGCTGTATGCGTATGTACTGTAACCTTTAGAGACAGGTCGTTTTCCCTATTCCGCCCAGGATGGTTCTCGCGCAAAGGATAAGCCCATGACGACTGCCATAGCACAACGCACCCCCAAGTCCAACCTGGTTGTTCCTATTATCCTTGGCATCGTCCTGGTCCCACTCTCACAGGTTGCTGTGGCGTATCTCGGCGCACCTGGAGGAACGTTCCTGGGGTGGGTCGTCGGTACACCGATATGCTACTTCCTGATCGGCGGATTGGGAGCATTCACCACGGTGAGTGGTCTCGTCCCGGCGCAGGCCCGTGGCAGAGGCGCCTGGGTCGGCTTCACAGCAGCCATAAGTGGGGCGTGCGCCGCTGGGCTGATCGTGGCGGCTATTGCTGTCTGGGATCTTGTTACATCGCCGCAGTCAGCGTCACTCCTGCATCCACAAGTCGGTGTCGCGCCACACGTATTCAACGCTGTGTCGTCGGGACCCTGGCTGAGATTCCCTCTGATATGGGCCATTGCCCTCCTCCTGCCCTTCTTCCTGGGCGTCAATCTGCTTGGCGTTGGGCTGGCGCCGCTTGGGGGGATGCTCGGCGGATACCTGAGAGCCCGCGTAAGCCC
>DASUHD010000168.1:0-26401 GCA_036273675.1 Ktedonobacterales bacterium | reverse complement strand
GAAGGCCTCTGGCGAGGCGATACGTGCGGCGATGATCTGCGCGCGCAGGCCTTCGATCCGCGCCATCAAATCAGCGCCCATCAGCTCGCCAAAGCGCCCGCCGTGTGGCCCGATGGGCAAGTCAACGGTGCGCATGTGGATATCGGTCAGCGAGAGCTTGTGCAGCAGGTCGCCGAGCTTCGAGCTGACGCGCGGGTCGAGTCCGTGCTGTTGCCACGCCTGAAGCGCCCAGCGTTGCATCGCCTCCAGCGCCGGACCGCCGTTATGCACCAGGTCCCCTTCCGCCAGCTCGACCCAGCCGCCAAACGTGGTGACCCGCGCCATCTCGCCCACCACACGTGGCCACGCCGCCACCGGCAGGTCACGCGTCATCTGGCGCATATGTGTCAGGTCGAAGGAGTTGGGCGCGAAGGCGAGCGGCTCCAACACGTTGTGCTGGACGAATGCATAGCTCCGGGGGCGGGCATTGGAGGCGGCAAAGACACCCGATGTCGCCGGATTGCTCTCGTCTGGCGACGCCGTATCCAGCCCGACCACCCGCGCGCCTGGGAACTCGCCCGCCATCTCGCGCACCCAGCGGCCCGAACCGCAACCGATATCTAGCATGTAGGATGGCGTGGTGATGGGCGCGAGATAGTTGGCTCCCAGCGCGGCGCGCAGCATGACATGCAGGAAATCGCTCCGGCTCACCACCTCCGCCTCCACCGGAACAGGAAATGCCGTGGCCAGTGCGAGTGGCATGCGTCCCAGGGTGGATGAGGTCGGCGCCGATCTGTAGGAGGTGGGGGTAATGGGGCGGGGCAGGGTGTCGTCGGTTGGATACCAACTCATGGTTTCTCCTTCTCAAGCAGGTGAGGGCGGTGTGAGATGAGGCGCGCCCTTGCGCCGCCTGGCAGCATCCGCCGCTGGAAGTATACCAACCTCTACGCAAAATTGCCCTAGGGAAAACCCTAGTTTTTGGAGGTATTCCGCCACAACGCCGGTCGCGGTTGAGGTAATGGTCAAGCGGGCAGCTATGTATGCACAGCGCGCAACGGCCAGACCACCACTTCCAGCTGCTCGGAGTAGTAGAGCAGCGGCGGCGTCGCGGGCAGGCGGATCCCCGCAGGCTCGGCGATGGTGTTGCGGACGATGTTGGCCGTCGCGGGTTGCAGCGGCCAGGGCGCGTGATGTATCTCGCCGCGCATCAGGCGGGCGCCGCGTGTCGTATAGAGGCAGTAGCGCGCCGTCAGCCAGTCTTCCAGCGAGCCGGGTTGCGCGAGTTGTACCGGGCCAGTCGGCTGGTAGCGCGCCTCGAAGACCGCGCGTGGCTTCCCGCTTCCCTTGCGCTCGCAGCGATAGTAGATGGCGCCGCCCTCGGCCGCAATAGCGAAACGCGCATGGTAGTACGGCAGCGCAAAGAGCGCCCGCGCCCCCAGAACGGCAAGCAGGCTGCCAGCATCCAGGCTGAAGAAGAAGACGCCGGGCTTGTCGTCCGCCGTGACATAGGTGCGGACGTTGAGTTCGCCAAAGCGCGTGGCGGTGGGGATGCCCGGCAGCCCGCGAAAGCGGACGCGCTCCATCTGGAACGGCACGATGCCCAGCCACGCCTGACCGTCCCAGGTATCGAGCGCCAACCCGGCGGGCAGCAGCGGGCGCACCATCTCAGCGGGAACTGGCCAGTGCGCGAACAGCAGTTTCCGCCAGATCTGGCTCATGACCCACGGGCTGTCGGGCGGCGGCCAGGGGCGCGAATTGGCCGAGGAAAGCGCTTGCTCAGGTGTCATAGGCAGACGGTAGCGCAGACCAGCCGCCAGCCGCAAATGCGGCTACCGGGAGTGATACCCGTAGCGATATACTCTACAAAGGTACGCTGTTTTTGCCAGGCGGGCGAGACAGGGCGAGAGTGGAGAAGATATGCGGCAAGATCGTGGCGAGATGAGTAGCGAGATGAATGGCAGGATTTGCCTGATTACCGGCGCAACTTCCGGCATTGGGCTGGTGACGGCCCGCGAGTTGGCGGCGCGTGGCGCGACCGTGGCGATTGTCGGGCGCAACGAGACGAAGGCGCGAGCAACCGTGGAGGCGATTCGCCAGCAGACGGGCAACAACGAGGTAGACTACCTGCTGGCCGACCTCAGCTCGCAGGCGGCGGTACGTGGCGTGGCCGACGCGTTCAAGCGACGCTATGGCGCGCTACACGTACTCGTCAACAATGCGGGCGCGGTCTTCATGCGGCGGCAAGTGACCGCCGACGGGTTAGAGCTGACCTTCGCCTTGAACCACCTCGCGCCGTTCCTGTTGACAAACCTGCTGCTCGATACGCTGCGCGCCAATACGCCCGCGCGCGTCGTCACGGTGGGATCAATGGCGCACAATGGCGCGCATATCCCCTTCGACGATCTACAACAGACGAAGGGGCGCTACTCGCCGTTTGGCGTCTACGGCCAGACCAAGCTCGCCAACATCATGTTCACCTACGCGCTGGCCCGGCGACTGGATGGTAGCGGCGTCACGGCGAACACGCTGCATCCCGGCGTTGTCGGATCGAACTTCGCGCGCAATAACGGACCGGTGATGAATGTTGCTATGCAACTGGCGCGCCCCTTCATGATCAACGTAGATAAGGGCGCCGAGACCTCGATCTACCTGGCGTCCTCGCCGGAGGTGGCGACGGTGAGCGGCCAGTATTTCTACAAATGCAAACCAAAGCTCTCCTCGCAGGCGTCCTACGATGAGACGGCGCAGGAGCGGCTCTGGCAGGTCAGCGAGCAGTTGACCGGGCTGGCGTGAGAGGCTACCGCATTATCCAGCTATATTCGCGGGTACGGTTGCTCATAAATACCTACCGCAAATCCCACGTTCCGACATGCAGCTTATGGTAAACTTGGCGCGTCGAAGGGAGAAGATGAAAGCAAATATAGGGGAGGCGCGGACCCCCGCAGGCGCTGATCGCTGGTACCGTCCGCGCGGAAAGGCGGCATACCATGGCATCGCAGACAACTGGACAGCCCGTAGCGCCCTCTGTAGAGAATCCGCCCGCATCGGAATCCGTATCCATGGAGGAGTTGCAGTTGGCGGCGCGCAACCACGCGATGCCGCTGGAGGCGCTTCGCTATCCGATCACTCCGGCGGGATTGCACTATCTGCTGATTCACTTCGATATTCCCGCCGTCGAGGTCGCTTCCTGGCGTCTCGCGGTGGATGGCCTGGTCGAGCGGCCGCTCACGCTCAGCCTGGAAGAGCTTCAGGCGCGGCCCAGCGTGACGTTGCCCGTCACGCTCGAATGCGCGGGCAACGGGCGCGCGCTCCTGACCCCCCGCTCGATCAGCCAGCCCTGGCTCAACGAGGCGGTGGGGACGGCGGAGTGGACCGGTACGCCACTCGCCCCGATTCTGCGCGAGGCGGGCATCCGTTCCGACGCCATCGAAGCCGTCTTTACCGGGATAGATCGCGGCATTCAGGGCGGAGAGGCGCAGGATTACCAGCGCAGCCTCACGCTGGACGATGCGCTGCGCGATGAGGTCTTGCTCGCCTACGCCATGAATGGCGCGCCGCTCCTGCCGCAACACGGCTATCCCCTGCGGTTGATCGTCCCCGGCTGGTATGGCATGACGCATGTGAAGTGGCTGCGGGGCATCACGCTGATTGCCGAGCCGTTCCAGGGCTACCAGCAGGCGGGAACATACCTCTTCAAGAAGAACGACGACGACCCCGGCGTACCGGTTACCCGCATGGCGCCGCGCTCGCTGATGGAGCCGCCGGGCATCCCCGATTTCATGTCGCGCGCGCGCGTTCTCGCGGCTGGCGCCCGCACGCTCGCTGGCCGGGCGTGGTCGGGGCAGGGGATTGTCGAGCGGGTGGAGGTCAGTACGGATGGCGGGCGCGCCTGGCAGGATGCTACGCTCGGCGAGGCGCCGTCGTCGTCACCCTATGCCTGGCGACCGTGGACGTTTGACTGGCAGGCGACGCCCGGCGAGTATGATCTCTGCTCGCGCGCCACCGATAGCGCAGGCAACGTCCAGCCGCTGGACGCGCCCTGGAACGTCGGCGGCTTCATGAACAACGCGGTGCAGCATGTCGCCGTGACCGTCTCGTGAACGACTGCCACACGCTTCTCCGTAAGCCCGGCAGTAGCGGGACGCCATGTGTTTAAGAACACCTCACAAAACGGTCATGCCCTAGGGGCAATGATAGGAGTAGGCCGACGCCGCGGCATTCATGCCGCGACTAGGAACGGGTTGTGATTGGGTCTCTAAAGGGGGGAGATGCCCAATGAGCGACCGTGAACTCGATGACTTCCTTGCCACGACCCTCGCGCGTCAGCTCGTGGCAGAGGAAGCGATCCACAATGGCGATCCAGAGCCACGGCTGGCGATGTGGTCGAGAAACGATCCGGTGACGGTGCTTGGCGCGGTGAAGAACGCGACTGGCTGGGATGAGGTGAGCCAGCTCTTCCGCTGGCTTGGGTCGGGGTTCTCCGACTGTACCTCATACCGCTTCGATCTCATCGCTGCCGGGGTAAGTGGAGACCTGGCCTACACGGTCGGCTACGAACACACCTCGGTATCCTGGGATAGCGTTCCGCTCGATTCGTACACTCTGCGCGTCACCCACGTCTACCGCCGCGAGGATGGCGAGTGGAAGATCGCCCACCGCCACGGTGACCGTATTCCCGCCGATCAGAACCAACTCGCTGAGGCGACGGCGACCTAGAGGCAGAGACCTCGCTACTGCCGCATGCCTTGGATCGTGTCGAGCGCCTCGATGACGTGCCGGTTGAACTGGAGCTGCGATGAGAAGATGTGGCGGACGATGCCGTCGCGATCAATAATATACGTGACACGGCCAGGGAACATCCCCATGGTCGTCGGCACGCCGTAGAGCTTGCGCAGCGCGCTGCCCTCGTCGCTGAGCAGGATGAACGGCAGCCGGTGGTGCGCGGCGAAACTCTCGTGCGATTCTACCGAGTCCGAGCTGACGCCGACGACCTCTGCGCCCGCCTCCTTGAAGACTTCGTACGAGTCGCGGAAGCTACAGGCCTCGGCGGTGCAGCCCTGTGTCTCGTCTTTGGGATAGAAATAGAGGACAACCGCCTGCTCGCTCAGTAGGTCGCTCAACCGCACGGATTTGCCGGTCTGGTCGGGCAGCATAAAGTCGGGCGCGCGGTCGCCTATCGCAACGCGCCTGCCATCACCCGCGCCCTTGTCGCCCTGGTTTACCGGATCGGATGTATCTGCCATCTACAGGCTCCTTCTAGTGAGTAATCTATGCTCTCCTGGATTGCTATTGTACTGCATCATCCAGGTATACGCACGCGTGTTATGCTCGCCAGGTCGGGGCGTGGTGGAGGGAGTGACGCCAGAGTGGTAGAGAGCCGGATGCGCAGCCACTGTGGTAGCGACTGCGCATCCTAGGTACATGAATTACTCCAACTCGGGTGGTGGCGAGACCTCCGGCATGGAGAGTAGTGGTCTGCCAATCTGGCGGAAGATGCTCATGAGGTCTGGTAGCGCCCAATGGTGCACGATCAACCCATCGTGGATGCGGTCTACCATGAGTACCGTGAAGCTCACCGGCTTACCTGTGCCGGGTATGCCAAAGAACGGGCCTGACTGGATCCCCTTGACCGTACATACACTGGCGATCAGGTCGTCTTCATTGACCTGTGTCTCGATGGTATGGCGTGAATCGGGGACTGCTGCCTTATTCATCGGATAGTGTTGCCGTGTCTCGTACAGCCCTGGATGGCGTTCGATCTCCGCCCAATCGGCATTGTCGAGCGCGTCAAGCACACGACGTACTACCGCACGATTCTCCTCAGCAGACATACCTTACCTCCTCACTTTCACACTCGATGCTGCACAAACCTGTCCTCCGCGACAAATGACGCGACATTTAGTTAAGAATCTTAACTAAATGAAATAGTACAGTTTCTTAAGTATAATGTCAAGAGGAGGACGACACATGACCGTAGACTCTATACCATTTGATCGCCTGATGATCGGGGCAACCCTTAATTTACTGTCGCAGGCTATCAATCGGCGCGTAGTCGAGGCGCTGCATGCCCAAGGGTTCGCAGACTTCCGCCCAGCGTTTCATCCAGTCTTTCAATGGTGCAAGCCTGAGGGGAGCAGATTATCGGAGTTAGCCGAGATGTGTGGGGTGACGAAGTCGGCCATGACACAACTCGTTGATGTGTTGGCGGGCCTTGGATATGTCGAGCGCGTACCTGATCCCCGCGATGGACGCGCGGCATTGATTCGGCGTACTGAGCGTGGCTGGGCAGTTAATCGGATTGCCAGTGAGGTCGTGGAGGCGACACAACAGGAATGGAGTGGTGCTCTTGGGCCAGCAGATTTTGCGCAGGTGCTGGCGGCGCTGCGCCACCTCACTCGACTTGTCTATTCCCCGGCGACAGTTCACCAGCCTGAAAGCTAAGATGCGCAAAGGGCTACCAGGCGGAATCCACCCGCCCGAAAGCGCTATTCCCTGTTGGCACAGGCGCCTGCACAGGGTATGATACGCTCTTGATAGCCGCTGGGTCATCCGATTGGGTGCGGAAGTCCAGATGTGGCAGAGAATGGATGGAGCATGCGGATACTGATCTCGGGCGGTGGCACTGGCGGACATATCTATCCCGCGCTGGCGGTGGCGCGCGAGCTACAAGCGCGCTACGACGCCGATATTCTCTATCTGGGCGATGCTAACGGCCTGGAGACGAAGATCGTACCCGCCGCCGGGCTGCCGATGGTGACGATCACGGCGGGCAAGCTGCGCCGCTATCTCTCGCGCCAGACGTTCACCGATATCGGACGCATCCCTGTGGGGATGATGCAGGCGCTGCGCCACGTGCAAAACTTCCACCCCGATGCGGCGTTTACCAGCGGCGGCTATGTCTCGGTGCCCGCCGGGTTAGCGGCGCGCATCGAAGGAGTACCGCTGGTGATGCATCAGCAGGACGTCCCCGCCAATCTGGCGAACCGCCTGCTCACGCCCTTTGCCACGCGCATCTCCGTCTCGTTCCCCGACTCGCTCCGCCACTTTCCCCGCCGCCGCACGACCCTGACGGGCAACCCGGTTCGCGAAGAGATACTGGCGATGGTTGGCGCGGACCCCGCCCCGCATAAAGCGCGGTTTGGCTTCTCGCCAGAGTGGCCGGTCTTGCTGGTGACGGGGGGCAGCCAGGGCGCGCGCCATCTCAATCAGGTGGTGGTAAATGCCCTGCCGGAGTTGTTGAAGCACTGCCATGTTTTGCACGTCAGTGGCGGGCTGACCTATGAGGCGACGCGCCACGCAGCCGATGCCCAGCTGGCTACGCTCTCAGGCTCATCAGAGTCGCATGGCCGCTATCGGCTCTATCCCTACCTCAACGAAGAGATGCCCGCCGCGCTGGCCGCCAGCGATATCGCGCTCTGCCGCTCCGGCGCATCGACACTGACCGAACTAGCGGTAATGGGGAAGCCGAGCATGCTTGTTCCGCTGCCGCCGGGCTTCACAGGCTCGCCGCAGGCCGTCAACGCCGAGATGTTCCGCCAGGCGGGCGCGGCGGAAATCGTGCTCGACCGCAATCTGACGCCAGCGACGCTCGGCGCGGCGCTCTATCCCTTGCTGGATAATCCCCCGCGTCTGGCGCTGATGTCATCCGCCGCGCGCGCGCTGGGCCATCCCGACGCGGCGCCAACGCTCGCCGAGATGGTGGCGTCGCTGGCGCGGGGCAACTAGCGATACCGCAGTGTAGAAGGCGTGAGCGGTTAAACCGCGCCTGGATGGTCTGTGGCCACGAAGTTTGCCCTTCGGGCCGCTGCCGCTCCGCACACTTGACGCGCGCTTCTCGCCTGATGGCTCGAGCGGCTGCCCTGCGCGGACTTCCCAGACAGCGGTCCTAGATCAGAATCAACCATGTGCGCCTGTTTGAAACCTGCGCAGGTGGGTTTAGTCGCCTGCCGTTCTCACCCGCGCTGATACGCGATTGGCAATCACATATGCCGCATGATCCGCGCTGCAATGCGTCACTCCGTCATCTATTCGTCGCCGCCAGTCAGCCCGAACTGCCAGAGCAGGAAGGCCAGCTTATCCGCCAGCTCGGCGTCTTCCTGCTGGCGGGTGGACCCCATGCCGTGGCCCCCCTGCTCCTCCAGCCTGAGCAAGATTGGCTTATCCGACGTCGTGGCCACCTGGAGCCGCGCCGCCATCTTCATCGCCATCCAGACGACGACGCGCGGATCGTTAGCGCCGCTGGTGAGCAGCACGGCAGGGTAGGCCGTGCCGTCGCGCACGCGCTGGTATGAGTCAATGATGAGCAGCCCGTTGAAGCCATCTTCGGTGGTTGCGCTACCAAACTCCATCACATTTGGCGGGCCGTTTTCCGTCAACTCGGCCCGTAGCGCATTGGTGATGGCGACCCGCATCACCATCGCGGCGAAGAGGTCGGGTCGCCGCACGAGCGCGCCTCCGCTGGGAATGCCGCCCGCGCTTCCCCCTTCGCCTGCCAGCAGTCCGGGCTGTGTGTAGCCTTCGCTGACCAGGTATTCAGCGCAGGCAATGAAGTCGCCGATGGTGTTCTCTTTGTTGAGCAGCCGTCCCGCCTGATGCCACTCGTCGCCCTTCTCGCCCCCGCCGCGCATGTGCGCGATGGCCATCACGCCGCCGCGCTCGTACCACGCCAGCATTTGCGGCATGAAGAACGGCGGGAGTGAGATGCCATAGGAGCCGTAGCCAATGAGCAGTGTCGGATGCGAACTGTCACGCGCCAGTCCCTTGCGGTGGATGATCGAGAGGGGGATGCGCTCGCCATCGGGCGCGGTCGCCTCGACCTCATGGGCCTCGATCTCGCTGAAATCGACCGATGAGGGCGGCAGCCAGCCGGTATCGCTGACGGTGTTACTCGCCGTGCCGTAGCGGAGGATGCGCGGGGCAGCCGTCCACGCGGTAGTGGCGAGATAGACCACGCTGCTGCCTGGCTCGCCCGCCCAATCGAGGATCGCGCCCGCATCCGGCAGCGAGACGGCTTCTGGCGCGCCGCCCGCGAGAGACACGCGCCGCATCCCACCGATGCCCGCATTCATCTCACGCACCAGCAGATACCCACCCGCCACGCAGATATCCTGCACGACAGCGGCGCTCTCTGGCACAGCGACTGCGGCCTGCGCAAGGTCAGGCGCGTCCTGGGCATCCAGTGGCACAGCGATCACCTGATAGCGCGGCGCATTGTGGTGGGTCAGCAGATAGAGCATATTGCCGGTGAAAGCGAACCCGGTCACGGCGTCGTCGGGACTGGCAACGCGCCGCCACGGGATGCTGGCAGGGTCGGCCAGCGCGCTCGTTGGGGCGACATAGACCAGGCGTTCCTTGAGGTCGCCATGTAGCACCAGTCCCATCATCCAGGGGCTATCGGACCGGACAACAACGAAGGGGATGTCTATCCGGTCGAGATTCACTTCGGCATGCGCGCCACGTCCGAACACGACCAGATCGCTGGCGGGATCGGCGCCGAGACGATGAAGCTGGACACGGCTGTCGAGGTAGTAGTCGCTGGGAGGCGCCTCTGGCGTTGAGGGAGGCAAGCGGTTGTAGAGGAAGGAAGCGTTATCCTCCAGCCAGCAGACGCCACCGAATTGTACATGCGGAATCGCCAGGTCGAGTGTCTTCCCCTGGTCGATATCCAGCACATGCAGCGTGCTGTCCTCGGAGCCGCCCTGCGAGACACCATAGGCGACGAGCCGCCCATCGCGCGAGGGGGCGTACCAGTCAATCGCGGTATGTGTCTCGCCGCTCATGGCGTTCGGGTCGAGCAGCGTCGTCTCGGGCGCATCCGGCCCGGTATACATTACCAGCCGGGGCAGGTTTTCGCCGGGATTCTGGCGTAGCGCGAAGACACGTCCGCCCGCCACGCTGAGATCGCGCATCTCTGGCCCGGCGTCGCTCAGCTCGGTGATACGCGCCAGCAAGGCATCGCGCTCCGGCAGCGCGCTGAGTACCTGAGCCGCGTGGTCCGCCTGCTGATGTAGCCAGGCCTGCGCCTCCTCGCCTTTGTAGTCCTCCATCCAGCGATAGGGGTCTTCGATAACTCTGCCGAAATACTCGTCGCGGACGATCTCGACGCGCGCCCGTGGTGGATTGGCCATGCGCGGCTCCTCTCGCATCAGTCGATGCGGCGACTAGCTCAGGCTGTTGAGGAAATCGCCGAGAATCTGATTGAACTCGTCGGGAAGCTCCATGCTGGGCAGGTGTGCGGTGTCGCGCATGACCACTTTTTTGGCGTTGGGGATGCGCGCCGCCAGCACATCAACGGCATGCAGGATGTCGGGTACGTCGCGGTCGCCGACAATCACCAGCGTCGGCGCGGTAATCGTTTCCAGCCGTGAATAGGCGGGCGGGTCGGCTGGCTGCCACTCGACAGCGTTCATCTCGGCGTCGTGGTCGTAGAGCGCGCGATTCATCGCGCTGGCTTTCGCGCGGTATGCAGGGTCCACCTGATCGGGCGTGCGGCCCATACCATCCACCCAGACGCGCATCTCCAGCTCGTTAGCCTTGTCGTAGTCGCCCGCCTTCGCCGCCGCCTGAATCTCCTGCCAGGTGTCCGCCAGGGGATCGTTCTCCTCATCAGGCATGCCAGAGACGCCAGGGCCGGAGAGCACCAGAGCGTCTACCATCTCGGGATGCGCCAGCGTGAAGTCGAGCGCCATCCCGCCGCCCATCGAACAGCCGACCAGATAGGCTTTGCCAATATTCAGGAACTTGAACATGCCATAGACATCGTTGACGGACGATGCCGTCCCTGCGGGCGCGCTGGACTGGCCGAAGCTGCGGTGGTCGTAGCGGACGACGCGGTAGCGGTCGCTGAACGCGCGCGCCTGGTCGTCCCACATGTGCAAGTTGGCGATGCCCGCGTGCAGAAAGACCAGAGGATGCCCTGCACCCGTCACTTCATAGTAGAGTTTCGCGCCATTGACGTCGGCATAGCCTGTAGTCGCTTCTTCCATTCCTGCCATGGTTTCGCCGCTCCTTTGTCTCCGTAGCGTGTGCTACACTCTCAAAGCCTTCCGCTGCTGAGAACTCTTGTTCTATTATACAGGACAGGCAATGGAGATTTCCGCCACACCTTCAGACTATCCGCTACTGCTCGCTTTTACCGGCAGTTTTCTGCCTGGCTTCGCGGCGCATCTCCAGAAAGAGATGTGCGTCTGAGCCACTGTCGGGGGCGTCCAGCGTGCCGACGTGGTGGAATCCGGCGCGCTCGTAGACGCGGATGGCCCGCTGATTGAACGGCAGCACGAAGAGCCGGAACGCGGCTGGGCTGAATCGCTCCGACGCAAACGCTAGCACAGCCTCGAAGAACGGCAGCCCCAGATGCTGGCCCGTCAGGTCGGGCCGCAGCCCCAGACCAACGCTGAGGGCGCCATCGCCCATCGTCCAGAGGCGCGGCCCGCCCTCCCAGCCAACCTCGGCTGCTGTGCCAAAGCAGCAGTAGCCCATTGGGACACCATCCGCGTCGTAGGCGACGAACCAGGGACTGCGGTTGTCCAGTATCTCGGCGAGCGCCGCCGCCTCGTCGCCGATGTTATAGGTGTCGTACGGCGCAGGGTAACGCCAGGCAGCCAGCGCGCTCGCCGACTCTGGCGTGATCGGCTCGAACGTGACATCCATTGGCAAAGTCCTTCGTAACCCAGGAAACTGGTTTCCGTGACTTCAGACATACTAACGCATTCTTCTCTCTCCCTCGCCAGCCACACAAATAGCCCCTGAAAGATATGTCGTCAGCCATGACTTTCGGCACGCGCCATCAGCCCGCATCCCAGGTAGGCTGTTTCTCAGAAATGTTCGCACGCGCTATCCCAGAGATTGAGAATGGCGCACCCCACGTTCAGGAGGAATCTATGCTCCCTGATGTCACGAGCAGCCCGCATATGGCGCCTGCTCCGCCAGCAACCGCGGAGGCGCTGGTTGCGGTCAATCATCTGGTGAAACGCTACGGGCGCTTCATCGCCGTCAATGATGTCAGCTTTACGATCCAGCGCGGCGAGATTTTTGGCCTGCTTGGCCCGAATGGCGCGGGCAAGACGACGACGCTCGAAATTATCGAAGGACTGCGCCGCGCCGATGGTGGACAGGTGATAGTGGACGGCCTGGACGTGCGGCGCGACCGCCGGGCGGTGCAGCAACGGATCGGCGTGCAGTTGCAGGCGACGACGCTCTTCGATGGGCTAACCGTCCGCGAGACGATCCACCTGTTCGGCGCGTTCTATCCCTCGGCGCGGTCGGCGGATGACCTCTTGCGCGAGGTGGCGCTAGAAGAGAAGGCGCGCGCCAAACCAGCGGAACTCTCTGGCGGTCAGCGACAGCGACTCGCACTTGCCCTCGCGCTGGTCAATGATCCCACGCTGCTCCTGCTGGATGAGCCAACCACTGGACTCGACCCCCAGAGCCGCCGACTGCTGTGGGATACCATCCTGCGCCTGCGCGCGCGCGGCAAGACGATTGTGCTGACGACGCACTTTATGGACGAGGCGCAGACACTCTGCGACCGCATCGCAATCCTC
The DNA here is from genome assembly GCA_036273675.1 of Ktedonobacterales bacterium. Taxonomy (GTDB): domain Bacteria; phylum Chloroflexota; class Ktedonobacteria; order Ktedonobacterales; family JADMIN01; genus DAHUXT01. The sequence continues at coordinate 13,880 of DASUHD010000168.1, read as the reverse complement.
GACGGCGGACGCATCATCGCGCAGGATACCCCCTCCGGGCTGATTGGACTGCTCAACGCCAGCGCCACAATCGACTGCGCGCTCGTCCCGTCGCCCGGCGGCCAGCCGCCCGACAGTGCGGCGCTCCGGCTGCTTCCCGGCGTGAGCGATGTTCAGATGGGCGCGGAGCGCGTGCGTCTCTATTCGACGCGCATTGAGAAGACGATGACGGCGCTGTTTCAGTATGCCGAGGCGCGGGGGATGTCGGTCGAGCAGATTCAGGTGCAGGCGCCGACCCTCGAAGACGTGTTTCTCAAGCTGACTGGACATGGGCTACGAGAGTAGGAGGGTCATTAGGGCCGTCCGCGGCCATGATGACCTTTTAGCATGAACCCTAACGAGGCGCTGGGGTGGGCCATCTGTGGCATGAATGCCGCGGCTAATCCCGCTGGACCGGGGTCCATTCGCCAGCGACTTGCTGCCTAGCCACAGGATTAGCCGCGGGCTTCAGCCTGCGGCGAGAGAACCTATAGTCAAATCCGCTCCATCACAGATAGAAAGAAGTGACAATCCCATGAAGGCCTTTCGCGCGCTGTTCGCCGCCAGCGTCACCATGTTGCGGCGCAATCGCGTTCTCCTGATTACCAGCCTGGGGCTGGCGCTGCTCTCGATCTTCGTCTTTGGCTGGCTCTTTGGCGGCGGTGGCACGCCCAAACTGGAGCTTGGCGTGGTGGACCGCGATAACTCGCCGCTCTCACAACAGATGGTTCAGGGGCTGCGCGCCAGCGACTCGCTTCAGGTATTTACTGGTAGTCAGGACGAGGAGCTTCAAGCATTGCGCGATGGCCACCGCAACGCCGTCATCGTGCTGGATTCGGGCTTCGGGCAGACGCTGACGCAGAGCCAGCCCACCAACATTGCCGTCTACTATGATGAGAGCAGCCCGGTGATGGCGGCCAATGCGCGCATGGCGGTGCAGAGCATCGTCACCAGCCTCAATCAGCAGGTGATGCGCCAGACCTCGCCCATCACGTTGAGCGAACAGGCGGTCAGCGTCCACAATCTGCGCCAGATCGACTGGCTGACGCCGGGGATGCTGGGGATGCTGCTGATGTGGGCGAATCTGAGCGTCGGCGTGGCGCTGGTGGAATGGCGGCAGCAGGGCATTTTGCGGCGGCTGGCGGTCACACCGCTGCGCCCCGGCGTGCTCATCTCGACGCAGATGCTGGCGCGGCTGGCGCTCTCGCTGCTTCAGGGGGCCGCGCTGATCCTGGTGGCGATGCTGGTCTTCCACGTGCAGGTGACGGGAAGCTGGATCGCGCTGGGCCTGACTGTGGCGCTGGGGGCGCTCGCATTGCAGGGGCTGGGCTTTGTGGTGGGCAGCTTTGCCCGGACGCCAGAGGTCGCCAATGCGGCGTTCTTCCTCATCAGCTTCCCGATGATGTTTCTTAGTGGCTCCTACTTTCCAACCGATAGCGCGCCCGCGTTTCTCACCCCGCTCATCAAGGCAATGCCGCTGACCTACCTCAACGACGCCCTCCGGCAGATTATCAATAATGGCGCCTCGCTCGGCGGCGTGCAGACCGATCTGCTGATTATCGCCGCGTGGATGGTGGTCGCGGTGCTGCTCTCGGCGCGCGCCTTCCGCTGGTCATGACGATGCCACTGGGAATAGGCCGACTTCGCGACCTGAAGGCCGCGGCTAAGAACGGGTCGTGATCGGAACGCTAAGAGGGAGGGGAGCCATAGGCAGAGCGGACACGCATTCTGGTTCTGGTTCCCCTCTCCCTGAAAGGGGGCGGGGCGCCCACCAGCCCACCAACCACGCGCCTGTAACAGTTGATGCTGTGTAACGGTTGATGCTGTTCGGCGGACAATACGAGACAGCATGCTACAACAGAGCCTGTATGGCGACCTCAGTCGAAAGTCTGATTGCCATGCGGGCCATTGGTGTGAGAAAAGTTAGTAGCTCTCACACGTATATCAAGTAGCAGATAAAAAGCTATGGTCGCGATTCCGGATTGGAAGCGTGACCATATGCGGGAATTTTTGGGCTAGTGGCACACAATGTGCTGAACCAGGGTTCCATCTGCGAGAATGAACCTATACAGTGGTGGTCCCGGTGCGCGCGAGCGTGCGATGCTTGGCTCGATGCGTACTGCGGTACGAACATACATGGCCACCGGCCTCGTCTCTCATGAGGCGCGGTGACAACCTGCGGGACGCACGTCCCCAGTCATTTCCAAGATGGTGAGGTCACGGAGGGCAGGTTTTCAGCCCATTCACGCTTCATTTCGTGAAGCGAAAATGCCTGAGGAGAAATCAGGTATTTACCTGATGTGGCAGACGCCGATATCCGTGTACACTGGCCGGGGGGAATGAATGGGAATGTGCATGAGCACGTCCAGTTGGCAGGTTGTCACCGAAATCTGGAGATAGCCGGTTCATATCGTCAGATACGCTGCGAGATCTGGCAGAAGGAGTGTGCGACATGGCAGCCACGCAACCACAGATGCTTGAGGAGGATGCTGGCGCGCGGCTTTTGCGTCAGGCATTCGAGAAGTTGGCATCGTCTAGCACGGCTCAGTCCGTCGCGGTGGTTGATGATGTCGAGCCGACGGATGCTGAGCTCGCGGAACTCACCAAGGAAGAAGAAGATGCGCTCTACGGCAAGGGCGCGGGACACTATGGCGGCGCCGATGGCACTGAAGACGCTTTCCAGAGCTATCTCCACGATATTCGCGGCCTCTCATTGCTGACCCACGAAGAAGAAATTATCCTTGCCAAACGCTCACAGGCGGGCGATTCACGCGCGCGCCGCCGTCTTGTCGAGGCGAATCTACGCCTGGTAATCTCGATTGCGCGCCGCTACACCAACTCCGGCGTGCCGCTGATCGACCTGATTCAAGAGGGCAATCTCGGCCTGATGCGCGCCGCCGAAAAGTTCGACTGGCAGCGCGGCTGCCATTTCGGCACCTACGCCACCTGGTGGATTCGCCAGGCCATCAGCCGCGCGGCGGGTGAGCAATCGCGCCTGATCCACCTGCCCGAGCATGTCGCGACCCGTCTGCGCAAGGTGCGCCGCGTCGCCTCGCAGCTCTCGCAGGAAAACGGCGGCGATCCCCTGCCAGAGCAGATTGCCGACGCGGCGGGCATGCCGATGGAAGAAGTTGACGACCTGATGCATATCACCGAGCAGCCTGTCTCGCTCGATGCCCCCGCCGATACCGATAACCGCCTCGCCCTCTCCGATACGCTCGAAGACCCCGGCGTGCAGACGCCCGCCGATATCGCCTCGCAGCACCTGTTGGGCGAAGAGTTGCACCGCGCGCTCTCGCAACTGACTACCCGCGAGCGGTCGGTGGTCATCCTGCGCTACGGCATCGGCGATGGCCGCAGCCGGACACTGCTGGAGGTGGGCAAAGAGCTGGGCATCTCGCGCGAGCGGGTTAGGCAGCTCGAGATGGTCGCCCTTACCAAGCTACGTAGCGCCAACTCAACCCAGTCGCTTCGCGAGTGCGTCTGACCGACGTACTCGCTGCCAATAGATGCGGATGGACGCCCTGAAAAGCGTCCGTCCGTTTTTTGTCGCCTGATGAAGCATGCATCTGCCGCTGTTCCCTGGCTATCTTATCCAGCCACACCTCGCCTGATACACTATTAAGAGTGGGAATGCCAGATACAGGCATCGCGGAGGGATGGGGAGGGAGCGGCCTACATGCGACGCTGGAACGGTTGGGGCGACGATACCATTAGCCTGCATCTGCCGGGTTCGACCACACGCTATTTAGAGCAACTCGTCGGGCCAGGCGCGCCGCCGCATGATGTGACGCTGGCGCAGGTAGTCAAACAAGTTCCCGGCTCGCGCCTGCCAGAACATCCGCTCGTGACGCCCGACGCCGCCGAACGAGTGCGCCACGCGCGCGGGCAGAGCCTGGGCGACTGGATCGCGCTACGCAGCGGGCAGGTCGAGACTTTCCCCGATGGCGTCGCCTATCCCCAGCGCGCCGAAGATGTGGCGGCGCTGCTCGCCTGGGCGGCGACGGTTGGCGCGCGAATCATCCCCTACGGAGGCGGCACCAGCGTTGCCGGGCATATCAATCCGCTGGCGGGCGCGGCGCCTGTGCTGACGGTGGATATGCGCCACATGAACCGGCTGCGCGCCTTCGACGAGGTCAGCCAGCTCGCCACCTTCGAGGCGGGCGTGCGCGGCCCCGATCTGGAGGCGCATCTGCGGGCGCGCGGCTATACACTGGGGCATTTCCCGCAGTCGTTCGAGTATTCGACGCTCGGCGGCTGGATCGCCACACGCTCCAGCGGCACGCAGTCGCTCGGCTACGGGCGCATCGAACAGCGTTTCGCTGGGGGGCAGATGGTCTCTCCGGTCGGCACGCTCGATCTGCCGGTCTTCCCGGCCTCCGCCGCTGGTCCCGATCTGCGCGAGGTGGCGCTCGGCTCCGAGGGTCGGATGGGAATCGTCACTGAGGCGACGGTACGTATCGCGCCGCTGCCGGAGGTGGAGGCGTTTCATGCGGTCTTCTTCCCTACGTGGGAGCAGGGCGTTTCCGCCGCGCGCATGCTCTTGCAAAGTGGCTTGCCGCTCTCGATGGTGCGGCTGAGCACCCCGCGCGAGACGGAGACGAACCTTGTGCTGGCAGGCCATCGCCGGATCATCGCCGTGCTGGACCGCTATCTGGCGGTGCGCGGCGCGGGCGCGGAGAAGTGCATGATGGTGCTGGGCTTCGCCGGGCGCGAGCCGCTGGTGGAGGCGACACGTAAAGAGGCGCTGGCAATCAGCGGACGGCATCAGGGCGTGCATCTGGGGCAGGCGCTTGGCCGGGCGTGGCACAAGAGCCGCTTCCGCACGCCCTATCTGCGCAACACGCTCTGGCAGGCGGGCTACGCGATTGATACGGTGGAGACGGCGACGATCTGGAACAACGTGCCGGAGATGGTGACCGGCATCGAGGCGGCGCTCTGCGATGGGCTGGCGGAGTGGGACGAGCACGTACACGTCTTTACGCATCTCTCACATCTCTATCGCCACGGCGCGAGCGTCTACACCACCTATCTCTATCGGCTGGCGGCCGGCCCGGAAGAATCGCTGGCCCGCTGGCAGCGTCTGAAGGCGGCGGCGAGCGCGGCCATCGTGGCGCATGGCGGCACCATCAGTCACCAGCATGGCGTGGGGCGTGACCATCTGCCCTACCTGTCCGCCGAAAAGGGTGATGCTGGCATCGCGGCGATTCAGGCGCTCTGCGCGCATTTCGATCCGGCGGGCATCATGAATCCGGGGAAGTTGGTAGACGACCCTCGGCATTGAAGCGTAGCACGCACTTTCGGCCTTGAAAGGCCGGAGTATGGGCAGCAAGGGCGTAAACGCCCGTCGGTGCGATCACGGGCGCTCTGCTCGCCCATTGGGCGAGGTGGCCATTCATGGCCCGTTCTCAATTACTCCGGCCATTTATGGCCGAGAGTCATTCCCATTATTACATGGAGAACAGTCGTATGACGCAGGAACGCGACGCCATCTGGCAGCGCATCGGCGGGCCGTGGGACATCCTGATTGTCGGCGGCGGTGTCACCGGCGCGGGGCTGCTACGCGAGGCGGCGCACCTGGGGCTGCGGGCGCTTCTGGTCGAGCGGCGCGATTTCGCCTGGGGCGCGTCGAGTCGCTCCTCGAAGCTCGTGCATGGCGGGCTGCGCTATCTCGCGCAGGGCGATCTACGGCTAACACACGAATCGGTGCGGGCGCGCAACCGGTTGCTGCGGGTGGGCGCGGGCCTGATAACGCCGCTGGGCTTCCTGCTGCCGGTCTATCGGGGCGAGCGTCCGGGCCGCCGCATGTATGGCGCGGCGCTGGCGGTCTATGATGCCCTCGGCGCGCAGTGGACGCACCGCTACCGCCAGGCCAGCGAGTTTTCGCTGCTGGCGCCTTCCGTAGCGCAGGGGCGACTGCGCGGCGGCTTCGCCTATCAGGACGCGCAGACCGATGACGCGCGACTGGTGCTGCGGCTGCTACGGGAGGCCGAGGCAGCGGGCGGCGGCGCCATCAACTATGTCGCCGCCGAATCGCTGCTGCGCGAGCGTGAGGGGCGAGTGACGGGCGTGCGGCTGCACGATACGGAGGATGGGCGCACCGGCGAGGCGCGCGCCGCGGTCGTCGTCAACGCAACGGGCGCCTGGGCTGACCATCTGCGCGGGCAGGCGGGCGGAGCGATGCGCCTGCGGCCCCTGCGTGGCAGCCACCTGGTCTTCCCGGCGTGGCGCTTTCCGCTGGCGCAGGCCGTCGGCTTCACCCATCCCGCCGACCACCGCCCGGTCTTCGCGCTGCCGTGGGAGGGCGTGACGCTGGTGGGGACGACAGACGTGGACCACACGCGCCCACTCGACGACGAGCCAGCCATCGCGCCGGAGGAGGTTGCCTATCTGATGGAGGCGCTCGACGCGCGCTTCCCGGCGCTGGAACTGACGGCATCCAACGCGATTGCGACGTTCGCGGGGTTGCGCCCGGTGATCGGCTCGGAGAAGGCTGATCCTTCGCATGAATCGCGCGACGCCGCCCTCTGGGATGACGATGGCCTGCTGACCGTCACCGGGGGTAAGCTGACCACCTTCCGCGAGAGCGCAATCCTGGCGCTGAGCGCTATCCGCGAGCGCATTCCAGGCATGGCGCTGCCCGCTCCGGATGCCGCGCCGCTCGATCCGGTTGAGCCGCTGGATGAGAACGCCGCAGAGCTTACGCCGGAGCAGCGGCAACGGCTGGCGGGCCGCTATGGCGCGGACGCCTCCGCGCTGGTGGCGGCGGCGCATCCCGGCGAGCTGACGACGATACCCGATACGCCGATACTCTGGGCCGAGCTACGCTGGGCGGCGCGGATGGAGCGCGTGCGCCATCTGGATGACCTGCTGCTGCGGCGCGTGCGGCTGGGGCTGCTGCTGCCTGAGGGCGGCGCGGCGCATCTCCCCTCTATTCGTGCGATCTGCCAGCCGGAGCTGGGCTGGGACGACGCGCGATGGCAGGAGGAAGAGGCGCGCTATCGGACACTGTGGCAGGCGTCCTACCGCGTGCCTGAGGAGGCGCTACGTGACGTGCGGCCAATGATCGAGCGCGTTGCCGAGTCGGCGGCGCCAGCCACGCACAGGCCGCGCTGGCCACTGGCGGTGGCGTTGGTGGCCGCTGGCGTGGCGGCCGTCGCGGTTGCGGCTATCCTGGTGGCGCGCCAATCACGGCGCCAGTCTGAGGTATGACGCTGGCGCTGGGCGAGCATTGAAAGACTATGCGAGCAAGCTATCTCTACAATCCAGAAAGGGGAGTACAATGGAGTACCAGTACGAACAGGCGGTCGAGATGCTGCGCCGGACGCCAGCGACGCTGATGGCGCTGTTGCGCGGGCTGCCCGAGGCGTGGACGCACGCCACCGAGGGGCCAGACACCTGGAGCGCCTATGACATCGTCGGCCACCTGCTGCACAGCGAGGAGGTCAACTGGATCGAGCGCGCCCGCATCATCCTCGAATTTGGTGAGCAGGGTTCCTTCGACTCGTTCAATCGGACGGCGATGTTCGAGAAGTATCAGGAATACTCGCTCGATCAACTGCTCGTCGCCTTCGAGCAGAAGCGCGCGCAGACTCTGGCGGCGCTGAGTGAGCTGAATATCACGCCGGAGAAGCTCGCCCTTACAGGCACGCATCCGGCGCTGGGAACCGTCACGCTGGGCAACCTGCTGGCTACCTGGGTGGTCCACGACCTCAACCATATCGGCCAGATCGTCGAGGTGATGGCGCGCCAGTATGCCGAGGCGGTCGGTCCGTGGAAGGCCAACCTGGCCATCCTCACCCGGCCCATCCTCACGGAATAGCGCCGACTAGGCGATGCTGCCGAGCAGGGCGGCGGATGGCACATCGGCGGTGATAAAGCTCGTGGCCATGGCGATCACGTCGCGGTCGCGCAGGATGCGGCGGTGGCCCAGCCCTTCGGTGACGTAGAGCCGTGCATCGGGCCAACTGGCGGCGATAGCCTCCGCGTCGGCGAATGGCACGTCGGCGTCTGCAGGATCGTGGATGATGAGCGCGGGTGTAGTGAGCGTCGCGCCGACATGGGCGATATCGAGCGCCTCAGCAGGCTCGCCAGCACGCTCCCCCACCAGCGCATAGAAGCGCTCGGCCACTGGCTCGGGGAGCCGCGCCACCTGAGCGAATCGCCGCAAGACGCCCGCGAGCGATGATGGCCCCGCGATCAAGACAACGCGCTCGGCCGCCAGTCCCTGCCGGAGCGCCAGCGCCGTGCTGGCGGCGCCCATCGAGTGGGCGATCACGCCCGCCAGTGCGCCAAGCTCCTGCCCGGCGCCAAGGAGTCCCTGGGCGAAATCCACCGGATTCGTCTGCTCCCCAGGTGATTCGCCGTGCGCGGGACCATCGAGCGCGATCATCTGATAGCCAGCGGCATTGAGCGGCGCGATGAACATGCCCAGGTTCATGCCACGGCCCTCCCAGCCGTGAACCAGCAGCACGCGTGGTCCGGCGCCGTACGACCTGGCGACCAGTCCATTGCCGAAGGTAAGCGGCGTTCCCCGCTGGAGCAACGCGGCCTCCCAATCACGCGGCGCGAGCCGTCGCGGGGTCATGAACAGCTCAAGCGCCGCGCGCGCCTGGTTCTCGATATCCTCAACATCCATCGGGGAACTCTCCTGCGTCTGTCACCAGCCACCGTGGCGCATGGTATTGCACGCCATTTACATGATGACTATCATATATATGACAGGTATCATATAATCACGTCAAGGTAGCCAGGGAACAATTTTGTGAATAGAGGTGAGCTATGCGGCGGACGAAGCAGGCGAAATCCGAGACACATGCGCGCATTGTCGAGACCGCCGCGCGCCGGTTTCGCGCCGGGGGGATCGCTGGCGTGGGGGTCGCGGATGTGATGGGCGAGGTTGGCCTGACCCATGGCGGCTTTTACGCGCACTTTGCCAGCAAAGACGCGCTGGTGGCGGAGGCGTGCGGCGCGGGGCTGGCGCAGTCACGCGAGCGGATCATTCGCAAGATACAGCGGGAGCCAGCTGAGAGACGAATAGCCGCGTATATTGACCTCTACCTCAGCGCCGAGCATCGCGACCACCCCGAGGCGGGCTGCGTGATGCCCACGCTTTCCGGCGAGGTCGCGCGTTCGTCCAGTGAGGTGCGCGCCGCCTTCACCCTGGCCTATAACGACTATCGCAACGCGCTGGCTTCGCTACTGCAAGATACAGACAATGATGGTGACGGTGGGTCAGAGGATGAGGCGTCCGATGAGGCGATGGTGCTGCTGGCGGGGCTGGCGGGGACGATGCTGCTGGCGCGCGCGGTGGATGATCCAGCGCTAAGCGAGCGGATGCTACGGGTCAACCGTGAATACTACAAGCGCGCGTTTGCGAGTCAGCACGCGCGTGACGCCGACGCCCAGCCCCAAAGCTAGCGCCCCGTGGCAGACGAGCATCCTTGTCGCGTACTATCTTTGGCATGGAGAAACAGCAATCGTTCGCCGCATAGCGAAAGGGAATATGTTCGTGACTCGCAAGATTCGCGTTGGGATGCAGTTCCATCCCCAGCATACGACGGTCGAGGCATTGCTCGCGGGCGTGCGCCGGGCCGAGGAGATTGGGCTGGATACGCTGTGGGACTGGGACCACTTCTTCCCGCTCTATGGCGACAAGGATGGGCCGCATTTCGAGGGCTGGACGCTGCTCACGGCGATGGCGATGGTGACGAAGCGCGCCGAGATCGGCTGCCTGGTCACCTGCAACAGCTATCGCAATCCGGCGCTGCTCTCAAATATGGCGAAGACGGTTGACCACCTCAGCGGCGGACGACTGATCCTGGGCATTGGCGCGGGCTGGAATCAGCGCGACTATCGCGAGTACGGCTACGACTTTGGCACGGCGGGCACGCGGCTGGACGCACTGGAGCAAGGGCTACGGATCATCAAGGAGCGGTGGGTGGTTGACGTGCCGCCTCCAGTACGCAACCCGATTCCAGTCCTGATTGGCGGCGGTGGCGAACGGAAAACGCTGCGTCTCGTCGCGCAATACGCCGACATCTGGCATAGCTTTGGCGATGCGGAGACGCACGCGCGCAAGTCGCGGGTGCTGCGGGAGTGGTGCGAGCGGGTGGGGCGCGATCCCGACGAGATCGAGCATGCGGTTGAGGTGGGGTCGGGCGCCTCGGAGAAAGACCTGGACGCCTATGTCGAGGCTGGGGCCACTCACTTGATTATGGCCGGATCAGCTACCCCCGAGAAGTTCTTCGATATGGAGTGGCTGGTGCGCTGGCGCGACCAACGCAACGCGTAGGCGCGGCCCGTCACGCCCGTGAGCGCACCGCATGCCATCACCTTGATACGCAGCCATCCCTGGGATTATGGTCACGGCATGAGGGTGCGCCCGTCGAGTATCACATGGAACGTCTTTTCTCCTACTACTACCCTTGCCCTCTCCGCCATCGGCGCTATATTGTACTAATCGGTATATATTTGTCACGGCGACCGCTCACCGATTAGGAGACGCTTGATGCGCACACGGAACCCCATTATCTGGCTGACTGACCGCACAACAGGCAACATTGGCCGCTGGGTTGCGCTTGCGCTCTGGCTGGTGGCCGCCGGAGTCCTGACGGCCTCCGCGCCCAGGCTCGCGAGTCTCTATGACAACAACGCCACCTCCGCCATCGGCAATCAGGAATCAGTTCGGGCGCAGCAGCTCGTCCAGCAGCACTTCCCCAATCAGCGGGGTCTGCCCGCGGTTATCGTCTTTGCCAATACCAACGGCCTGAGCAGCAGCGATTTCGCCAAAGCGCAACAGGTTAACGATTGGCTAACCATCGGAGCGCATCCGGCGCAGACCGGCACGGTGCTCTCGATCTACACCGTGCCACAGGCGCGCTCGCAGCTCGTTTCCGCTGATGGCAAAGCGATGACCATGATCGTTACGCTGACGGTCAGCGCTAGCGATCCAGCTTTCTCCAATGTCGTGAAGGATATCCGCGCCTATACCGACCAGTTCGACGGTCACGGCTCGCCGCTTCAGGTGAAAGTGACCGGGCCAGCGGGTGTCATCGCCGACGCCGTCTTCGTCTTCAGGAGCACCGATCTGCCGCTGTTGCTTACGACAATAGGGCTAGTGCTGGTGTTGCTCATTATCATCTATCGCTCTCCTGTCCTGGCGCTGATACCGCTGATCGCCGTTGGCTGGGTGCTCGCCATCGTGAACGCGCTGCTCGGTTTCGTCGCTCAGGCGGGCTGGCTCTCGATTAGCCAGCAAGCCACCTCCATCATGACCGTGCTGCTGTTCGGCGCGGGTACCGACTATACGATTTTCATCGCCTCACGCTACCGCGAAGAGCTTCAGCGCAACCCAGACCGACACGCCGCGTTGCGTACGGCGATGCGCGGTGTTGGCGAGGCGATTACCTCGAGCGCGGGAACGGTCATCGTGGCGCTGCTGACCCTGCTGCTGACAACCCTCGGCCTCTATAAAACACTGGGACCCGCTATGGTCATTGCCATCGTCGTAATGCTACTGGGTGGGCTGACGCTCGTGCCACCGCTGTTGTCTATCCTCGGGCGGGTAGCGTTCTGGCCATTTATGCCGCGGCTCATCACCGAAGCACAGCCAGCGCCAGCAACGGCCACCGCGCCAGCCGCGCGCGGCTTCTGGGGGCGTATCGCCGCATTCGTGACACGTCGGCCAGTGGTCTCGGTCGTCAGCAGCGCTTTGCTGCTGCTGGTGCTCGCCCTTGGCAATCTGGGCGTGCCAGAGGTCTTCAACTTCCTGACGGGGTTCCGCAGCCCAACGCCATCCGCCGCGGGGTACACTAGTTTAACACGGCATTTCGAGCCAGGTACGCTGGCGCCGTTCAATGTCGTCGTCTCCTTCAAGCAGGGCAACGCCTACGATCACCTGGTTGCGCTCGATGCGATAGACCAGGCGGTGGCTGGCACGAAGAATATCGCGCAGGTCATCGGGCCAACGCGCCCATCAGGGCAGACCCCCGCGCTCTCAGCAAGCGAGCTGCAGAGCGCGTTTGCGCAGCTCCCCGATGCGCTCAAAGCGGCCATTCGCTCCGGCCAAACTGGTAGCCAGACAGGCGGCCAGACTGGTGGCCCGGATGCGCGGATTGTTGGCCTCTACGCGGCGACGGTTCCCTACATTTCGGATGATGGCACAACCGCGCTACTTCAGGTGACGCTCACGAGCGATCCCTATGGTGTACCCGCGATTGACACGATGGAGCCGGTGCGCAACGCGGCGCGACAGGCGGCGGTCCACGCGGGGCTGGGCGCGGACGTGGCGACCGTGCGCCTGGCGGGCGTCACCCCACAGCTTGCCGATACGCGCGCCGTGAGCGACGCCGACCGCCAGATCGTCGTGCCGCTAGTGCTGGTGCTGGTGGCCATCATTCTGGGACTGCTGCTACGCAGTCTGGTCGCTCCAATCTATCTAATCGCCGCCGTCACGCTCAACTACTTCGCCGCGTTGGGCGCATCCGCGTTCTTCTTCACCCGTATTCAGGGAGACGAGGGCGTGGCCTATGCCATTCCACTCTACACGTTCATATTCCTGGTGGCGCTTGGCGCCGACTACACGATCTTCCTGATGTCGCGGGTGCGCGAGGAGGCCGCGCGCCATGGTGTGACCGCGGGAACGCGCATAGCCCTGCAACGCACGGGCGGCGTCATCACGTCGGCGGGGCTCATCCTTGCCGGAACGTTCCTGGTGCTGACAACACTGCCACTCCGTGACCTCTACCAGTTCGGGATTGCGGTGGCGTTGGGCGTGCTGCTGGATACATTCGTGGTGCGGGCGCTGCTGGTTCCCGGCATCGTCATCTTGCTTGGCAGATACAACTGGTGGCCCTCGCGCCTCAAACCGCTGCCAGATCACCCGGCAACGGCTGAAGCGTCATAGTTTCTGTCTCCCCAACTGCCCGCATCGGTGGCCTGATGTGAGCGGTTGGGGCAAGAGATTTCTACCGTGCGGCGACGGGGACGCGGGCCAGCGCCTGTTCCAGGTCGGCGATCAGGTCGTCGGCGTCTTCGATACCCACCGAGAGGCGCAGCAACGTATCGGTGACACCGCGCTTCTCGCGCTCCTCCGCCGGGATAGAGCCATGGGTCATGCTGGCGGGATGGCAGCAGAGCGATTCGATGCCGCCGAGGCTTTCGGCCAGCGCGAACACCTTGAGGCCGCGCACGAAGGTATCCACATCTTCGCGCCTGCCCTTGAAGGCGAACGAGACCATTCCGCCGAAGTCGCGCATCTGTTGGCGGGCGAGCGCGTGGTCGGGATGCGACTCTAGCCCCGGATAGTAGACCCGCTCGACGTTGGGGTGCGCCGCCAGGAACGTGGCGACCCGGCGCGCGTTCTCGCAGTGCTGGCGCATACGCACCGCCAGCGTCTTCACCCCGCGCAGGGTCAGCCAGGCGTCGAACGGCGAAGGAACGCCACCCGCGGCATTCTGGTAGAACTTGATCGCCTCGTACGCCTCAGTATCGGAGGTCAGCACGGCGCCGCCGACGACATCGCTATGGCCGTTGATATACTTGGTCGTGCTATGGACGACGATATCCGCGCCGAGGTCGAGCGGCTGCTGCAAGAACGGCGAGGCGAACGTGTTATCCACCACCACGCGCGCGCCGTGGGCATGGGCAATCTTTGCGACGGCGGCGATATCCACCAGCGTCAGCAGCGGATTGGTTGGCGTCTCGATCCAGACCAGTTTCGTCTCTGGCCTGATCTCGGTGGCATAAGCGTCCACGTCGCGGGCGTCCACATAGCTGATAGTGACGCCAGTTGGGCGCAGCACCTTCTCGAAGATGCGGTATGAGCCGCCGTAGAGGTCGTGACAGGCAAGCACATGGTC
>DASUHD010000167.1:0-7039 GCA_036273675.1 Ktedonobacterales bacterium | reverse complement strand
GCAAGCTCTCTGCCCTGCCAGGCGATAGGTCACTGGAAAATCCGCGAACTATAGGTGTATGGTTGAGCGTAGTGACACAGGGCAAAGGGGATCTCACTCGTGACCAGGCCACCTGAACACCGGGATGCTGCCGTGCCAGCGGACGCCAGCACCGACGGAAATAAAGGATTGCCCACCAGCGAGCGGGAGCGGCTGGGCGAGCTAGCCATGTTGTTTTCGCGCCTCGGTTTCACCGCGTTTGGTGGGCCGGTCGCGCATATCGCCATGATGCGTCAGGAGTTCGTGCAGCGCCGCAAGTGGATCAGTGACCAGCACTTTGTCGATCTCATCGGCGTCGTCAACTTGATACCCGGCCCCAACTCCACCGAGATTGCCATCTACCTGGGCTATCTGCGCGCGGGCTGGCCGGGGCTGATTGTCGCGGGCGCCTGCTTCATCGGCCCGGCGATGCTCATCGTCATGGCGCTGGCGTGGGGATATGTCCACTTTGGCGAGCTGCCAGCGACGGGTTGGCTGCTCTATGGCGTCCTGCCGGTGGTGATCGCCATTATCGTGCGGGCGCTCTGGGGGCTTGGTCGGACGGTGGTCCGCAATCTTCTCGTTGGCCTCTGGGCGCTGGCGCTCGTCATCCTCTATCTGCTCGGCGTCAACGATCTGCTCCTGCTCTTTGGCGGCGCGCTGCTCTACGCGGTCGCGCTCGGCCTCCGGCGTATGCTGCGCGAGCGGCGGGCGACCGCATCGTCGCTGCTGCTTCCGCTCCTGCCTGGCGCGGGCAGCGGGGTAGGCGCCACTCTCGCCGCAGCGGCGAGTTCCGCCAGCGCGCCGTTCAGCCTGCTGACGCTCTTTCTTACGTTCCTCAAAATCGGCGCGGTGCTCTATGGCAGCGGCTACGTCTTACTCGCATTCCTGCGGACCGACCTCGTGCAGGGGCTGGGCTGGCTAACCGACCGCCAGCTGCTCGACGCCATCGCGGTGGGCCAGGTAACGCCCGGCCCGGTCTTCACGACGGCGACCTTCATTGGCTTCGTGCTGGGCAGCTGGCAGGGCGCGCTGCTCGCCACGCTCGGTATCTTCCTGCCCTCGTTCCTCTTCATTCCCGTTATCCACCGGCTGGCAGGCTGGATGCGCCGCTCGCCCACGGTGGCGCTCATGCTCAATGGCGTGAATATCGCCGCGCTGGCGCTGATGGCTGGGGTCACGCTGCAACTGGCCCAGTCCGCGCTGCACGATATTTTCACCTGGGCGCTGGCGCTGGTCGCGTTAGTGGCGCTCCCACGCAGCAAATTCAATTCAGCCTGGCTCATCCTGGGCGGAGGACTGCTTGGCATCCTTATCCATCTGCTCACCTGATACCAAATGTAGTGAGGTTCTTGACGCAGACCCTCTCCAGCGGCCCCTCCATAACACGGTGAGAGGAGCCAGAGACCCAAATCGCGTGGGCAAACCAACAGACGTCTCCATCATCTTCTCCAGTTCCCCCTCCCTGTTAGGGGAGGGGGCTAGGGGAAGAGGGCAGCCGTCGCGAAGCCAATGCCCCTCGCCTGTCAACCTCGGCAATTCTGACGAATCTGTCAGACATTGACCGATATTCCCCCCTTGAAGGTCCCGGTAGCTGTGGTACAATAGTCCCGTTCAATGACGAACACGTGAGCAGAACTCCTGTATTCCCGGCAAACCCCGCAAAACGTTTGGACGCATCCCCAGTTATCGCATGCGGTTATTGCATGCCATGCTGGTGGACACCGGGTGAAAATTTGAACTGCTGGTTCGGAGTAGACTCACTTTCTAAACGCGAGAATCGAAACACAACAATCGGGACAGGGTTGGGTCGAGGCAGCATACACTGCTCACCAGGCGTGTTTGCACGAGAGGGGCAATATGGAGCAACCTGTGCGGATCCTTGATGGCGATCTTGAAACGCTCGGACTGCAAGCCACGTTGAAAATGCTCTCGCTTGGCGGTAAAACTGGCATCTTGCGTGTGAGTTCCGGTTCAGAAACGCTCCAGATTGCCTTGAAGGATGGGCATATCGTTGCCCTTGAGGAGAGCGGCGTAACCCCACCGGACATGATCGAAGTGTTTCGGCTGCTGATGCACCTGACCCGGCCCGAGGCGACGATGCTGAAACAGCGCGCCGACCACAACCACGCCAACTCGCTACGGGTCATGGTCGAGAACCAGGTGATCGCCGCCGACACCGCCCAGCGTTATGTCGAGTTTGCGATCATCCAGCCGATCAGCCGCGCGATTCGCTGGGAGCGTGGCCGCTTCGAGTTCAACCATTACGCGACGCCGATTCAGCCACACGGCGCGTTCATCCGCCCGCTCAGCGTCGATCACATCTTGCTCGAAGCGCTGCGGATCGCCGATGAAAGCGCCTATGCTGGCCCCATACGGCTCTCGCGTCAGGCAACGGCAAGGTGGATGCCCCAGTTCAGCGGCAATGTTCGCCAACTCGGCCTCTCCCCGGAAGAAGTCAATGTCCTCTGCCTGGCAAATGGCCAATTTACCCTCTCCACGATGTCCTACGCATTGCTCCTCCCCGAAACAACCGTCGCGGCGGCGATAGAAAAGCTCCTCCAATTGCAGTTGATCGAACTGGTTGACGAACACCTCGAAGGCGAACTCGAACAGAATCTCATCGGGTTGATCACGCGCTGCCAGTATCAACTGGCGCAGAAAGGGCGCGCCTCGGCGGAGCAGCGCATGCTGACGATAGCGCGCACAATGGGCGCTTGCGTCAACGGGTTGCTCGCCCATCACCGCGACTTCGCGCGCACGCTTCGCGGACGTGGTCAACTCCCCGAAGCCGAGATCAATCGCTATCTGGAGCAGCGCTTCGCGCCGGTGCTGACCGATATGCAGCGGCAGTGTCCGCGGATGGACGAGATCATTCGCCTCGAACACGGAGTGCTGGTCTATCACGAAGTCGAGATCCTCGAACGTGTCGTTCGCGGCCAGGAACTACTGGACTGCTACCACGACGCGGTCTGGCTCCTATATCACTTCATGTGCCATGTCTTTACCGTGGTGATCGAGGACGAGACCGGCTCATCGCGGCTTGGCGTTCAGTTGGACGGATTGTGGAAGTCTTTCCTGAACGAGATCAACGAAGAGATGCGCCCAATCGCCAGCAGCCACGCGGCCATGCGCGCATAACCCAATCCCGGTGTGACCGTATTGTGAACGAGATGAGATGACGATATGGGCATAATCTATAAGTTATGGAACCTGAAATAGCGGGACGAGACGTTATCTGGTATCTTTGAACTGGCCCATTCGGCGTCAGTTTGTCATGATCGGCGAATGTGGCGCATGGTGAAAAGGAGTGTGCAGGGTGAGTGAGCCAGTGGTACTGGTGGTGGATGATAGCCCCACGGTACGCAAGATTGTTCAGCTCACACTGCAACGTGAGCGCATTCGTGTCGTCACAGCTGGCGACGGATTGACGGCGCTGGCGGCGGTCGCCGATGAGCAGCCTGACCTGATCTTACTGGATATTATGCTCCCGCGAATGGATGGGTATAATATTTGCCAGGTCATTCGCAAGAATATGGCTTATCGCGACCTTCCCATCATCATGCTGAGCGGCAAAGACGGCCTGTTCGACAAGATGCGTGGCAAGCTCGCCGGTTCGACCGAATATATGACGAAGCCCTTTGATTCCGTCGAGCTCGCCCAGACCGTCAAGCGCTACCTGGATTCACCAGCGGCGCGCGAACGTGCGGCGCGACGTGAGATGCAGATGCATGGGCGATTGCGTCGCCAGATGTAATGTCATTCTGGTATGATGATCTGGCACGATTTTCTGGCATATTAGGGGATAATGAGGTGGAAGGGTTTCCTTCCAAAACGGCAAACGTCTGAGTGGGCGACCGGCTTGATGTATTTGATGCAAGCAGCGCCCACAATGCGGTGGCACAACAGCACAACAGCACATGCTACCCTTGATACGAACGTGGGTAGCGCTTTGAGCGAATCAATCAGACGCGGCCAACCGGCAGGGGGCGACTGACAGGCACGAGGGAGTTCTATATGCTCGCACCGAAGATTCTGGTGGTAGATGATAGCTGGACTGATCTGACGCTGATCGCGACGCCACTCCGTGAGGGCGGTTTCGACGTGATTACGGCAGTGGACGGCGACGAGGCGCTGGAGAAAGTCATCAGCGAGCGGCCGCAGTGCGTTTTGCTCGATGTCGTGCTGCCGAAGCAGAACGGCTTTCAGGTCTGCCGCAAGCTCAAGCAGATGGAGCAGAGCCGCCACATTCCGGTCATTCTCATCAGCCAGAAGAACACGCCGCTCGACAAGCGCTGGGGGTTGCAGCAGGGCGCGGACATCTATCTGACCAAGCCCTTCGATAAGGAAGAACTGCTCACCAGCGTCCGCAACCTGACAGGCTTTGGCGCATGACCGATTCCAGCGCACCTGATCCACGCCGCGGCCAGATGAACGAGATGCTGCAGCAGGCGTTGCAAGCGTTGCGAACCGCGGGCAACGGCAACTCGGCGATGACGCCCGACGCTCTGGTGGAGCTGGCGCGGCGGGCGGGCATCCCGAACCCCGAACAACTCAACGACCTGACCCGCATGATCGGCGTGGACCCAGCCGCCGAGCGGGTACCCCAGTTGATCCTCTTCCTGTTGGGAACAGTCGAATGCGCGCTCCCGGCGGACGCCGTGCAAGGCATCGAGCGCATTACCGAGATCACCCCCATACCCAATACCGCGCCGTGGGTGCTTGGCGTGGTGCAGGTGTGGGGATCCATCGTCTCCGTCGTGGACCTGCGTACGTTTTTCGGCCTGACCCCAGAGCCACCCTCATCGCGTAACCGCCTCTTAGTGCTCACGCTGAAGGATATGACGATTGGTTTCCTGGTTGACTTCGTGACCGAGATGCGCCCGACCGACAACACCGTCGCCATGGACGACCCCACCATTCCGCCGTGGCTTCAGCCCTACTCCGAGGGCAGCTTCCACCTGGAAGACCGCACGGTGGTCCTGCTCGATCCCGAGCGCCTGCTCTTCAGCGACGCGATTCATCACTACCGCTACGAGGTGTGACGCGGCGCGGCGCGTGTTCGCATACGCGATGCCGCGGGCTATACGCGGGCAATACCAGGCGCAGGGAATGGCGCTGGAACGCCATCATTCGCGCCGCGCGCTTTTGGGGACTCGGTGTAGGTCATATGCCACTTTGGCCGCATGGGGAGATGTGATAAACTGCGGATGATACGCGGCCTCGTGTATGCGCATGTATGCGCGTGACGCCCGCTGTATCAGTAGTGAGCGCATGCGGAGCATGCCAGTACGATGCCATCTGGGCCAGGAGGGGCGACCCGATTCCCGATGGTTCCCAGCGTTTGCGGACTCATCCGTTATTGTGTCCGGCGCCTACGACGTATCAGATGCACGCCCGGTATTGGGTGATCTCGTGAGTCTGCGCGTCAGCCGCGGAATACTCGTGACAGGAGGTCTCATTGTCTATGGACCCCAATTCCCGTACGGGAGCATCGGTCAGCGGACAACTGAATCTGCTCGTGAGCATCGCAACACTCGTCCCAGCCATTGCTATTCTTGGCCTGGGATTTTATTGCATCAACCAGATCACCAGTTCGAATGGATCTGGCTCCGAGACGCTGCTCTGGGCGGTGACGCTGATCGTCGCGGTGCTGACCGTGCTCATCGTGGCTTTTTCCGCGCTGCGCATGCGTGGATTGATGCGCGGGCGCGCTCTGGAAATCGCGGAGGTATGTCGCCAGGCCAGCGCGGGCCAGCGTGACGCGCGCGCGGTGGTGGTTGGCGACGACGAGTATTCGCTGCTGGCGGCCTCCGTCAATGCCCTCTTAGATGGCGTGCCAGCGCCCGGCGCTGGTATCTCGAAGGCGCTCACTGATGCGCCCGACGCTGCGCGCCTACAGGCGCAGATCGAGAAGCTCCTGCAAGAAGTCAGCGCGGTGGGCGATGGCGATCTACGCGTCCAGGCGGAGGTGACACCGGATACCCTGGGCGTCCTCGCGGATTCCTTCAACTATATGATCGAGGAGCTGGCCAAAGTCGTGGGCCGCGTGCAAGCCACCGCAGTGCAGGTCACCACCGCCACACGCCGCTTGCTGGACCGGTCAGCGGAAGTGTCGCAGGCCTCGGAGGCGCAGTCGGAACAGATTGTGCGGACCTCAGAGGCGGTGGCTCGTCTGGCCGACTTCGTGCAACTTTCCGCCAACAATGCGCTTCAGGCCGCCGACGCGGCGCGCGGGGCGCAGCAAAGCGCGGAGGCTGGCCAGGACGCTGTGGTCCAGACGATTGATGGTATGGCGCGCATCCGCGACAATGTGCAGGAAACCGCCAAGAAGATCAAGCGACTGGGCGAGCGCTCCCAGGAGGTCGGTGAGATTGTTCGCCTGATCGAAGACATCGCCGATCAGACCAATCTGCTCGCCCTCAACGCCGCCATTCAGTCGGCGATGGCCGGAGAGCACGGGCGCGGTTTCGCGGTGGTAGCCGAAGAAATCCGCGAACTGGCCGTGCGCGTGACCGAAGCTACGAAGAAGATTGCCAATATCGTGAAGGCGATTCAGGGCGACACCTACGACGCGGTCGTGGCTATGGAAGACAGCACCCAGCAAGTGGTGAAAGGCACGCAACTCGCCGACGAAGCGGGAAACTCGCTCCAGAACATCTATGGCGCCGTCGAGAACCAGGCGCAGATGATTCAGGGTATCGCGCTGGCGGCATCCGAGCGCAAGCAGACTGCCGAGGCGGTGGCCTACGCGATGAACCAGATCGCCGAAATTACTCGCCAGACCACCATCGCCACCCAGGACGCCGCCAACAACATGAGCTACCTCGCCGAACTGGCGGAACAGTTGCGCGGCTCCGTGGCCACCTTCCGCCTGCCCGACCGAATCTCGGAAGAGGCCGGGCTACAGGCGACGGGCTATCAGCCAACGGCTACCGACGCCAGATTGCCGGAATGGGTGAACGGGCCGCAGCCGCTGCCCGCGCTACCGCCTGGACCCTCAGCGCCCATTGGAGCGTAT
>DASUHD010000166.1:0-13552 GCA_036273675.1 Ktedonobacterales bacterium | reverse complement strand
TGCCGTGGCAGGGAATGTCTTCGCCTTCCAGCGACATGAAGGCCGGAGACAGCCAGAACGGCAAGTCCGTCACGCTGCACCCTGGCCAGACACTGCGGGTGACGCTCGGCTCGACGTACTGGACGATTCAAGGGAGCTCGGATACCCAGGTGCTCGCCCCTGTTGATAAAGCGGTCACCTCACCTCAGTCATGTTCCGCGCCGCCCGGCTCCGGGTGCGGCACGGTCTCGCAGGAGTTTCGCGCCGTCAAGGCTGGCACGGCGCAGGTGACCGCGTCGCGTGTGTCCTGTGGCGAGGCCATGCGATGCGTTGGCCCCGCCGGGCAGTATCAGCTAACCGTGCAGGTGACGTCGTCCTAGCTCGTTGGCTCTGGTTGCTGCGTTGTTGTGGGACCATCTTTGCCGCTAACCGGCAGTCCATCGGCGCGCTGGCTCCCCTTGTGGCGGCCATCTGGCGGAGCGATCAGGCCATCGAGGATGCGCATGGTGATGCCCAATGCGATGATGACCAGCGCGTTGACCGCCAGCTCGATCATGGCGTTGCGAAAGTCATCGGCGCTCAACCTATCGCCCGTGATGTAGAGTCGCGCGCCGACGGAGAGAATGCCGCGGGTGGCCGAGATGATGCCGATAATCAGGAACGGCTCGACCGAGGTATCGCCCTTCTCGACATAGGAGCGAATGGTCCCCAGCAGCTCCATGATAATCAGCACCAGCAACAGATCGCTGACGAAAGCGAGGACTGCCTGTGCAATGCTGGTGTAGGTGGACGCCTTCAACTGAAAGCTGATACCGAGCGAGTCCATCAGGTTAAAGATGACCTGGCCGATACTGAAGGCGAAGGCCAGGACGGCTGCCGCGACGAACGCGACACCCACCAGCGCGTAGACCACGAGATCAAGTCCATTCAGCAGGCGCAGAATCGCCAGCCTGATGCCTCTCACCTCCCTGTGTGGCAGCGTTCCGGTCACATTCCCTTTGTCTCTACGCCTGGACAAACGAATCATCACTTCTTCCTCGGTTCTCACCATAAAGGCAGACACACAACTCATAGCTCATCTGTCTGCCAGAGGAGAGAATAGGCCGAGTACCAGGGGAAAACAAGGGGCTAGTGTAGAGCCGCGGCGACTAGCGCGCTATTGACCGCGTAGACGATGAGCATCTGCGCCGGGCCGTAGGTGAGCCAGACCGCGTCGCCGATGTGTGGGAAGCGCAGGTTGCCGAAGTGCTCGCCCGCGACCAGCAGATCGCTGAGGAGGAAAAGCACCGCGCCGAATGCGAGCGGGAGAAACGCGGGCATCTGGATTGCCAGCCCTGCGGCTACGCCCGCCGTGGTGGCGAGTAGCAGCGCATAGGGCAGCGCCGCCCAGCGCATGATCGTGGCATTGGCGCCACCACGAAACACGACGAAATACCACCCCACCAGCCCCACCAGCAGCGCAACGCCCTCGACAGCCCACTGTACATGCGGCGTCAGCGAGAGCATCGCGGCAATATAGGCGATGTGGCCGAGCGCGAATGCCGCCATGCCCGCCAGGAATCCCTCTTTGACGGGAAGCGCGTCCGCCAGCAGCAGATCGCCGAGGAAGCCGAGCATCATCCCCAGCGCGATGAGCAATGCGATAACCGAGACGCCGGGCGTGCCGCACGCGACCAGATGCCAGCTCCACGCCGCCACGACAAGCGCCAGCGATGATGTCAGCCGCAATCTCGTCGCCACACGATGCCGTGAGAGGAAGGATGCGACAACGCTGCCCAGCAGCAGCGCCGCCCAGATGACCAGCAGCCCGGTCAGCCTGGCCGAAGCGGATATGCTGTGAACAGCAAACATGTGGGTTCTCGTTACTGGCGTGACCGGATTAGCGGATACACCGTACACCGGAACGGCAATCGTCCGGAGTCTTAGCCGCGACATTCATGCCGCGAAGGTGGCCTAACAGAAACGCCGCCTGATGTATCGCTATCGTTATCCGCGCACCTTCGCGTCGGGCGCTTCGGTCGTCTCTTTGCTCAGCCACATGCGTGAGAGCTTGCGCGGCGGATCGATCACCATGCTCCAGAAGCACTGGCCGATGTAGGATGTCAGCGGCAGCCGTTCGGGTCGAATCTCCTGGCCACCCGCGCGCGTCGTATGGTTGAGGATGGCCGTCCGCAGGTCTTCCGCTGTCGAGCCGGGGAAAAGCGTATAGCCCGCGCCGATGTGCTGCCAGAAGTGGGCGTCGCTGCTGCCGGTACCCGCGAACTGCCACTCGCCGTTGAGCTGTTTCACCTGCTCGCGCGCTCCCGCATTGGCGGGCGAGGGATTGTACAACTCGATGCCGTCGATGGGATAGCCGCGCGTCAGCAGATCGTCGATCTTACGGCGGCTCAGGCTCGGCACCAGCCGCCCCATCGGGTGCGGAATGAGGCAGAGGCCGCCTTGCTCTTTGATCGCCTCGATGGCGGCCTCGACGTGGGTGAGGAACTTCACCGGGCGCTTCATGAAGAGGCCGAGGAAGTGGCCCTGGCGTGTCGTCACCTCGCAGCCCCACACCATCTCGATACCGTTTCCAGTCTGATCAATCAGTTCCTGGACGCGTTTGCAGCCCTCCATATGATCGTGGTCGGTGACGGCGATGACTTTCAAGCCGCGCTGCTTTGCCACCTCAAGCAAGCGCTGCGGGCTGGCCGTGCCGTCGCCGAGGTTGGTATGCAGGTGCAGGTCAGCCTTCGACATCCCCTGCGCCTCAGCCGACGGCTGCTCTGGCTCCCCATATTCCGGCACAATCAACGGTTGATTCTCCACGGCCATCTATCCTTCCGCGCTTGCGTCATTCTGTTCTGCGGTTTATATTGCTGGCATCGGCGGCTGGCGGCTGAAGCCACGCCTAAGCGCCTTCGGCGGCAAAGGCCGCCTGCCCGGCCTGGCAGAACTGCAACCAGCATCCGAGCCTGCGAAGGCAGGCTTCGCGGCAGCGCGCAGCAATGCCCTTAGCCGCGCGTTCACGCGCCAGGCCACTACCCCTCGCAGTATACTACGTCTCGTGGCATGAGAAGTCGTACGCCGTCGTACTGAGTATGCGCATCGTCCATGATGGTACACGACACAGTGCGGCGGCGCAAGCTCTCCAGCAATCATTCCGAAGGACACGAACCAGTCAGCCCGGCTCGCTCGTCTGTAGTATCAACAACGGGAGGGGCGCTAGCGCCTGGTTCGCCTCTTGCGGTGGACAGAACATCGTACTACGATAGAGTTATCCGCGACAATTCCATGAATCCGCCGCAGGCATGCTGGTTTTCTGGAAGGGGATGAGTAGGCTATGGCCATCAGAAACTACGTGGGATTCATTCCTAATCCCATCAGCAAACGCAGCCAGGCGCTCCGCTCCCGCCTGGGCGACTCCCAGCGCCACATCTCCGTCTGCCCGTTCTGCGCCGTGGGATGCAGCCAGCAGGTGTTCGTCCGCGATGGCCGCGTCATCGACATCGAGGGCAACCCCGATAGCCCCATCAGCGCGGGCCACCTCTGTCCCAAAGGCGCCTCTACCTATCAACTGCTCAACAACCCCAACCGCCCGACGAAGGTGCTCTATCGCGCCCCCGGCGGGACGGATTGGGAGGAACGCCCGCTCGGCTGGGCTATGGAGCGTATCGCCCAGCGGGTAAAAGATGCGCGCGACAGCGATTTCGTGATGCACGACACCAGCGGCACGCGGGTCAACCGGCTGGAGACGATAGCCAGCATCGGCGGGGCGACGCTCGACAACGAAGAGAATTACCTGATCGCCAAGCTGTTACGCAATCTGGGCGTCGTCCATATCACCAACCAGGCGCGTATCTGACACAGTTCCACAGTACCTGGTCTGGGTACAAGCTTCGGTCGCGGCGGCGCCACCACCGCGCAGTGGGATCTCGTCAATAGCGACTGCATCCTGATTCAAGGCTCGAACATGGCGGAGTGCCATCCGGTCGGGTTCCGCTTCGTCATGGAGGCGCGCGAGCGTGGCGCGACTATCATCCATGTGGACCCGCGCTTCACCCGCACCTCGGCCAACGCCGACATCTACGCGCCGCTACGTCCCGGCACGGACATCACCTTCCTCGGCGGCCTCATCAACTACGTGCTGAGCGAGGAGAAATTCTTCCGCGAGTACGTCGTCGCCTATACCAACGCCGCCACAATCATTGGCGAGGGCTTCCGCGACACCGAAGACCTTGACGGCGTCTTCTCCGGCTATCAGCCAGAGAGCGGCACGTACGATCCCACAAGCTGGCGCTACGAGGTGGGCGAGGGCGGCGTGCCGCTACGCGACGAGACGCTGCAAGACCCGCGCTGTGTCTTCCAGATTCTCAAACGCCACTTCGCCCGCTACACGCCGGAGGTGGTCGAGCAGGTCTGCGGCACGCCACGGAATGTCTTCGTGAAGATCGCCGAGACGCTGGCCGCCAACTCTGGCCGCGACCGCACGACCGCGTTCTGCTACGCCCTTGGCTGGACACAGCATACCGTTGGCGTGCAGAATATCCGCGCCGCCGCGATCCTGCAACTGCTGCTCGGCAACATCGGCCGCCCCGGCGGAGGCATTCTGGCGCTGCGCGGACACGCCGCCATCCAGGGTTCGACCGACATCCCCACCCTCTACAATCTGCTGCCCGGCTACCTGAACATCCCCTACGCCAGCAATCGCACACTCAGCGATTACCTGCTCGTCAATCAGGCGGAGACTGGCTGGTGGAACAACGTCCCCAGGTATATGGTGAGCATGCTCAAGGCGTGGTATGGCGAGCATGCGACAGCAGAGAACGAGTGGGGCTATCAGTACCTCAATAAGCTGGACGACAAGACTGACTACTCCTACTACCCGATGTTCTTCCGCATGAAGGACGGTGGCATCAGGGGCCTCTTCGTCCTTGGCGAGAACTACGCCGTCGGCGGCCCTGGCTCGAAGATGGAGCGCGCGGCAATGCGCAAGCTGGAATGGTGCGTTATCCGCGACCCGTTCCTGGTGGAGACGGCCAACTTCTGGAAGATGGACGGCGTCAATCCAAGTGAGGTAGATACCGAGGTCTTCTTCATGCCCGCCGCCTGGGCCGCTGAGAAGGACGGCAGCCTGACCAACACTCAGCGCATGCTCCAGTGGCATGAGAAGGCGATTGACCCGCCCGGCGACGCCCGCTCGGAGACATGGTTTTTCGTCCACCTGGGGCGGCGGCTGCGTGAACTTTATGCTGAGAGCCCGGAGGAACGCGACCGCCCGCTGCTGGCGATGACCTGGGACTACCCGCTCGAAGGGACGATCCAGGAGCCGCGCGTCGAGTCGGTGCTGGAAGAGATCAGCGGCTATACCGTGGCTGACGACCAACAGGTGGCGGGATTCGCCGATCTGAAGGACGACGGCAGCACCGCCTGTGGCTGCTGGATTTATAGTGGCGTCATCCCGGCGAAGGGACGCAATCTCTCCGCCAGTCGCATCAAAGACGGCCCCGACGAGTGGACGAACAACAGCCGTTGGGGCTGGGCGTGGCCCGCCAACCGCCGCATCCTCTACAATCGCGCCTCCGCCGACCCCGATGGCAACCCCTGGTCGGAGCGCAAGCGGCTGGTCTGGTGGGACTCGATGGCCAACGACGGCAAGGGCCAGTGGGTTGGCTACGACGTACCCGACTTCGTGCGTGACAAAGCGCCGGAAAGCCAGCGAGTCGTCGGCGGCAAGGGCGCTGCCGGGCTGACCGGGGCCGAGCCGTTCATCATGCAGAGCGATGGGCGTGGCTGGCTCTTCGCGCCGCGTGGTGTGAAGGATGGCCCGCTGCCCGCCCACTACGAGCCGATGGAGTCGCCGCTGCCGAATGTGATGTACAAACGGCAGAACAATCCGGCGGTGATCGAGTTCGACCGGCCCGATAACCCGATGAACGGCATGGATAATCCAGCGTTCCCGTATATCATCACGACCTACCGCCTGACCGAGCACCACACTTCGGGCGCGATGTCGCGCTGGAGTACCTGGCTCTCCGAGCTACAGCCGGAGCTTTTCGCGGAGATCAATCCCGAACTGGCGGCGGAGCTGGATATTCGCATGGGCGACTGGGTGACGGTGACGACCTCACGCGCCGAGATCGAGGCGCGCGCGATGGTCACCGAGCGCATGCGGCCAATGCGCATCGAAGGGAAGACGCTGCACGTGATCGGCATGCCGTATCATTGGGGACCAGCGGGCATTGTCACCGGCGATGTCGTCAATGACCTGATCGGCATCGCGCTCGATCCGACCTCGCAGATTCACGAGGCGAAGGTCTTCACGTGTAATATGCGCAAGGGACGCCGCACCACCGGGCCAGCAATCCCGTCGGGCGGGCCGCACGCCAGCGTAGCCGAGGGCGGCGCGGTCGCGCGGATCGGTAGCGAGGGCGCGGAGATGGCGCATGTCGGCGAGCACGATGGCGCGCTATCGCTCGTCCTCGAACAGTCTCCGCTCCGCAAGCAGCAGCCGGAGCCATCGGAGGAGGCGACCAGACGTGACTAAAGGGTTCTTCACCGATACGACGCTCTGCATCGGCTGCAAGGCGTGCGAGGTGGCTTGCAAGCAGTGGAACCAGCTGCCCGGCGATAACTACGAGTTCACCGGGATGAGCTACGACAACACCGCCGCCCTTGGCGCGACCACCTGGCGGCACGTCGCCTTCGTCGAGCAGATGGGGCGGCAGCCGAATGGGGCTGCTGATGGCGCCGCCCTCGGCGCGACGGCCATCGCGGAGCGTGTGAGCAGTTCCACTGTCGGATTCCTCGGCGAGAATCGCTGGCTGATGATGAGCGATGTCTGCAAGCATTGCACGAACGCGGGCTGCCTCGACGCCTGCCCCACCGGCGCGATCATTCGCAACGAGTTCGGCGATGTCTACGTCCAGCCGGATATCTGCAACGGCTGCGGCTACTGCCAGCCCGCCTGCCCCTTCGGCGTGATCGAGGTCAACCACGACGACGGCCGCGCCTGGAAATGCACCCTGTGCTACGACCGCCAGAAAGATGGCCTGGAGCCTGCCTGTGCCAAGGCTTGCCCAACCCAATCCATCCAGTTTGGCGAGGTCGAGGAGTTGCAGACGCGGGCGCGCGAGCGTGTGGGCATGCTCCACGCGCGCGGTGTGACAGACGCCTACCTCTACGGCGTGGATGAGCGGACGAGCGTTGGCCCGCTCAACGCCTTCTTTCTGCTGGTAGACCGCCCGGAGGTCTATAACCTGCCGGAGAGGCCAAAATTGCCGCAGGCCAGGGTCGGCAGACACTATCTGGTGACGGGGCTGACGGCGCTGGCGTTTGGCGCGGCGGCAGCGCTGACGCTGCTCGGTGGGAGGCGGAAATGACGATGCAGGGCGGGCTACAGGGTCGCGGACAGCGCGGGCAGATGAGCAACGGCGGACGCATCCCACGGGGGGATAGGCGACGCGACGACGCGCTCGCCGAGGTATCGGATTCGCGGCAGGTGGGCAAGGCCACCACCTATTACAACCGCCCGATGCTCAAGAAGCCGACCTGGAAGTGGTTCATCCCGTTCTACATGTTCATCGGCGGGCTGGGCGGCGGGGTCGCGCTGATTGGCGGGCTTGCCGATATTTTCGGCGGGAAGCGCCACCGCGCGACGGTGCGGCGGGCGCGCTACATCGCGCTGGTGGTCGCGCTCATCAGCCCGCTGCTGCTGATCCTCGATCTGGGCCGCCCCTCGCGCTTCCATCACATGCTGCGCGTCTTCAAGGTCAGCTCGCCGCTCAACGTCGGCACCTGGATTCTGTTCGTCTTCGGCCTGACATCCGGCGCGCAGGCGGCGCGACAGGCCGCCGAAGACAACTTCATCCTGAAGCGCGAGAGTCGTCTCGGACGGCTGGCGCGGCTGTTGCCCAGCAAGCCGCTTTCGCTGGCGCAGGCGCTGCTCGGCCTGGGGCTGGGCGGCTACACCGGCATCCTGCTTGCGGTGACGGCGATTCCGCTCCTGGCGACAGCGGGGCTGTTGCTGGGGCCGCTCTTCCTGGCGACGGCGGTTGCCAGTGGCGCGGCGGCGTTGACACTGCTGGCCGGGCTGCGGTTGGTCCGAAGCTCCCACACGGACACCACCGACGAGGATGACGAGGAGGCGCGGGCGGATGTCGAGACGCTGGCGACGCTCAGCACGGCGACCCAGCTTGGCCTGGAGATCGCGCGCGAGGCGGTGACACCGCGGACAATCGGCAGGCCGCTCCGCCAAGGCCCGTGGGCGACGGTCTATCGCGTCGGCGCGGTCGGCGGTGGCATGCTGATGCCGCTGGCGCTCCGGCTCCCGGCGCAACTGCGTGGGCGTCCGGTGGGGCGCGCGCTTTCGATCACTGCGGCGACGCTGACGCTGGCGGGCGCGGTGGCCGAGCGTTTCGCCATCGTCGAGGCGGGCATGCAGTCGGCGGACGATCCCCACGCCTATCAAGAATTCACCGCGGGCAAGGTTGGCTCCGCCCGCCCCACGCCAGAGCAGCAGGCGCTGATGGCCCCCAAAACCAGAAGCGCGAAACCCCACATCGCCGCGAAGGACACGCGCTACGTGAGCGGGCATTGAAGCTGTGCGTTGGACCCAATAGCAGCCTCGGCTCACGCTCTGACCTCTGGTTCCCCCTCCCTTTTAGAGGAGGGGGCTAGGGGGAGAGGGCCACCCCAGTGACAATATCCTGGCACAATAGGTCTAAGAACGCAGCAGGAGCGCCTGGCGGCTGCTCCGTCTCCATCGCGAGCGGTGTGCGACCTCAGATGATGAAGCCCGCAATGTCCAGGATGACGTGGGTCGTGCCAGCGTTCGAGAAAATGTCCGCTTTGCCAGCCGAGCTCAATCCGCAGATGACGAAGTTGGCAATGTTGACGCCGCCTGAGTAGTTGAGGTTGCTGGACGAGGGTTTTGCCACTCCATCGGCCCAGATCGTCAGGTCGCCGTTCGACGACGGCACGGCAGTCATGTTGGCGATGATGGCCGTGGCATGCGCGGGCACGCTCAGGCCGCCGACACTGGTGCCGGTAATCTGCGCGACAAGGGTAGAACCGCCAGTCAATGCGTGGCCGCCATTGGTGATGGGCGCGCCACCACGGGTGTCAATCAAGCGAATGGGATGCGAGAGCAGGTTCACCGTGGCCATCGGATACCAGGCGCTGAAGCGGCGGCTATACAGGGAGCCGTTGCCATCAACGTTCATGGCGCCGTTGGCCGCGCTGGTGCTCGGCGCGCCATTGGCCGAGCCACCACTGGTGCTAATGAGCAGCAATGGCGCCGCGCCGCGATTGGCGTGGGCCTTCACGCCGTAGCCAGTCCCGGCGCTGCCACTGCCATTGTCGTGATGCACGTGACCGTAGACGCCAGTGTATGACTTGTCGAAGGTGTCATCTGGACTAATGAAGCCGCCGCCCGAAAGGCCATACAAGCCGGCGTTGTTAAAGCTAATGGCGGCGACTCCGCTCGTATTTTGACCGGAGTCGCTCTCATCGATGACGTTCAGGCCACAGCTGCCACCGGTTGCGCTCTGCATGGTCAATTGGGTGACAGATGACTCAAAATTGCCCTGACCTAAAACCAGGTTGTCGCCGTTGTTGGCGTGGGCGACGGGCGCGTGGAGGAGCTCGGTTGTTCCCACGGCCGTCAGCGCGGCGACTCCCGCAGCTGCTGGAACGGCGAGCCGCAACATCGAGCGCCTGCTCCTGGCTGTGCCAGTCTCTTTGGTTTCATCACTCATTGTGCGTTGATCTCCTTGTGCCTCAGTCATAAAGTTCACGAAACTCAGGTAAATTGGAAACGCGGAATCAAAGCCACTAGAAGCCACTAGAAACCACTGCTACAACGCAGCCCACCCCCTTCCCATGAGCGCTCGTACACCACAATCAAGCCAATAAATGACTATCTACTAGCGCGTCGTCTGAGAGCCGACCGCATGGCGAGGTCGCCGCTTGCGATGATGTGAACCATTGTTTGCTGAGGCGTCTTGCGGAGGCTCGGATTCAGCCTCCAGGGGTAGCGGCGTAAAAGGATTGGCCTCATCCATATGCCCGTCATCGCGCATGAGCGCGGCGAGCAGTCGTGGCGCAACCTGGTCCCACTCCTCGTGCATGACGGCCAGGCGAATGACATCGTGATAGGCGCCCTGATAGTAGCGCTGCCCGCGAAAGCGCCCCTCTATACGCGCCCCAAGTTGCAGGAGCGGCGCGAGGGCAAGCTGGTTGAACGCGAAGACTTCCATCGAGGCTTTGCGGAGGTCGAAATAGGTGAAGAGATAGTTCAGGAAGAGGATGCTGGCCTCCGCCGCCCAACCGTACCGCACATAGGTGGGGTGAATCACGATACTTATGAAGGCAGTATGGTCGAAGGCGCTGAAATCATAGGCAAAGACGTATCCAACGGGCGCCGACCCGTCAACCGTCTCGATCAGCAGGGTGGTGAGCGCCTTGCTGGCGAGCGACCCCTCCAACTCGTGGGTGTACTGCTCGAAGCTGGGCAGCGTGCGGTCCTGCATCCAGAGATAGAGGATTTCTGGATGGGTGCGACATTGCCACATAAACCCATAGTCAGCGCGTGTCATCGGCCGGAGCCGCACCGAAGGTCCATCTAACGAGATTGCCGAGATTGATGGCGCCATCCCATTCGCGTCTGCCATATCGCCTCATCCTTCCAATCGTGCTGACTGGAAATTCCGCGCGGGCCAGTCACTCAGTCTGCGGATGATGGCCTATCCACCAAACGCGCCAGGGGATACTGCATCATGCGCCGTATTTACCGCTGCCGCGACACTGGCGGATCTCGTTGCGCTGACGGGGCGCGGATCGAACACCCTATGCTGCTTCTCTCTGGTTTTCTCCCACTGAGCGCGAGTGCCAGCCAGGCGAATGACATCGTGATAAGCGCCCTGATAGTAGCGCTGCGCTCGGAAGCGCCCCTCCTCCTCGGCGCCTGAACGGAGCAGAATGCGAATCGAGCGCTGATTGAAGGCATATTGGTCGCTGCACACTTTGTGGAGGTCGAAGTAGGTGAAGAGATAGTTCAGGAAGAGCCAGCAGGCCTCTACTCCCCAGCCGATGTTGGTATACGCCGGGTGGATGGCGACGCTCCAGAACACGTATTTGTCGAAGGGGTTATAGTCGTAGGCGTAGACAAACCCAATCGGCTCTGGGGCCGTGCGCAACTCGATGATCAAGAGGGTGAGCGTGTGGCCCGCGAGCGTCGCATCCAGATGTTGCGCGTATTGCTCGAACGTGGGCAGGGTTGACCCCTGAGTCCACAGGTGCATGATCTCAGGGTGGCTACGGCATTCCCAGAGGAAGCCGTAATCATCCCGTGTGATTGGCCGCAGCCGTACCCGGTGTCCATCCAGTGATATCGCGGAGACCGGGAACGGATTCTCCAGACTTTCCATCGCGTCTCATCACCCCGGCCGAGGTGGTCTGGGCGCGGATACTATGCGCCATCCCGGCGCCAGAGTGTCCTGAACACCACACCACATCAACCTATCAGCATGCCAGCACAGTGTCACCGTGATTCGGTACAAAAGCCAGCATAGACTGAGCAGGCGTCGAGAGCCAGCAAGAATCCGTAGAAACGCTCGTAAAAGCATCCGTAAGAATGATCAGGTGACTACCGTAAGGCGTTAAGGCATGGCCAGCGAGCAGACCGGGGAATGACAATCGATGTTAGTACAGGGAGCTGGGGGCGCAAAGGATACGCAACGAAAGAACATCACCCTTGCGCCGCGTTGGCCTCGGCGGTGTTGATGACGCCAGCGACCGCGCGCAGAAACGGCCCCGGCTGTTGGAGGAAGGGCAGGTGGCCCGCGTCGGGGAGCGTCACCGTCACCGCGCCATGCTCACCCAGCGCGTCCGCCGCCCGCTGTGTATCCGCCTCCGTCACCAGCGCGTCCAGCGCGCCACGGAGCACAATCGCGGGCGCAGTCACCGTCTTCGCCGCCGCCAGCAGGTCGTCGCGCTGGCTTTCGAGGCTGCGCCAGAGCGCCGCGAAGGCAGCCACCGAGGCGGGATAGTCGTCGCGGGCGCGTTGTTCGCGCCGCCGCAGGGCGCTCTCGGTCGTCAGCGGCGTGTTCGGCCCCAGCGCCAGTGAGGTCAGGATCGGCTCCAATCGCCGCAGCAGCGCCGGATTCCCCAGCGCGCGACCCGCCAGCCGTCCCACGCGACCACCCGCGCCGAAGCCGAGCGGGCCAGAGAGCGCCAACCCCAGCACGCGCTGCGGATGCGCCGCCGCATAGAGAATCGCCGCCGTCGCGCCGATGCCGTTGCCCAGCAGCACTGCGCGGGCGATGCCCAGACTGTCGATCCATCCAGCGAGCGTCTCCGCATAGCTGGCGGCGCTATAGGTGAAGGCGGAGGGCGTGGGCTTCTCCGATGCGCCGAAACCGGGCCAATCGAGGATGAAGACGCGCCGCTCGGCGGCGAAGTGTTCGAGAATGGTCGTGTAGTCTTGCCAGGCGAAGGCGGCGGCGGGCAGCACGATCAGCGGCGCACGCGACAGCAGCGCGCGCGGGGTGTCGTTCATCGCCGACGCCAGTCGCACGCCACGCACCGCGACGCCACGCTCGACCAGCTTGACGCCCTGCTCCGGCTCCGCCGCCGATGACTCCGAACTCATACTTGCTCCATCTCGCCTAGATCACGTAGTCGTTGCCCGATTCCTCGTCCCACTGCGGCTCCAGTTCCTTGGTTGAGCCGGGGCGAATCTGAAGTCGCGCCGGTTGTGCCATCACCACCGAACACGCGGGCAGCGATTCGAGCACCAGCGCCATCGCGCCGATTTTGCTGTCGTGTCCCACGGTGATTGGCCCCAGAATTGACGCTCCGACGCCGATGGTGACGTTATCCTCGATGGTGGGGT
Organism: Ktedonobacterales bacterium; assembly: GCA_036273675.1. Taxonomy (GTDB): domain Bacteria; phylum Chloroflexota; class Ktedonobacteria; order Ktedonobacterales; family JADMIN01; genus DAHUXT01. The sequence continues at coordinate 702 of DASUHD010000166.1, read as the reverse complement.
GGCGCTTGACGCGCCCATCGCCGCGATGCTTCCACCAACCGGTCGCTCCGAGCGTGACCTGATGATACAACATCACGTTGTCGCCGATCTCCGCCGTCTCGCCGATGACAACGCCGGTGCCGTGGTCGATGAAGAAGCGCCGCCCGATGCGCGCGCCAGGGTGAATCTCGATGCCAGCGGTCACCAGGCGGGCGAACTGCGAGATCAGCCGTGGGATGAACGGCACGTGGCGCGTGTAGAGCGCGTGGGCGAGGCGGTGCAGCAGGACCGCATGCAGCCCCTGATAGGTGAGTACCTCGAAGATGTTGCACGCCGCCGGGTCTTTCTCGAAGATGACGTCGATATCGTCGGGCCAGCGCGTGCGCTGACGCGCCGCCATGACGGGAGCCTGAGCGGACGCTGCCGAGGCGGATGGACTCGCGCCATTTTGTGTCGCGCCATCCAGCGAGGCGCGGTCGGTCAGTGACGATGGTTGTGGCATAGGTGGCATAGGTGGCAAAGATGGCATAGTGCGCTCCTCCCCCAATGAATCGAGACTGCGCGCGCCCCTTGTGCCGATGTGCGGCGGTCCGTATGATTCATTTAGTGAAGTGTAGCCCGCGCCGATGGACGCGTCAAGGCAGCGTCAGGGCGGTTGATAGGCTATAATATCACGTACCGCCTCGCGTACTCATATGTATAGTGTCGCCATCGAAAGGGTTG
>DASUHD010000165.1:0-2104 GCA_036273675.1 Ktedonobacterales bacterium | reverse complement strand
TCGACGATGGCCGCGCCGGTTTCGTCGCAGGAGCTTTCGATTGCCAGAATGCGCATAGGGGATACTTTCCTGTCGCCAATGGTCCGAACGCCGCGGATTATGCCAGTTGCGCAGTACCACTGGTGGCGTCGGTACCCTTGTCCTTCTCCTCGGCGGCCAATCGCGCTGCCAACGCCTGCGTCAGATGGAAATAGCGCTCACGATAGTGGTTCGACATAATATCTTCAGTCCACATGATGAGCGCGTCTTCGCCGTTATCGCTGTAGTAGCGCCGACGGATGCCCTGCTCGCGGAACCCATACTTGTGATAGAGGTTCTGCGCAACCGAATTGGTGACACGCACCTCCAGCGTCACCTGCCGCGCGCCGATATCATAGGCGATATCGAAAAGCGAGGTCAGCAGCAGCTCGCCGAGGCCGCGATGGCGGTAGTCAGGATGGGTGGCGATGGTCGTGATGTGCGCCTCATCCACCATCAGCCAGAGGCCCGCGAAGCCGACGATGTTGGCGATCTCCGGCGGCTGTAGCGGCTGCGGACGCGCCAGCAGCGAGAGCGGGAACGGCCGCCGCCCCGAATCGGACGGGCTATCGCTGCCCACCTGGAGAGACATCTGAGTGTCGCGCTCGACGACGTAGTGGGCCAGCGGGTTATCCTGCAATTCCTTGCGATATGAACTGGCTGGCCAGGTAGAGGAATAGGCAAGCTTCTCGATCTCGATTACCCGCGGGATATCCGCCAGCGTCATCCGGTTCACGACGTAGCGCATCGGCTATTCTCTCTCCTCTCGGCGCATCGTTGCGCTACCCTGCTGTGTTGCCAAGATCGCATTGCTTGCCATGCCTGCCGCCTCGTCGGCGCCCTCGACGCGCATCGGCAGCCGCCGGCGCGCGCTGGTGGTGATGGCGGGCCGCCGGAGGTAGAGCGGCTCCAGCGCCACAGGATCATCATAGCGCTGAGCGGCAGACCGCGCCAGCGCCAGTTCCGCCAGCCAGCCAGCCCGGCGCTCATCCAGCGCCGAAGTTGCCTGAAACCAGCTGCCGAGCGCCTCCGCCAGCGTCGCGCGCGTCTCGGGCGACATCTCGCCGCAGAAAAACGCCTCACCATGAATCTGCGCAGCAAGTTCGGCGGCTGTCAACACCTGATAGCCAGCGGCTGGCTCCCAGCGGGCGGCGTCGGGCTGGGCCGCATCGTAGATCGCGGCGTACACTTGCCCGCGTCCCGCCTCCAGTATAGCGCAAATCGTGCCGCCGCTGATGCGATGTCCCCAGGCGATAATATCGAGCGTCGGCACGCCGTAAAGCGGCACGCCGCGCGCGAAGGCGAGCGATTTCGCCGTCGCCAGCGCCACACGCACCCCGTTGAACGAGCCGGGGCCGAGCGCCACCGCAACGCTCGTCAGGTCGCTCATCGTCAGGCGCGACGCCGCCAGCAGCCATTCGAGCCGCTCCAGTAGCTCCGTGCTGTGGCGCCGGCCCACCTGCCACGTCAGTTCCGCCACAAGCCGCGTATCACCTGCCGTGCCAGTCGTGTCCGTGACGAGGGCGACGCTGGCGACGCTGGTGGAGGTGTCGAAGGCGAGCAGCATGGGTTAGCGACCTCTCTCGGCGGCGGCCACAAACGCCCGTAGCAGCGCCTCACCGCGCGAGCCAATAGCGGTACAGGTCAGCGCGCGCTTCGCCCCTCCATCCGCCGCAATGGCTACGCGGAGCCAGCTCGCGCCCCAGAGCGTCGCGCCATCCACCGCTACACCACGGTCGGCCCACTCGACGACGCAGACGCCATCGCCGCCAAAGTAGTCCTCGAAGCCCAGCGCGAACAGCTCTTCGGGGTCTTCGATGCGATAGAGGTCGAAGTGATAGAGCGGCAGACGGCCCATATACTCTTTGAGTATGGTGAAGGTTGGGCTGTTGATCGTCTCGCGCACACCCAGCCCCGCGCCAATGCCCTGCGTCAGCGCTGTCTTGCCCGCGCCGAGCGGTCCCTCCAGCAGCACGACATCGCCCGGACGCAGCAGCCCACCCAGCAGCGCGCCGAGCCGGTTAGTCTGGCTGGCGCTCGCGCTGTGCAGCGTCACATCGGGTACGACAGACATGGCGGACAACCC
>DASUHD010000164.1:0-10604 GCA_036273675.1 Ktedonobacterales bacterium | reverse complement strand
CTCTATGCGCCCGGTGTATAATGCCGACGGTGATTGTGGCATTGTCTTCAGACTGCGGAGCGCATTCTCGTTGTCGCGAGACCGGGTTCCGACCGGCCTTGAACTGGAGGAGGCCACGATGGTACCCAGCTCCGGCCTCATACCCCCCGATCTGGACACTCACATCCATGAGCAGATAGCCCGCTGGACCGTCCCCGGCGTCGTCGTTGGCGTCCTGCGCGAGGGTGAGCGCGAGACACGCGCCTATGGCGTCGCTAGCATCGAGACGGGCTATCCCGTCCGCCCAGACACGCTATTCCCAATCGGCTCCATCTCCAAGGTCTACACCGCCGCTCTCATTATGACGCTGGTAGGCGACGGCGCGCTCGATCTCGACGCCCCGGTCGCCACCTATCTGCCTAATCTCAGACTTGCCGATGAACGCGCCCGCGACGCGATCAATCTCCGCCAGCTGCTGACCCACCAGAGCGGCATGTATGGCGACTACTACGACGACTTTGGCATGGGCGACGACGCCCTCACCCGTTGCGTCGCCAGCTTTCATACCCTCCGCCAGCTTACCGCCCCTGGCGAGCTGTGGGCCTACTGTAGCAGTGGCTTCATGCTTGCTGGTAGTGTCGCCGAAGTGGTCACGGGCCAGCCCTTCGAGACCGCCATGCGCGAGCGTCTCTTTGCGCCGCTGGGCCTCGACCGCTCCTTCTTCTTCGCCCAGGAGGCCATCGTCTATCCTACTGCCAGCGGTCATGCGCTCACGATGCCCGGTGGCGATGAGCACGAGGTCACGCGCAGGTATCTCCTCTCGCGCAACGTCGCCCCCGCTGGTGGCGTCATCTCGGACGCCGACGACCTCCTCAGCTTCGCCGCGTTCTCAATGGGTGACGGAGCGTGGAATGGCAGGCACGTTCTCAGCCCGGACGCATTGGAGGCGATGCGGATGCCGCAGGTACGCGCCGCCAACTATCCCGCCGCGGGCTTCGCCGAATGGGGCGGCCTCGGCTGGGCCGTCCGCTTCATCGATGGCGTGAAGGTTGTCGAGCATGGTGGCTCGCTCAGTGGCTTCCAGGTCAAGCTCAAGATCGTCCCGGCGCAGCGCTTCGCCATCGCTATCCTCACTAACAGCGGTCGCGGCGGCGTCCTGGCCGACCGTGCCGCCGAGTGGGCGCTCGATCATCTTCTCGACCTGCGCGCCCCCGGCCACACGACTATCGCGCTCCCAAATGATGCCCTCGCGCGCTTCGCGGGCCGGTATCGCCTGGCGGTTGATGATATGGAGGAGCTTGCCATCACCGTTGCGGATGGCGGGCTGCGTTGCGTCATGAAGGAGACCGATCCCACCACCGGGAGTGAGGAGGTCTATCCGCCGGACCTGCTTCGGCCCATCGCCGCGCGCGAGTTCGTGGTCGTGACCAAAGGCGAGAATGAGGGCGCGCAGATCGACTTCATCGAGCGGGGCGATGGCTCCATCCGCTTCCTGCGCAGGGGTGGCCGCCTCTACGAGCCTGCCGTGGATGCGGCAGACGCCTGAGATTGGCTGGCCCACCGGGTGGTGGACTGTTAGAACCGTGGGCTGGAAGAATCGGCCAGCCAGAAATGGAGTAGGCGCCATGAACCCACAAGACCCATTGGACCAGCCCACCCCACGCGAGGGCTATGCGCCCGTGGAAGGCGCCGCGCTCTACTATCGCGACATCGGCCAGGGGCAGCCGATCATCATTCTCCACGGCGGACCCAGCTTCGACCACAACTACCTGCTCCCCGATCTGGACCGTCTGGCCGATGCGTTCCGCCTCATCTACTACGATCAACGGGGGCGCGGCAAGTCCGCGTGGAGTGTCCAGCCCGCAGCGGTCAGTCTGCAATCCGAAATGGACGATTTGGAGGCTCTGCGCGCTCATTTGCAGCTGGAACAGGCCGCGCTGCTAGGGCATTCCTGGGGCGGACTGCTGGCGCTGGAATATGCGCTACGCCACCCGGAGCGTGTCTCGCGCCTGGTCCTGCTGAATACCGCGCCCGCTTCCTATGGGGATTTCCAGCTGTTCGAGCGGCAGCTCAACATGAGGGAGCCAGAGGATGTGGAGCGGATGCGTGTGCTGGAGTCCAGCCCCACATTTGAGGAAGGCGATCTGGAGACCAGAGCTGCGTACTATCGCCTCTATTTCCAGCCTACCCTGCGCCCACTTGAGCTACTCTACCGGCTGAGCGCACGCCTGCATCTGGGCTGGACGAAGGAGACCGTTCTCACCGCGCGAGCGACCACGGGCCGCCTCTGGGAAGAGACAGCCGAGTCGCCCGAGTACAATCTGCTGCCTCAAATCACGCGGCTGCGCATCCCAACGCTGGTGCTGCATGGCGACTACGATTTCGTCCCCGTCGCCTGCGCGGCCCACATCGCCGAAGCGATTCCCGACGCGCGCCTCGTCGTGCTGCCCGACTGCGGCCACTTCTCCTATCTCGAACGTCCCGATGCGGTCCGCGAAGCCCTCACCGAGTTCTTCGCGAAGGGCTAAGCAGTCGGGTGATAGTAGAAAGCCCATCTCTCCGCGCCAAGATGACTCAAAAAGTGTGGCCCCGACGAACGCCATGACGTGGCCGATGCTCAGTGCCTGGCTTTAGGTGTTGGGCGTCGAATCAACACTCGATGCACTCCCTGTAAAGGTTTACTCCATCCTCATCTCTCTGCTACACTGGTTGCGCTTTGCGTAACTTCGCAAGAGCTATGGCAGATGAGAGGACATGGAATGAATAGCCAAATGTGGTTCCTTCTGGAAGAAACGTTCATCCCGCTGGTGGTAGCTGCCCTTATTGTGCTTGGACGGCAGCGACCGCGTCGGGCGATTCTCTTCCTTTCAGTGGCGGCGCTGATTCTTGTTGGGGTGAAGTGGGTGCTATTCGCCATCGAAAACGCCAAGGGAGCCTTTGGGACGGACGGCTATTTGCGTTATCCCTTGGAGCCATCCCTGCTGGCCCTCGATACTATCCGCAACGTGGTGTTGACTTTCGCCTTGTTTCTAAGCATTGCAGCATGGATTCTCGCATTGTTAGATGCGGCATCCGAGCGGCGCTGGGGTTGGTTTGCGGCCATCTTGGCTGTGGCGGTGCTCTCATATGTAACGGCCGCAATAGACATCAGTCCTGAGTTCATGCGGCAGAATGCCATATATGACCATCTAATGAGTGCGCACTTCCTGGCAGGGTTTGCCGTGATGGGAACGCTCGCGCATCTAATAGTACTCGTCACACTCATTTATGCGTTGGCTGTACGTGCTATACCAACTCATCTCCCTGCTGCGACCTGATACAGAGCGGAAAGGTCGAGATGGCTCACTAATTCACGCCAAAGGCAGTATTCTCAGGCACGCCTAACTTCACGCCACGAATTATCCACATTGTCCACAATTCTATCCACAAAATTACGTAGTGGGTGGGCTAGAGTTGGCTAGATCGGATGGCTGGTGAACTCGCTGCGGCGGGAGATGAGCCAGCCGTTATCTGGCTCGTGCTCTAGTATCACCGTCGTGACGCTAGAGGTTGTCGGGCTGCGGCGGCGGATGACAAACTGATAGGTTCCGCTCTCATCGCTCAGTTCCAGCGAGCTCCAGCTGCACTCGTTCACCGTACCCTGCTGCTTATCGAGCGCCTGAAGCTGTGTCTGAAATGTCTGCGCGTCGAAGGTCCCGCTGGCCGAGGGAGGGACAGGCGCGGGATCGACCAGCTCGGTGAGTGCGGCGTACTGCTGATGCTGCAACATCGTGCAGATTTCGGTGGCGGTATCCGAGCGCACCTGCCGCGAGACGATCCGACCCAGCTGAAATGTGGCAAGCCCGGCGGCCGCGCCCAGCAGCACCAGCGACACCGCCAGAACCAGCGTCACCCGAAACTTGATCAGAGCCGCCATCATGCCCATCTGCTGCCGCCTCTCGCTCCTTGCCTCCCGCCGCCGCACCAGGATTCCGCTGGACATCGTCCTCACCTTGCCACGCGGGGAGTCTATCAGTGCGTAGTGGCCATCGTCAACTGCCTACTAAAGAGACGGTCGAACCAAACATTCGGGCTATGCAGAAAGTTTGCCATGCGCTTCGAGGGACCAAAATGGGCCAATTGGGGAGAATTGACGCGATGGACGGTCACTTGTGTGTGCCTTTTTCGCGGGATAGGCCGTCTGATTAACAAGATACGCAATCATTTGGCCGCCATCATTACTACGCTGCAATTGCCCGTTTGCTTCGCTCCCCAACCTCATGAAGCAGGCGGTTGACAAGAACTCTTGTTCTAAGGTAGACTTTCCGCAGACGGCGTGCGGCCGCTTTGTCGTGGCCCACAATCTGCATGCTGCGGGTAGACTGTCTGCTTTTAAGAATGGAGTCTGCCAGGAGTAGCGTTCTTTCGCGGCATCGCCACAACGCGGTATCGCCTGGATGGTAAAGCGGCGGCATTCATCACACCCGCGTGGGGAGGTTATAGAGCATGCGAGACGTCAGAACCGATACGCCAGCCCATCGTCTGGCATCATCCTATGTCGGCGTTCGGCACACGGCCCCGCGCCAGACCAATCCAACCTGGAGCTATCAATCGCCCACCGCTCCTTCTGCTCCAGCCGCCTCGTCCGCCGCGACGCTGCCGACGGGCGCGACAAGCTCTGGCCACTGGCGCAGCCCTGGGGCGGCGGTCGCCAACCCGGCGCCGCTCACTTCGCTGCCGGTAAGCCCGTTTGCCGCACCCGGCCTCGATGCGCGGCCCGACCCACAGGTGTGGCTTATCGCCACCGTCTCCGCCGCTGGCGGCATGCGTCCGCTCGAAGGCGCGGGGCGCGTGGGCGCGATTCCCGTCGGACGTCCCTACGGCTTTCTGCGGGCGATTCGGCCGGTGATGCCGCCGGGCGCGCTGGGCAACAGCCTCGATCCCGCCGCCGAGAGTGGCGGGCTGGCGACGCGCGCGCGCCGTGGCCGCTCCACACGCAAGGGGCTGGGGTCGGCTGAGGCATGCCCGCCGGGGAATCTGCCCGCGCCGCGCCTCATGCCGCAGATCATCTCAGCGGTAGAGGTAGAGACCGACGTTGGCATTTTCCGCGTCGAGCGCCCCAACGATGTGATGACCCATAGCGATATCGCCTGGTCGCTGGCGCACCTGGAGGCGGGCGAGCCTGATAGCCTTGTGCCGCTGCCTCGCCGCCAGCTCGCGCTGCTGCTGACGCTGCTGCCGACGCCAGAAGACCCCGAGCATCCCGAGCTTGACCCCACTTGGGGCTGGGCGCATCGTCTGCGCGGCCCATGGGAGCGCGGCCCGCTGCACCCGCGCGGTCGGCTCGGTCGGCTGATTGCCATCGACCCTGATCCCGGCGGCAAGGGCATGCATCGCGCCTGCTTCGAGCTGCTCGGCACCGAGGAGGTCGTCTGGGCGCTTGGCGTACCCTGCTTCCGTACCGGCAGCGTCTACGAGTTGACACCGCTGGGTAAGGGAAGCCGCTGGCTCTCCTGGCCAATCAGCAAAGCGCGCAGCCGCGCCGGGAGTCCGGAGCGCCCGGCCTGGGAGATCGCCCGCGTCGTCTACCGCGTCGGGTCGCCGCGCTGGCCACTCGCCGGAGTCGTCGAGCCGCTCGGCCCAATGGGCGTCGCAGGATAGTAACTACTCGTATCAGTTTTCAAGTAGACGACGTGTTCCAGGGTCATGGGAACCGTCGTCTATCCATCTGAGGGAGCAGCGCATGGCGAACAAGCCTGATCTCGTTGCGGCAACCGCTTTCATGTGGAGAACCGCGCGGCTGCTTGACCGAAGGCGTTTCGCGCACCTCTTTCTCGATGGCGAGCGGCATGCGGTGGTGGAGGCGCTACGTCCGTATCAGAACCCCGACGGCGGCTTCGGCAACGCGCTCGAGCCCGATGTGCGCGCGCCGGTAAGCCAACCGGTACCCACCTGGAAGGCGCTCTGTATCCTTGATGAAGCCGGGGCGTTTCACGATCCGATGGTTACCCAGGCCTGCAATTATCTGCTTTCCATCACCACGACGGAAGGGGGCGTTCCATACGCTCTCCCGTCAGTGCGCGACTATCCGCGCGCTCCCTGGTGGGAGGCTGAGGGCGAGCCGCCACCCGCCTCACTCAATCCCACCGCCGCCATCGCCGCGCTGCTACATAAACATCATATTGAGCATCCCTGGCTGCCCACCGCGACCAACTATTGCTGGCGCAAGCTGGATGCGATGGATGACACCAGCGCCTATGAGGCGTATGAGATGCGCGCCGTCCTGCCATTCCTTGACTTCGTGCCTGACCGCCAACGCGCGGAGCAGGTCTTTGAGCGTATCGGACCTAAAATCCTTGAACGGAAGCTGGTCACGCTTGCTCCTACCGTGGAAGAGGATTCGCACTCGCCGCTGAAATTCGCGTCGAATCCAAACAGTCTTGCGCGTCGGCTCTTCTCCGATACCGTCATCGAGGCGCATCTGGACGCGCTGGCATCCGCACAGTTGGAGGATGGCGGCTGGACGATCAACTGGCTGGCGTGGAATCCCGCTGGCGTCTTCGAGTGGCGCGGAATCTTGACTATCGAAGCGCTGGTCACCTTGCGTGCCTTTGGGCGGCAGTTCTAATCTAACCGCCCGCCTGCCGATCAGTGCGTGTCTGAGTGCGTAAGAGCATACGCGCCGGAGGGAGTAAGTATCCCTCCGGCGCGTTCTGTTATTCCGGTTGACCTACACGAAACGATTCGAAGCCATCACAGGGCAGCGGCGGGAACCGCGACCACATTGGCGGCCTCATAGTCCGCCGAGGCGGTGCTATCCGTTCCTTTGGCAAGACCAACCAGGTTGAAGATCAGCGAAAGCACGACAGTGACGACGATGTTGACGATGAAGGCGTAGAACGCCGCATAGCCAGGAATCACCTGCCCGAAGAGATGCAGCGAGTAGGTGGACGACGCGAAGTGCGGAGTGGCCGGCGAGTTTTGCAGATAGGCCATGTATGTGCCGAGCGCCATCCCGACAAACCAGCCGATCAGCAGCGCCCAGCGATGGAACCAGCGGGTGTAGAGGCCGAAGACAATCGCTGGGAACGTCTGCAGAATCCAGACGCCGCCGAGCAGCTGGAAGTTGATTGACTGCTGCAACGGCAAGAATATGACGAACAGCAGCGCGCCCGCCTTCACGACCAGCGAGACCAGTTTGGCCACAGACGCTTCTTCGCGGTCGCTGGCATTGCGGCGGAAGTACTCTTTGTAGATGTTGCGCGTGAAGAGGTTGGCCGCCGCGATAGACATCACCGAGGCAGGGACCAGCGCGCCGATGGCGATGGCCGCGAACGCAAAGCCCACGAACCACGCCGGGAAGACCAGATTGAACAGGCCCGGCACCGCGAACTGCGCGCCATACGGCTTGACGCCGACCACGCCCACGACCAGCGCCATGAAGCCCAGCAGCGCGATCAGCCCCAGCAGGAACGAATAGGCGGGCAGCAGCGCGGCATTGCGCTTGATGACGCGCCCGCTATTGGCCGCCAGCGTCCCCGTGATCGCATGAGGATACATGAAGAGCGCCAGCGCCGAGCCGAGCGCCAGGGTTCCAAAGACGGTGAAGGTCTTGGGCGCCAGCAGCAGTTTGGCCGAAGGCACTTTGGCGAAGAGCGTCGCGTAGCCGTCGGCGATGCCACTGCCGTTGCCCAGGTGGTTGCTGATATAGATCGGGACTGCGATCACCGCGATGATGATCGTGATGTAGATGATCGCATCTTTCACCAGCGCGATCATGGCTGGCGCGCGCAGCCCGCTAAAATAGGTGTACGCGGCGAGAATGATAAAGGCGACGATCAGCGGGATGTCGCCCTGGATGCCCATCGCGGCCAGCACCACCTCGATGCCGACGAGTTGCAGGGCAATGTAGGGCATGGTTGCCAGAATGCCCGTGAAGGCGACGGCCAGCGCCAGCCCGCTACTCCCATAGCGTCCCCGCACGAAGTCTGAAGCCGTGACATAGCCGTGCTTGTGGCAGACTGACCAGAGTCGCGGCATCACGACCAGCACGAACGGATAAACGATGATGGTATAGGGGACGGCGAAAAGACCGATGGCGCCTGACCCGTAGACCAGAGCAGGGACGGCGATGAAGGTGTAGGCGGTGTAGAGATCGCCGCCAAGCAGGAACCAGGTGACGACGGTGCCAAAGCGCCGTCCGCCCAGCCCCCATTCATGGAGTTGATTCAGGTCGCCACGCCGCCAGCGCGCCGCGATGAACCCGAGTCCGGTGACGAGTGCGAAGAGGACAATGAAGACAATCAGCGCGGTCCAGTTCAGCTCTTTCGGCATGAAACACTCCTATGTGTATCACGAACCCCGCCTGTGGGAATCAATCCTACTCGACGTTGCGCCTGCGCATGAGCCTGCGCAGCGCTCGAGCCGGTCACTTCGTGACGAGATAGACAAAGAAGGTGAGCAGCGAGGTGATAATGATCCAGAGGAACTGATACCAGTAAAAGAAGGGTATCCCCGCCAGTTCTGGATCTTTGCCCGCATAGAACGGCACCCAGAGTGTCGCGATAAACGGGATGATCAACAGCAGATACCAAAGCGCTTTAGCCTTGCTCCCCCCTTCCCCGACGCTAGATGTGTTCTCACGCACAGAGTCATCCGCCATTTCAAGCCTCCTGTGGTGAACCAAGAACAGCCAAGCGAACAATATCGCTCCACGATATGATCGTGTGAGACAATGGTACACAAGGACACTTGCTATGTCAAGTGACCCCTGTGCACAACGGGGATTCGCCAATGTGGCGGCGCTATCATCCGATGGCGCGCGTGGGGGTGGCGTCCGCGGTGGAAAAGCGAACCAGCCGCCCGCCGGGGATATTCCCAGGGAGGACGGCTGGCTTGCAGTCTGCTGGCGCTGGGATTAGCGCTCCGGACCCATCCGGCGCTGCCTGAGCCTGCTGTTCAGGATCAGCGCCGATGTCACCCAGATGGCGATGTCAAACGGCACCAGGCAGATCAGGCCAACGAAGTGGGTAACGGCGGCTATCGTCCAGAATAGCACTGCCCAGACCAGCCCGCCGGCCAGCAGCACGATTCCGGGTACGGTATATCCCGCGATCATCCAGCCAATTCCATAGACGCCAAAGATGCCGCAGATAATCTCGACGATCACGGGCGTCGAGGAGTCGGCCTGCTGCGGCGCAACCACCGCTGGCTGATAGTAACCCTGCGGCTGGGACACCGGCGCGGGCGCGAAGATGGGCGCGGGCGGCGGTGTTGGTTGGGCGTAGGCTGGCGGCTGTGGCTCGGGCGGATAGGTCGCGCGCGTATCAGTCACGGTCGGCTCATACGCTGGTGGCGATGGTGGCGTCTCCGCCGGAGGCTCGTAGGCTGGCGGCGGAGGGGGCGGCGTATAGGCCAGGGCAGCGTCAGCCGCGACTGGCGGCGTATAGGCCGGTGGCGCGTCCTGCACAGGAGCGGCGTCAACTGGCGCGGCCTCCGCAGGGGCGGGTTCGGCAGGAACTGTTTCCTCGGGAGCGACATCGGCTGCGTCGGCTGCGTCAGATGTGTCAGCAGGGACAGGGATATCAGGCGACTCAGCCGCTGGCGGCGGGGCTGCCCCTGCGTCGGCTACCGGTATATAGGCGGCTGCGGTATCCACGGGTGGCGCGTAACTCGGAAGCGTATCCACTGGCGCGGCTTCGGCGGCTTCGGCGGGTTCAGCGGGGGTGTCATCCGCCGCGCTGTCCATTGGCGCACTGTCGAAGGATGCCACATCAACGATATCTGTAACATCGGCATCAATCGTATCGACGCTAGTAGCATCGCTATCTGACGCTGCATCAACAATGTCAGCGGGCGTTGCGTCGGCGGATATGTCAGTGGCCGCGCTCTCGATTGACACGGCATCGCTGGCAGCGACATCAGCGACATCAGCGACATCAGCGACATCAGCGACATCAGTAGTGTCGTCCTCCGCCACCGCTTCATCAGCGGCAGTAGACATCGCATTGACCGATGTATCCGCGAACGTTGCGTCAGCGGCTGTCTCCTCAGGCGCGCTCTCGGTAGCAGCCGCCATAGCAATATCGGCAGCGTCGGCGTGTGGCGCGATTTGAACGACATCGGTGGGCGTCTCATCGGCGGATATCTCGTCAGGCACGCTCTCTACCGGAGCCACATCAGGGGATGCCTCGGCGCTTCCCGCATCGGCGCCTGGCGTTGCGTCGCTTGCCGCCGCTGTCCATGGGTCAGCCACGGCTGGCGCCGACTCTGGTTCTGGCTCTGGTTCTGGTTCCGATTCCAGCAATGGAGCGTCCGCTGCGCTTTCGGCGTATGGAGCATCTGGTGTATCAACTGGCGAGGTGACATCGGCGTCCACTTCCGTGGCCTCCGACCCGGTGGTGTCGTCTCCGATGGCGGCGTCTCCGCTGATGGTGGTCGCGCCGTCTGCGGGTGTGTTGTCCTCAGCCGCGCCATCATCCGCCGTCGCGTCTGCCGCGGTGGCTGCCGCGGTGGCTGCCGCGGTGGCTGCCGCGAATGTGGCGACGGCAGCCGACTCATACGGCGGGAAGGCTGGGGCGGCATACACCTCGATGGGCGTCGGGGCGTCGGGCGCGCTCTCCATCTCGGGCGCGCTTTCCGCCTCA
>DASUHD010000163.1:0-19921 GCA_036273675.1 Ktedonobacterales bacterium | reverse complement strand
AGCTCCTCCTGGGTCAAAATCAGCGCCGCCACCTTGCGTGGCAGAGAATGTGGTGAATGGGTCACAGTGCTCTCCTCTCGTCTCAGCCAGACTGCTCGCATTACCGCAATGTGCGTGCCGCCAGTCTGCATCGCCTGACGTCACTTGGCGGGGCGAACCTCCACCAGATTACTGTGGAAGGTGCTCTGGCCCGACAGATCGGCCAGCGCGTCCGAGGTGGTCCAGTTGACATTATGGCCGTCCACACTGCGCGATTGCCAGCGGCCCTTCGGCGCGACCACGACTCCCGGCGCAACCTGCTCCGAGATCACCGCCCGCAGCCGACACTCGCCGCGCGCATTCGCCACCACCACCATCGCGTCATGGACGATGCCACGACGGCGGGCGTCCTCGGGGTGGATCTCGATCCAGGGGATAGCGCCCTCTTTGGCGAGCAGGCTGGGCAGGTTGGCAAGACTGCTGGAGGTGAAATGATGCGCCGCCGCGGTAATCAGCGTCAGCCGCATATCGCCTTCGGGACGGTTGGCGAACTCGTCGGGTACGCTATACTCCGGCAGCGGATCAAGCCCCAGCGCCGCCAATGCGTCGCAACGCAGCTCCACCTTGCCCGAAGGCGTCGGGAAGTGGCCATCACTGAACGGCACGTCGCGCTCCGGAGGGATCGTCAGCGGGACGGTACCCTCGGTCTGGAGCCGCTCCAGCGTGATGCCGTCGAGCAGCGGATTATTTGCGCGGGTGGCGTCCAGCACCTCGGCGATAGCCTCCTCCGCCGACTGGTGCAGCCATGGCTCTTCGTAGCCCATCGCCGTCGCCAGCAGCCGCATGACCTCCCAGTTGCTCTTCGCCTCCCCCAGCGGCGCAATCGCCGCCTCGTTGTACTGGAGGTTGCGGTGTCCATACGCCTTATGGAGATCGGTCTGTTCGAGCTGACTGGTGGCGGGCAGGACAATATCGGCGTAGCGCGCCGTATCCGTCAGGAAGAGATCATGGACGACGGTGAAGAGGTCGTCGCGTTGCATCCCTTCGACGATGCGCCCGGTGTTGGGCGTCGAGACCGCTGGATTGGCGCAGAAGACGTAGAGCGACATGATCGGCGGATCGCTTACCTCGCCGGTCAGCGCCGCCCCCAGCCGGTTCATGTTGACGATGCGCGGCGTTGGCGGACACTCGCTGGCGTGGCCCAGCGCCTCCATATCCCAGCGCACGTAGTCGCTGGTGCTGTAGGATAGGCCGCCGCCACGCACGCCCACCTGGCCGGCAATCGCGGGCAGGCTGCAGACCGCCCGCACGGTCTGGCCGCCGTTGCCATGGCGTTGCAGCCCATCAGCAAACTTGAGCACGAAAGGCTGGGTCGTCCCGATACGTCGCGCCAGCGCCACAATCGTCTCCGCCGGGATGCCGGTGATATCCGCCACGCGCTCCGGCGGATAGTCAGCTACCCGGTCGCGCAGGTCGCGCCAGCCTACGGTATGCGCCTCTAGCCAGGATTGGTCATGCAGCCCTTCGGCGAAGAGCACGTGCATCAGCCCTAGCGCCAGCGCGCCATCGGTGGCGGGACGCGGCTGCACGTATTCGTCGGCGGAGCGGGCGGTGAGCGTGCGACGCGGATCGATGACGACGACGTACGCCCCACGGCGCTGTGCCTCACGCAACAGCGGCAGGAAGTGCGGGCCGGTCGAGGCGGGGTTATGGCCCCAGACGATGATGAGGCGGCTCTCCAGCACGTCGTCGTAGTCGGGCGCCCAGCGCGCGCCATAGGTAGCGCGCACCGCCGTCTCAGCCGCCGCGCCACAGATGGAGCGTTCGAGGCCGCTGGCGCCCATCCGGTTCCAGAGGCGCGCGTTGGTGATGCCAAGCTGGAGTAGGCCGAGCGTACCGCTATAGGAATAGGGCAGGATGGCGGCGGCGCCGTAGCGGGCGATGATCTTCTGCCAGTGGCCCGCGACCTCGCCGATGGCATCCTCCCACGACATCGGCTCCCAGCGGTCGGCGTTGCCTTTCGGGCCGACGCGGCGCAGGGGAGTCAGCAGCCGGTCAGGATGGTAGACGCGCTCCAGGTAGGGCCGCACCTTGGCGCAGAGCCAGCCCTGCGTGATGGGATGCTCCGGCGCGGCAGTGAAGCGGACCGCCCGGCCATCCTCCACGCGCACCTCGGTCAACGTCGCGCAGGTGTCGGGGCAATCGTGCGGGCATGCCCCCTTCACCACGCGCGTCGCCGATATCGTCTCCGTCGTCTCACGCTGCTCGACCGCCATGGACCCTCTCCCCCCAACCCCCGCCCTTTTAGGGGAGGGGGATGCAAATTCTTCTTCAGCTATCGTATCACGAGGATTGCCGCTCGATGCGCCGAAGCTGGTGGCGCCGCGCCTCATGGTCCAGTGGGTCGCCACGCTCTCGCAGGTGATCGGCGATGCGCTCCTGGTGTTCTATGGGCTTGTTGCCGCCAAATTTGAACTTGGCCTGCACATCGGTGACAGTCATGCGTATGCCGCGAATCGATAGCAACTGGGCGCCATAGGGCGTCTCGCCTGCAGTGACCGGTGCATGGCCGCCCTCCGGCTGGAAGTGCGCCAACTGGGTTCCCAGCAGCGCGGCAAGCTCCTCGTGGTCCTCGATCAGCTCGCAGGTTCCGGTTAACTGGACGGCGGCGTAGTAGCTCGTCGGAACGCCGTACTCAACCGGCTGCCCCTGGTTGGCGTTCCAATCGGTGGGGATATAGGTATATGCGCCGATAACCGACATCACCGCGACGGGGTTCTCGGCCAGCGCCGCCAAGATAGGATTCGCCTTCGCCAGATGCAGCCGGATCGTCGCCTCGCCATCATAGACAAAGTGGGCCGGGATAATGACGGGTACGGTCCGCCCGACGCCAGCGGCGATCAACTGGCCGAAGTCATGCTCGCGCAGAAACGCGCGCCACTCGTCGGCATCGAACGGCGCATCAGAGGGTCTATATAACATCGCTGCTCATCCTCGATGGTCTCATAGGCAATTGCCCAAAAAGTCGTAAGGCTATCTCACAGCCAGTCTACACCTGAGAAATGGCATGCGGCCAGAGCCAGTTGAGAGAGTGACGACCAGGCCAATCGCATCACGAGGCGTGAGACGCTAGTAGCGCCGCGACCACGGCGAGGTCCGCCGCCGACGTAACGCGGATGTTGTCAGGCGGGCCAGAGACGATACGGAGCAGCAGGCCAGCGGCCAGCGCCAGCGTCGCCTCATCGGGGAAATCCTGCTCCGGTGGCAGCGATGTATGCGCTGCTAATAGGCGCTTGCGTCTGAAGACGTACGGTGTCTGCGCGCGCGCCATTTGTTCGCGGGGCAGTGTCTCTACTACCAGCCCATCGCGCAGCCGCTTCACCGTCTCTTTGACCGTCCCGCCAGTAACGACATCTGCGTCGGTCTGTTGGGCGAGGTCGAGCGCCGCCGTAAGCAGTGCGGGCGTCACTAGTGGCCGCGCCGCCTCATGGACCACTACCCACACCAGCGACAGGTCGAGCGCACGCAGGCCACCCTCCACACTCTCACGATACCGCTGCCCGCCTGGAACGATACGGACGCGCGCCCATCCCTGCGAAATGGCCAGCGATTGCGCCTCGGCAAGTTGATCTTCGGGGACGATCAGCAGCGTTTCTGCGATCGCGGGCGTCTGCTCGCAGGCGGCGACGCTCCACGCCAGCAATGGTCGCCCGGCGACGGGCGACCAGAGCAATTCGGGCGCGGGATGGTGGCTGGCGAGCACTATCACGCCAGCCATCCCAGGGGTTCGTACGTCTGTCTGCACAATCAGACTCAGGGCTCAGGCGGTGCCGGTACGGCGCACCGGAGCGATATTACTTGCCGACTGTTTTGGGTGGGCGAAGATCATCCGCCCGGCGACGGTCTGCAGCACCCGTGTCACCGTCACCTCAATCGTGCTGCCCATGAATGACTTGCCGCCCTCGACCACGATCATCGTGCCGTCGTCCAGATAGCCGACGCCCTGGCCCGCTTCTTTGCCATCCTGCATGATGGTGACCTGCATCTCCTCGCCCGGCAGCAGAATCGGCTTGACGGCGTGGGCCAGCTCGTTGATGTTGAGCACCTTGACGCCCTGCAGCTCGGCGACGCGGTTGAGGTTGAAGTCGTTGGTGATGATCGAGCAGTGCCACTGGCGGGCGAGCTTGACGAGCTTGGCGTCTACCTCGGGCGTATTCTCGGCATCGGCGTCCGAGATTTCAATAGGCACGTGCGAATCTTTGAGGCGCTGGAGGATTTCGAGGCCACGGCGGCCACGGTTGCGCTTGAGGCCGTCGGCGGAATCGGCGATGTGTTGCAACTCTTCGAGGACGAAACGGGGGACGATGAGGGTGCTGGTGATGAAACCGGTCTGGCTGATATCGGCGATGCGGCCATCGATGATGGCGCTGGTATCCACCAGAATCTTATCGCTGTTGCGCTTGCCACGGCCGGTCAGCCGCTCGCGCAGACGAGTCTTTTCTTCGCGCTCCTCGCGCTCTTCATGGTCTTCGTCGCTCTCGCGCTCCTCACGGTCGCGATTGGCGCGGCGTGCGGCTCGCCCACCAAAAGCGGCCGAGGTCAGGCGGCCAAAATCGTCTTTACGCACGACCGCGATGGTGATGCCGAGGTAGGCGCAGAGCAGGGCAACCACCGTGGGCAGCCAGCGGCCAAGCTGGAAAAAGCTCAACTGAGACAGCGGGATGGCGAGCAGAGCCGCGATGATGAGGCCGATGACGAGGCCGATGGCCCCGGCGACGAGGTCGCTTACCTCAGCTTTGCGAATCTGGTCGCGCACCCAGCGGTAGGGAATGATGGTGACGTATGGAAGAATGATGAAGGCAATAATACCGCAAAGAATTGCTATGCCGACAAGAAACTCCCACTGCCAGGGCGCTTTGGAACTCTGATTGATGTCGAATCCGACGAATGCCGCGATGGCGCCGACGATCACGAAGGCAGCTATCCTGGCGGCTAATCTACGTGACATGTCCTCCTCCGTTCTCTTCTGTGTCCTCCTGGACTCTCTCGCTGCGATAGCCTTGCCGAGGCCGCACTCCTCCTCTCCGCTCAGGCCAATTCTGGTCAACTCCACCTAACTCATGCATTGCGCTCACCGGGAGCTTCCCGTTCGTTGTCTCTCCATTATACTCCCGAATTCGACCGGTAGCGCATGAGTGGTATAGCAGGCATTGTGCCATCAATCAAGCGCAATTTCAAGCGCCTCCGAGAGCGTTTTTGCCCGCAAGAGCTTGATAGCTGGCGCGCCGCCCTCACCACTGGACTTCTCGACGATACTCGATTCTGGCAATACACACCGTTTGAAGCCGAGCTTTGCCGCCTCGCGCACTCGCAGATCGACGCGCGGCACGGAGCGAAGCTCGCCACCCAGACCAACCTCGCCCAGCAACACCGTCTCCGGCGAAAGCTGCCGCTCGCGAAAACTCGACGCCACCGCCGCGGCGATACCCAGGTCAACCGCAGGCTCATCCAGCGCGAAGCCGCCCGCCACATTGACGTAGACATCCTGCGTGCCGAGCGCCAGCCCGACGCGCTTGGTCAGCACGGCCAGCAGCATCAGCACCCGGTTGTGGTCTACCCCGGTCGTCGTGCAACGAGGGTTGCCAAAGGCGGTCGTCGTCGCCAGCGCCTGCACCTCGACCAGCATCGGACGCGTGCCCTCCATACTCACCACCACCGCCGAGCCGCTCGCCTGACCGTGGTGCTCGGTGAGAAACAGGCCTGATGGGTTGAGCACATCCACCATGCCCTCGCCGCGCATCTCGAAGACGCCCACCTCATTGGTCGCGCCGAAGCGATTCTTGGCGCCGCGCAAGAGCCGGTAGACATGGAACCGCTCGCCCTCCAGATAGAGCACGGCGTCCACCATATGCTCCAGTGTGCGCGGGCCTGCTACGGTCCCCTCTTTGGTAACGTGGCCGATGATGCAGACGGATATCTGCGTGCGCTTGGCCAGTTGCATCAGCCGCAGTGTACACTCGCGCACCTGGCTAATGCTACCGGGCGCGGACGGCAACTGCGCCGACGCCACCGTCTGGATCGAGTCCACGACGATCAGCGCGGGATGTACCTGCTCCGCCGTCTCGGCAATGGCGTCGATATCGGTCTCCCCCAGCAACAGCAGGCGCGGCGTTGCGATGCCCAGACGGTCGGCGCGTAGGCGAATCTGCTGGTTCGACTCCTCGGCGGAGACGTATAGCACCGGGCCTTCGTGCAGCGCCAGATGGCCAGCGGTTTGCGCCATGATTGTCGACTTGCCGATTCCTGGATCACCTCCGACGAGCATCAGCGTTCCGGGGACGATGCCACCACCCAGCACGCGGTCAAACTCCGGCGAGCCGGTGCTCATACGCCGCGCGTCCACCGCCTCGACCTCGGTTAATGGCACAGGCTGTGCCACGGTCGCTCGCAATCCACCGCCGCCACGGCGCGCGCCGCTCAACGCGGGCGAGACCGTCTCGACGAACGTGTTCCACTCACCGCAATCAGGGCAGCGCCCCATCCACTTGACACTCTCGTAGCCACACTGCTGACAGGTAAATTTCGATGTCGCTTTAGGCATGATAGATTCACTCTCTGAGAAGAAGATGAAGGCTGGATGAAGATTACCTCATCGCCTGGGTAATTTGCGCTACTACCTGTTGAAATACTTCTCCGCGTCCCTCACAACACTGGCAAGATGCCCGGCTTGCGCCTCTCACGTGTTCGGGCCGCCGCATATGGAGAAGGGGACGCATCCTCGATGGATACGTCCCCCCGTCTCCCAACAACAAGGCTTACTGTCGCTAATCAGCGCCGCCAGAAGATCCAGCGGTGTCGCTACCACCCGCCGAAAGCGCAGCCTCCGGTGGTGGCGGAAGTTTCAGACCATCTGGATGCTCGCCCTGTTCGAGGACGATGGTGCCATCCCGTGCGATGGCGTGAACTACATCGCCCGCCTGGAACTTGCCTTGCAGCAGGTACTCGGCCAGCGGATCTTCGATCAGGTTCTGGATCGTCCGGCGAAGCGGCCGGGCGCCATACTGCGGATCGTAGCCCTTCGTCACCAGGAAGTCCTTGGCGTCGTCGGGAACCACCAACTGGATCTGCTGCTCCGTGAGCTGGACGCGCACGCGCGCGAGCATTAGGTCAACGATCTGGCGCACATGCTCCTGGCGGAGGCTGTGGAAGACCATGATGGCGTCGATGCGGTTGAGGAACTCCGGTTTGAAGGTGTTCTTCAACTCGCCGAGTACTTTGTCCTTCATGCGGTCGTACTCGTTCTGCGCCACCTTGTTTTTATCAGTACTTTGCATGAAGCCGATAGCAGCCTCGCGGTTAAGCAAGGATGCGCCGACGTTCGACGTCATGATGATGATCGTGTTGCGGAAGTCCACCGTCCGGCCCTTAGCGTCGGTCAGCTTGCCGTCTTCGAGAATCTGAAGCAGCATGTTGAAGACATCTGGGTGGGCCTTCTCGATCTCGTCGAGCAGGATCACGCTGTAGGACTTGCGGCGTACCTTCTCAGTGAGTTCGCCACCTTCCTCATAGCCGACATATCCTGGAGGCGCGCCAACCAGACGCGCCGCCGAATGGCGTTCCATGAACTCCGACATGTCGATCTTGATGAGCGCGTCCTCACTGCCGAACATGAACTCGGCGAGCGCTTTGGCCAGCTCGGTTTTACCGACGCCGGTCGGCCCCATGAAGATGAATGAGCCAATCGGGCGCTTGGGATCTTTCAGACCGGCTCGCGCACGTCGCACCGCACGGCTGATCGTATCAATCGACTCATCCTGGCCGATGATGCGCTTGTGCAGCGCGCTCTCCATCTCCAGCAGGCGGGCGGACTCTTCCTGCGCGATCCGCATGACCGGGATGCCCGTCCACATCGAGACGATCTGCGCGATGTCCTCTTCAGTGACCACTGGCTTCTCGCTCGACTGATCCTTATGCCAGCCGGATTCGAGCTTCGTAATGCGCTCGCGGAGCTTCTTCTCACGCTCCAAAAGCGCCTGCGCCTGCTCGTATTGCTGGTTCTGGATAGCCTCATCCTTCTCACGCAGCACCGCCTCCAGCCCGCGCATCGCCTCCTTGAGGTTCAGCGGGGCCAGCGACCGCTGCATGCGCACGCGGCTCGACGCCTCGTCAATCAGGTCAATCGCCTTATCCGGCATGAAACGGTCGGTGATATAGCGGCTACCCATCTCGGCGGCGGCGCGCAGGGCGTCGTCGGAGATCGTCAGCCGGTGGTGCGACTCGTAGCGGTCGCGCAGGCCCTTGAGGATATCGAGCGTCTCCTCGACACTCGGCTCGCGGACCATCACCTCCTGGAAGCGCCGCTGGAGCGCCGCGTCCTTCTCGATGTACTTGCGATACTCATCCAGTGTCGTCGCGCCGATGCACTGCAACTCGCCACGTGAGAGGGCGGGCTTGAGGATATTGGCGGCATCCACCGCGCCCTCCGCCGCGCCCGCGCCTACCAGGGTATGCACCTCGTCGATGAAGATGATGCAGTCCTGGCTGGAGCGAATCTCTTCGATGATCTTCTTCAGCCGCTCCTCGAACTCGCCGCGATACTTCGTCCCGGCGACCAGTGAGCCGACATCGAGCGTCAGCAGGCGTTTGCCCATCAGCGTCTCAGGCACCTCGCCCGAGACGATGCGCTGGGCCAGTCCCTCGACGATGGCCGTCTTACCAACACCTGGCTCGCCAATCAGCGCTGGATTGTTCTTCTGGCGGCGCGACAGTATCTGGATGACGCGCTCGATTTCTTGCTCGCGCCCGACAACTGGGTCAAGCTTGCCCATGCGCGCGTGCGACGTCAGATCAATGCCCATCTGGTCAATCGTGGGCGTCTTGGAGTGCTTCTCGCGTCCGCCTTCATGCTGGTTGCCCGACTGCGAGAGCACCTGGATGGTCTGGCTGCGTACCTTTTCGAGGTTGACGCCCAGACTCTCCAGCACCCCGGCGGCGATCCCTTCGCCCTCACGCACCAGCCCCAGCAAAATATGCTCGGTGCCGATGTAGTGATGATTGAGACGCCGCGCCTCATCCACTGCCAACTCGATCACCTTCTTGGCGCGTGGGGTCAGCCCAATCTCACCCAGGACGATGCGGTCGCCCCGGCCAATGATGAACTCGACGGCGCTACGCACTTTGTTGAGTTCGACGCCCAGGTTGGCCAGCACTTTGGCCGCCACCCCGTCGCCCTCGCGCACCAATCCCAGCAACAGGTGCTCGGTCCCAATGTAGTTGTGGTTGAACCGCTGCGCTTCATCCTGCGCCAGGCTCAACACTTTGCGCGCTCGTTCCGTAAACTTCTCGAACTTATCGTTCACCTGTTGCCCCCCTTCCACGGTCGGAAGTGGCCCGCCGCGATAGGTAAAATGTGCTTCAATGATACGCCAGAACTCCGGCTGGCGTCAAGGATTGCTACCCGTCGAAACCCGCAATTGAAGCGGGTTTTCTCCCACATAGTCCGGTGATTATACCTCAGCTGAACCTGTGGGCGTCTCTCGCCGCACTGTCCGATCTCTATCCCAAATCGCTATCTCTATCGACCCCTTCGATGGCGCCGCCCTCCGCGCGACCTCCATCTCCGCCCCGCATGCATCTCAACGTATACAACCAGACTCAGGCGATCCTTCGCAACAATACTTTACGTCCATCCCCACGTTCACATTCACATTCACACACATTCACATTCCGCACGTCCACGCCGAATGCGGCGCCGCGTGAGGCGCTCATACGCTAATCACCATATCGAATAGTTGGATCAGAGAAGCAGGTTTCGCGCCATCAGCTTCCCTTGGATATGGAGATGATTTCGGAATCAGGAAGAATCAGGCGCTACACGAGCCTTCCCGAATCACTTTTGCGTCCATTCGACCAACGGGAGTTCACGGAGGCACATCCTGGCTTGCGTAGTGGCAGATCGGTGTGGGGCGGAATCCCGCTGGCATATTCGATGTGGAAAAGTGCGAAGAGCGGACGGCCACGCTCCCAACCCTGGATTTCACATGAGTTTTGCCAGGCCACTCTGGCGCGATTTCCGTCGCTATTCTTCTATACTGTATTTTAACGCACGGGTTCCACATCTGGAACCAGACTTTCGACTGGTTCTCTTCTCGTACGGAATACTGTCCATGGCTCCTCCTACCGTTGAGGCATACCACATTTTGCCGGGCCGGTGTACTATCGTCGTGGCAGGCGCTATTTGTCCATATGAAACCGCTTGCGTATTTCAGGCAGGCGAGGAAACGTTGATGAGCGAACTGAGCGAACAGAGCGAACAGAGCGACCGCAATGTGGATGTTGGTGATGGCGAGCTTCACATCGAAGTGTCGCCGCTCTCACCACCGCTCGATGCCGACCGACAAACCGCATCCTCACGCCGAAATGTCCGACTCTGGCGCACGCTGATCGCCGGAAGCGCTATTGTCGTCGCGCTGGCGGTCATCTTCAGCGGCTTCCTGCCCGTGCGCACGCCACTCACTGGATGGGCGCTGCCCCTGCCAACCGCCACCGCAACCCTGGAGCCGATACCAGTTCTGCTTGGCAAGGCGCCTACCGATTGCCCGCCAGGGAACCCCATAGAGACGTTTTCGTCCTCATATGGCTCAGGAGTCAACCTCGGCGGGCTGCATATCTGGCTGGTCGGCTTCGACGGACCGCGCGCTACGCTGCGCTACACGAGTGGGGCGCCGCTGACACCGTACGGCTGGCCCCATAAGGTTATCCTTGTAGCAGCGCCTGAGGTCACGCGACAGATCGTTCTCGCCGCCAATGGCATGGGCAATGCCCAGAGCAGCGTCTGGTTCAGCACGAATGGCTGGGAGCAGGCGACAAGCCCCCTGATACTCACCCCCGAATCAACTTCACCATCACCGGACGGTTGGCGAGCATGGGTGATGAACGTCTTCGTCCGGTCGTCAGGCTGCTTCTACCTCGATATTCAGTATGGCGGGCAGGAGCTGTCAGGGACATACTTCGCCGCTGGTGTATAGAGAAACGCGAGACCGCTACTGCAACAGACGCAGTAGCGGTCTCGCATGGCTTCCGGCGCGAACGAGAAACTATTCCTCGGATGCGCCTTCAGGCGTATGGGCGGTATCATCGGTCGCCGTCTCGGCGGCCTTTGGCCCAACATCGGCAGCGCCCTCAGCGGGCGCGTCCGCGCCGCCTGCTTCAGCCTCTGCCTCAGCTTCAACAGCTTTCGCCGCGCCAGCCTCAGCAGCCTCCACCTCACTCGCGTCTGGCGGGACCGCGTCGGCGGGCGTCTCCGGCGTTGGCGTCTCCGGCTCCAACGTCTGCGTCTCGGCGGTCGCCTCGTGAGCAATCTCCGCCAGAGCCTCAGCAGGCGCTGGCGCCTCGGCCTGAGCCTCAGCGGCTTCAGCGGGCAGAGCCGTCTCAGCCGTCTCAGCCGCCGGAGCCTCGGGCGCCTGATCGGCCGATGGCGCCTGATCGCGGCGAGTCGCAGCGGCAAACGCGGCGGCCATCGCGGTGGTTGGCGGCTCCTCACTGCGCGCGGGCTGCGGGCGCTGGCGTGGCGCGGCAGCGCCTGATGTGACTTCCTCAGTGGAGGCCGTCGCCTCGGCGCTGGCGGCTGGGGCGTCAGTCGCCTCGCCCGCCACAGCTGCCGTCCCATTGGAAGCCACAGCTGTCGCGCCCTCCTCGACGGCGCCCTCCTCGCCTGCCTGGCGCATCGAGAGACCAAGGCGGCGGCGCTCTGGATCGATGCGCAGGATGCGCACGGTCACCTCTTCACCCTCATGCAACACCTGCTTGGGGTCAGAGACGCCGCTCGGCAGCTCGGAGAGGTGAATCAACCCTTCGACGCCATCCTCGATCCGGGCGAAGGCGCCAAAGGGCGCGATCTTGGTGATCGTGCCGGTGACGGTCTGGCCGACGGTGTAGCGGCTCTCGACCGTCGTCCAGGGGTCTACCTCGGCGCGCTTGATAGAGAGCGCGATCTTCTTCTTCTCTTTATCCACCGAGAGCACCTGGACCTCGACCTTCTGGCCGACCTTCAAGACCTCGCTCGGATGGTTGACCCGGCTCCAGGCAAGCTGGCTGATATGCACCAGCCCGTCGGCGCCGCCGAGATCGACGAACGCGCCGAAGTTGGCCAGGTTGCTGACCGTCCCGGTGCGCACCTCGCCGACTTCCAGCTCGTTCAAGAGTTCCTCACGCCGCCGCGCGCGCCACTCCTGCACCGCGAGGCGCTCGGAGAGAATCAGCCGGTTGCGGTTGCGGTTGATCTCGATGATCTTGAGCTGGAGCTTACGCCCGACCATGGCTTGCAGCTTCTGCTGGGTCTCGGCGTTGTCGGCGTTGTCTTCGCGCTTGAGGTTGAGAATCTGGCTGATCGGCACGAAGCCGCGAATGCCTTCGAGGTTGACGATCAGGCCGCCCTTGTTGAAGTCGATCACCTCGGCCTCGAGCAGCTCGCCACGGTCGGACTGCTCCTGGGCGATGCGCCACTGGCGCTCCAGCCGCGCGCGCTTGATCGAGACGATGGCGTGGCCCTCGGGCGTCTCGGGCTGGACGACGTAGACGAGGACGTTGTCGCCGACGTTGAGCTCCTCGCGCGAGCCGTAGCCAGTGGCCGGAAGCTCCTTGATCGAGAGGACGCCCTCGCTCTTGAGGCCAATGTCCACCAGAATCTCATCGGCGTCGATGTGGACGATCTGCCCCTCGACGACATCGCCGCGCTTGATGCTCTTGAACTGCACATCCTGCTCATCGAGCAGCCGCGCCATCTCGCTCATATCGGCGCCGTCAGCGTCGTCAGCATCGTCGCGCATCGAGTCATGCTGGTCGCGCATATCGTGTTCTTCCGGGTCGACCGCTGGCACGGCGTGATCCGTCTCCGTCTCCGTCTCGCTCGTAGCAGCGGGCGCGGACGTGCTGGCCACGGTGTCCATTTCGTCGTCGATGTTGGTGTCGTCGGCCATAATTTCGGCCTCCTCATACCCGTTGTTTTGCCCAATTGTGGCAGGTGTGGTTGCGTTGTCGTCTGGACGCATCGAACTACTTACGACATCTCATCCGTAGCTGGTCTCCGCGGTGAGACGTCTCCCCTTTCCCTTACGTGATCGTGTCGTCGCTACTCCACGGCAGGCTATGGCAGCCATACCAGCGACGCTGTCTCCGGGGTGACTCCCGGAAGTTGCCGGCCTGTGCCGGACGTGCCGCGCCATCCTGGCGAGCAATATTGTGTCCAGAGTTTGCCCGTGAGAAACCGGCGCTGTACACGTTGCGCGCGCGTTGTGCTTTGTGTGTCGTGCGGGTCGGAAAGCGCGTGGCGACATGCTTGTGTCGTCATTTCTGCTTATTGCGCGGCCTGACACCCGCTACACACTTGATTCTCTGGCAAGGTCGCTGGTTTCATCCGCGCCGTCCCGTCATTCTCTACGGCGCGCGCGGACCTCTCGGCTGTCCCTTCCAAAGAATCCTGTTCGCCAGCGTGACAGGTTGCGATATCTGCTACTCGCGATTGCCTTCGGGGCGGTTCGTCGGTCCTCCGCGGCCCGCAATCGCTGCGTGCGTCAGTTGTCGCGCTGGTGTGGAGAGAAGCCCCCCTGTGCATAAGTCTGCTGACACTGGCGCTTCAGGCTGCTCAGTGCGCGACACGTACGAGGAGGACACATCCTTCGCGAATGTCGGCGCACGAGAACCGCAAGAAACGGGCCTACGGTCAGCGGCGAAGTGGGAGGGAACCACGCACGGCGGGGAGCGAGAGATTGAGGTACGCCAGAACGGTGACGTAAGTATCCGGAGTTGTTTTTGTGTATCGCCTGAATCGTGAACGCCCGCAAACCTACAAGTTCTTGCCTACAATGGTCTACCGGGTGGCGCGGTCACTTGAAACACAAAAGCACCCCAGGAGGAGCCTTATCCCTCCAGGAGTGATCTCGGATTCAGTTGCTCATATCCCGCATGTGTCGCGTTGCATGCCCCCACTTCTCACGATAGTATAGCAGAGGATACCGGGATGCGCAAGAGAATTGCGGCGATGAGGCCGAAACTGGGCGCATAGTTCACATGATTGAGGAAGATATCCCTATGGGAGCGCATTCCGATAGCGAGGCCACCAGCGAGGCCACGACAGGCGATCCACCCACGCGCGCACTGGCGCTGACCAACGCCACGGTGCTGGCCGACTGGTTACGCGCGCAACTGGCGCCGCCGCTGATGGCCACGATACCGATCGCGCCAGATCCCCCGAATGCCCGCATCGCCGCCGTACTGGCGCTGCTCTACCCCCGCGACGGCGTTCCATATCTGCTGTTCACGCGCCGGTCCTCCCGCTTGCGCGCGCATCGTGGCGAAATCTCCTTCCCTGGAGGCTCTCACGATGCCAGCGATATCAGCCTCGCGGCAACGGCGCTGCGTGAGGCGCGGGAGGAGATCGACCTGGCGGGTGACCGCGTTGAGATGCTGGGGTCGCTGCCCCCGCTCTTTACCGTCGTCAGCAACTTCTGGGTGACGCCGGTTGTCGGCTGGCTGGCTGGGGGGCTGCCGCCGCTGACGCCGAATCCCGATGAGGTCGAGGAGATCATCGAAGCGCCTGTCGCCGCGCTGGCCGACCCGGCGATCTTTCACACCGAAACGTGGGTGCGTGGGGGAACAGCGCGCGAAGTTCACTTTTACGATTACGGCACGTATCGCATCTGGGGTCTGACTGGACATATTCTCTCGACGCTCCTGGCGCTGCTGCCACCTGCACCGGAGCGGCAGCCAGGCGTTTCGGATGGTTGATGTAACATTGGACAAACCTCAAGATAATTGCGTAACCGTGCAGCGCGTCACAGTCCACCCATTTACCAGTGACACATGACTCAGCTATACTGGTGCAGCCGATGGTGTTCGCCAGGTATTAACTATTCGCATTGGGGCAATCCCAGAAAGGATCATAGATGTATGAGCTGTCCTCATTGCCATCAACCGCTGCCTGACCCTGCCGCCGCCACATGTCCTCACTGCGGGCAATCGCTGACCTCCACGGCGGACCAGGATGCGCTGGCTGGCCCGACCGTTCTTCAGGGGGCTTCGGGATCTGCCGACGAGACGCCGACCGTGCTTCAGGGGGCGCTCGCTGGTGAGCCAGAGCGTCCCGCGTGGAATCAGCCGCCGGGCGACGATGAGGATCCCACCAGGCCCGCGTGGAATCAGCCGCTCACGGATTCCGCCGACACGGTGGCCTACACGCCGCCGTCAGACACACCGCCCGCGGCCGCCCCGCCAGCTTATTCACCGCCGACCGAGCAGTCGCCGGAGCTATCACCCGCAGCCGATCAGTTGCCAGAGACGGTCGCGTATACGCCGCCAACACCGCCGGCACCCCAGCCCCCGGCGTATGCTCCACCAGCGCAGCCAGCGCCACCGGCCTATACGCCACCAGTCGAGGGGCCGCCAGCCTTTACACCGCCGACCTATACGCCGCCTGCGCCCGCCTATGGGCCTCCACAACAGCCCGCCCATGGGACGCCAACCGCCCAGCCAGGCTATCAGGCGGGGTATCCCGCCGCGACAGGCCAGCAGCCATGGACCGGACAGGTACAGACTCCGCCACAACAGAAGAAGAGCCGAGCGGGCTGTATCGTCGGCTGCCTGGTGGCATTGGTGCTGGTGGTCGCTTTGGCTGGGGGCGGATTATTCTTTCTCAGAAACCAGGCGAATGGCCTGAGCGTCGCGGGCATTACCCTCGGCGGCACGAATACTGGGCCGGGCGGCGGCACGCTCATCTATCAGGACGCGCTCGACGGTAGCACCAAGAGCCAGTGGACCAACGATAGCAACTGCTTCTTCGGCAGCGGTGGCTACCATATCAACGCGGGTTTCATCTGCTACGCGCCGTCAGACAAAGTTGGCGACGCCGCGACCACGGTCTCGACGAAGCAGATCTCTGGCCCAATCACCTACTTTTATGGGCTGGTGGTCCGGCGCGTGAGCAAAGGCAACTACTACGAGTTCCAGGTTGACGCCAATGGCAAGTGGCGCTTCGGTAAAGTGGTTAACGGAACCAGCACCGACATCGTCGGGCAGTCGGCAAGCACCGCGATCAAGACCGGCCTGAATCAGGTGAATACTCTCGCGGTCCAGGCGCAGGGTAGCCACTTCGTCTTCTCGGTCAATGGCACGCAGGTTGGCACAGCCGACGACAGCACCTTTACCAGCGGCGATACTGGCCTGATTGGCAACGATGGTATCGAGGTCGTCTTTTCCAACCTGAGCATCGCCAACGTCAAGAAGTAGCTCGCCGCCCTCTCCCCCTAGCCCCCCAAAAAGGAGGGGGACCAGACTCAGATGCGCTCTGGCTCCCCTCCTCGCGTCGGGGAAGGGCCGGGGGAGGGGTCCGCAATCTACGGCAGATAATCGTTGCTATAGGCTTTGCTGGCGTCCACTGGCGCGGCAAGCTGTCCCTGCGCCTGCAAAAAGCTGACCATCCCCGTCCATTTCGCCGGATCGTTGTAGCCAGCCTTCGTGCTGTCGATTTGCAGATACGGCAGCGTCGCCTGAAGCACGGCAAGCGCATCGGTCGCGGCGGAGCCGACATCGAGACCCGGCACGAACGATTTGCTCAGGTTGACGGCGTCCTGTGGATGGGCGAGCACATACTGCACTCCCTTCATCGTCGCCGCCACCAGCTTTTTGATGTCGCCGCCACGCGCCTTGAGCACCGACTCCATCGCCGCCAGCCCATTCGAGACGAGCGGATGCTCGGCGTTGTTCACATCGAACGTGCGCACGCCCATGCCCGCCTTCTGAAGCAGCAGCGGCTCGTTATTGGCATAGCCCATCACCGCGTCCACTTTGTGTGTGAGCAGCGCCGATACCTGGGTATAGCCAATAGACTGAACTTTTACATCGGACTCCGAGAGGCCAGCGGACGAGAGCAGCGAGAGCAGCCCGATGTAGGTCGCGCCGTATTTTCCCGGAACGCCAATCGTATGACCGCGCAGGTCAGCCGCCGACTGGATGGACGAATTGGAGGGTACGACGGCCACCACCGGGTAGCGCGTGTAGACCGTCGCCACGTCTACGATGGGGACGTTGTGCGCGCGCGCGCCCACGATCTCGTCGCCGCCCGCAAAGATCGCGTCTTCCTGCCCAGCGACCAGCGCGCCGAACTCGTCCTCACTGGCGCCGTGGTGGTGGAAGGTGACATCCAGGCCCGCGTCTCGATAGTAGCCAAGCGCCTGCGCGACATAGAACGGCGCGAACTGAATATTCGGCACATAGGTCAGTCCGACGGTCAGCCGGGTCGCCGAGCCGTTGCCGTTGCCGCTGGCGCTTGTCCCGCAGCCAGCGAGCGCTGTGACCAGCACGAGCGCCACCAGCGGCAGCGCCGCCGCGATACCGCGGGAGCCGCCCCAGATTCTCTGTATGTTTGTGAGTATCATGACCTCTAATGTTCCTCCAGATAGGAAACGCGCCACTCGATCAGCCGGGCCAACAGGTAAAGCAGGGCAGCCAGCAGCGCGAGCATCAGCAACGTAGCGAAAACCAGCGCGGGATCAAGCTGCCCGCGCGCGATATTGAGCAGACCACCTAGCCCGCGGTCACCGACGACAAACTCGCCGACGACGGCTCCGGTGATAGAAAGAGTCAGGCTGGCGCGCAGCCCCGCCAGAATCCCCGGCAATGCCAGCGGCAGCTCGATATGACGTAACAGCGCCCACCATCCCGCGCCATCGGTGCGGGCGGCGTTGAGAACATCCTGATCGAGCATGCGCACGCTGAGCGCGGTCGTGATGACGGCGGGGAAGAAGACGATCAGCGCGCAAAGCACGGCAATGGGCGCCAGATCGTAGCCGAGCCAGAGCACCAGCAGCGGCGCAAGGGCCACCGCTGGCATCGCCTGGCTGGCCGCCAGATACGGCTCGACGGCGCGGCGTATCAGCCCGCTCCGCGCGATGGCATAGCCAAGTGGCACGGCGATACATGCGCCAAGCGCGAAACCGACAAGGCTCTCTTCCAGGGTCGTCAGGGCGTAGCTGGGCAGCAGGCCACTCGCGAACGCCTGCCCGAACGCGCGCAGCACATCGGCGGGCGCGGGTAGCAGGAATGGGGAAATGGAACCACTGGCCGCCAGCATTTGCCAGCCGAGTAGCAATGCAAGGCCGAGCGTCAGCGCGGGTACGAATCCCCACAGGCGACGGAGCGCCCCGAGTAGAGACCCGCGCTGGATGGCGGCATCCGCCGTGTCAGATCGTGCCGCTGGGGGTGCTGGCGCCTGCTGTGCTGTGCGCCGGGAAGATGGTGGTGCGGTAGAGAGTTGTGCCATACAGGCGCCTCCTCGGGCTACTACGGCTGAGGAGACGCTGCCTGCGCAATTCAGGAGGGGCGCCCCTTCAGCCGAAGGTACCGACCTGGGGCGGCTCGCAGGCGAACACGCCGCGACGCATCCTCACAGACGAGGATACGCGGACGCTTCGACCTTCTCCCATCCGGACTGTTACCGTCGGCTCCGGCATCTCACCGGATCTGCCTCATCGTCGGATGAGGCTCGCGGGCTGGGCGCATTGGTTCAAGCGCCATACCGCCGGTCGGGAATTACACCCTGCCCCGAAGGTCATATCTGAAACCAGGCTATCGTAACTCCGCTGTCACGCGCCTGCGGCGTACCGCTCAGGCCGTGGGCGGGTTTCCCGGTTCCACAATAAAAGAATAACTCTCAATCACCGGGTTTGCCAAGAGACGGTCGCACATCTGCTTGACCAACTCTTCGGCGTCGCGCTGGGTCGCGGCGGCGAGCGTCAATTCCAGATATTTGCCAACGCGCACGCGCGAGACATCGCTGAAGCCAAGCTGATGCAGCCCATGCAGGACAGCATCGCCCTGGGGATCGAGCACCACCGGCTTCAGCGTCACCTCGACGCGCGCCTGCCAGCGCTGGCCTACCGCCTCCGAAGTTGCAGCCTCACTCATATGCTATTTCGATCCCTTTCCCAATATCTCTACTACAACACCTCGGCATCTCATCGCTCGCCGCGCAGCAGGCGGCATTCGTCGCACTGGCAGAGCGCGCGCAGGCGTTCATAGGTGTAGATGCCGGTGCGATGGCCGTCGCCCCAGACCGGTGTCAGACCGTAGCGCCCAACAGGTACGAGTTCATAGAGCGTCGTCTGCTGGTCGGTAAAGACGGTGTCAGGATCTACGCTGCCCTTCATGCCGCCCTCGCCCGCGCACCACGCGCACGGACAGGCGCGCCGGAGCGCCTCGTAGGGATGCCTGCTCTCATGGCCATCAGACCAGGTGATATAGAGCGTGCGCGTGTCTTCGTCCATCAGGTACGAGACGGGCGTCAGGTCGTTGGGTAGTCTCATCGTTGGGTCTTCTTCACGTCTTCTTCGCTCGCGGGAACAATTCCACCTACATTGTACGTCAGAAAGAATCAACGCCGCCTCTCTCATGTCCTCCCGCAGCGTTGATGAGAACAGGCGCTAATACGTGAAAATACGGCGCGTCACAATCGGTAATCTGGTCCAGTTTCCGCGGGCTACGGGATGGTAGAATTGCGAGCAGCCTGCGGAGCAGAGGTGGCAGCACAGCCAGCCAGCAGACAGGAGGTCGTTGATGTCCGCTCGTCAGCTCGCGCGCGGGAGTATGCTCGCCGCGTCAGCCGTCCTCACGATTGCCGCGCTCTTGGTGGCCGGATGCGGCGCGCAGCCGCAAACCGGTGGCTCGGCGCCGACGGCAACACCTGGGTCGCCTGCGTCGCACCTGCCAACGCCTGGAGAGAGTACGCCCGTTATGACGAACGTGATCATCACCACCGACCAATTGAGCTATACATCGGGCGATACCATTCACGTCACCATCACGAATCATACCGCGACGCCGATCTTCGCCACGAGCGGCAAAGTGAACTGCTCCGTGGTGGAGGCCCAGATGAAGACGGCGCAGGGCTGGC
>DASUHD010000162.1:0-7877 GCA_036273675.1 Ktedonobacterales bacterium | reverse complement strand
AACACCGCGTATGTGCATTACAGCCAGACGCTGTACGCATGCGACGCGACAACTGGCAAAACGCTCTGGAGCCAGAGCGCGGGCAAGCCGGGCGTCGCATTGGGAGAGGTTCTGCCCGCGCCAACGGTTGCCGATGACAGGGTATTCGCCATTCTGGGTGACCGGAAGCTTCACGCCTTCTCCACCATCACTGGCGCGCCTCTCTGGCCCGCGCCTTTCGGGGCCGACCTGCCCATCCGCACGCAGCCAGTGGTCGCCAATGGCCTGGTCTATGTCGGCGCCGATGGCGGCTGGTGCTACGCGCTCGATGCGGCGACGGGCGCCATGCGCTGGAAAACGGACCTGCTCGGGAATACCACATCTCCAATTGATGCGGCGACCAAAGCGCGATTCACCTCACTGGGGCTGACTCTGAGCGAGAACGTCCTCTATATCAGTGGCGGCTGGCCAGTGGATACCGCATCTATTGATCCGCAACGGCATGAGGGAGTCATCCTGGCGCTCGATCCAGCAACCGGCAAGATCCTCTGGCAGAGCGCGCCAAGGGAACAGTTGGGTCTTTCTGGCAGGCTCAACACGCAGGACTCGCTGTTTCGAGCGGCGCCACTGGTCGTTGGAGACAGCGTCTTCGTGGCGACCAGAATGCAGATGCCGACCATCAATGACCGCGACATCGATATCCTGTTCGCGCTGAACAAGCAGGATGGCAAGATCAAGTGGAACTTCCAGATGTGGGGATACACCGACAGTTTCAGCGACTTCAACGGGGTTCCTTCGGCGCCGATTGTCTCGGGCGACACGCTCTACATCGTCAGCGGCAATGAGATGCTCTACGCGCTCTCCTACGCTGACTGAACAGAACGGTGGCGCGCAGTGGGTGATGTGACCTACGCCACTTGTATTCTTTTTCTCGCTCTCATACACTCCCATCACAGCCCCATGTGATGTGCGTATCCATATTCGCGTTTCGCGCATCGCCTGCGCATGCGCCGGTGTGAGATGCCTTCCAGACGAAGGCGTTGGGAGAGATGTGCATGAAGTTATTAATGGGCCTCCCCTTCAAAGGAGTGAGTGGCCTGGCGCACACGCTCTTTGGTATCGTGTTGCTCGGCGCCCTCTGGGTCACCAGCCTGACACTGCTCTCGGCGCGGCCCACGGCGGTGGCGCTCTTGACCGAGGCGGGCGCGCAGACGCTGAATCCGCAGCTGGTTCAGATCACCAACGGCGCCATCGGCATCACGCCGGTGAGCTACGCCAAGCTGGAGAGCGCCGCCAAAGCCAGCCCGTCGAAAGCGCTCGATCTCTCCATCCTCAAAGTGCAGATTCCGGGGAGCGTGATCGTCGGCAAGAGCTACGCCGACGGCCTCCACGCGATCTATGGCAAGGTCGCCGAAGGCTACTACGACAACGGCCCGCAGAGCGTCTTCACGCTCCCCGCCGACGCGCAGAAAGCGCTGGGAGCGTTCGGCATGTTCTCCGCTGCGACCGGAACGTCCTCGCCGATCCCCACGACGACGGGAGCAAACCTGCCGACGTTGCCGCCATTCCTCCAGCCGCTGTTCAGCGTGATCGGCCTCTCGCCGGCAACCTTCACCGCCGCGGGTCATGCCAGTATCGCCTCGCTGCTGCTCTGGTTCTGGCTGGCGGCGGCCATCACGGCGGCGCTGGCGCTGCTGACCACGCCCGGCGAGAAGCGCTTCACCAGCCTCGCGCGGACCATTCTGCATGGCGCGTGGCCCGTGCTGGCACTCTTCGCGCTGGTCTTCGTCTTCTCGCTCTTCAAGCCGGATTCCTTCGCGCCCTACCGTACGGTCTTTGGGCTGGTTGTGGGCGCGTTCCTGCCGGTCTATGGCGTCGCGGCGCTGGTGGGTCTGCTCGGCTTCTTCGGGCCGAAGCTGGTGGGCATGTTCGCGGGCGGCGCCTCGCGCGAGGGCAAAGAAAAGCTCGCGCCAGCGGCAATGTCGCGTGGCAGTGGCGCGGGCATGACGTCCGAGGCGACGGCGCCGTATCCTGCCCAGGCGGACTACGGGCGATCACCCGGCTACGGTCAGCGCCCTGATTATGGGCAGCAGCCAGGTTACGGGCAACAGCAACCTGGTTATGGGCAACAACAGCCCAGCTACGGCCAGCAGCAACCAGGTTATGGGCAACCGCCGGGGTATGGGCAGTCGCCGGGGTATGGGCAGTCGCCCAGCTACAACCAGCCCCCAGGCTACGGCCAACAGCAGCAGGGCTATGGCCAGCAACAACCCGGTTACGGTCAGCAACAACCCGGTTACGGTCAGCAGCAGCGGCCGGGCTATGGCGGGCAACAGCAGCCGGGGCAAGAGGCATCCGACTGGGACAACACGGAGCCTGACACACGACGCGGCAACCAGCCGCCTCCGGGATGGTAAGCATCATGCATCGTGGGGCGTCATACACTCCAGTAGCGAGTGCCTCTCGCCCCTGAGCTGCCATCTTGAGAGGAGCCATCGCATGACGCGCATTGCCGTCATTTCCGACATCCACGGGAACTGTGTCGCGCTCGATGTCGCCCTGGCTGATATTGAGCGTGCCTCGATAGATCAAGTCGTCTGCCTGGGAGACGCCATCCAGGGTGGCGCGCAGCCAGCGGCGACGGTGCGGCGGCTGCGCGAGCTGGCATGCCCGGTGGTGATGGGTAACGCCGATGCCTGGATGCTGACTGGCGTGGAGACGGGCGGCGAACCGACGAGCGAGACGATGGAGCGGGTACGCCAGTGGTCGCTGGCGCAGCTTTCAGCCGACGATCAGGCGTTCATCGCCGCGTTCGCGCCGACGGTGACGATTCCGCTCACAGCGGAGCGCGCGCTGCTCTGCTTTCACGGCACGCCCACCTCGTTCGACGAGATTCTGCTGCCGTCCACACCTTCCGAGGAGGTGCGGCGCGTGCTCGACCCCTACGCGCCCGCGATTCTGACCGGCGGCCACACCCACCTGCAACAGA
Source organism: Ktedonobacterales bacterium (assembly GCA_036273675.1). Lineage (GTDB taxonomy): Bacteria > Chloroflexota > Ktedonobacteria > Ktedonobacterales > JADMIN01 > DAHUXT01. Next base: position 4,909 of record DASUHD010000162.1, on the reverse strand, counting down.
TCCGCCAACTCACCGAGACGTTCTTTTTTAATCCCGGCAGCGTGGGCCTCGCGTGCAACTATGAACTTCCTGAGGAGCGTTTTCGCCGCGAGCCGTGGGTCGAATACGCCATTCTCAGCGCGGCGGATGGCGCGATAAGCCTTGAGTTTCGCAAGGTACCTCTGCCGATGGAGACGCTGCGCGAGGCGCTGGCAACCAGTGGGCATCCAGATACGGAGCGAGTGTTGCGTGAATATGGTCTCTAGTCGGCATCACTCATATTCGCTGATGACCTGGGGCAGCTCGTCGAGGCGGGTGATGCGCGCGTCTGGCGCTGGCGGTCCCGCCGGGATCAGTGCGTCTGGCGCGCTGATCCAGCAGGTACGCCATCCGGCGCCAGCCGCCCCGGCGATATCGTTGACGAGCGAATCGCCAACATACCAGGTATTCTCCGGCTGGCTCGCGGACATGGCGCAGGCCAGGTCGAAGATGCCCCGCTGGGGCTTGCGTATTCCGACCGTGGCGTCGCCCGTGACGATGCGCCAGCGGAAGAACCGTTCGAGATGGAGCGCCCCGATGACCGCATGCTGCGCGTCGCTCGGCCCGTTGGTGATAATCCCCAGCGGATGCCGCTCGGCGAGATATGCCAGCGTCGAGTCCGCTTCTGGGGCAAGCTCCTGCGTCGCGGCCCAGTTGGCGGCGAGTGAACGCGCGCACGACGCGACCAGCTGCTCGGAGGCAGGAGCGCCACAGGCGACCAGCGCGCGCGCCAGGCATCCGGCGGTTGTGGATGGACCAGATTCTTCAAGCGCTTCGGCCCAGGCTTGCAGGAGCATCGAGGTGTCAACCAACGGAGAATCTACCAGCGGCGCGCAGCTTTCGAGGAAGATCGCGAGAAACGGCGTGCGCGGGCGGCAGAGTGTGTTATCGAGATCGAAGAATAGCGTTGCGGACACCAGCAGACCTCCTCATGGCGCGCTTCATGCTTATACCTGTCCGAGTAGGTATTCTAGCCCACTGGGGCCATAACATCCTACGGATACCGAATGTGACTGCTGGCTGGATGTCTGTTTGTGTAGAGTTGTGATAAAGTAGTGACCAACACGCTTCATGGACGATCCGTATTAACTCGTAGAGGATGATTGCTGGAAGGGAGGAAGACGGTGGGCGCAACAGTTGTTCTCGCCGAGTATGATCCCCGCTGGCCCGAGCGCTATGAATACGAGAAAAACCGTATTCTGCACGCCCTGGGCAAGCGTGTCGTCGCCATCGAGCACATTGGCAGCACGGCGGTGCCGGGCCTTGGCGCGAAGCCGATCATAGATATCATGGTCGCCGTGCGCTCCCTCGAACATGACCTTCCAGCCTGTATCGAGCCACTGCGTCGTCTCGGCTATGAGTATGTTGATCGCGCCGACTTCACCGATAGCTGCTTCTTCTGCCACGGTGTCTGGGGACCGAGCACGCGCCACCTGCACATCACCGAGTATGGGAGCGCCTTCTGGAATGAGAAGCTGCTCTTCCGCGATTTCCTTCGCCTCCACACCGATACCGCCGCTGAATACTTTGACCTCAAGCGATCCCTCGCCGCGCAGCACGCCGCCAATCGCACCGCCTATACCGACGCCAAAGGCTCCTACATCCGGTCGGTGGTGAACCGCGCCCGCTCCACAGTCGTGGCCTCCAGCAACAATGCTCGAGTAGAAAGACATTTGCGCAAGTGAGCACGAGTCAGCCTGCTACCGCCAGAGCGCCTTGGCCCGCCGACGTGATCCATGTCAACGAAGATGGCTGGGTGCTGATCAACCGTGGCAGCCGGGACGGCGTCGCCGCGGGACTGCGCCTGCTGGTAGTGGGGACGGGCATCCGCGACCTGCACGATCTGTTCGCGCCCGACGCCTCCTCCGAGACACAGCCGCCCGCTCTGCGCATCCGGCGGACGTATGAGCTGCTGGAGGTGGTCCACGCCGAGGAAAACTGCGCTGTCGCCATCGCCACCCGCACGCCCGCGGCGCGTCGCCCGACGGTCTATCGAGGTCCCGAGGGCGAACTGCTAGTCTGGGTTCCCCTACCCGAAGGCTATACCTGGCCGCCGCCGAATAGCGCGCCCGACAATGCGCAGCAACCGGAGTCGCCGCCCTGGGCGCCCGCGTCAGCGGATGACGCCACGACCGAGGGTGACTCCTCAGATGATGGCGAAGCCGATGCGCCGCCGGAGCGCGCCCCTCAGGACGACGAGCCGTGGGAAGAGGCGCTGCCGCTCAATAGTGTCAGCGTCGGCGATATCGTGCTGCCCGCCCTGCCCGCGACGCCATCCTCTCCATCCGCGCCACATGCGCCGGCCTCGTCGGTTGGCGCTATTGGCGGCACGCCCGCAGAGGCGCACGATCCGTCGTCGCCCTTCGAAATGGGACGAACCTACGACTGGATGAAGAAGCCGGGCGAGTAGAACAGGCGGCAGTTGGCACACCTTGATCGCGCGATTCCGTCTTCATTAGCAAGGCGATTTATGGCGACGGATTCGGCGATCAAGGATAGTGGTAATGATGGTGAGCGGCCAGTCTTCCTCTGCGCGGGCTTTCCTGGCGATACTGCGGACCATCTGCCCCGGCGCGATGCTCTGCCTGTGCGCGCTCGCGTGGTTTGCGGGGCAAGCGCCAGCGGTTCATGCGGCGGGTGTGCCCTATTGCGGAAAGCTCGCGGATGAGCGCTCGCCCACACGGCCCGCGATCCACCTCAATCGCGGTGAAGGTCCGGTAGGTACAGATCTGACCGTGGCGACAAGCGGCTGGCATCCGGGCGCGCATGTGGCGCTCCACTTCGACGCGCGCGACCCTAAAACGCACGAGTTATATACGCTCAACCCTGATTTCGCGCAGGGAACGGTCGCCAAAGATGGCACGATTATGCTGTCTTCGCTCGACGCGCCAGCCTTCTTTTGCGTGGATATGTCCACTCCCGACTATACCGATTACAGGTTCGACGGTCAGGGCGGCGCGACGGCCTATTTCGTGCTAGCGTCCGATCATGGCGAGGTCAGCGCGCCGGTAGCCTTTAGATACCTTGCCGCGCCAACGATAGGCGCCCAGGGCGTTGATCCAGCCTTCCATGATACCAGGGTTGGCTCGACCATCATCGTTACTGGTTCAGGTTGGGAGCCAGGTGAACTGCTAACGCTCACGCTGCGACAACCAGCGGGTTCGTATGCCAGTGTACCCTATTCCACACAAGGACACACCACCACCGACGCGCAAGGGAACTTCACGGCTAGCTATCCGCTGGATGCGCGGCTGCACTGGGGCAGAGATGTCATGCTGACGGTGGAGGGTAGCGGTCCACGCTTCGGATCCCTCACTGCGCAAGATCCGATTACATTGTTGCCCGCCATTCATCCTACTTTCCACATAGATCACACGCTGGTCACGCCAGGAATGACGATCATGGTGAGCGGCGAGCATTGGTTCCCTGGCGATGTCATTTCGCTCAAGCTGTGCGACTCGCAGATGGTAGATGGCGTGTGGTCAATTGGGCCAAACTGTGGCAAGGCCGCATGGCCTGTCCTCACCGAGATTCCCATCGATGCGGGAGGGCGCATGCGCCAACAAATTAGAATTCCCGCAGCGACACCTCTGGGCGAAAGTATTTTCATTGTCGAGGTAGATTCCCGGACTGGCGTCCAACCGATACCCGTGCACGTGGTGGATCACCTGCCCACCTGGGACGATATTCATCCGCGCGTGGCGGCGCTCCGCAACAAGCTTGTTGGCTCGCTGCCCTTCACTATCCCGGCGGCGCTGGCGCTCGGCGCGCTGGCGTTCTTCGCTATCCGCCGCTGGCGCGTGAGACACGCTCCACGAGTTTAGAGGCCATCCGCTGCACGTGGGATAGCGTCGAGTTCGGAGCCAGGGACGCCATGCTGGCCGAGAAAGAGGCAGAGTTGGGCCGCGTGCTCCTGGACGTGGCGCATCACGTAAAGTAGCAGCTCCAGGTAGCTGATGGGCTGCCAGTCTGACCAGGGATATGCAACGGGCCGCCGCGCCTGCTCGTCCGTCAGCGCGGCCAGCGTGGTGTGGCATTTCTCGCGCACCGACGCGAGATAGTTGCGCAGTTTTTCTCTGGTATAGGGCCGTTCAGGTTGTGCCTCACGCGAATCCAGCACGCCCTGGGCAAAGGGCGCTGGAGGCGCGAAATCCTCCTCTGGGACGCCTGCGAGATACAGGTCGAGCCAGACAATCGCATGGAAGGCGACATACCAGAACTCCGCGAAATGCGGCGGAAACTCCTGTGGCGGCGGATCGGGCCAGAGAGGTTCCCGCCAGAGCGCGTCGGGGCAGGCTACCAGAGCCCTTTCGAGCAAGGCGATGGCCGCGCCAAATTGCGGCCACAGCGCGGCGTTCCACGTGGTCTCCATGCATCCTCCTGCTGGAATGGCGCTACTTATGCCCTGCGTTGAGGGCAGTGATGATACGCTCGATCTGCTTGACGTGTGGCCGTTCGTGGCGAGCCAGCCGCTGCGTATAGGACAGCACGGTCAGCGTCAATGGTTTCCCCGCTCCGGTGACGATGGCCGACCGCGACCACCCTTCGGCTGGCAGCGGCTTCAGCATGGCCAATAAGTCGGCGCGTTGCGTAGAAAAGGCCCGCAACGAGGGCCGGAAGTCCAGTTCCCGATAGTTCGTCTGCTCGATCCAGGTGCGGGGATTAACCGCCCGCAGAGTGGGTGTGTCCTCGGCCAGCATCGCCGTGATGTACTTGCCCCACATATCGGCGCACGCGCGCAGGTGCGCAAGCACATCGTTGGCCGACCACTCATCCAAGCCTGGGGCAGTCCGCAATTGCGCCGGTGTCACGCTGTCGGACAGCGCGGCAAGGCGAGGCGGCGTTGCCTCAAGCAGGGGCAGCGCCTGCTCAATGGTGAGGGTGCGGCTGG
>DASUHD010000161.1:0-60041 GCA_036273675.1 Ktedonobacterales bacterium | reverse complement strand
ATCGCCGGATGCGCCTGGTGCCGCGCGCAACGCGCGGGCTACGACACGTTCGAGGCTGTCCTTCGCCGCCACTATGGTTCAGATGTATCGGATGGCCCACCGATCACACTGGAGGGCGTTATGCGCACCGATGGGATGGCGCATGAGGGTGAGGCTGCGACGGATGATGAGTCGCCGCTCATGCTAGAGGTCTCGCCCATCGCGCGACCTGTACGACGAACGCCTCGGCGATCATGGCGCATCGCGGAGATCGCGGCGGTGCTGATCGTCGGGCTGCTCGCCGCAACGCTGCTGGTCAATCGTCTGGGGCCATCAGGAAGCAATCAGCCACCGCTGAAATCGGCGGCGGGCGCGGTGGTCTTTACCCATAGCGTACTGTGGGGCAAGCTCCAGATCAACAGGCGAACCGTCGATGTCACGACCGACGGTCAGGATCCCCTCTATCTGCCACGCGGGCAGAACACGCTCACATATCTCGCGCCGCCGCTGCCCGCCCTGACCTGCACCATCAGCGCGCCCGCCGCGCAAGACGATACCTGCCCACTCGTCTCCTTTGATCCGGGCGCTAGCCAGCAGACAAATGCCGACGGACAGCCGCTTCCCGCATTTGGTGGGCGCATCGTTGACCTCAAAGCAATACCCGCCCGCCTCAGCGCGGCTCAGCGAGAGGCGCTGCTCGCGGCAATACAACGCCAGTTCCAGGCACTCAGCGCCACAATGACCATCCAGCCCGGTGACCATTACGCGACCCCCGAGGGGCGATTCCTGACGTCCGACCGGACGTTCACGATAACCCTGCGCTATAGCGTCACCGCCGATACTATCGGCCCCGACCTGATGAGCTGCGCGCCATACTGTGACGTACCAGACAACCACTGGAGCGTTACACCCACGATCAGCTGGGACTATATCGACCAGTACGGCAAGCCGGAGACGGTGCTTCAGGGTCCGGGAGGGTTAGGTGGTACCGCCAGCGAATTGAACGTGCAATGGGACGGCTCCTGGCACGTTACGGTGACCGGTGGAGCAAGCACCTCGCCACTCTGCGGCATCGTGGACGACATCATACTCAATCTCGCAGACAACAACGATATCAGTGTCGGCTGCGACGGGACATCGATGATTACCTATGGTGGGATGTTGATGCAGCTTTCTGGCGCCGACCCGCAAAAAATCGGCTACGTACTCTATCGTGGTGGCGCGCTGATCGCCCTGGATGATACCGCTCACACGTTCGCGCCGTGGATGCCCCAGGCCAGCGCGCACGAGGTCGCCATCGCCCGCCAGCTTGGCTTCTCAGGTTGAGCTACTCTGCTTGCCGACGCGCCCCTCGATATGTCACGATACTACCTAATGACAGGTCGAGAGCCTGACAATATATGACGCGATGATACGAGAAAAGATGGCGCAAGCGCGATGGCAAAGCTAACAAACACGGCAAAACACGAGATAAAACACGAGCAGCACGAGACCGAAAAGGCAGAAGATACCGAAGAGACGACGGAAGTCACCGATGCGATCTGGGAAAAGCACGTTTTCGTCTGCACAGGTGGCAAACACTGCGCTGAGGTGGATGGAGACGGGCTGGGGGTGCATTCGGCGCTGAAGCGGCAGGTGGCGCTGGCGGGACTGAAGAACCGGGTGCGCGTCAACCATGCCGGCTGCCTGGACCAGTGCGGCTATGGGCCACTGGTGGTCGTCTATCCCGAGACGGTCTGGTATGCCGGGGTGCGACCGGAGGATGTCGAGGAGATCGTGCGCGAGCATCTGGTGGGCGGTCGGCCGGTGGAGCGGCTACGCTACCGTAACCGCCCCGGCAAGAACAAGCTCCCTCGTGACGAACACAACCTCCCGATTGGACGCCCCGCGCGTCACGAATAGCCTGGCTACCGCCTAATATCCGGCGCCGTAGCCATTGCCACCCGAGCCACTGGCGGGCGCGAGATCGACCGTGGCGACGAACCACTTGCCAAACAGACCATTGCCTTTGGTATCGCCCGGCGCGGAGTCTGCCGCATAGGTGTAGAGCGGATGGCCGTTGTATTCAATCTGCGCCTGCCCGCTACGGTCCACCGTCGTCAGCGTACCGGTCAGCCCGGCGATAGGCGCGACGCTCATGGAGGTTGACATCAAGGGCGGCCAGTTGGTGACACATCCGCCCGCGCTGGTGCATGCGACCGTCGTCGCGCTGTCGGCGGTAAAATAGTAGAGTGTCTTCCCGTCGCGGTTCACGAGCGCGTTCTTGTTCGTGCCGCTGACGCTGACCGAGCGGGTGCAGATGAGCGCTGTGCTGCTAGCGCAAGATGTCTGGGCTGACGTGTTGCTCGTGCTGCCGCTCGTCGCGGTACTACTACTGGAGCCGTACAGGCCGCCGCTCGATGGACTCGCCGTGCCACAGGCCGCCAGACCTGCTACGATTATGAGCGCCAGGAACGAAAGCGCTGCGATGGGCGTTCTCTTGAAAAACCTGCTTACCATGCGCGTTTCCTTTGGATGTGAATGAGCGACGAGATGTCGGAACAATGGCCAGGATTCACACGGGACTACGCGCGCGTGTTACGGTCGCGATTCCGGTACAACGCCGACAAGAAGCGGGCATGAAACGTGCGACCGTCTGGACTTTTGGGTAGACCATGCACAAGATTGGCGACTGCTCCGTCTGATGCTGTGGAAGGCTGTCGTTGCCGACGGCTGAGCACTGGCAGCCCGCCCCATAAGCCGTCACGCGCTGTAACGTCTCAACTCTCTGTTTCGTCTTATGGTGTGCCGATACTACCGAAAACCCTCGAAAATGTAATGTGTGGGATTCTTGCTCGCATGAGGAGTTAATGAGCATATGGCGCATGGATGGAGCGGAGAGGATAGGCCACCTCGTCGCCAATCAGATCTACTTGAGCAATCCGAGCAATCTTCTGAACAATTCCGACAGGACTGGCTCAGCACGATGCCTACCCAGCAACTGACTCCCTGGGATGCCACTCGCGCCAGGACAGCATCTCGCGACAAGCGCGCCACCGGCCCCGGCAAATCACCGGCGCGGCGCTGGACGAAACGCGTGTATCCGGGGGTGCTGCTGGCTGTGGTGGCCTGCCTGCTGGCGGTGCTTGCCTGCGATCTCTCACCGACCATCCTTTCGGCGCTCTCACGCGCCACGCACGGGAACGAATCGGGGTCACGGTCTGGGGTGGAAATTCCGACGCCCGCGCACTATCCTCCCCAAAAGCCCCTGACCTTTGCCCAACTCGTCAACCAGACGGTGAACTATGACCTATCGCGGATGACGCTCGACGAGAAAATCGGGCAGATGATGATGTTCGAGACCTACGCCCAGTCGTGGGACAGCACGATGGCGGCGATGGTCAGCCAGATGCATGCGGGCGCGATCATTATCTACAAAAAGAATATGGTAAGCCCAGATCAACTGACGACATTCATCTCGACGGCTCAGGCGCATACCACGATTCCCATGTTTGTCACGATGGACGAGGAAGGCGGCAACGTAGACCGCCTGGGTGATATGGGCTTCGCCCCACCCTTGCCATCCGCCACCTATCTCGGCTCAACTGGCGACCCACAGAAGGCCGCCCAGGCGGGAGCGCGCGCTGCGGCTCAACTCGCAAAATATGGCATCAACACTGACCTGGCGCCGGTGGTGGATGTGCGCGTAACGCCCGGCCAGATCGAGGGGCCGCGCCTCTATGGCGACGACCCGGCCACCGTCACGGCCTTTGCGGGCGCGTTCCTCCAGGGACTTCAGCAGAATCACGTCATCGGCTGCCTCAAGCACTGGCCTGGCATTGGCGACGCGAATCTGGATCCTCACCTGACGCTGCCGGTCATCGACCGGACGCGCTCTCAGCTCGATGCGACGGAGTTCGCGCCATTCCGCAACCTGCTGAAGGACAATCCCGGCATGATTATGGTAACCCATGTCATCCTTTCGGCGATTGACCCAAGCATGCCATCATCGCTCTCCCCCAAGATAGTGCAGGGTATCCTCCGCGATGAAATGGGCTACCAGGGCGTCATTATCACCGATAACCTGTGGATGAAGGGTGTGAGCGACAAGTATTCGCTCGGCCAGGCCGCCGTGCTGGCGATCCAGGCGGGCGACGACCTGCTCGAAGGCGCATGGGACCCTCAGCATTTGCAACTGATGATTACCGCCGTCAAGAATGCCGTCAACTCGGGACAGATCAGTGTGGCGCGTATCGATCAGTCGGTGCGGCGTCTGCTGACCCTCAAGGCGACCTATGGCATTCTGCCGCTCCATAGCGCCCGCCAGCCCCGCCCGCTGCCGAACGATCTCGCGTACGCTGGCAACGTGCTCGACAACGCCGACCTGCCTCGCGGCTACGCGAACCCAGCGGCGTAATCGCATCATCATTGTCAATGAGAGATTTGCCTGACAGATTTGCTTCGGTTGCGCGCTATTGCCATTGAGCACGTGCGACTCTCGTACTGACGCCTGGCGAGGACATCTCTCATGCGCAAGCGGACGCAGCCGGACAGGATCATCTCCGAGAATGATTTTGCCTACCTGGTAGATACCCATCAGCATCGACTGCATGTCTATCTAGCTGGCCTCACCGGTCAGCCGGAGCAGGCGTTCGACCTCGTGCAGGAGACCTTCTACGATGCCTGGCAGGCGGCTTGCAAGGGCAAGCCGCCGTTTGTCGCGGGCGCGGCGGAGGCGGATGTTCGGCGCTGGCTCTATCGCGTGGCGACCAATAACGCCCTCTCGCTCCTGCGCCATCACCGGCTGATCCACTGGGAGCCGCTGGACGATCACGTCGAGTTGCTGCCAGATGCGCGCACGCCATTCGACGACCACCTGGCCGAAAGCGATATCCTGCGGTCGGCGCTAGCCCGGCTGGCGCCGCAGGATGCCGCGTGCCTGCTGCTGCGGGTGGTGCATGGCTTCAACGCGCGTGAGGTCGGCGAGATGCTCAGGACATCGCCCGAGAACGTCAATACACGGCTTGCCCGCGCCAAGCAGCGATTGCGCGCTGCCTATGAGCAACGACTGCCGGACCGAGGGGAGGCTCCAACTTTCCCATGACCATGAATCACCGCACGCCAGCGTCAGCGATCACCTGCGCCCAGATGGAGTTGCTACTCCCACTACTCGATGACGGCGAGAACGACCCCGCCTACGCCGCCGCACGGGATCATCTGCGCACCTGCGCGCACTGCCAGCGGGAACGCGCGCGTTACGCCGCGCTCGACCAGGCGGTACGCGCACGCTTCGGGGTCTCGTCGGTCCGGCCATACGCGACGGAGGACATCATGCGGCACATTACCGAGCGATCCGAACAGTCTGAAAATAGTACGACACTCTCGAACACTCCCCGGCGTCCTTACCATATCTCTCGTCCATGGCTCTCCGGGCTGGGAGCCGTTGCGGTGGTCGTCGTCCTGCTGGGCATGGCGGCGCTACTCTTCGGCGGACGGCTCGGGTTGGGCGTCGGCTCGCGTGGCGGGCCACCACGTCCGAGCTTTCCGGGTACGCACGGGCTTTTCGCCGATGTCAGCATGGTCTCGCCGACTGAGGGCTGGGCGATGGCGCAGGTCACGAAGACGCCCGACGGCAAATCCACGCCGAACACCGTGACGTTCTATCGCTATCAGAATGGCCTCTGGACGCCCGAAACGGTGACACTAAGCCCGGCGGCGGCCACGTCGTTGCAAACGGGCGGCATCGGTGGCTTTAACGGCGTTCTCTCGATGGATTCGGCCACCGACGGCTGGGCCGTCGCCAGCAACTTCAACCGCGGCTCAGTCCTCTTCCACTATACTGGTGGCGCATGGCAGGAGGTTCGGCAAGGCCCACCCAGCCCGAATCTGGCAGGCATCCAGGCGATATCAGCGCACTCCGTGTGGGTCTTCAACGACCCCTTCAGCAGTGGGTCTCCAGCGATATTCCACTTCGACGGCGCATCCTGGACCCAGCAGACGATCAACGCCAATATAGGCGCCCACGGGCTGATCCTCTCCTTGCGGATGGTCTCTGATAGCCAGGGGTGGGCGCTGATGAAGCCCTCGCAGGACTACGGTGATCCCAACTACACAGTTCTCACGTATGCGGGCAACAATACCTGGACGACGCATAGCACGCTCAATGCTGGCAACCTCGGCGAGATCAGCGGGCTGGCAATGGTCTCGTCCAGCGAGGGATGGGCGTTCGGAAGCCGCGCCATTGATGGCCCCAGCAGCGTGACGGCGGGCAAGCCCGTACCACAGGTTCTCTACCACTACAGCAACGGCAAGTGGCACAACGCGCCGCTCCAATTCACCAGCGGCGGCGCATTCGTCACCTTGCAATCGATCGTGATGCGGTCGGCGCATGACGGCTGGATTATCGCGCAGGTGCAGAACATGCGGCCCGGCGTCACCGCGAGTGGCATCGAGAAACACACGCTCCTGCTGCACTACGACGGCTCGACGTGGACGGAGGCGCAGACGCCCGATGCGGGCGGCGACGCCAGCGCGATCACCGGGATGTCATTCGCGGGTGATGGCGGCTGGGCCTGCGGGTTCGTCGCCACCCTCCCCAACGGCCAGACCATCCAGGACTCCGACGTGCCATCCTACGGCTCGCCGATGCTATGGACGTATCAGAATGGCGGCTGGGTGCTGTATCAGCAGAAATAGCGCCCTCTCCATCAGCGGAACCCCTTCCCAACATAGCGGGGAGGGGTTCTTCTCATTCCTGGGGCGGCGTTTCAGGGACCACATCATCGCCCTCGTCGCTCTCCTCGTCAATATCCGTATCGGCGGGGGATGTGTCCTCGGCGCGATCACCCCAGGCCTCGCCAACATCTTCATCCTCGGCCATGGGAATGGGCGGTAGCTCGCCCGCCTCGGCTGGCGTCTCTGCCGGTGTCTCCGCTGGCGCGGCTATCGTGGGAATGGCGCGGCTCAGCGCGACACTGCCTCGCAGCATGTTGCGCCAGGCCTCCGCCAGCAATGCGCGCAGGTCTTCCAGCCGCAGCCGCATCTCCTGCTGCGCGCGCGAGGCGCGCCGCGAGGCTCCACGCGGGTCTCGTGACTGCCAGAGGGCGCGCGAGTCGAGCACCTGCCCCACCGCGCCCTGCAACTGCTGCAGCAGGTCAATCGTCTGGTTGAGCACGACCAGCAGATCGCCCTCCGCCAGCTCGATGTGGTTGAGCAGCCCGCGCAGATTGCCGCCGCGCCACCAGTTCAGCGCGACGCTATGGAAGCTCTCGACGATCCCCGGGCTGACCGAGACGCCCTCCTCGTATTCCAGCGTCTGCACCGTCCGCAGCGTCTTCCAGACCTCGCGGCGCACCTCCAGCAGATTGCGCGGCAGGGTGTAGAGATTGTGCAGCGAGCGGTCGCTGCTATCGTAGGTGAACCAGCTCACCACCTCCGCCAGCTCGCCGGGGTTCAGGTCATCGAGCGCGCCACTGAGCGCCAGCTCGGTCAGCACCATGCCCGCCGGGTGGAAGATCGCCCGCAACATCCAGCCGCGCATCGTCAGCTCGTCGTCCTCGTCAATATAGCCCATCATCCGCAGCACATAGACCGTCGCGTTCAACTCCGCCGAGGCGGCGCGGCTCAATCCGCCGGACTCGCGCTGCGCCTTCTTCTTTCTGCGCTGGCTCTGGTAGAGCGCGTACTCCTCGTCCGCCTGCGACCGCGCCGGGCGGCTCCCCCGCCGCTGGAACTCGCGCAGACTGTTGGCGACCGCCGTGCGCAACCGGCCATAGTCGCCGGGACGCCAGAGGTTGAGGATGGTGTTGTAGCGGATGGTGAAGGCGCTGGTGACAGGCAGCAAGGGCGCGGTGAGCGCGGCAAAGGCTGGCTCGAAGACATCCCACGGCGAGTAGAGCAGCACCGCCGAGCCATGCGCATCCATCCCACGACGACCCGCGCGTCCGGTAAGCTGCTGGTATTCGTTGGGGGTAAGCAGGCGCATCTGCTGGCCATCAAACTTGCTCAGGCTGCCGACGACGACCGTACGCGCGGGCATATTGATGCCCAGGGCGAGGGTATCGGTGGCGAAGACCGCTTTGAGGTCGCCACGGGCGAAGAGCGTCTCCACCATCACCTTGAGCGCGGGAAGCAGCCCGGCGTGGTGGAAGCCGAGGCCGCGCGGCAAGAGCGTCGCCAGGCGGCGCACCTGATCGAGCTTCTGGTCTTCGGGCGGCAGCGTCCGCACCCACTGCTGCACCTGCTCGTGCAGGCGTCCGCGATCCTCCGGGGTAACGAGTAGATGCCCCGCCGCGCTCGAAGCCGCCGCCTCCACCGCGCGCCGCCCCGGCAGGAAATAGAGACACGGCAGCATGTTCGCGGCTCTTAACGCCGACACCACCTCGCCCGGCTCCGGCGCGGGACGCTCCTCCGGCATTTCCGGTTGCTCTGGCTGGCCGGGCTGCGCCGCTCCCGCATGTGTTCCCTCGCGCAACATATCAACCATGCGGGGATATGGCTGGGATGCGCCGCCGACGGGCGGGCGGCGGCGCTGCATCAGGCGCGCGCGGCGGGTCTCGCCGCCGATGCCAGGAAAACGCTCCACACGCTGACCCTCGGCGTTCTGGACGAGGCGCAACTTGTTCTCGAAGAAGAAGAAATGCTCCAGCGGCACGGCGCGCTCGTTGTGGAAGACCAGCGCCATTGGCCCGTGAACCGCCTCGATCCAGCGGCGGAGTTCGTCGGCGTTGCTGACGGTGGCCGACAGCCCGGCGAAGAGCACGTGCGCGGGGGAGTGGATGATCGCCTCTTCCCAGACGGGGCCGCGCTCGGGGTCACTGAGAAAGTGCAGTTCATCGAAGATGACGCAGCCAACGCCCGAAAGCTCTTCGTCGATTGCGGCGCGGCGGGCCATCTCCGCCACATCCGACGCCTCATGGATGGCACGCGAGTCACGCGAGTCGCGCGCATTGCGGACGTTACGGGCGCGTAGCGGATCGACCAGGGCGCTCGCCTCCTCAGCGGCGGTCATGCGGGCGGCGCGGGCGCCTTCGAGCAGCATATTACGGTAAATCTCGGTCGTCATGACGACGATGGGCGCGGCGGGATTCTCGACGATATCGCCGGTCAGCAGGCCCACCTCGCGGACACCGTGGCGCTTGCGCAGGTCGCGGAACTTCTGATTGGAGAGCGCTTTGATTGGCGCGGTATAGATAGCGCGCTGCCCGGCCTGACGCGCCTGCCAGATGGCGAATTCCGCCACGATGGTTTTTCCATTGCCAGTCGGCGCCGCGACCAGCACCGAGCGCCCCGCCGCCAGGTGCTCCACGGCTTCGATCTGGAATGGGTCGAGCGTGAATGGCTGGGTTGCCAGAAAGGCGGCGACCGCGTCTGAGGGCGTATTCGTAGTGGGCGCGTTATCTGCGCCAGCGCCGGAGTCGTCGGAGTCGCCGGAATCAGCGCGCCTCGCCCGTGAGGAGGACGACGGACGCGCGCCGGTCTTGCGTGGGCGATGGGAAGGTTCGCGTGGGGGCATAACTCAACTACTCTTTCGTTTTCGATAATCTATGCGCCAGAATCGGTCGATGGCCCATCCCGCATCAACAGGCGCTTAGCCCGCGGTGAAACCAGCACGCGGAGCGGCTGTGGCGAGACCCGGATCATCACGGGTGTATGGGTGCGAATCTCGCCATCGAGCGTCACATCCATCGCGTCCGCCGTCTCGATGGTGACAGCCTTGGCGCGGAATCGGCGTACCCCTGGCAGGCGCGGAGCCTCCTGCTCCCGCTCACTATCAGCTGCATCCGCGGGCTGGTCTGGCTGGTTTGGCACGGTACGCAGCGCGGCAAGCAACTGCTGTACTGTATGACGAAGCTGCTGAGCGTCTATCGCTTCGATGATCATGAAGTCGAGCAGGCGATCTCCCAGGCTGACATCAGGCAGGCGCACGTTCGCCCTTCCCCCGAAGACAGGGGTATTGACGACAGAGACCTGCACCGCACGGCTCTGGATGATCGTCTCACCCGGCTGGTTGGCCGTATCAGCGTCATCTGTCTCCTCCGTCTCCTCCGCCCCCTCCATCCCATAGACATGGAGCGTGACATCGACGGGATGATAATGGGTGACGGCCTCCAGAGCGGACGCCGCATAGGTCATCCTCCCCAGTCGCTGGCGGCGGAGCGAGTCCGTTGCCAGGCGGGCAAACTCGACGTTCAGCCCCAGCGTCGCCGCGTGGAGAAAGCATGCTCCAGCCGCTGGCGATGGATCGCCAGGCGCGGGATGCGCAGGCTGTTCGGCTGCATAGGCCAGCGGCGCTGTCAGTCCCGGCATCACCTGACCAACATCGATGTCCATAGGTATCGCGCCCGCAATGGCTACGCATGCCTCGCTAATATCCATGGGCAGGTAGAGTGAGCGCGCCACATCGTTGGCGGTCCCCAGCGGCAGAATCGCCAGGGGTAGCTCGCTTCCGGTGAGGTGGGTTGCCACAGCGCCCACAGTGCCATCTCCGCCCGCGGCCACGACCAGATCGTATCCCTGGTCACGCCAGCCCAACCCCTGCGGCGGCAAGTGGTCGAGCTCGTCCACCAACACCTGCCTCGCCACAGTGATGCCGAGACGTTCCAGTTGTGTCGTCAGTTGCCCCGCGCGCGTAGCATTTCCAGCGTTTGGGCTGCTCACCAGCAGCGTACGCCGCGTCGCGGGGCGCTTGCCCGATTGTTGTGCGTCCATGATCCTGCCCATTAGATAGTTTCATCGACATGAGCGCTAGTGGTAATCCTCTACCACTCAGCAGCGCCCCAGCCATAACGATGATAGTGTACTCGCATCACACACATTGTGACAGAGTATCACAACGGCGCCGCTGTCAAGCATACGCCTATAGCTGCTATTCAGTACGCGCGAACGGCTGCGTGCGTCGCATTTTTCGCGCCCCGTGTGATACGCGTCACTTACGATATGCTTCCCGTTCTCGCGTCGCATGCCTGTTCGCGCTATACTTTCTGAAGCGTGGCGCATCAGCAATGAATCGCTAGTGAGACTTGAATATACCGTATTCGTGAGGAAAGGACTGATATCATGGCGTTCCAGCTCGATATGAGCGACCCACGACAGGCGCATACCGCCGAGCGGCTGCGCGCGGAGGTGATTCTCTGGCTGGCCAGCGTGCGCTCGGATGGCAGGCCGCATCTGGTACCTGTCTGGTTTCTCTGGGAAGGCGAGACGATTCTCATTTTTAGCAAGCCCGAGAACCAGAAGGTCCGCAACCTTCGCCAGAATCCGGCGGTGAGCGTCTCGCTCGACGGCACGAAACAGGGCGACGAGGTGACGGTGCTCGAAGGGAACGCGGCGGTGATTGACGATTCCGAGATAACGACGGCGCTGCCCGCCTACGCCAGTAAATATGCCACGCTGCTGGCGGAGATGGGATGGACCGCCGAGTCGATGGCGAAGGAGTACTCCCAGGCAATTCGCATTACCATAACACGCCAGATAGCAAGCTGAGCCATGCCCGCAGGCGTTATTCCACGGGCTATCGAATAGTGGCAAGACACATGCGATGTATGATGGCTGAAAACACCATACTAACCCAGAGAACCTTTCAGACGTAATTTCGTCACAGAAGAAACGCTACGGCGCGCATAGTCGGTCGGCATCGTGCGTATGTGTCCGCGCGCTATCCGAAGACGGCGCCGAAGGAGGATCCGCTGATGCGCTTGAACTCTCATTGGTCCTGGCCATTGCGGCTGCGATTCCCACAGGCGGGCGGGCGGCTCCTTACGATTGTCGCGGCGCTCGGCGCGCTGGCGGTGGTCGTCAGCGCATGCAGCCTGACCGCTGGCTCGACGACGGGAAACAATGGGTTCTCCTCGAATACAGGCAGCGTCACCACGGGCAAGGGTCAGACAACGCAGGTGAAGATTTTGCGTGGAGGCGGTGGCACGGCGATGATTCTGGTCCCCGTCACCATCGACGGCCAGGGTCCGTACGACTTTGCGCTTGATACCGGCGCGGGCATCACATTGATCGATACACAACTTGCCAACACCCTTCAGCTTCCCGTCACCGGCAACAGCGCGCAGGTCGCGGGCGTTGGTGGAACGCAGGATGTCACCCCGGTTCATGTGGACGCCTGGAACGCTGGCACGATTTCGCTCCCCTCCGCCAATATCGGCAGAACAGGGCTGGCCTCGTTCAAGCAGGGTTCTGGCGTGCGCGGGTTGCTAGGGTCGGATATTCTCAGCTCCTTCGGCAAAATCACCATCAATTACGATACTGGCCAGCTTTCTACCTGGCACGCCTCGCAGCCCCAAATCGCCGCTGTGCGTGAGGCGCGCTGGGTATGGGCCGCGTAACATCGCAAAGCTGTTTTCCTGGCAATGATACAATGATGATGCTTGCGGGCTGGCGGGCGGCCACGAACGGCCACGAACGGACGCGGAATCGCGGAAGAGAGTATGCGGATGGCGACGGGATTGAAGGGCGACTCGCCCGCTACTCCTGCAAAGCGGACCGCGATGAAGCCGTCCTCCGCCGATGCGCCGCCCCACCAGATGGTCTTCTGGAAGGGTACGCTGCTGCTCCTGCTGACCTTCTGCCTCTCTGGTATTATCCCCATGGCAATCGTGGCATACGCGGCTGGCCCGTTCGATCTGACGCCATCCTCATTCACCGCGCTCTTCCCCCAGCCGAAGCCGCCCACGCCCACCGACGCACCCGATCTGGCGTTGCCACGTGACGCCTGGGTGACCCAATCGGTGAATGTGCTGCCAGACCCGGCTAAAGGGGCGCCGCTGGCGACGCTCGCGCCCGCTTTCCCGGTGCGACTGATCGAGCACAAGCGGGTCGGTAATACGGTCTGGTCGCGCGTGGAGTGGAGCGGACCGGTAACTGGAACAGGCGGCCAGGGCTGGGTACCCGATGGGACGCTCATCAGCTATGGCGGGACGGGGGCGATTCTGGGCGACCTGGGCGCGCTTGCGCCATCGCTCCGGCAGGCGGTTGCGCCCACTGGCAAGCAGTTTGCGGCGATGATCTATATCCCCAGCCAGAATCGGCTCTATACCCAGGGCGCGCCCGATGGCTTCTTCGCGCTTGGCACGGGGCTGCGCCCGATGCTGCTGAGCGCGCTCTATTCCGGGGCGGAGACGCAAAACACAGCGGTCAACCTGACGGATGCGCTCTCACTCTCCCATGGCGACGCGACCGTGACGCCGCGCATCTATCAGCAACTTGGTGGCGCGGCGGGCCTCTCGCTCTATCTGAACAGCAAATCAGTGCAAGGCATCCAGACGGCGCCGACGTGGATGGCGTGCCACGCGACGCCGCGCGCGATGATCGACTTCTACACACAGCTATCCGGAGATCTGCTTCAGACGAAAGACCGCTCGGCGGTCTATAGTGTGCTTGCGCTGGCCGACGCCCCGACGATGTCAAATCTGGTGGCGCCATGGGCGCGGGCGGCGGGTAATCTGCTTGTGGTTGGCATTGCGCCGACCGCTAACACATTTACGGTGAGTGTGGCAGGAGTCCTCAACCCGGCGAAGGGGCCGCAGGTGATCGTGATGGCGGTCGCCACCGCCCAGACTTCGACCGATGCCGCGCTCCAGGCCATGAAAGCCTTCTACATGCCGCTGACAACGGTGTTTGGGAGTTGATCATTCCTCTGGTTTCTCCCCTCCCATGGGGGTGTATATATCTGCGCACGATGCAAGTGAGAGCATGAACCAGGCAGGCGCGTAGTAAAAGTGATGACGGCTACGTTCCTTAAGGCAAGGAGGTTGGCCATGCCTGGCTCCGCTCCTACCGACCATGATCAGATCGCGTCTCTTCCTGTCTGGCATCCAGTGGTCAGCGTTGCGACGCCCGGCGCGCTCGCACGTTTGGCGTTGTTCTGCAGTGCGATGATCCCCCTGGTCGGCTTTCTTAGCGGGTGCGGCGGCATCTATGCCTGTACCACCTGCCAGACGCATCCCTCGCTGGCAAGCGTCTCGATGGTTGCAGCGGACGAGGGCTGGGCTGTTGGGAGACAAGCGGGCGGGGGAATATTGGTCCATTATCAGGGTGGACAATGGTCGCCAGTTCAGATTACCGGCGGCGCCGCGCCGCTCTCCAGTATAGATATGCTTTCGGCCAGCGAGGGCTGGAGTGTAGGGCAGCAGGGGACCATTTTGCACTACAGCGACGGACTCTGGAGCAAGGATACCAGCCCGACCTCAGGCGACTTGCGCAGCGTCTCGATGGCCTCGCCAACGGATGGCTGGGCAGTTGGCCCCGGTGTCATGCTGCATTATACGAATAGCCACCATGATGCCTATGGCGACTGGGCGTCGGTGCAGCCTATCCCCAGCCTGGTGAGTGTTGCCATGGATTCCGCGAGCGATGGCTGGGCTGTTGGCAACGAGGTCATCGCGCATTATCATGACGGCGCCTGGAGCACCGTCACTCCGTCGTTTCCCCTGACTGGCATCATGCTCATCAGTGTGGTGATGGCTTCTCCCAGCGAAGGCTGGGCTATTGGCAACACCTACCAAGCCACCGAATTCGGCCCGCCCGTGATCCTGCATTACCACAACGGCCAGTGGCAGCTTGCCGATAATCCCCTCACCGCGCAAGATACGCTGACGACGATAGCGCTGGCCTCGCCCGAGGAGAGCTGGGCCATGGGGACTGATGGCGAGGCCAGCGTTATCTTGCACTACACCAGACAAAACGGCTGGGTGCGTGTGACCACCCCGTTGAAGATCGCCTTTCACGGTATCTCGATGGTCTCGCAGACGGATGGATGGGCCGTTGGTGAAGGGAACAACTTTGTCCAGTATGAAGATGGCGCGTGGTGCTGAGCCGAGTCAACGCATCTACAGATGTATTCATACCCCTCTCCGATGAGGAGAGGGGTATGGTCCGTCTACCCAATCGCGTAGACGACGGCGACATCCACCGCGACATCCTGCTGGCCTGGCTGGATCGGCGTCGAGGTTTGCGCCTTGGCGCTATCCGCCGCCGCGCCGTTCGCGTAGTAGGGTATCGGCGACGAAGAATTGCCGCAGCCGCCAACCTGAATCGAGACTGGCGCGCCCAGGTTCACGCCCGCCGCCTGCGCGATGTGCGCCGCCTGATTCTTTGCGTCGGTGAGCGCCTTTTGCTGCGCCTGATTCGCCGCCGCTGAAGGATCGCTGGACGAGAACGAGACGCCGCTGACGTAGATACTGTTGCCGCCCGCCGCCGTCGCCGCATCAATCAACTTGCTGACCGCCGAGACATTGCGGACGGTCACGTTGACATTGTTCGAGGCCATGTAGCCGGTCGTGCGGGGCGCGCCATTGTTATAGTCGTACTGCGGCGCAATCGAGACATAGCCCGTCCGGATGTCATCGCTGGCGACGCCGTTGCTCTTGAGCGCGTTGATGACTGACGTCATCGCCGAGGCCGCGCGGTCGCGGGCATCCTGGGCCGTGCTCGCCTGCACATTCACGCCCGCATTGATCGCAGCCCGGTCGGGCTTCACCTGCGCCGTGCCATGGCCACAGACAGTGATACCAGTCTGCTGTGACGTGACCGGCAGGACCGAGACCGCCCCGGCGCGCGCCACATTTGCCAGCCCAAGTGTAATCGCGATGATGGTGAGCACGGCGAAGACGGCGACGAGCGCCAGCAGCACGCGCGACGTTCCTGATGACAGAGACATGAATCCCCTCCCTGGTGAGTAGCCGTTGAACGACAATCTTTCGGTGTGCGCTGCCGCTATGACGACAGACGAACGCCGAAAGTTCCAGGGAGGCAGCGTGAGTATGAGACGCTATTCCGCCGCGACGGGCGCGAGCACGAAGTCATAGCGCATGGTGGAGAAGGGGCGATCTATCTGCCTGCCATCCGGCGCGATGCCTGCCTCGTGCCGCTCGAACGGCACAATCAGCGACGACTTGACGCCGAAGACCGCATCGGTGTCGAGGTAGCGGTCGCCCTCGGCGAAGACGTGCGTCACCAGCGAATGACAGCCAGGGGCAGTAATCATGAAGTGGACGTGCGCCGGACGCATCGGGCTGCGCTGCGCGGCGGTCAACAGGTCGCCCACCGGCCCATCATCGGGAATCGGGTAGGCCGTTGGCAGCAGCGACCAGAAGGCATAGCGCCCGTCACTCTCGCTGAACAGGTGGCCGCGCCCGCGCGCACTTCCCAGGTCGCCATACTGCACGTCATAGTGACCCAGATCATCCGCCTGCCAGACCTCGATGCGCGCGTCCGGGATGGGCGCGCCATCCAGCGAGCGCACGGAACCGTGCATGTAGCATGGCTCGCCGGACGCGCCGTTGGCCATATCGTCACCGTTGGCGTAGCGTGGCGAGTTTGCTGTGAAGAACGGGCCGAAGACGGTCGATTCGGTCGCGCCAGCGGGCCACTGGTGGTTGATGCCGATCACCTGCATCGAGACCCCCAGCACATCGGAAAGCAGGATGAACTCCTGGCGCTGGTCGGTGGTGATGTGGCCGACGCGCGTCAGAAAGTCGATCCCGCTGCCCCACTCCTCTTCGGTCAGCTGCACCTCGCCGACAAACGCATGCAGATGCCTGACCAGGCTGGCCATAATCTCTGTGAGCCGATCCGAGGCGCAGTGGGAAAAGCTGGCGAGTACCGCTGCGGTCAGGTTGTCGCCGCTGAGGTTACGCACGCCATCAGGGATGGTTGGCTCCTGTGGGTCCATAGTGGTACCTCCGCTTCATCTGTGTTTGTGTGCGTGCCACAATTATTTCACTCGACGGTGATGCCCATCGCGCGGACCAGCGCCAGCGCCCGCACCTGATCGACAATCGCGCCGCGCAACTCGTCGGGGCCAGCGCGCATGCCGTCAATCTGGCAGCCACGCAGGTCAGCGCCCGCGAGCGTTGCCCCGGTAAAGTCGGTGTTGCTGAGATCGCAGCGGACGAACGCCACCCCGGTCAAATCAGACTGGCGAAAATCGGTCCCATTCAGCGGACAATCCTCGAAGCGCACGTCGGGCATCTTCACCTGATAGAACTGGGCGAGGTCCAGCTTGCAGTCGCGGAAAATGGTGTCGCCAAAGCGCGCCTCCTGCGTGGCGAACCCGGTCATGCGGCAGCCAATAAACTCGGCGCGAACGCACGACGCCTTGGGCCACGCCGCATTGGCGAGGTTGCAGCCCGCCAGGCGCACGTCTTCCAGCCGGAGATTCTCGAACCGCGCGGCGGTGGCGATCATCTGGGTGAAGATGACCGTCTCGAAGTGCAGGCGCTCGATGGCGCTCTCGGCGAGGTCTAGCCGCTGATATTCTAGCTGCGAGTAGGTCTCGCCATAGGCGGGCATGTCGCCTGGCAACTCGGCGGGCGGCAACACCTTCGGCAATTTTGGCGCTTTGATGCCACTTTTCTCTTTGCTCGATGCCAAGATGCGCCCCTTCATCTTTCTCACATGGCGACCTGTCAGCACGCCCGAACGCCCTTACCACCACCATACCAGATATTTCCGCGTTGTTCGGGAACGCGTTCCAGTGGGTCGCGCCTCGGCTATCACGAGTAGGATCAGAAGCGGTGTGTCAGGGATAGGTGTAACACAAATTTGCCGAGGAGTCCCGACAGCGCTCACGCGCTGCTGTCGCGGCCTTCCACCCGCCATCACCGTACTGGGTAAGACGATGGCCCATCATAGGCCGCTGGTAGCAGCGTAGCATGAATGGCGGACGGTCGCACGGGGGCATATGAGGCATTGGCCGCTGTTATGCGGAGAAATGGGACATGAAAACTAGCCGTGTGTATTCTCTCATCCTCGCCCGAGCGACCAGATACGCGGCATTCATGCCGCGAAGCCGGACTATGCTATACCTCGCCCGCTGCTGTTCGCAAACTTGACACCACGCCTCTTCTTGGACAATACTTTACTTATGGAAGTAATGCAAAAATTACGTCGTGACAGGAAAGAGCGTAGCATGAAGGTTGAAATCTGGTCGGATGTTGTCTGTCCCTGGTGCTATATCGGCAAGCGCCGCTTCGAGTCCGCGCTCGCCGCGTTCCCCCATCGTGATGAGGTCGAGGTGATCTATCGCAGCTTCGAGCTTGACCCCACCGCGCAGGTCGATTCGGGCCAGTCTGTCACCGAACGGCTGGCGGAGAAGTATGGTGTAAGTCTGGAGCAGGCCGACGCGATGAATGCGCGGGTGACGAGCATGGCTGCTGGCGAGGGGCTGGAATATCACCTGGAGAGGGCGCGGCACGCCAACACTGTCAAGGCGCATCGCCTGATCCATCTCGCCGCCAGCAGGGGCCTGCAAGACGCCGTGCTGGAGCGGGTGATGACGGCCTATTTTAGCGAGGGCGAGAATATCGGCGAGACCGAGACGCTGGTGCGCCTGGCGCCTGAGGCGGGACTCGACGCCGACGAGGCGCGCGCCGCCCTGGAGGGCGCCGACTACACCGACGCCGTGCGCGCGGATGAGCGGCGGGCGCGGATGCTTGGCATCAACGGCGTTCCGTTCTTCGTCGTGGACGAGCGCTATGGCGTCTCGGGCGCGCAGCCAGCCGAGCTACTGCTACAGGTGCTCGACGAGGCGTGGGCCGAGAGCCATCCGCTGCTCAAGGTGGCGGGCGCGTCTGAGGACGCCGACGCCTGCGAGGGCGATAGCTGCGCATTGCCTGCTGAGGCCCAGGCTAGCGCCGATCGAGAGGCATAATCAGGCAAGTGCTACTGGCGGTGGCCAACAGCTTGCCAGTAGCATCGGTGAGGCGCGCTTCCACGACGGCAGTGGTTCGTCCGAGGTGGACAACGTTCCCCTCGGCGCGTACCTCGCCTGTGGTCGTCGTCATCGCGCGGAGAAAGTTGACCTTCAGCTCCAGCGTGGTAAAGATCATTCCGGCGGGCAGCGACGAGAGCACGGCAATCCCCATGGCTGAGTCGAGCAGGGTCGCGGCCATTCCGCCATGAACGACGCCCGCCGGGTTGTAATGATACTCAGACGGCGTTGACGTGAAGACGGCGCGCCCTTCTGTCACCTCGGTTAATTGGGCGCCCACCGTCTGCAGCATGGGCGCCAGCGGCCTGCCACTCTCTAACGTCGCGCGCAGAACGTCGAGCGGTCGGTTGCCCTTGAAGAGGGCAAGCATCTCCCCTGGATCGCGCCAGCTATA
Organism: Ktedonobacterales bacterium; assembly: GCA_036273675.1. Classification (GTDB taxonomy): domain Bacteria; phylum Chloroflexota; class Ktedonobacteria; order Ktedonobacterales; family JADMIN01; genus DAHUXT01. The sequence continues at coordinate 40,968 of DASUHD010000161.1, read as the reverse complement.
GGTCCGCGTGCGCTCATTGTCAGTATTACTCATCACCTTCTCGATTGAAATTGATTACTCTGTCTCGGCCACCGATGGATTGATTACACGCTCTCTCGGCCATCAATGGCCGTGGTAAGAGAGATGGGCCATGAATAGCCGTCTCGCCGCTGGTGGCGGCAAGCGGCGGCGCAAGCGGCGCTGGTGGGCTTTTAAGCCCTCTTTCAATCTACTCCGGCCGTTTAAGGCCGAGACAGTCTAGTCTATCGTTACCACCCGCCGCCAAACGCCGCGCGGCGGCCCAGCGCGCGCCAGCGGCTGCCATCGCCACTCGCCTGCTCGCCCGCGGGATGCTTCCGGCTGGCGGCTGCCTCGCCCTCATCCTGCGCCGCCAGAGCAGCGGCCAGCGCCGCGATCTCCTCCAGCGGGATATCGCCTCCGCCGCTGTCAGCAGTGATCTGTCGAGCCGCGTCGTCGGCGTCCCACGTCTCGGCGATGAAGTCGGTCGAGAAGTCGCCAGCCGCGAAACGAGGCTGGTCGAGCAGCCAGCGGGCGAATGGGATCGTCGTGCGCACCCCGGCGATAACGTACTCATCAAGCGCGCGCCGCAGCCGCGCCATCGCCTCGGCGCGATCCTCACCCCAGCAGATCAGCTTCGCGAGGAGCGAATCGTAGTAGAGCGGGATGTCCATGCCGTCGTAGAGCGCGCTATCCAGCCGCACACCTGGCCCAGCGGGGTCGCGGAGCGCCGCCACACGCCCAGAGGCGGGCAAGAAGCGGTTGAGCGGGTCTTCCGCCGTAATGCGCGCCTCGATAGCATGCCCACGGAAGCTTATCTGTTCCTGGGTTACACTCAGCGGCAGCCCCGCCGCCACACGTAACTGCTCACGCACGAGGTCTAGCCCGGTGACTAGCTCGGTGACAGGATGCTCCACCTGCAAGCGCGCATTGACTTCGAGGAAGTAGAAGCTGCCGTCTGGCCCCAGCAAAAATTCGCACGTTCCGGCGTTGACGTAGCCCACCGCCCGCGCCAACCGTACCGCCGCCTCGGTGAAGCGCGCGCGCGACTCCGCATTCAGCGCGGGCGAGGGCGACTCTTCGATCAGCTTCTGGTGGCGCCGCTGGATCGAGCATTCGCGCTCGCCCAGGTGGATCACGTTGCCGTGGGTGTCGCCGAAAATCTGCACCTCGATGTGCCGCGCCGGGATGACCGCTTTCTCCATGTAGACGCTGCTATCGCCGAACGCGCCCAGCGCCTCGCTGCGTGCCAGCCGGAGCGACGCCTCCAGGTCTTCGGGACGGTGGACGAAGCGGATGCCCTTGCCGCCACCGCCCGCCGCCGCCTTAATCATGATCGGATAGCCGATCTCCTCGGCCAGCCGCGCCGCCTCGCGCATGTCGTCCAGCCCGGTGTCGTAGCCGGGGACGATGGGGACGCCCGCCTCACGCGCGACCCGGCGGGCGGCAGTCTTCTCGCCCATCTCGCGCATGACGCGCCCCGGCGGCCCCACGAAACGCAGACCAGCGCTCGCGCAGGCGTCGGCGAAGTCAGGATTTTCCGAGAGGAAGCCGTAGCCGGGATGGATTGCGCCCGCGTTTGTCTGGCGCGCCGCATCGAGAATCCTGGGGATGCTTAGATAGCTTTCGGAGGCGGGCGCTGGCCCGATGTGGATTGCCTCATCCGCCATGCGCACATGGGTTGCTGTGCGGTCGGCGTCGCTATAGACCGCGACCGATTTCAACCCCAGATCGCGACAGGCGCGGATGACGCGCAGAGCAATCTCGCCGCGGTTGGCGATGAGGACCGTATCGAACGGGAAACGCTCGCGTGGCTTTTGTGACGAGGCGGCTGCGGTAGTGCCTGGAGTATGAGCCTGACGTGCCATAGCTATTCCTGCTAATGTTCAAACTGTCTTCAGATGATGCCTATCGGGTCTTTCCCGGATAGCATACCATGCGCCGTATATCAGCATGCCAGCGATTAGCCGTGGCCGCGACCATTGGCCTGGCGCTGGCTGCCGCTTCCACACGATGTTGGCACTTACCTTGCATGCCATCGCTGTGCTAGACTTCGCTGGGGAAGTGTCGTCGTTTTTCTCGGACGGCTCTGTCAGATTGTGGGAAATTCCTCGATTCAGGACAAAGGAGTCCAGCATGATGGAGGATGCCTTCTTTCGGCGTCCGCGATTGGCGTCCAGCACGGTGAGCGCATCCGCGCCATCCAGCGCTGGTGAGTCCGACAGGTCTGAGACGATGTCTGCTATCGCCACCGAACGCGAACGAGCGCGCGAGCAGATTGTGCGATTGCGTGACGCCGCGTGCGATGTCGCTCGCCCGAAGGTAAACGCGGGCGCCGCGCCGATCCGTGTGATGGCGCGGATGGTGGCCGATCTGGTGGCGGAGTGTCGCGAACTGGCGATTCCGCCCGAGCTGATGGCCACCGAAATCGTCAACCGGACTATCGGCGATGTAGACGTCCGCCGCATCAGCGCAACCGAAGACGGCCCGGAATTCGTCACCCTCGCCGATGATATGGGGCTGGCCCTGCCGCGCGAACCAATCGACGGCATCCCCGCGACCGGCAAGCGCTATCGCTGGATACACCGCCAGATGGAGGCATTCGAGCGCCAACTGCTCGCCCGCCACGTCGATATGCGCATGTATGACCTGAACGGTGTTGGCAATCCGCTGCTGCGCGAGATGCTCTCGGTCTACCTGACGCGCGTCTGGGGTTATACTGTCCCCTCCACTCAAATCCATTTGAGCCTGGGGTCACTCGATGGACTGAACAAGTTCTTCCAGGGGTATACCGCCCTCCAGCGCAAGAGCCTGGCGCATAGCTACGATGCGCTCAACGCGGCAGTGATCTTCCCCGCGCCCGGCTTCAATGTTCCCGAATGGCAGGCGGAATCCCTCGGCCTGCGCATCCATCGCCTGCGTACCAGCGCCGAGAATGCCTTCAAGGTGACGCCCGACGAACTGCGCGCCGCCCTGGCTGAGGCGCCGGATATCCGCATCTTCTATCTCACCGTCAGCAGCAATCCCACGGCGTTTGCCTATACGCCCGACGAGCTGCGCGCGCTCTGCGCCGTGCTGCGGGAAAGCGCGCCTCACGTGCTGATCGCCGCCGACCTGGCGTATATCGGCACTGGCGAACCCGCCGAAGACCGCGCGCGGATGGCCGTCTTCAGCGATCCCGTCGTGCTGCGGCAGAGCGTGCTCTTCTGTAGCTTCTCCAAGACGCACACGCTGACCGGCGACCGCTGCGGCTTCGTCGTCTTCGGCGATCCGGCTCTGGGGGCGGACCTCGGCCCCGGCTGGACCAATGGCTGCGCCGCGCTGCCCGCCGACTGGCAGCTACGCTATATGGCCTACGTCAAACTCTTCGGCGAGCATCCTGAGATCGAGGAGCGGATTCGCGCGCTCTATCGTCTCCGCCGCGAGCGGCTCGTGCGCCAGTTACGGCATCTCAACGAGCGGTATGACCTCTTCGCGCAAATCAATCTGGATGATGGCGGCACCGTCTATAACTGGAGCCAGCTCAAGCCGGGCGAGGATGTCTTCTCGCTTTTCAGCAAGACGGGCATCGCGGGCGTGCCGGGGAGCGCCTTCGGCTATAGTGACGACTTCGTCCGCCTCTCTGTTGGCTGCATTCCCGTGCCAGCGGTCGAGTAATCGAGAGTAAACCAGCGTGACACCATCACTCGCCGCCAGCGTCGTCGAAGCGCGGTCCGGGCGCTGGCTGGAGCGCGCACTGCTGGCCGCCTTCATCCTGCATGGATTGGCGATGCTCAGCATGGCGGCGCTGCTACTGCCAGGGACACCCGGTGGGTTACAGAGTGATGTCGCCGCGCGGATGGCGTATGTCGCGGCGCATCCGTGGCTCTGGCGGCTCGGCTGGCTGCCCTGGCAACTGACCGCGCTGGGCAATCTGCTGCTGGCGTGGGCGCTGCTGCGGACGCCGTGGATATCGCGCCCGCTGGCGTGGGTGACGATGCTCGTGACGGTCTGCGCCATTATCCCCGATCAGACGGGGCAGGCGCTCTGGGATACGGCTGGCGTCGCGCTGGCGGCTCACGGCAACCTCGCGGCGTATGCCAGCTTCGAGCGCGTCATCTTCCCGATCATCGCGGCGGGCGGTGGCGCGGGCTACACGCTGGCGGCGGTCTGCTGGAGCGTCTGTCTCGCGCGGGCGGGCGTCTGGACGCGCGGTATGACGGTCTTCTCCTGCCTGCTCTGGGCGCTCTTTGGAACGCTGGCGCTGCTCGCCGCGCTGCCAGATAGCGCGGGCCTCCCGGCGTGGACCATTGGCGCGGGCAACGCGATCAGCTTTGTGCTGCTGCTGCTCTGGCTGGCGCTGGCGGCGGAGCTGGTTTTGTGGCGGGCTCGGCCTACGGCGGCATGGGGCCGCTACATGCCATGGCGCTATCCTCGCCGCGCCGTCGGCTGGCTGCTCGATCCGCTGGCGAACAGCCGCTTTCTCCGTGCATTGTCTGAACTGCCTCCGGTGCTGGCGTTCCGCAGCGACATCCAGCATGTGATCTACACCAACTATCTCGTGCCTGCCGAACGGGTGGAGGCGGTCGTGCCGCCAGGCCTGGACCTGCAACGGATTGGGCCAGATGGGCGCTATGCGCTCGTCTCGGTCCTCACCTATCGCCATGGTCACTTTGGGCCGCGCCTCGCCGGACCCCTGCGACGGCTCTTCCCCTCGCCGATTCAGTCAAACTGGCGGCTCTACGTCGCCGATCCACAGACGGGCCAACGCGGCGTCTACTTCCTCACTAACGCGGTCAGTGGTCTGCCCCAGGCGCTGGGCGCGCGCTTCCTCTCCGAGGGGATGCCGATGCACGTGCCACGCACCGCTGATCTCCGCCAGACACCAGACGGCGCGTGGCTGGCGACGCTCGATCCCGGCGAAGGCTCTGCGCCCGACCTCGCCACGCTGCTGCGTCTTGGCGAGGGCCGACCGGACACAGGGCCGTGGGCGAATTGTTTTGGCAGCTATGAGGAGATGCTGGCGTACGCCGTGCCGCAGGACCGCGCGCTGACGGTGCAACCGTGGCACGCCTGGGTGACGCGCCAGGAGATTCGGCTCGATATCCCGCTGGACGCCTGCCAGCCGCTGGCGGGCGATGTCTCGTCACAGGCGGCTCGCGCGCTGGTCGGCGACGCTGAGCCATTCTCGTTCCTCGTACCGAGCGTCTACTTCCGCTTCGACGCCGAGCGCCACGACCGCTGGCCGAAGAAATGGTGGAGCGCGTCGTAGTCGCGGTGTCCTATGAGGTTCCGTATAATACAGGCGCACATAATACGTTCATTCATAGGACAAGTGGGGTGCGCTCATCCCATGAAGCAGCGAACTGGAGGCAGAACGAACGGGAAGTTGGTAGATTGTGGCTGGTGAATCAGTCCAGACCCTGTGGGCCATCTCCTGGCCAGAGACACAAGAACGCTCATCCCATTTGAGGTAGGATGAGCGTTCTCTTCCTTGCGGTGTGGAGGTGCGCTGCCTCACTTTGTTCACCGCTTGGTCTTAGCATGTTCTCTTCGCATGTACACGTTGAGAGCTACTGATGACCTTCTCGCCAAGGAACGATACTTGGTCCTGAAGGACCCATTTACATCAGCGGCGCTGCTCGCGTCGGGTCGTTCTCTGGAACGCTCCTAGCATACCCCCGACGCGTCACGACAGCCTCACATTTGCGCGAGTGGATCTCACAGCACCATCACGCGTGATCATGTTGGCGCACCTGCAGCGGCAACTCCGACTACTATTACAATGAACACATCGCTATGTTCCAGGCGTGGCTGGCAGGGCAGCATGCAGTGGAGTAATTACCGCCCCGAGTTACCCCAGCCTGAATTCCCCGAGTTGCCCGAGCGCCAGTCCTCTGGGCGCGATTGGCCGGATTGACCGGATTGACCGGATTGGCCTGGGGGATAGTTGCTATGATTGCCATAGCTGCCGGGCGCGGACCGGCCCTGGCCAGGATAAGGACGACCCGACGACGGGCCATTGGGGTCGGGATATCCCGAGGGGCGGGAGCGAGGCGCTGGGGCGCGTCCATAGTTGTCGGGCCAGAGCGATTCGGGGCGCGCCATCAGAAAGCGATCGATTTCCGCGAAGGGCATGAAGTCACCCGCATCGCGCCCATAATAGACGGACTGAATGAGCAAATCGGGGCTGAGCAGAAAGTCGGCGGGCTTGCGGCCAAATACGCCGTCCATCTGGGAGAGGTTCTCCCAGAATCCGCCGCCGACGTGGTAACGCGCTGCCTCGCGATATTGGGAGCCGCGAAAGAGACGGGCCTTCAGCGCGCCAAAGAGCGATGATTCCAGGCCATAGAGGCTATAGACCGCACGCTCCAGGTCGGGGATGATTGGGAACGGCGACCGCTGGCGCTCCAGATAGCGGCGCGCCATCTCCGGCGACGACTCGAAGAAGACGATCATCTCCAGACCCTGCCGCCGATAGTTGTCGTAATGATCGATGAGGTAGCGCAGGCGCAGGTTACAGAGCGGGCAGACCGCGCCACGATAGAAGGACAGCAGGATCTTCCGTCCCCAGTACTGCGAGAGCGAGACCGGTTGCTCGTACATATCGCGCTGGGTGAAGACAGGCGCGCGCTGGCCAGCCTTGAGACGCATAACTCAATCACCCCCCGGTTGCGGACGCAGAGACGCGCTTCCCCGACGACCCGTTGTCCGGCGCCACAAGGCTTGCCTATTGGGCAATTACCAGTGACTACCAGGTCGCCACACGCTCACGAGCGCACGCAAGCACACGCACGCACACAGGCGTCCACTTCAACCATACCCGCCAGTGTACCCAATGGATGGCCGCACAAGCAAATGGCGTGGCGCATGGCATTGCGTCGATGCAACCGTAAAAGTAGCCCCTCCGTGGCTTCGGAGGGGCTAGAAGTTGTTTGCGCGGTTCGCTAATGCGCGTCATGTCAGCGGGCCACCGCGCATTAGAGCGTTGGATAGCCGTACTGGGCGGGATTTGCCTCGAAGAGCGCCTTGCAGTCCGCCGAGTGGAAGTAGAGCGTACCCACGCCCTTATCATTGACGGGAGCAGCCATCGTATCCTGGGCGGTACGTTTGTCCACCAGCGCCCCACAGACGGGATCGCGCGCCACGTTGGGATCGTTCTCATCGAGGTTGCCTGGGTTGGGGTTCAATGCGGCCTGCTCCTCGGCGTTGGAATCTGTCATATGCCATTGTCTCCTTGCGGATAACATCGTCCAGTAGCGCCCGTCGCGCACTCACGCACTATACCGCACAGACGGCGCCAGTGTGTCACATACATCACACAGCGCACGTGTCACATTGTCACAGGCGCACCGTACGTCTCGTCTTATGAGATGCCACAGCCATTCGCGGAGTAACTTCCCTGGGTACGCATGACAGGCGGGCCTATAATCTGAAATGGAAGAGGAAAGCGAGGGACACCATGAATGAGATAGACAACATCTCTTCCATCACGTATCCAGCACAACGGCGCACCGGCGAGCAGCCACGCGTGGTGATCGTCGGCGCGGGTTTCGGCGGCCTGGAGGCGGCGCTGAAGCTTGGGCGCGCGCCGGTTCACGTGACCGTCATCGACCGGAACAATCACTACGTCTTTCAGCCGCTGCTCTATCAGGTGGCGACGGCCTACCTTTCGCCAGCCGATATCACCGCGCCGATTCGCACCGTCCTACGGCGCCAGCGCAATACCGAGGTGTTGTTGGCCGAGGCAACCGCTGTGGATGTCACTCAGCGCGAGGTGCGGGTGCGCGACGAGATCACTGGCGCGGAACGCAGCGTGCCGTATGATTATCTCGTGCTGGCGACCGGCGCGGGCGAGAGCTACTTTGGCCGCGACGATTGGGCCACCCATGCGCCGAGCCTCAAGACGATCCCGGACGCGACCGCGCTCCGGCGCAGGGTGTTGCTGGCCTTCGAGGAGGCCGAGCTGATGGCGGCCAGCGATCCTGAGCGTGTGCGTTCGCTGCTGACGTTCGTGATCGTCGGCGGCGGGCCAACCGGCGTGGAGCTGGCGGGGGCCATCGCCGAGCTGGCGCATCGCACTCTGCGCGGCGATTTCCGCCATATCGACGTTACCTCAGCGCGCATCGTGCTGATCGAGGCGCTGCCACGGCTGCTCAATACCTTCCCGGAGTCGCTGAGCGAGAAAGCCACCCGGAAGCTGGAGAAGCTGGGCGTGGAGGTGCGCACCGGCGGGCGGGTCGAGGAGGTGGACGCCGACGGCGTGATCGTCGCGGGCGAGCGGATCGCGTCGCGTACGGTCATCTGGGCGGCGGGCGTGAAGGCGTCGCCAGCGGGGGCGTGGATTGGCGCGGAGACGGATCGGGCGGGGCGCGTTCTCGTCAATGGCGACCTGAGCGTTCCTGACCATCCCGAGATCTTCGTGCTGGGCGATACCGCCAGCGCCATGGGAGACGGTGGCAAGCCGCTGCCGGGGGTCGCGCCGGTTGCGATGCAGCAGGGCCGCTACGTTGGCCGGACGATTCGCGCGCGGGTTGAGAGGCGCGAGAATCCGCGCCCATTCAAGTATTTCAACAAGGGCAATCTGGCGACGATTGGCCGCTCATACGCCATCGCCGACTTTGGGTTCGCCCGCGTCAGCGGCTTCATCGCCTGGGTGCTCTGGCTGGGCGTCCACATTCTGTATCTCATCGGCTTCCGCAACCGGCTGCTGGTGATGCTGCAGTGGGCGTGGGAGTACTTCACCTACGAGCACGGCGCGCGCATCATCACGCCGATACGCCAGCCGGAGCAGCGCGCGCTCTCCGCCGAGCGAGAGCCGGTTCCCGCCGGAAGGACATAGATGAGCGACGAGACGACGATACTCTACCGGCCGGTGGGCGCGTTAGGGTGTCGTCGCCTCCGGTTATCCCGATTTCACCGCAACCCTGAGCGCATCCAGAGGATTCCTCGGTTCTCCTACACTCCAGACTCCGTGTGCTCATGATGTGGGGTGATGTGATGCGAATGTGACCTCGTACTTTTGCCTGATACGCGATTGTGATAGTGGCGCAATATCCTCCATTGAGATAACAGACGATACAGACAATACAGACGACGCAGAACATACATCGCCTACCCCGCGCGCAATATTGCCGCATAGCCTGAGCCGCAGGTGGCGCCGCCATGCGTCGGATGCTCCGCGGAGGGAGGTGAATCGAGTGAAACTTCATCCGCGTTCCCACCTGAATCGGTATCGTCAGATTGCCCAGATCCTGACGCGACACGGTATGGGGCACGCCGTTGGCGTAATGGGTCTTGATCGGTTTGTACCCGTCCATAAGAGCCTGCAGAGTGACAAGCGCCTGGCCAAAGGCAACAGCGGACCGACACATCTCCGCATGGCGCTTGAGGAACTCGGCGCCACGTTCATCAAGCTGGGGCAAATCCTCTCGACGCGCAGTGATCTGCTCCCGCCAGAATACCAGGCGGAGTTGGCGCGACTGCAGGATGGCGCCTCGCCAGTAGCGCCTGATGTCGTGCGGCAGGTGGTTTCCGCGGAACTGGGAATGCCGCTCGAAGCCGCCTTTGCGAGCTTCGATCTCATCCCGCTTGCCTCGGCCTCAATCGGCCAGGCGCACGCTGCGACCCTCCGGGACGGCACTGAGGTCGTCGTGAAGGTGCGGCGTCCAGGGGTAGTCGAGCAGGTCGATGTAGATCTGGAGATCCTGCAAAACCTGGCCGTCATGGCAAGTCGTCGCTGGGAGCTCGCCAACCAGTACGATCTGCCAGGACTCGCAAGCGAATACGCTCAGACGCTGCGGGACGAGCTGGACTATCTGCGTGAAGGGAGGAATGCTGAACGCTTTGCAGCCAATTTCGCACATGACAGGAACATCCACATTCCTCGCCTGTTCTGGGAGCTGACGACCTCACGGGTGCTGACCCTGGAACGCGTGCGCGGCATCAAGATCAATGATCTGGCGGCCCTTGATGCGGCACACATTGATCGGCGGGCGCTTGCCCAACGAGCAACCGATCTCATCCTGCATATGGTGTTCGAAGATGGCTTTTTTCACGCTGATCCGCATCCTGGCAATTTCTTCGTGGAGACGGGCGGACGCATTGGCCTGATTGACTTTGGGATGGTCGGTACCCTCGATCAACGCACGCGGGAACAGTTGGTGGGTATGCTGACCGCGATGACGTCACAGGATGCCGATCGGCTAGAAGCCGTTTTGGAAGAGCTTGGGGTAGCGCGCCAGCGCATCGACCGCATCAGCTTGCAGCGTGATTTAGATCATGTCCTCAGGCAGTATTACGGACGGCAGTTGGCAGATCTCAACATCAGCGCCGTCCTTGCGGACATTTTGGGTATTGTCCGCCGCTATCATCTGCAACTGCCCACGAATATGGCACTGCTGGTGAAGACAATCGTCATGGAGGAAGGGCTGGGGGTTCAACTCGATCCAAACTTCAATCTGGCAACTGTGCTGGCCCCGTATGCACGGCGACTGTTGGTGCGTGAGTATTCGCCGCTGGTGTGGGCCCGCCGCCTCGGCGCCGCCAGTATGGACGCCGCCAGACTGGGAATTGATCTGCCTCAGCAGTTGCGCCGGATTATCAACGACCTCGAACGTGGAGCGCTGGAAGTCGCGGCACGCCCGGTCGGGCTTGAACCCTACCTCTATCAACTGGAGCGGATTGCCAATCGCATCGTCTTTGGTATTCTCACAGCGGCGTTCGTGATTGGCCTGGCAATGCTGCTCACGACAGATCGTCCGCATGGCTTCGCGCAGTGGGCGGGCGTATTCTTCGCACTGGGGATTTCCGCGGCGATGGTGTTTGGTATCTACCTGCTCTGGCAACTCCTGCGTTCAGAGCGGCGACGCAGACGGTAGTCACGATCCGCTACGGCGATAGAGCGCTGCCGCATCGGTGTCTTGCGCCACATTGCGCGCTATTTCGGCTGGTTGCGGGCGCGCTCCAGTGGCCCAGGCGTGTTAGAGCGTCGTCGCCTTGACGCGGCCTGACTTTACCGCGGCCACCAGCGCCGCGTGGTCGCGCTCGGTCTGGTCGGCATAGGCGTTGGCGAAGGCGACGAGCGCGTGGTCGAAGATATCGCGCTTGCCCAGATAGCTGGTGAGGGCGACGACATCGCCGGAGCGCGCGTGAGCCCGGGCAAGCGCCCATGCGCAGAGCGTGGCATAGGTCACGAAGCCGGACGGCGTCAGCGTCGAGGAATCGACCGAACCCTTCATGTCGCGGAGCTGGCGCACATAGTAGTGTTCCACGCCCATGCGTCCAAAGCCCAGAAAGATATCGCTGGCCGCCTGAGTCATCTGTTGCCCGCGAACCACCCGCTGGCCGTGGTTGGCATGGGTGCTCTTGCGCCCCTCACCGTAGGTCTCGATCACTGAGGCGTTGGCCTCTTTCATCTGGAGGAAGAGCGGATCGCCCTGGTTCTTGCCAGCGAGCAACATGACATAGCAGCGCGTGCCAACGCTGCCGACGCCGACGACCTTGCGGGCGAAATCCACCAGGGTGTAGCGGCACAGAAGTTCGCGCCGGTCTTCGCGCAGGGAGGCCAGATAGCCAGCGAGCAGCTCTTCGATGTGATCACCCATAATCGGATCGCTGACATGCATCAGCAGCGGAGGATCATTGATCAGCTGGACGCGACCGTCTACCACTTCAGTCAATCGCGCGAAGGCATGGAGATGATTGCGCCGTTGCGCCTTGCGCACGTGTTTCTGCGCCACCTTGTGGGCGAAACCGGAAACCATGTCAAGCACATCCTGGGTGTTCACCTGGGTATACCAGAGGGCGAGATAGTCCATGGTCGCGTACTGCGCCAGCCGCCCGCGATAGGTGGCGCTGGCGCGCAGCACGCTCTCGTCGCAGACGGCGCGGCTCAGCCCATTGGTGCGCCCGGCCACCACGAGACTGGCCGCCAGCCGCTTGATGTCCCACTCCCAGTGGCCCCGCAGCGTTTCATCGAAGTCGTTGAGATCGAAGACGAGCTGGCGCTCCGGCGTTGCGAATATGCCAAAATTGGCGAGGTGCGCATCGCCGCACGCCTGCACGAGCAGGTCGGTGGTTGGCGTCGAGGCCAGATCACAGGCCATCACCGAGGCCGAGCCACGCAGGAAGGTAAACGGCGACTCCATCATGCGCCTGTAGCGGATAGGCAGCAGGTCTGGCTGGCGCAACGGATCGCTGGCCTGGAGCACGCTGATCGGGTCTGGCCGGTCGGCTGGCGGTTCCCACTGGGCGTGCGCCGAGCGTGGAACAGTTTTGCGGAGCGCCTTGCCATGCTGTATGCGTTCGGCGCGCGACTCGCCCTGCAATGGCGTCATGATGGCATGGTGCGGCAGCGGTGGAGTCGTCGCGGGCGCGGCGCCGTCGGTCGTGTTTATGGTAGTCACAGGGGCATTCATGGGAGTATCTTCCTCGGTGCGGGGCTGCACAAGCGCTCAATAGCAACCAACCGTGCAATGAGGCCATCACCGGGGTTGTCTGCACAAGCTATGCCAGCGGACGCACCATCTACAGAGCCATGACCTTGCTAGTACGCGAGGCTGGGAAACCTTTGATCCGAACAGCGACAATCCGTGTAGCGGTCGGCGCGCACCGTGGTATTGCCATGGCTCAATACGCCAGGGATATGTCGGGCGATTTGCTCCATTGTCCATGCAGCGGAAGCAGGCCCTTCAGGCGCGGTTGGAGCCGCCAGCGTTGTTTTCTCAGGAGGCGCTGATATGACTCGCATCTACACAACGGCGACAATCGCCTGCCCCATCGAAGACCTCTACGACTACGTCACCACGCCTGCCCACTGGCCGGAGTGGCGCCCCTCGTCGCTTGGCGTCAGCGACGGCGCGGACCATTCGCTGGCGGTGGGCGAAGAGGTCACCGAGCGGTTTCTCGTCGCGGGCCGCCGGGGCAGCGTCGTCTGGCGGGTCACCGAGCGCGACGCGCCACACCGCTGGGTGATCGTCGGGGCCATCGAAAGCTCTCAAGGCGGCGGCACGATCACCTACACACTCAGCCAGCGGCCCGACGGCGTCTTCTTCGAGCGCGAGTTTATCTATCCCACGATCAACGCGCTCTTCGCCGTACTCGATACGCTCATCCTGCGCCGCCGTGTCCAGGCGGAGTCGGAGGAGGCGACGCGCCGCCTCAAGGCCAAGATGGAGACGCGGGCCTCATCCTCCGCATAGCTGCGGCGCTCATTCGGAAACCAACGCAACCGGAGACGCTAAATTCTCCAGTTCAGTGATAGCTTGAGCTGGGCCACCGTCGCGTGCGATACCGCTGGCAATTCGGCGGGCGCCCTCCCTGAAACGAGGCTGCCCCAGCACCTGCTGAATCGCCTGGCGGGCATGCGGCGTCTGGGCGCAGGGGCGCTGACTGGCTGGCAGCTGCTAATTCCTAGCACTTTTCTGCCTGGTGTCATCGTAATCTCCCCGCGTATCATGTCTGTGATACACTTTGGCCTGTCGTCATCCAGAAAGCGGTTCCTCCATGCTTCGCGCTCTCCGCCAGCGGTCTGCCAGCGGCGGTGTCTATACTCCGGCGATTCTGCTGCTCGTCTTCGTCGTCGGCACGTCGTTTCTGGGCGTTGGCTTTATCGTGCCGCTACGGGCGCTCTATGGGCGCGAGGTTGGCGCGTCGAGCGGCGAGATCGGCCTGATGGCGTCGGCGGCGCTGCTCACCGGCTTCTTTGCCGCGCCACCCATCGGCAGGCTCTCGGATCGCGTGGGGCATGGTTACGTCCTCTTTGCCGGGCTGGTGATCCATACGCTGCTAGTGCTGGCCTATATCCCCATCGAAAACCCGGTCCTGCTGATCGCCCTGCGCGGCCTCGAAGGCATCGCCGTCGTCGGCATATTGCCGCCCGCGCGCGCCCTCGCCAACACCCTCGCGCCACCAGCGCGCCAGGCGGAGACGCTCGGCCTGATGAGCGCGGCCCAGACGGTCGGCATTCTGCTCGGCCCGACGTTCGGATTGCTGCTGGCGAGCGCCGTCGGCTACCATCAGGCGTTTCTGGTGGCCAGCGTCCCCCTGGCGGCCGGCGCTGTGCTGGCATGGTTCTTCCTGCCGCGCCGCGCCACGGTCTATTCCCGTGAGTTGGCGTCGCGCGCGGAGACGGCGCAACTCTTCACGCGTCCATTGCTGCTCGCCTATAGCGTGCAAATCATCCTTGCGACGACCCAGGGCGTCGGCGCCGCCGTCTGGACAATCTACATGGCCGATCTGGGCGCGTCGCCGCTGGTGATTGGCCTCTCGTTCACGACATTTGCTATCCCCATCATTCTGCTGGCGCCCATCGCGGGACGGATGGCCGACCGCCACGGGCGCTATTGGTATGTGCTGTTTGGCCTCTCCGTCTGTGGCGTCCTCTTTGTCATCTATGGTCTGCCGATCAATCCGATCTGGCTGGTGATTCTCTCTGTTCCGGAAGGCATCGCCGCCGCCTTCGCCCGCACCGCCACCGATGGGTTGCTCGCCGACGCCACCCCGCCCAGCCTACGCGGACGCATCCAGGCGACGTATAGCGCGGCGGGAACCGGCAGCGCGTTTGTCGTCGCCACCGTCTCCGGGTTCATCTACGGGTTGTATCGCGGTCTCCCCTTCCTCATGGTGGGCGGCATCTTTCTGGCGGGCGCGGTCGCGCTGCTGCTCCCCCAGGTCGCGCGTATGTTCGCGCCGGGCGCGTTCAAGACAACGCTGCCCGCCGACGCTGAAGCGGCTCCCCCGGCTGAGGAATTGGGCCGGGAGCGTGTCGTCAGCGAGTGAGTAGGGTGAATCCCGGAGCGCTGCGCCGCATCACACTTCTGTGAGAATGTGGCATGCTATTGGCTGTAGTGGATATGTCGTTCGTCTGAATACTGAACTACGCGAACAAGATCCACGGTCGCGCGCCTGGGTTCTGCGCCTGCGCGACCGCTGCATGGCCTGATCGCTGAGACATCGCCAATTCAACAGAGCAGGATGCGACTCTGGCGCGATGCGCGTCTGGCGGAAGGTGTTGGGAGGATGATGATATGCGACCGATTCGTTGGCTGCGGCGTGGCATCATGCTGGCGGGCCTTGGCGCCGCCGGTGGCGCGCTGATCGTGACCGCGCGTCACATTCTGGAGACTCCACAGCCGTTGCAGAGCGCGCTGCCGGGCGGGGCGCGCATTGACCGCAAACACGGCGGCGATCTCTACTATAACGTCGCCGGTGACGAGTCTGCCGATCCCATTGTGCTGCTGCACGACTTCTATCTCGGCGCGTCCAACTTCGAGTATCGCCATATCTTTCCCCTGCTCACATCCACGTGGCGTGTCTACGCGCCTGACTGGCTCGGCTTCGGCATGTCCGAGCATCCGTCGCTGGCCTATACCGGCGAGTTTTACGCCAATATGCTGATCGGCTTCCTGCGCGATGTCGTCGGGCGTCCCGCCGTCATCGTGGGCCACGGACGCGCCGCGAACATCGCCGCCCGCGTCACCGCCGATGCCCCCGATCTGGTCAGTCGGCTGGTGCTGATCTCGCCGGATGTCGAGGCCGGGGTCGATCTCGATCCACGACCCTCACAGTTGCTCGCGCGCGCGGCGCAGCGTGTCTCGCTAGGGCTGGTGCCGTATGCGTTTCTCAGCACAAAGCCCTTGCTGCGGCGTCTGGCCCGCCAGCGGAGCGCGCTCACGGGCGACGGTATCGCCAACGAAGAGACGATCGAGCATCTCTATGCCAGCGCTCATCAGTTTGGCGGCCAGCATGCGCAACTCGCAGTGATGACAGGTGAGATTGACCTGCCCATCCAGAACATCTTCCCGCTGCTTCAGCCGCCAATCCTGGTTCTGAGCGGCGATGAAGACCCCGCGCATCCCGTTGAGATGATGGAGGACCTGGCCGTCCTCAATCCACATGCCGATCTGGATGTGCTGTCGAGCGCCGGAGAGGCGGTCTTCGAGGACCAGCCCGCGATGTTCACCGAGGCGCTGCTGGATTGGCTGGCGACCCCACAGGCGCGCCAGATGCCTCAGGTCGAGGAAAAACACCCGGCATTGGACGCAGAGGAAACGACGCCGGCGCCCACCGCCGATGAAGCCGTCGCAGCGGAGGCAGCGGAGGCAGTCGATTCCGCCAACCCTGCCGATTCGGCGGAGATCGCAGCGCCAACTGATACTGCCGACACCGTTGTTCCGGTGGAGACACCTGGAGCCAGCACGACGCCAGATGCGCCAGATGCGCCAGATGCGCCAGGCAGCGCGCCTGCCCGCCCATCGGCGAGCGCGCCAGCGACCCGAAGCGGTCCCGCGTCCACCAGCGCATCAGTGAAGCCGTCCGCGAAGACGCCAACACGCGCGGCGAAAACAACGGGCGCGAAGGCAACATCGCGAACCGCGCGCCCGGCGAGCCAGAAATCGGCTTCTCAGGCAAAGCCCGGCACGCCATCTGCGAAGAAACCGGGGAGTCGCGGGTCAGGATCAGGCTCGTCAGGGTCGTCAAGCCCGTCAAGTTCGAGCGCGCGCAATGGCAAGGCTGCCAATGGGGGGCCTCAGGCAAAGCGCAAGGCTCCCGGCGCCCCGCGAGACACCGACTGATAGGCCAGAACGGGCTAGCCAACGGCGCTAGCATAGCCCATCTGGCGGAAATTATTTGACCTCAGCAGTACGCTCTGGCAGACTGCATAGACGGCATTGTCGTGATTTGTCGTCATCTGAGAAGGCGTTATCTATGACAGGATCGATTGTTCTGGTGATGTTGATTGGCTGGCTGGCCTGTATCTGTCTCCTGATTCTGCTCTCATCGCGCAAGTCTCACACCATTTCACGGCGAACCACCGGTAGCCCTGTTTCCTCCGCATCACCATTCGCTGATCCCGGCGACCAGTAATCATAGCGTATCATTCATTCGTAGAGATAGTTGTAGAATAGCTGCTGGATAACTTGTCTGGCGGCGCAAGACGCGGCATGTCGATCTCGGGGAGAGTGAGTATGCGACCTGTCATTGGTATCCCCTGTAGTAGCGCAACCCGACCGGGTTCCAATGTCGTCGTCTACGGCAACAACCAATCGTATGTCCGCGCCGTCCAGCGCGCGGGTGGCGTTGCGCTCCTCATTCCAGCGGGCCACGACGCCGATGCCATCGAGGTGATCTGTTCGCGGCTCGATGGCTTGCTGCTCAGCGGCGGCTGTGATGTCGATCCCGAACGCTATGGCGAAGAACCTATTGCCGCCTGTCAGGCGCCCGACCCCGAGCGCGATGAGCTGGAACTGGCGCTGGCGGCCTGGGCGCTGGACGCCGCCGTGCCGATTCTGGGCATCTGCCGTGGTATGCAGCTGCTGAACGTGGCCTGCGGCGGCACGCTCTATCAGGACCTGGAGACGCAGCAGCCCGAGGCCGCGCGCCATGACCTCGCCGATATTGGACGCACCTATCGCGGCCACGGGATTCGCCTTCAGCAGCACTCGCAACTGAGCGAGATTCTCGGCGCGGCTCCGTACGAGGTGAACAGCCTGCACCATCAGGCGGTCGCGCGTCCCGGCGAGCATGTCGAGATCGTCGGCTGGTCGCCCGATGGCGTGGCCGAGGCGCTGGAGGTGGATGGCCACCCCTTTGCGCTCGCGGTGCAGTTCCACCCCGAAGAACTCGAAGGCGATCCCGAGCAGCCCGACGAGCCAAGCCGCGCGCTCTTCCGCGCGTTTGTGCGGGCGTGCGGCGAGCGGATGGCCCGCTGACCGCGCCTGGTGGCGTCTGTCCGTCGCCATCTCTCCTCTGCCTGGTACCTTCGTCCCGGTGTTACCCCAAAGACTGCACGTGCGTTCTATATTTTAGAACATAAGTTCTAACTAGCCGAGGTTGCTGGCGACGGCCTCGGCCCTGACAGTCTCTCGCACTTTGGCGCACGAGGCGGTCAGGTTGAACAGCAGGCGGCGTAGGCGGACGGACAGACGGAGCGGAGGTACGGCGATGCATTGGGCGATTCGAGTCAGGGGGTGGCGCGGCGCGCACTCCACCCCACATTCATCCGCGCGGCCACGGGTGGCGCGGGCGGTGCAGGCGGCGCGCATGGCGCAGGCTGGAGTGACGCGTGGGATGGATAGCGCGATGGCCGGGTTGGAGGCGCTGCTGGTCCCAACTATTCCAGCGAAACGGGTAAATGCGAGTCTGGGGAGTTCGATGGCGGTGCAACTGCCATCCGCGCTGATGCGCGAGACGTCTCGCGCCGCGTGGCTGACAGGTCGGCGCCCGGAGGATGTGCTGGAAGAGGCGCTCTCCGACTGGCTGGCGGGCTATGAAAGCGCTCCGGCGGCGCTTTCGCCACTGCGGGCGGCGGGCAGGCAGAACTCCTGGGGCGAGATCGAGGAGACGCTGCGCGCGTTGCGGGCCTCGTAGGATGTCTTCGTAGTGCGTAAGAGTGTTTGTGAGCGCGGGTGATCGTGTTTGCCATAGCGGGGGAGCGCAGATGGGCGCGCTTCCCCGCTATGCTATTTAGGCTATTTCGCGCGTATGATCCGCGCCATTTGCCGCAGACTGGGCTTTTGCCCATACATCAAGACGCCATAGCGATACAGGCGCGCGGCAATCCAGGCGCAGGCGGCGATGGCGGCCACCATCAACAGGATCGTCACGACCACCTCCCACCAGGCGACCGTTCCCAGCCCCAGGCGCGCCAGCATCAAAACCGGCGTGAAGAAGGGGAAAAAGGACAGTACCCGCGTCAGCGATTGATCGGGCGCGAATACCGCCACGTAGAACAGAGCCAGGCTCGCAATCATCAAGAACAGAGGGATTTGGATGACGCTCTGCACCTCATCCTGTCGCCGCACCAGCGCGCCAAGCCCGGCGAAGAGACTCGAATAGAGGAAGTAGGCCAGCAGAAAGTAGACCAGGAACAGCAGCAGGAATGGAATCGAGACACCGGAGAGATACTGGGTAAGCCCTCCCACATTGACGCCAAATAGCGCCGCCTGCAAGGGTATTTGCAGCAGCAGCGCCGCAATCCCAACCACCACCAGACACACCATCTGCGTGAGGCCCGCCGCGCCAATACCGACGATCTTGCCGACGAGTAGCTGCCAGGGCGTCGCCGCGTTCAGCAGCAGCTCCATCACACGGCTGCTTTTCTCCTCCACCACGCCATTCGCCACCGCCGTCGCATAGGTAATGACCGCATAAAACAGCAGGTATGCGCCAGCAAAGGCCAGTATGTAGCCGACGACAAGCTGATTCGTCGGGCGGCCGCTCTCGCTCGAGATACGGGTGACGGTCAGGTCAGGAGGCGCTGAGAGACTGCGCACCTGGGCTGGCGTCAGACCCATCTGGTGTGCGGTGTCGAGAAAGGTCAGTTGGAGCGCCAACGCCTGGATCGCGGGCAGATTGCCGTCGTTGGCCTCGCTTGTTTTGGTAACGTAGGTCAGTTGCAGGCGCTGATCCGACGAACGGGAGATGACCAGCAGAACATCCAGCTTGCCGTCCTTGACCTGCTGCTGTGCGTCGGCCACAGAAGCCCCCGACTGGCTGCTGATCGCATACGGAGCGCTGCTACCGGTCTGCGTCCCGTTCAGCGAGGTATTGATGAGCGCGTTCAGCGCCGCCTCATTCAGCCCCGCGGCCGCGCCCGCCTGATTGACCACGACGATATGAGTCTGCGACTGCGCTTGCCCGCTGGTCGCCCTGGCGATCAATTGAATGATGGTCGGGATAAAAGCGCCAATGATTATCAGCGCCAGCAGCACGATCGTGCTGATGATGAAGCTGCGCTGGGTCACGCGGTTCCGGTACTCGCGCCTGATAATCAAGCCAGCGTTGCGCACATTATCCTGAGCCGCGGCGCCACCTGAGCGGACCGCAACCGCCTGGCGTCCCTGCTCTTGCAGGTGCTCTTCTGGCGTTTCGACCACACGCTTTGCCATCGCTCATGCCCCGCTTCTATCCAACCCTATCCAATCCTATCGTTGCTGCTACGCTGTGCCAGTCAATGGCTCATCTCTCCCAGGCGCGGGCGCGTCTGGGAGCGCGGTAGCGCCCACCACCTCGATAAAGATATCCGTCAGCGACGGCTCGACCACCTCGAAGCGGCTGATATTCCCGCCATGCTGTAGCGCCGCCTCGACGATCTTATTCGGATTGAGATGGGCCTGGAACTGCATTTCAATGTAGTCCTGGCGACGTTTGGTCACGGTGACGCCCTCCAGTGTATCGAGCCAGAGCGCCTCCGGGTCGTTGTCCAGCGTGAGGCGCACGGCGTTACGTCCATGCTGGCGCTTGATCGCCTGCACATTGCCGCTCACCATCGCCTGTCCCTTGTTGATGAGCAGCATGTCCTCGCACATCTCCTCGACCTGTTCCAACTGGTGCGTGGAGAAGATAATCGTCTTGCCGCGCTGGCGCATTTCGAGAAACGCCTCTTTCAGCGCCGCCGCGTTGACGGGGTCCAGCCCGCTAAACGGCTCATCCATAACCAGAAGCGCCGGGTTATGCAGGATGGCCGCGAGAAACTGCACTTTCTGCTGGTTCCCTTTGGAAAGTTCCTCAACCTTTTTGTGGCGATAGGCAGTGATCTGGAAACGCTCAAGCCACTCATCCAGCGCGCTCTGCGCATTCTCTACTGACATCCCGCTCAACCGCGCCAGAAAAAGCAACTGCTCCTGCACCTCCATCCTCGGATAGAGTCCGCGCTCTTCTGGCAGATAGCCGAACTCGCGGCGAGAAACCGCGCTCATAGGCGCGCCATCCCAAGTGATCGCGCCGGAATCGGGGCGCAAGAGGTCGAGGATCATGCGCATGGTGGTGGTCTTGCCCGCGCCGTTGGGGCCAACAAAGCCGAAGATGATGCCATCCCGTACATCCATCGAGAGATCTTTGATCGCCTGGAACGAACCGAACCATTTGTTGACGTGTTCGACAGTCAGACTCATCGAGGACGCCTCACTTCTTTCGGTGGGCTGCCGCGTCACGAGCGACTCAAACGCTACCCGGCTCAACATCCATCGGCCGCCGTAGGGTGGAATCCCTCCCGCATGCTGACTCGATGCGGGAGGGTCGCTCACTGACTCCTGGACGAACTATAGCACACCCTTGCGTATCAGCTAGCGATAGCCCACTTCGGTTGCGGGCAGGCCTGGGTCCTGCACCTCGACCGTATAGCGCCAGCAATCGGGCTGCGTTCCGTCGATGTCCGTCACACCGTAGATGCGGGCCAAGTCCGCGCTCGAAAGCACCTGCCCAGCGTACTGACGCCGTCCCGTGGGATCCGCCGCCAGCGCCACAATCCCCCGCGCCACGTAGGTGGGAGTCTCTGAGATGCAGAAGTGCGGCTCGTGCGCGAGCGCCTCACGCCAATTCTCTTCGGTGACGCCAAAATCCTCCAACATCTGTTCCGAGCGCATCCAGCCAGGGGTCACAGCCACTGCCGTACAAGACTCATCGTCGAGTTCCGCCGCCAACGCCAGAGCGATCCGTTCGATGTTGGCCTTCACCAGATCGTAGTAGAAGCCGACGTTACGGCGAAATGCCTTGTTGTACTCCGAGGTGCCATCGGTCATCTCGACAATGAGTCCATCGCCCGTCCGCAGGATGAGCGGGAGCGCTTTGGCACTGGTAATGAGATGGGTATGTACTCCCATGCGCAGCATATAGAGTCCGCCCATCAGGTCATGTTCCCAGAGCTTCTTGTCCCACTGCGTATACTTGTGTCCACCGAAGATGTCATTGACGAGGATGTCTAACCGCCCGTGTTCCGCCTCAATGCGGGCCACGAGGTCCCCCACCGCCTCCACATCCAGGTGATCGACGCGGAGAGCGACGCCCTCTCCGCCGGTCGCGAGCATCAGTTCGCCGGTTTCCTCAATGGTCTCAGGCCGATCCATATCTGACTGACCGGTCAAGCGACTGCTGCGCCCCGTGGCGTACACAAAGGCGCCGGATCGGCATAGTTCAACGGCGATTGCGCGTCCTGCTCCGCGAGTAGCTCCGGCCACCAGGGCGACCCTTCCCTGGAGCAGTCGATTTACAATCGGCTCTCCCATGGCCTGCTCTCCCTTCTTGAGTTGTGGCGACTCCATACCTCTCCACTTCTGGCCTGGTACGATGATACCAGTAGCCCATGGCTAGCCCTCTCACAGAAACGTCCCGAAGCGGCTCCGCGTGACTGCGGGTTATTGGTATGGGCTATAGCGCAGTTCATTGCGGATTCTCTGCCAGGGCGGCGCGCAGCCTATCACACAATGCCGCAATGGCGTCGGAGTCGCCCCGTGGCGCGCCAGGCCAATCTTCGGCACGCCAGCGCAGGTACTCCGGCGGCGCATCGCCATAGCGCGCCGTAAGGTGAACGTGCAGGTGTGGTGTCACCTCGCCATAGAAGACCGTGTAGACCTTTTCGGCGCCGGTACAGACTTTGAGCGCGCTGCTGAGGCGGGAGATCAGCAGCCCAACTGCCTGGGCCTCGGCGGGCGTGAGCGCGGCGAAGTCTGGCGTGT
The DNA here is from genome assembly GCA_036273675.1 of Ktedonobacterales bacterium. Lineage (GTDB taxonomy): Bacteria > Chloroflexota > Ktedonobacteria > Ktedonobacterales > JADMIN01 > DAHUXT01. Next base: position 18,535 of record DASUHD010000161.1, on the reverse strand, counting down.
GTCGCCTGGTAATCAGCACAAGATGGCCGAGATAGCCGCTCCCCTCATCATCCCAATGGTAAGCGTAGACCAGATCATCGTCGTGGACGGGACTACCCACCACAGGCAGGTGGCCTTGCTGAATGTCGCAAAATAGACAGTTGGGCATGACTGAAATCCTTCCCTAATCGACGACGAGCGCGCTCTCAGCCAGGTATTCGCGCAGCCGCTGGGCAAGCGCCGCGACCTCTTCCGCGCCGCCTTTGGGAGACTGTGACCACTCGTCCACGCGCTCGCGCCAGTATTCTTCGGGCGTGCCAGGGTAGCGCGCGAAGACGTGGACGTGCAGGTGTGGCACGTGGTCGCCGTAGAAGAAGGCATAGACATGGTCGGCGCCCGTACACGCCTTGATCGCTTTGCTGAGGCGCGCAATCAGCAGCCCAACCGCCTGCGCCTCCTCAGGGGTCAACTCGGCAAAGCTGGGCAGATGACGCCGGGTCTCGGCGCGCACATAGCCGAGGAAAGTCGGCCCTTCTTTGTTGTAGACGTGGTGCGCGTAGACCAGTTCATCCTGATAGATCGGCCCGCCGAGCACCTCGCCCTGCTGTTTCGCGCAGATAGGGCATTCCGCCGTCGTGTCTTGCATCGTGTCCCTCGTCCCTTCCTGTTCGCTTTCGCCGCGCATCGCATCTTTGGCTGACTTCCAGCCGGTGGCGGCGCGACAGTTGCCTATCACTGGTTGCGGCGGCGCCTTGCGCCAAAATCGGCGTATGCGTATCCTTGTGGTAGGCAAAGGGCCGCGCCGAAAAAAGCGCGCAAGGAAAACGGGCGTTCCCGCGATACGAAAAAGAATGGAGAAGGGTGAGGATACAGGAGACGGTGATATTCAGTCTGGTGGTGACATGGTGATCGAGATCGAGACGAAAACTGAGCGCGCTGTGCCGCTGGCGCTTGAGGCGGTGATCGTCGCGGCGCGTCCGCGGCTGCTGCGGCTGGCGCGTCTGCGCGGGGCGCCTCCCGATGCGGCTGAGGATGTGGTGCAGGAGACGCTGCTAGAGGCCTGGCGCTGCCTGGATCGCCTCTATGATCCGACGGGAATCGACCGCTGGCTGGATGAGATTTGCCGCAATGTCTGCCGTCGCTATGCGCGCAAACAGGCCACGGACCAGCGTCACCTCGCGCTCACCGCGTCGGCTGATGATGAGGAGCAGCGCGCGTCCGAGACGCTCACGCTGGACAACCTCGCGGATAGCGAGACGGACGATCCCATCGAGGCGCTCAACCGCCAGGATATGGCGCTGTTGCTGGATCAGGCGCTCGGCCTGCTGCCTGGCAACGCCCGCGAAGTCGTCGAGCTATGCTACCTGCGCGAGCTTCCGCAGCGTGAGGCGACAGACCGCCTGGGGCTATCGCTCAGCGCGCTCGAAGCACGGCTGCATCGCGCCCGCCGCCAGTTGCGCGCGCTTTTCAACGGCCCATTGCGCCGCGAAGCCGAGGCGTTTGGGCTGGCGCTGGACGACGCGAGCGAGCAGGGATGGCGCGAAACGCGGCTGTGGTGTCCGCTCTGTGGGCGACGGCGCCTCGCGGGGATGTTTGTCGTCCAGCCCGACGGCAGCCTCAATCTGCATATGCGCTGCCCACAGTGCGAGCAGGACTCTGGCCTCTGCGATATCGACAGCAGCAGCATCCACAGCAAAGGGCTGATCCAGCTTGACGGCTTGCAGTCGTTTCGCCCGGCGTGGAAGCGTACGCTGCAAGGAACGGCACAACACTTTACCCAGGCGCTCCAATCGAACGCGTATCTCTGTCCATTCTGTGGCGCGCCCGCCCTGCTGCAATTAGTGGATAAGGTGTCGGCCCCAACCGGCGTGGACCTGCCAGGGAGCCTCGCCCGCCATCCGTATCGCTTCTGGGTCTGGTGGCGATGCCAGCAGTCGCGCGACGGCTCCGACTGGCACAGCGGCCTCTTCGCCGCCAGTGACCTGGTCTACTGGTCAAGCGCCGCGTCGCAGCGCTTCATGCGCGACCACCCACACTACATCAGCGAGCCTGAGTTGCTGGTGGAACATGCGGGTCAGCCCGCGCTGCGTCTCCAGATAGCCGATACCACCAGCGCCGCCCGCTTAACGCTGCTGGCCGACCGGCGGAGCCTGCGCGTTCTAGCAACATTCTAACGCCCACACCACTTCTGCCCTTGCTGGCTGATGCGCGGAGTCGAGATGACCTGGCTTGTAGAGGGCAAGCGTGATACACTCACAGGCTGAGCCATCGAGCGTGTAGCCCACAACGGCAGCACGCGGTTCTTGTCAGGAGGCTTGTGAATCACATGGACCAGGATACCATTCTCCAGTACATTACGGAGACGTTTACCGGACTCGACATCCTCAGGCCAACCGACGGCCCTGGCGCGGGCGACACCTTCATCTACTACGACCCTGAGCGCAACATCGACCCGTCCCGGCGGCTGCCCTTCGCCACCATCGTCACCAAAGACTACGGCGACTTCGACAACACCTCGCAACTCAATCGGCCCGAGGTCTTTCGGCTCAACATCGGCGTGAGCAGGGACACCTTTCGCGCGCTCTTTGGCTATGCGCCCGGCGAGGATGCCCCGGCGAGCGCCGCCTACGACTTCGCCGCGCTGAACACAGTGATGCCGCATCCGGTCTACGCGCCGCAATCCTGGGTATGCGTGCTCAATCCCAGCCCGGCAACCTTCTTCGAAGCCGTCAAGCCGTTGTTGGCAAACGCCTACGCCAGGGCCGCCACCCAATACGCCAGCCGCCAGCCCCATCGCGATTGAGCCGTCCGCGCGTACTGGCAGCGGGCCGGTGGCAAGCCGCTGCTCACTGGCGCGCATGGGTAGGCATACTGCATCCAGGCATACTGCATCCAGCCACACGCATTCTTGCCGATTGACACCCTTTCGCCGCCAGTGTACGCTGCTGGACGCCTGCCTCTACTATTTCTTGCCTGATAGATCGACAGATGGAGCAAAGGGGCAGCGGGAGAGACGCATGGCACGCCGTTCGACTTTCACCCGGCTGGCGCTGGCGCTGCTGATTGGCGCGCTGGCTGGCCCCTGGTTTAACCTCACCCATCCTACCGCGCTCGATGTGGCGCTCAACGCGCTGGTAATTGCCGTGCCGCCGCTGCTGGCAGTGGCGCTGACGAAGACGGCTGAGAAAACGACTGGGCGGGATGGAGCGCTGCTGCGGGTGGGGCTGGCGGTGGCGCTGGTAGTAGTCATCCTGCCACTGGGCGATGTGCTGCTCAATGCCATCCAGGGCTTTCCGAAGTTCGACACGACCTTCATGATCGGGCTGGCGGTCGTCCTATGTCCGCTGATTGCCGCCTTCGCGGTGGGGACTCGTGGGGCATCTCTCGGTGGGACGGTGGGGCTGGCGCTCGGCTGCGGTGCGCTGGCGTGGGTCGGCGTGGGGCTGCACAACCTGCTCGTGCCGCTGCTGCTGGGCCAGTTTTCCCCCTCCGGCCCATCCAGCGACTTCGGTGATCTGGTCTTCGCCGTCCTGCTGATCCTCTACGCGCTCGGCTTTGTTCTGGCGCTGCTGCTCGGCTTCCTCGGCGCTCTGCTGCGTCTCTGGCTGGCCCGCCCATCGGCGTGAGTGTCAGGCGTGGCTCAGCGGATAGCCGTGAGTGAACTCGGATACCACCGGGGTCAGATAGTGCGTGGCGATCCATTCTATAACGGGTACACAGACCGCGTCGCCAAAGCCGAAGAGCGCCTGATTGAGCGAGACAGAAATGTTGTAGCTATCCGCGCCCATCAGTCGTGCAGCCTCTCGTGGCGTCAGCAGCCGCACATGATATTTGCCCTGGCCAGCCTTGAATATGATCTGGCGGCCACTTCCACCGCGTGGTGTGCGCAGGCATCCCGCGATACCGTCGGTTCGCAGCTCAGCCATTGACTTGCCGCTGCGCATTCGCCGGAAGGCTGTCCCGTATGACCAGTCAGTTCCCGTGATCATTTGGTCAGCCACCGCCCGGTGTCGCGGACTCATCTGGTTGAGCAGATACTCCGCACGTTCCGCGCTCCACCATTCTGGCGCGTCGTGCGGCAGGTCTTCGAGGATGCCGCTCAGACCCACACTCAGCGCTGGTTGCGCGGGTAGGTCGCGGATATTCCAGTCGATTTCGGGGTGCGTCGCGATGAAGCTGGCCAGCGCTTTCGGCCTGACATCGCTCTCGAAACCCTGTGACGCATAGTCCCTCCTACGGTCTTTGACGCGCAATGCTTCCTGGCCTGGGCGCTGCATGCCAATCACAAAGAGGCGCTGCCTGCTCTGTGGCACAAAGCGCGCGGCGTCGAGGATGAACGTGTCAACCGCGTATCCCAGGCGATTCAAGGCGAGCAGCGCTTCCTGGAAGTCGCGCCCGCTATGTGAAGTCAGAAAACCAGGGACGTTTTCAAGCAAGATGAGCGGTGGTCTGCGCTGCCCCATCTCTTCGATGACGCGGACAAATCCCCAGAAAGCTGATGATTGCTTACCGACCAAGCCATGACGAGAGCCAGCCAGCGACAAGTCATTGCACGGGAAAGAGGCGGTCGCCAGCGTTGCGGAAGGAATCTGGTCTATTGGCAGCGCGTGAATATCACCGAGGACGAAGTGATCCTCGCCATCTTTGAAATGAGAGGAGTACATATCGCGCTTCTGCTCGTCGAGATCATTGGCGAATTGTATGGACCACCCGCCCTGCTCCAGCCCCATGCGCATCAAGCCAATGCCGGCAAAGAATTCGAGAAATGTCATTTGAGGAATGAGCGAGAGAGGCGATGGTTTCAAGGCGCCATCCAGAATTTGCATTGTCATCTGCACACAGGCTTCCAGGTCACTCTTAATCTGGCTTTCCCAGATGCGCAAAACCGTCCATCCGTCATGTTGCAGGGCCGCTGTGTTGCGGCAGTCTCTCTGGACGTTGCGGCGGATTTTGCGCAGCCAGTAGCTCTTCGTCTTCGTCTCGCGGAATTGGTCTTCCAGCGTGGATAGCCCTCTGCGCTGCCACTGCCCGCCATGCCAGAAGTCGCCATCAATAAAGATGGCCAGTCGCCGTGATGGAATGACGATATCTGGCTTGCCCGCAACGTCGTCAGGGCAGACTTTATAGCGAACACCGCCCGCCCAGAGCGCCTTCCGAAAGGCCATCTCGGGCGATGTATCCCGCGAATGCACTTTGCGCATAATCGCGGAAATTTCGGTGCTGGTGCGAGTCGCTTTATGAGCAGCCATTGAGGAGCCTTCCGCAAGCACAGACATAGAATAATGGTACCATGCAGGCGTTCGGAAGCAAAGGCAGATGGACAGGACTTCTACGAGCCATCGCGTGTGGACAGCCCGCAGCAGATCCAGCCGCCCGCCAGCAACTCATCGGGGATGGCGCCCTCGTCACGCGCAAGCTGGCGCGCCACAACCTGCCCATCCTTGAAGACTATCGTGATTTGGCTGCGGTCGGCCAGATGGCGCAGATTTCCCAGCGGATTCGCGGCGCAGACGACGAGGTCAGCCACCTTGCCCGCCTCGACGGTCCCTAGCCAGCTGTCCCAGCCGAGGGCGCGCGCCGCGCTGGCCGCCGCCACGGCGTTACGGAACCCATCGTCAGATGCACGTGCAGGTCAATCAGCCCCGGCAGCAGATACTGCCCCGCGAGATCGAGCATGACCATCTCGCCAGCATTCGCCAGGCGTTGCGTCTCCGCCTGCCAGCCATCCGCCGTTCCGGCATAGCGGATGCGGCCACCAGCGGAGGCCATCGCGGAAGGCCACCACCGCATTCTCGACCGGCGGCCTCCCCGTGCCATCGATCAGCGTGGCCCCATGCAGGATGCTCGTAGCCGCCATGATTACGCTCTCCCATGGTAGATGCGAAGGCTCGTCGCTGTTGTTGCGCACAGCCTATCACGCGTTCCAACCAGGAGAGAGCCTGGCATCACATCTCGACGCTCTCGACGATCTCGGTTATGCGCGCCTGGGGCGACTCGATCAGCGTTCCCTGCACGCGACCCCACACCTCGCGCATTGCGGCGAGCAGCGCCTCCGCCTGTGGCGCCGTCTCGAACTCCAGCTCGATGATCGCGAAGTTCGGCTCGTTGACCGGGCGCATGATGCGATAGCGGCGCACGCCCATGCGCTGCCGCCCCACTGGGTCGGAGTCGAACGCCTGCTTCCACCCGTTGAAGTTGGCGACGGCATGCTCGATCTGCAAGACAACCATGGTGCTTTTCTCTCCTGTGTTCATGTGTTCATGAATTGGCCGCGAACGCATCGGCGACCACACTGAGGCGCCTGGGGACTAGAGTTCCACGCTCTGCACGATCTCAGCGACCTGCACCTTCGGATTGGCGGTGAGGACTGATCCCTGCATACGGCTCCACGACGTGCGCAGGTCGGCAAGCACCGCCTCGGCCTCGCCGACCGTGGCAAACTCGACCTCGACAATGACCGCATTCGGATTGTCTTTCGGCCGCAGGATCCGGTAACGCTGCGCGCCGGTCTGTGTCCGGTCGTGCGGATGTGAATCGAACACGCTTTTCCAGGCGTCAAAGCTTGTGACCGTGTGCTCGCTGTGTAAGACAAACATAGCGATACGCCCCCTATCTCCATCAACTGGCAGCGATGCCCCAAACGCGCAGTAGTGCTGACCAGGTCGCCATGCCGTCCGGCGCGATTCGAGGCGTCAGCCGCTACGATCTGAGTGTAGCCTAATAACGGGGCGGCGCCATTGAGGAAAATCACTATATCGACGGAGATAGCGTCACGTAGATATGTCGGCGGCGCTGGCGTATGTGAGACCGTCACCCGTTAGCTATACCGCGCCCAGCCGCCCATACCGCGATTTGAGCCCGCGAGCTGAACTCCAGTTTTCTGAGGATGTTGCTCACATGCACTTCCGCGGTGCGCTCGCTGACCACCAGCGCATCGGCGATTTGCCGGTTCGTTTTGCCCGCAGCTACGAGCGCGGCCACCTCACGCTCGCGCGCCGTCAATCCGTCGACCGTCTGGCGGGCGGTCTTGTGCCGGGGTAGGGCCTTTACCTTTGGCAGCGACGCAGTCGCCGCCGCCACGAAGTGATCACGGAGCGAGCCATCCTCAATAGTAAACGCCAGTTCTTCGATCAGTTGCCGCACTGCCTCGAATTCCCGCTGGGCGTCATCTTGCCGTTGGAGCAGCTGGTATGTATACCCAAGCGAGCGGTGTATCGTCCACAGGAGCGGCCGGGCGTTGCGTTGTTGCGCACCGCGGCGCGCATCTTCGAGTGCTACAGTACCCTCATGGGGTCGCGAAAGACCTAGCAGCGCCTCGCCTTTCACCCAGAGCACATCAGGAATTGGCTGAGCGGGCTGGCCGGACAACTGACCGGGCGCGGTCGCCAGCAAGTGCTCCGCGATGCGCCGTGCCACGTCATGGTTCCGCTGTGCCAGCGCCAGTTTGCTCCAGGCCAGCGCCACGCTACGCTCGGCGCTAGTGCGCGGGCGCTGTTCGCATGGCATGACCAATTGAAGGGTTTCCTGGGCGGCAGGCAGATCCTGGTTCAGGATGTGCGCCCGCGCCTGGTATGAGGCCAGTAAAGCGATCCAAAGCTCGGAGCCGAGTTCCTGCGCTAATGCCAGGCCGGTTGTTAGCGCGGAGATGGCTGGGCTGGGCGCAAGCAACAGCACATAGGCGCGCCCCACACCATATAGGGTGGAGACCATCCATTGCTGATGCCCAATCTTGCTCGCAATACTCTGGGCCGTCTGCGCATGAAGTAGCGCCGGGCCAAACTCGCCGAAGGAGATCAGCAGGTGCGCCAGCACCATTTCAGCGAACGCCTGACCCGCCTGTGAGCCTGTCTGGCGCGCCAGACGCAACGATTCTGAGGCGTCGCGCACACACTCATCCCGCGTTCTCTGCGGGCAATAGGTCGTTTCATTTGCTCCCGGTATGGACTGGAGCGCGCGCATCGCCAGACTCGATACCAGGCTCGGCGTATCGCCAAGCGCGCGAAATAGCGCTATTGCCCGCCCAAGCTCTTCAACCGCTGTGATTCTGTCTCCACCCATGCCGTGCACGATGCTGAGCAGGTCGAGCGTTTCGGCCGTACCCCGCTGGTCGTGCTGTCTCTCGAAAATCGTGAGCGCGTCCTGGTGCGCCCGCATACCCTCATCGATGCGCCCGGTGTTGCCCAGCCAGTTGCCCAGACGGTTGAGGCTGCGGGCCTGCATGGCTGGATCATCGAGGCGATCGGCGAGATCGCTGGCGCGGCGAAACCATGTGCCTGCCTGGTTATAATCGCGCTCTGTCCATAAGAAACCGAGCGCCGTCATACTCCGCCATTGCAGTGTATCATCCGTATCCAGCGTTGCCTTTTCCAATGCCCGCTCGTAGTCGCCACGGGCGCGGTCGAATGCGCCGAGCGTTTCGTAGGCCTGCCCGCGCGTGTAAAAGACCTTGCCGGGTGGAGCGATCCGCAGATGCCGAGCGGCGTCCAGGGCATGCGACGCGTGTTCGGTGGCGGCGCGCGGCGCGTAGAGCGCCAGGGCTTTTTCGGCGGCGCGCTGCTCATAGTCCAGCGCCTTCGCCCAGTCGCCTGCCAGGTAGAAATGGGTAGCCAGGTCAGCCAGATGCGCCTCGCGTTGCGCTGGTGTGGTCAAGAGAGCGTCCAGCGCGTTCGCGACAGCGGCATGCAGTGATCTACGCTCGCGCGCCAGCAGCGCCCCGTAGATTGCCTGTCGTATCAGCGCATGGCGGAATGCGAACTGGTCCGCCGATTCCTCGACAACGAGTTGGGCGGCGAGCAGTTCTTTCATCAGCGCAATCAGGTGATTCTCATCGCATGCCATGAGCCGCCGTAACAGTGTGAAGTCAAAACGCCGCCCCGCGACCGCTGCCAGCGTCAGCACCTGTTGCGCAGCTGCGCTCAGGTGGTCCATGCGCTGTATTACGATCCCCCGCACACTGCGCGGGATGCGGAGCGCGCCAGGGGTGTATTGCCACGCGCCATCGGCAAATTGAAGCTCACCAGCAGTGATAAGCGATTTGAGCATCTCCTCTACGAAGAAAGGGACACCCTCGGTCAGTGTAGAGATCATCTCCGCGAGTTGCGCAGGCTCAGGGCTGGCTGCGCTGATTATCGCCTGGATCATAGCGTCAACCTCTGGTGGCGAGAGACGAGCCAGCGCCAGTTCCAGGGCAAGGCGCTCGCGGTCGAGTTGGGCTAGCCAGCGACTCACATGGTCCGAGGCATCTTCGCCACGATAGGTAATGAGCAGGAGGATTGGCGCGCAAGATATCCGGCGCGCGAGATGCAGCAGAAAGTCGAGGGTGCTATCGTCGCTCCAGTGTATATCTTCGATAATGAGTAGGGTAGGGCGCTGTGCAGCCTCACTGGTCAGGAGATGGGTTAGCACAGTGAAGAGGCGATGCCGCTGCTGCTCAGGGTCCGCATGCTCATCGGCTGGCGTATTCACCGGCTGGGATTGGTGAATGAGCTGCGGGAAAAGCAGTTTGAGGTCTGGCAGCAACTGGACCAGTTCGCGCAGCAATGGCTCCAGCCCGGACTCTCCACTAGCGGGCCAATGATCACGCAGATACGCACGTAGCAGTTCAAGAAGCGGCGCATAGGGATAAGCGGCATCCATCTGGAAGCACTGCCCCTCAACAGCCAGCAACCCATCGGCGCACGCAATGTTCCTGGCCTCGGCGACCAGCCGCGATTTGCCGATACCCGCCTCGCCACTGATGAGGGCGACCCTCCCCTCTCCGCCCTTCACTGCGGCGATCAGCGCGCGCAATGTCGCGTGTTCTTGTGCGCGGCCTATAAGTGTGGGGCAGATGAATGGCTTGTCCAACAACGGGTTGAACGCTCTGCTGTCCATTGGATGCCCTCTTTCGGTCAAACATCTGCCATGAGCGGTGTTGTGGGTTGCCTCAGCCGTTCGATGTAGCGTAGCACATGGATCGGCAAAAAGATGCGCCCCTCCCCGCTGCCGGAGAAGGGCGCAAATGAGGCATAGATGAGGAATGCCCGGTTAGCTTTGCATGGCGCTGATGCGCGCCTTGAGCGCGTTGTGCTCCTCGGTCATCGCCGCGGGGAGGTGGTCGCCGAACTGCTGGAAGAACTCGCCCTGGCTGGCCCACTCGTGCTCCCAGTCGTGCTTGTCGATGGCAAACAATTGCTCGACCGTTTCTGGCGAGAGATCGAGGCCATTCATATCTATCGCGTCGTTGGTGGGAATATAGCCAACCGCCGACTCGCGCGCCTCGGCGGTCCCGCGAATCCGTCCCAGCATCCACATCAGCACGCGCACATTCTGGCCAAACCCCGGCCAGAGGAACTTGCCATCGGCATCCTTACGGAACCAGTTGACGTGGAAGATCGCCGGGGGATTGGTCAGCTTCTTGCCCATGTCGAGCCAGTGGCCGAAGTAGTCGCCCATGTTATAGCCGCAGAACGGCAGCATCGCCATCGGGTCGCGCCGTGTGACACCCACCGCGCCGGTCGCGGCGGCTGTCGTCTCCGACCCCATACCCGCGCCGACGAAGACGCCATGCTGCCAGTTGAACGCTTGATAGACCAGCGGCGCCACCCGCGCGCGCCGACCGCCGAAGATAAAGACGTCTATCGGCACACCCTGAGGATCTTCGCGGTGTGGCGAGATCGAGGGACACTGGCTGGCGGGCGAGGTGAAACGCGAGTTCGGATGGGCAGCATGTCCCTTGCCCGGCTCATACGGCCTGCCAAGCCAGTCTATCGTGCCAGCGGGCGGTGTCTTCTGCTTCGGGTCGATGCCTTCCCACCAGGGTAGGCCGTCTGGCGTCCGCGCGACATTGGTAAAGATCGAGTTGCGAGAGAGCGAGGCCATGGCATTGGGATTGGTCTCGACGTTCGTGCCGGGCGCGACGCCGAAGAAGCCGTTCTCAGGGTTGACGGCCCAGAGGCGGCCATCTTCGCCGATACGCATCCACGCGATGTCGTCGCCAACGGTCCAGACCTTCCAGCCCTGGTCGGCAAGCGGCGAGACGAGCATCGCCAGATTGGTCTTGCCGCAGGCGCTGGGGAAGGCGCCGCCCATGTAGGTGACATTGCCGTCGGGGTCTTGCAGGCCGAGGATGAGCATGTGTTCGGCCATCCAGCCGTCCTTCCAGCCCATCCAGCTGGCCAGCCGGAGCGAGAGGCATTTCTTGCCGAGCAGCGCGTTGCCGCCATAGCCAGAGCCGATACTCCAGATCAGTTGCTCCTCGGGGAAGTGCAGGATGAAGCGGCGCTTGGGATCGAGATCGCCGATGGAGTGTAGGCCAGGCACGAATTCGCCGCCGTTGGCCTTCAGCGCGTCCATCGCCACGGCGCCCATACGCGTCATGATGCGCATGTTGGCGACGACATAGGGGCTGTCGGTCACCTCGATGCCCACTTTGGCGTGTGGCGAGCCGGGAACGCCCATCAGGTAGGGGATGACGTACATTGTCCGGCCCTGCATGCAGCCGTCAAAGAGCTTGCCGACGCGCTCTTTCGCCTCGGTGGGATCCATCCAGTTATTGTTTGGCCCGGCGTCCTCGCGGCGCGTGGTGCAGATATAGGTCAGCCCTTCGGTGCGGGCGACATCATTGGGGTTGCTGCGATGCAGATACGAGTTGGGATAGGCTTTCTCATTGATCGAGATGAACGAGCCATCATGCAACATTTGCGCGGCCAGTTCTTCATATTCGCGATCAGAGCCATCGCACCAGACAACACGGTCTGGCCGGGTGCGTCGCGCCGCGTCTTCAACCCACGCTTCAAGCGCCGTCAATCCTGGCATAGAGAATAATCACTCCTTCATCATTGAGTGGTGCGTCGCGGAGGCCACATCGCCCAGCGCGCACGGGTAGATCGCTTCGGGTCATCTTGCGCGGTAATTCAGGGGATGTCCCGCAGGATGCAATAATCTTGTCTATCATTCAGCCTACCATTAGTCCACCAGAATTCGCAAGTTGTGGTACAAAGCAAGCTGAGTCTTTTGTCGTCGGCGCCGAGATGCCGTATCTGGCAATGAGCGGGCGCTCGCAACGAAAATACGCTCACCCGCCGGGAGGGAGCCTGCGGATGAGCGCGGAGACGGTGACACTCACCGACCTGTGGTGTGGCAGCCGGGAGCATCGATCACCGCCCCATTGGGACGGGCAAGTGACTACTTGCCAATCATCACCGTTCCGTAGCAATTGTTATGCCAAGATCACAGCTTGCTCAACTTGCCCGCGCGCCGGGAGAATTGGCCATAGCCACGGTGTTGGGGCAATGCGCTCCCATTTGCTATGCTTAAGAAAGCCACCGTTCGAGCGAAATGACCCTAGCGTTATCGTTAAGTAGACATCTGAATGAACATAGCCAGTATGGCACAGGAGGCAAAATGGAAGATGCGCTCTACCGGGTCGTGCGGGATCTGGTTGCCGACCTGGAACCCCGATTCCCCTATGCGGCTGCCCTCCTGAGTGGCCAGTCTGGCGTTCAAATCACCGATACTGGCCGAGAACAACGCGCCAATGAAGTACCGCCAACGCAGGGTATCGTCTTCACTGTCTATGATGGGCTTGGTTTCGTCGAGTATGCCACCAGCACGCTGGTCCCCGACGCGCTGGCCCGTGAAGTGCGCGCCTGGGCGGCCACGGTGCGCCCGCGATCTGGTGGCCCGGTGATGAGCGGCGCAGGCTATGCGACCGTCACTGGCCACGACTTGCGCCGCTTCCAGACCGAGAGCGAGCGCGACCCCGCGACGGTTCCTCTGAGCGAGAAGCTGGCGCTGGTACGCGATCTGGGCGCGCGTGGCCGGGCGCTGGACCAGCGGGTGGCGCAGGCGCAGGTGCAGTACGCCGACACCAACGAGGAGCGTGTCTACATTGGTCGTGGGCGGCAGCTAGAGCAGCACGTGACGCGGATGCGCCTGCTGGTGGTGATTGCCGTCTCCGATGGGCAGCAGATGCGCTATCACTTCGCCCTCCGTGGTGGCACGGGCGGCTACGAGGTGGCCGACATCCCGCCTGAGGAGCTGGCGCAGACGGCGGAGATTGCCCTGCGGCTGCTGGATGCTGAGAAGATTACGCCAGGGGAGTATGACGTTATCAGCGACCCCAGCGTCTCCGGCGTCATCGCGCACGAGTGTTTCGGCCACGGCGTTGAGCTTGATCTTTTCCCCAAGGGCCGGGCGCTCGCGGCGCAATATCTCGACCGCCAGGTGGCCGCGCCCAGCGTGCAGATGTACGACGATCCGAGCGTCGCGGGCGGCTACGGCTCCTATTTCTTCGACGACGAGGGCGAGTTGGCGCGGCCAACGCAGATTCTGCGCGATGGCGTGCTCGTCCGGCCGATCAGCGATTTCTCGTCGGCCACCTTCGCGCCTGGCATCCACACCGCCAATGGCCGCCGCCAGGACTACACGCGCAAAGCCTACGCCCGCATGAGCAATACTTTCTTCGCGCCCGCCGCGAGCGATCCAGCGGAGATGATCGCGGGCGTCGAGCGCGGCATCTATCTGCGGATGGCGGAGAGCGGGATGGAGGACCCAGCGGGATGGGGCATCCAGGTGACGGCGCACTACGGCGAGGAGATCGTCAACGGGCAGTTCACCGGCAAGCTCTTTGCGCCCGTCGGCATCACCGGCTATGTGCCTGACCTTCTGCAGAGCATCTCGGCCATTGGCAACGATTTCGAGCTATCGCCCGGCACCTGCGGCAAAGGGCATAAAGAGTACGTGCCGGTGGCGTCGGGTGGCCCTCATCTGCGCATGAAAGCACGGCTGGGGTGAATGATCGACGCAAATAATCTCGTATCGCGCCGCTACCCGCAACCACCCAGTCTCCACTATGCTGTGGCTCCCCCTCTCCTGTGGGAGAGGGGGCTGGGAGTGAGGTCTCACCCGATGCCTCAAGCGGTCAAGCGGTCATTGGCCACTCACTTATCCACGACCGAACAGCCACCACTTCCGCCGCTTCGGATCAGACGCCGAACCGACAACCTCAGGCGCGGACGGTTCGCCGCTCACCTCCTTGGTGTCCGTGGATGGCGTACTGACCACGGCGAGAATGACCTCAGCGGGTGCAGGCTCCGCATAGACCAGTTCCACAAGATCGGCCCGGTTGCGCAGCACGGCGATCTGGTTGATGTAGCCTTTGTCGGTCGTCTCGTTGGCGTCGAGCTGCGGCGGCACGGGCAATAACAGCACCCGCTCGATGCAACCGCTGCTGCTCGGATACTCCTGGTTGTGCCGCGCGAAGGTCGCTTGGAAGAAGGCGCGAACCTCGTCACTCCGCAGGAACGCAGCATCGTCTTCCACCGTGCTCGCGCTCGCATCGGCGAAGCGACCGCGCAGGGCTGGCAGGTTCGGGAAGACCAGCGCGGCCAGGTATTCGCGGTTCGGCGCGGCGATCACCACCTCCAACAGGTAGGGTTGCCCAAGCCCGTTGATGCTGGCGCGCAGCCGCGCATTATGGACCCACGTCCCACTGGTGAGCTTGAAGTCCTCCCCGGTGCGCCCGTCGAAGATCAGCCCTGCCTCAGGCTCCTCAGGATTCAGGAAGGCTCCGGCGTCGCGCGAGTGGTAGTAGCCCTCGTCATCGAAGGCTTCCGCCGTCGCCTGGTCGTTGCGATAGTAGCCGCGCGTCACGTTGGGACCCCTGACTCGCAACTCGCGCTTGCCAGATGGGTCGTGCGCGAGCTTGACCGAGACGCCGGGGAGTGGCAGGCCGATTACCCGTGCATCGCGCGTCGGCCAGTAGACCAGCGTCGCATCCGGCGAACTCTCGGTCATGCCCCAGGCGGCGAAGAAAGGCACTGGCTCACCGCCGCTGCCGCGCGCCTGGGCGCTCATCGCCTGCATCCCGTCAAAGGTCGGCTGATCGAGCGCGGCGGCGGCTGTGAACATGAACTTGAGACGGCTGAAGAACGCGTCACGGAGCGCGGTGTCGGTCTGCATGCGCGCATACAGCGCCGTGTAGCTCCGCGGCACGCCGAAGTAGATGGTCGGCCTGACATCCATGATGTTGCGAACCATCGTCTCGAAGCCCTGCGGCGACGGGTTGCCCCGGTCGATGTGGAGCGTGCCGCCGTGCACGAGCAGCATGTTGAAGATGAAGTTACCGCCGAACGTGTGGTTCCACGGCAGGAAGTCCACGGCGACCTCGTCGGAGCCAAGGAATGGCCACAGTTGGGCAATGCCGACCTGATTCGAGGTCTGCATGCCATGCGTAACCTCTACCCCTTTGGGGAGATTGGTTGAGCCAGAGGTGAACTGGATCTTTGCCAGCGTATCATGCGTGACGGCGGCAAAGCGCGTCTCGCCCTCGCTCATCAGCGTCGCGTCGCCTGCTTCAAGCGCGGAGAGCGGTCGCACGCCCTCGTGGTTCTCGGCATGGGCAACAGCGAAAAGCTGGATGCCGGGCAGACCCCACTGACTGAGCTTGGGCATGTGGAGATCGGCGTCGGACATCACCACCAGCGGGGCTTGTGTGACATCGAGGATGTGCTTGATGTGTCTGCCGGTCTTCGACATGGCCGAATAGGCATAGCTGATCGGGGCGACCGCGAGACCCACCTGCATCGCCGCAAGCTGGACAAGCGCCATCTCGACGCTGTTCTCGGACATGACGGCAATCGGGCGCGAACCATCCAGCCCCAACGCCAGCAGGCCGTTGCTCAGGCGATTGACGCGGGCGAGCGCCTCAGCATAGGTTGGCCCCTGCCAGGCCCCTTCGGCGTCCCGCTGCAAGACGAAGGGTTTATCGGGAAAGCGGTCGGCGTTCTGCCGCAGCCAGACGCCAATGTTGGCTGGATAGTCGGCAAGCGGGAGGGGGTTTTGGAGGATGATGTCTTCGCCCTGCGATATGACAGACACCCGCGGCGGGATCCAGGATAGCTGCTCTGACTGTGTCATCGGGACGCCACCTCCTTATTTCTACACACGATGGTTCTTACATCATCCTACCAAGACAACGCTTCAACAGCTAGCTTCAACAGCTAATAGGTGGGTCAACAATATCCCTTGCTGAAAGAGTGAGCGCGATGAACGATAGTATAGCAGAGGCGTCTTCGCGGGTTTGTCCGCACTCCCGATTGTCCGCAACCGCTGCTTGCGGCACGGTTGCTGATTTGCGTCACTCCACTCGATGGAACTAGAGTATGAGGGTATCAAAGGAGTATGCGCTGGTGGCGCTCAATGGCCCACATCTGCGTATGAAAGCGAGGCTCGGTTGATGACATCCCAGGCGGCGACGAATGCGGCGGAGGTTCCAGCGCAACTGATCGAGGCGCTGACGGCGACACCGGGAGCCGACGACTGGCAGTGTACGCTGCGGCGCGACGATGAGGCGCAGATGTATCTCATCGGAACGCAGATCGAGGCGGTGCGGCAGGTGAACAGCGCACAGGCGCAGGTCGTGCTCTACAGCGATCATCCGCCAGCCAGCGGCGAGGATGCCAACCCGGCGCGCGGCTCGACGGCGGTCACGCTCTCCGGCGGCGAACTGGCCGATCCGGCGCGACTGGCTGCCCGGCTGGCCGATGGCGTGGCGATGGCGCGGCTGATCGACAACCCGCCCTTTGCGTTGCCGACGATGCCTGCCAGCGGCTTCCCTGAGACACGCATCAACGATGAAGATCTCGCGCGCGACCTCCCCGGCGCGCTCGAAGCCATCCGCGCCGAACTGGAGCATGCGGTGGCCGCGCAGCCCAACGTGCGCCTGAGCAGCGCCGAACTCTATGCGACGCATTCCTCCACCGCGTTCCGCAACAGCCGCGGCTTCTCCGGCGCCTATGAAGGCACACTTGCTTCCCTCGATCTTGCGCTACTGGCGCGCTCTGGCGACCAGGAGGCGGAGTTTCACGCGATGATCGCGCGCCGTCGGCTGGCCGACCTACAGATTGCG
Source organism: Ktedonobacterales bacterium (assembly GCA_036273675.1). Classification (GTDB taxonomy): domain Bacteria; phylum Chloroflexota; class Ktedonobacteria; order Ktedonobacterales; family JADMIN01; genus DAHUXT01. The sequence goes on along the minus strand of DASUHD010000161.1, from coordinate 1,665 downwards.
CCCACGATTGCCGCCTACGCCGCCTACGCCCGCGATGTCCTACGCGCGACTCCCCCGGCGACGCACAGTGGCCCGGTGATTCTCAGCGGCGACGCGCTTGGCTCGATGTCGGCGCCCTCGCTCGGCGGCTTTCCGGGATTCTTCGCGCCGGTCGCATTCCAGACATCGGGACAAGCCGCTTTCCAGAAGCTGGCGCGCTGCGCTCCCGGCGACTTTCTCTCTGGCGAGGAGCCGCGTGGCGACCGGATAACAATGCATGCCGACGCGCTGCGATCATGGGGCAACCATTCCGCGCCATTCGATAAAGATGGCGTTCCGGCGACGCGCACGCCGCTGGTCGAGGATGGCGTCTTGCGCCGCTACTGGACGGATATGCGCTCGGCGGCCTGGCTCGGCGAATCGGCCCCGACCGGCGAGTTCGCGGGCCTTTCGATAGCGCCGGGCAGGTGGCGGCTGGAGGATCTGCGTTCGGTGGCGGATGGCCCGGTCTATGAGATCGTCTCGTTCTCGCTGATGCTGCCCGACCCGATCACCGGCGACTTCGTGGCCGAGATTCGGCTGGGCTATCGCCACGACGCGTCGGGTGTTCACCCGATCAAGGGCGGCTCGCTCTCGGGCAACGTCCTCACGGCCTTCCAGGATGCGCGCCTCTCCGCCCCTATCTTCAGCGATGGCGCGTACCACGGCCCGATGTCGATCCGCTTCGGCGCGCTCTCGATTGCGGGAGAGTAACAAGGACGGAAGCGCTACCAGGTATGGGCCTTCCGGGGGTGCGGGCCGCAGGCTGAAGCCCTGCGGCTAATCCTCTGCGTCCGAAATTGCCACGAGGGGCAAAGGGTTGTTGCAAATGTCTCATCGGCGCTATTCCCTGCGCCGCTCCGCCGCGTTGATGCGCTGCTATGGCGATAAAGCAATCGAGATGATATATTACCCTTGTAATGTGCGAGCGACACACCTGCGCCAACAGGTATGCCGCTCTGACCCTGACGCCGGGATAAGCAGCGTGCAAGGCTAGAGTTCAGTCTATCCTCACTACTCATCCATGTCCAGGCGTCCCTAGATGAAAGACAGGGACGATATGCCACCTAAAGACCCTTGTAGATTCTACAACCATGGATACCGTAATCGGATGCGAGTGAGATACCGTGTACTGAGCCACTACAGTGAAGGTGTTCCAACCTGTGCATGTTGTGGCGAAGCCACTTTCCAATTTCTTGCCTTAGATCACATTGGCGGAGGTGGGCTAAAAGAGAGAAGATCTCTAGGATTGCGTAGTTCTACTCAACTGTATCGGTATCTTGAAAACGAGGGCTTTCCCCCTGGTTATCGTGTACTTTGCCATAACTGCAATCTCGCAATGGGCTTTTATGGATATTGCCCCCATACAGACATGGTTCACAATGAGGAATGGCTGGCAGAAATGCTGACCATTCGCCAATATCAGCCACACGCAAAGCACGTGACCGGTTTTGACTCACCCTCCCCGCTTGGACGCACAACCAGAGAGTGACGATGACACACCCCCTTGTAGATGGATGTGCAATGGGGTGCTTTATCGGCACCCCATTGACCGAAAGCTGACTATACGAATATATAATCATACCACCCCGCTCGCCAGTCGCGATGCTACCTTGCTAACAACCGCCGCCAGCCTGCCCTCCTGTG
>DASUHD010000160.1:0-26456 GCA_036273675.1 Ktedonobacterales bacterium | reverse complement strand
GGGCGCGGAGTTCGCGGCCAGTTCGGCCAGCGCCACCGTTGACGTGGTCGAGCGCTATCCAGGCACAGGCTCTACGGACTTCTGGGGCATCTCGTTCGCCTTCTCGGACTTCGACCAGCAGGCCATGTCGAGCGAAGAACTGGAACGTGAGCTAACCTTGATGCAGGCATGCTGGACGTTTTTCGACACGATCCGTGCGCGCGTTTCGGCTGAGATGCAGAAGGGGCCGCGTGGAGGCGGGCGAGATCGTGACCGCATCGTCAGACATACGTTCGGCGCGGAGCAGGACTTTGCCGCGAAGCTCGGCATGAGCACCCCCGTAGACGCGCTGCTGACGGACGAGGGTCTGAGAGCCTACCGCGACACCTATTGCGCTGCCATCCGGGCGTTCCACGCCGAGGGCAAAGCAGCCCGCAACTGGCCGCTCCGGTACCTGATTCGGCATACCGCGTTTCACACGCTGGATCACGCGTGGGAAATGGAAGACAAGGATCTGACACCCACGCCTGCCGCCTCCGCAGCGGCTGCCCAGTAGCGCCATAGCCAATACGGGCTGCCAGCTATCCATCCACTGATCCAGGATGGAGAATAGATGTACGCATGATGTGTGCGTTCTCTATCCTGTTACTGAGTGATACGTACCCCTACGAGCGGAAAATACATGGATTCGATAGAGCAGGCGCTCAAGACCCACTTCGGCCACACCACGTTTTGGCCGGGTCAGCGGCAGATCGTGGATATGGCGCTGGCTGGGCGCGATGCGCTCGTGCTGATGCCTACCGGCGGCGGCAAATCGCTCACCTATCAGCTCCCCGCACTGCTGCGGCCAGGGCTGACCGTGGTCGCCTCGCCGCTCATTGCCCTTATGCAGGATCAGGTCGAGCGGTTGGAGGCCAACGGCATCCCCGCCACCTTCGTCAATAGTTCGCTGGCCCCGGCGGAACAGGCGCGGCGCGAACAGGCAGCCGTGCGCGGCGACTACAGGCTGCTCTACGTCGCCCCGGAGCGCTTGCTGGGGGAGAGCTTCCTCGCGCTGCTGGGCCGCGTGGCCGCTGGGCCAGGCATCACCCTCTTCGCCGTGGACGAGGCGCACTGTGTCAGCGAGTGGGGACACGACTTCCGCCCCGAATATCGCCAGCTCAACCGCCTACGCCGTCGCTTCCCCGCCGTCCCCATGCTCGCGCTGACGGCGACCGCCACCGAGCGCGTCCGGCAAGACATCCTCACGCAACTGCATCTGAAAGACCCATACCTGCACGTCGCCAGCTTCAACCGGCCCAACCTCTTCTACGACGTGCGCGCCAAGCACCGACACTCCTATGCCGAGCTGGTGACGGTGCTCCGCGAGATCGGCGGGCCAGCGGGAGACGCCCCCGTCATCATCTACTGCCAGAGTCGGCGCTCAGTGGAGCAGCTGAGCGAGCGCCTCGCGCGCGATGGCATCCGCGCGCTGCCCTACCATGCCGGGCTGGCGCCGGAGGAGCGCACGGAGTCCCAGAGCCGCTTTATTCGTGACGACGTGCCTGTGCTGGTCGCCACCATTGCCTTTGGTATGGGCATCGCCAAGCCCGACGTGCGCGCCGTCATCCACTATGACCTGCCCCGCAGCCTGGAAAGCTACTATCAGGAATCGGGACGCGCCGGGCGTGACGGCGACCCCGCGCACTGCGTCATCTTCTTCGCCTATGGCGACCGCGCAAAGGTCGAATACATGATTGCCCAGAAGAGCGAGCCACAGGAGCAACAGGTGGCCCGCGAACAACTGGCACAGGTCGTGGCCTACTGCGAGGGGAACACCTGCCGCCGCGCGACGTTGCTCGCCTACTTCGGCGAAGCGCTGTCAGGGGAGAACTGCGGCGCGTGCGACATCTGCCTGGGGACGGTTGCCGCGCCCGAAGATCGCACCGTGGACGCGCAGAAGTTCCTTTCCGCCGTGGCGAAGACGGGCCAGCGCTTCGGCATGCGCCACGTCGCGGATGTGTTGCGCGGCGCGAACACACAGCGCATTCTCTCGAACAACCACCACCAGCTCTCGGTCTATGGCATCGGGCGCGACTACCCGGCGGCGGAGTGGCAGCGCCTGGCCCGCGCGCTGGTCCAGCAGGGGCTGGTGGATAGCTGGAGCGGCGAGGAGGGTGGCTACCCCACGCTGCGGCTCAATCCCGCCTCGTGGGAGGTGCTGCGCGGTCAGCGGAGTTTCGAGCTTGCGCCCATGCCGGTCACTGGCCGGGAGAGCAGGGATGGCCGCGCGGGCCGAGGCGCACCCGAGGAGGCGCTAGACCCGGTACGCCAGCAGCTTTTCGCGGAACTGCGCGCGCTGCGCCGTGAGATCGCCGAAGAAGAAGACCATCCCGCATTCATGGTGTTTTCCGATGCGAGCCTGCGGGCGATGGCGCTGGCCTGCCCGCGCACGCTGGATGCCTTCGGGCGCGTGTCTGGCGTTGGCAGCCGCAAGCTGGCGGCCTACGGCGAGCGCTTCATCCGCGCCATCGACCACTTCTGCGATGTGCACGGCCTCTCCGCCGCGCCGCCCGTTCCTCGACCTGCGTGGGAAGGCGAGCGGCGCCAGGGAGTAGCGCCGGCCAAAACATCTACCATGCAGGAGACGCTGCGCCTCTACCGCGCCGGGATGGGTATCGAGCAGATGGCTACTGCGCGCCAATTGACGCAAGACGCCATCGTCACTCATCTCCGCAAGCTGATCGAGGCGGGCGAAGAGATTGATGTGGCCGATTTCGTACCCAATGATCACTACCGTCGCATCGCCGACGCCTTTGCCGAGGTCGGGTTTGCCGCGCTCAGGCCAGTGAAAGACATCGTCGGCGAAGACATTAGCTATGCGGAGATCAGCCTCGTGCGCGTCGCGCTCCAACGCAACGGGTAATACCGGTTGTTGCGAGGTTGTTGGCGATTAGGCAACCCCACCGCAACTCAAGCAAGCTGCATTGTCATACAGCCGACGATTCGTGTTGGCTATGGCCGTCAGTATCCGCGAGTGCCTGAATCGGCATTGGAGTCGCTGCCGCTGCGGGGCTCGCGGTCCTCTTCACGCGCGCGCGAATCCGCTTTGTGCGTGATGAATCGTCTGGTATCCGGGTTCCACCGAATAGCAGGCATCTCATGCTGCCTGACTGGCTGCTCAGGTTCGCCGCTGTGTCGCGCGTGGCGCCTTCGAGGGCTGGCAGTGCCAGTCATGTAGCGTGTCGTCTTACGTGGGTTGTTATGGCCGACGGCGGGCATCAGACGGTGGTCGTGTCGGTCGTGTTTATGTTGCCCCTGCTTTGCCATAGCTTCCCTCCACTTCTGCCCAGTTCAAGAAAGGGCGAACATGGCTAGCACACTCGTACATACTGTCATCATCATCTCCGCATGTCACATCCTTGACACATACCGGGCCTGCCGTCTCTCAACCTCCTCCCAGGAGACACAGGCCCGCGACTATGCCTATGATGCCCGGTTTCATTACGCAATTCGCCGCCGCACCCACCAGATTGCCAGCGCCAGCAGCCCAACCGCCAGCGCCAGCACGATACCCGCCTCGATCCCCTGGAACGGCCAGAAGCGGTCGGCGGGCTGATATGTTGTGAAGGCGAGCCAGCCGTGATTGTGGATGCACTGGAAAAGATCCATCTTCGTGCCACCACCCCGCGGATCGCAGGTCTGGAAGACCGTCGAATCGGCAAGATGGTGGCCTGCGCTATCCAACCATCCCTCACCCAGATTCCACGCGCCCCGCAGCGGCGTCTGCGTCGTCGTCGGCGCGAGCACCGTCAGGATATCCTGCGTATAGGTCAGCGGCGGCTGAAAACGCGCCCGTAGCAGAAACTCCATCGGGAGGCGGACCGCCAGGAATCCAACCAGCGCCACCGCCATCGCCGGAACCACCCGCCGGATCAGCACGCCCGCCGCGATGCCCAGCGCCAGCGCAAATGCGCAATACGCCAGCGGCACGATCCCCTCGAAGTCATACATCAGCGGTTGCATATGCCCGTCGAGCTGATTCCAGGCGTTGGCATGCCACCAGGACATCAGCGTGGTCACAATCCCGGTCGCGATCAGCGTCACGGCGAAGAGGATAGCCAGCTTGATGGCCAGCCAGCGCCCCGCCGAGATGCTCTGCGTCCAGACGAGGCGGTGCGTGCCATGCTCCAACTCGCGAGCGACCAGCGGCGCGCCAACCAGCATACCGAGGATCGCGGGTAGAAGACTCAGCCAGGCCGACGCCGAGATGTACATGCCATACTGGTCGCGAAAGGCTCCGACGATATCGCCGCAGTTGGGGTGAGTGGGATGCGCCAGGCAGTCGGCAACGCCAAGCTGCTGAAATGCATCGGCCATCTGTTGGCCGGTCATGATGAAAATCGCGCCGAGGATTGCCACTACCACGGCAATCGCCACAATCGCGGCGCGGTGTTGCCGCCAGGTCAGCCAGATCACTGAGACACCTCCATCTCCGCCACATCGGCTGCTCGCGCGGCTGCCGCCCCGCTCGATTGGCCGAGATACGCCAGCACAATCTCTTCGAGGCTCACGTCTGCCACCTCCCAGTTGGGGTCGCTCAGCGGGCCATCGGCGCGTACGAGCAACTGCGTCTTCCGTGGCGTCGAATACTCTTCGACGATGGCTGACCTCACCCCCGGCCTCTCCCCCCATGGGACAGGGGAGCCAGGAACGCCCGTCAGCCGTTTGTGCGTCCGTACGATCTCGCTGATCTCGCCGACAAGCTGCACCCGCGCCGCCGAGAGAATGATGAGATAGTCGCAGACCCGCTCCAGATCGGCGATGATATGCGAGGAAAGCAGCACGGTCACACGCCCCTCCTCGCCAATCTCTGAGAGCGCCCGCAAAAAGTCGCGCCGCGCCAGTGGATCGAGGCTAGCGACCGGCTCATCCAGCAGCAGCAGATCGGGCTGCTTGGCGAGCGCGAGCGTCAGCGCCAGTTGCGCCTGCTGCCCGCCAGAGAGCTTGCCCACAGGACGGTCCAGTGGAATGCCGAGCCGTTGCAGGCGCGTCTTTGCCAGCGCATCGTCCCAGTAGGGATTGAGCTTGCGCCCCAGTGTCAGCGTCTCGGCCACGCTGAAGGTACGGTAGAGCGGGTGATCCTGGGCGACGAAGCCGACGCGCGGGCGAGCGCTCTGTGGCCGCGCGCCAAACACCCGCACGTTGCCGGTCGTTGGGGCAAGCAGTCCCACCGCCAGATGCAGCAGCGTCGTCTTGCCCGCGCCATTCGGGCCGACGAGCGCCGCCACCTTCCCGGCGGGGAGCTGGAACGAGCAGTCACGTAGCGCCCAGGTGCGCCCGTAGCGCCTCCCCAGCGTCTCTGCCTCCAGTGCGTGAACCTCGGTTGTCATTCAGGCAAACCTCCTTCTCAGCAGGGTATTCGAGCCTGCGAAGGCCACTGTAGCAGCCCGAGATGACCGCCACATGACACCGCCTGTCATCTTGCTGTCATCTTGCTGTCATCTCTCTATGCGATACTGGAAGGAGGAGCGCGCTTCTCGCCTTCGGCTCGCGCGGCTGCCCCCGGCGCGGGGAGGGGAGCCAGAAGCCAGCGGCGCGCCTGTTTCTGGGTCTGGTTCCCCCCTCTTTAGGGGAGGAGGCTAGGGGGGAGAGGGCCGGACCGCGAGGGACAGGCCGCAAGGATATCTGGGGCAGCTTCTAGAGGAGACCAGTTTCATGAGTGATCTGCGCTTTGGATGGCACATGCCGTCTTGCCCGGTCGATGGCGGCAGCGCCGCTGTCTTTCTCGACCAGCTTCAGCAGGCGCTGGCGCATCTCCACCCGCACTTTGACTCCGTGTGGGTCGATGACCATGTCATCCCTGGCTCATCGTGGCTGCCCAATGAGACGCCCTATCTGGAATGTCTGACGACGATTGCCTATCTAGCCCCGTTATACCCAGATCTTCAATTTGGCTCCAGCGTCTTGTGCCAGTCGTATCGCAACCCGGCCTTGATGGCCAAGATGGTTGCCAACCTGCAATGGCTAACTGGCGGTCGTTTCCTCTTTGGGATCGGGGCGGGCTGGATGCAAGAGGAATATCAGGCCTACGGCTTTGACTTTCCCGCAGCCTCCGTGCGCGTTGACCAGATGGAAGAAGCCATCCAGATCGTCAAGCTGCTGTGGACGCAGTCCCCCGCCAGTTTCGCGGGCAAATACTACCAGATCGACAACGCCTATTGCGCGCCGATGCCTGACCCGATGCCTCCTATCTTGATCGGCGGCGGTGGCGAGCGGAGGACGTTGCGCGCCGTCGCCCGCCACGCCGATTGGTGGAACCTACCCGGTGGCACGCTGGAAAACTACGCCCACAAGCTCGACGTGTTGCACCAGCACTGTCAGACGGTAGGGCGCGATTTCGATGACATCGTCAAAACGTGGTCCCCTGAGGCTATCGCCATCGCCACGACGGAAGAGGCCGCCCAACACATCGCGGCGACCTCGCCCTATCAGAAGGATGTGATCATTGGCACGCCGCGCCAGGTTGCGGAGCAACTCAAACCCTTCATAGACCTCGGCGTGGAACGATTCATCATTCGCATCATTGATTTCCCAGCGATGGTCGGGCTGAATCTGTTCATCCAGGAAGTCATGCCATTGCTGCGCCAGTAAGCGCCACCGTCTGTCTTTGTCTGCTCCCCTCCCCCATGGGGAGAGGGGTTGGGGGCGAAGTTCTGGTGAGGTCCAAGGAGCACACGACATGCGGGTCTTGCTCGTCGAAGATGATGCTCGCCTGAGCGTGTCGCTCGCCGCCAGCCTGAGTGACGCGGGCTACGCGGTGGATGCCGTGAGCGATGGCGAGCAGGCCGAGCTATTCGCTGAGTCCACGCCCTACGACGGCATCATCCTGGATGTCATGCTGCCCAAACGCGACGGCGTGCTGGTCTGCCGCACATTACGCGCTCGCGGCCTGACCACGCCGATTCTCATGCTCACCGCCCGCGACGCCATCGAGGATCGCGTGCAGGGGCTGGATAGCGGCGCCGACGACTATCTCGTCAAGCCATTCGCGCTGCATGAGCTGCTGGCACGGCTGCGTGCCCTGCTGCGACGGAACGCGCCCAGCAAGACCGGCGCCCTCACCCTCGGCGACCTCAGCGCCGATCCAGCGACCCACGCCGTTACCCGCGCCGGGCAACCCATCACGCTTTCGACACGCGAGTTTGCCCTGCTGGAGTACCTGCTGCGACATCCCCGGCAAATCCTGACCCGCGAGATGATCGAAAGCCACATCTGGAACTACGACTTTCTGAGTGCGTCCAATGTGGTAGATGTTTATGTGCGCCGCCTGCGCCGCAAAATCGACGACCCCTTCCCGGAGAAGATGATCGAGACGGCGCGCGGCCTCGGCTACCGTATCCGGCCACCCGGCGCGCCGGAGCAAGGATCATCGTGATGTTGGCGCGACACCCAGCCCGTTTTTTCAGGAGCGTACGCTTCCGCCTCACGCTGTGGTATCTCGCGCTGCTGGCGGTCATCATCGGCGCGTTCGGCCTGACGGTCTACTACGCGCAGGAGCATACCCTCGCGACGCAGTTCGACGACTTGCTGCGCACGCGTGTCCAGCAGATCGCGCTCACCTACAACGCGACGACGCAACAGCTCGACGTCACGACGACCGAACCACAGAAGCCCGCGACTACTGGCACGATCAGCACCATGGCGCGCGGGCTGAATATCAACGAAGTCGGCGTGCTGCTCGCGCCCGATGGCCACGTCTTACAGAATCTCGGCAATCTGACGCCAGGCAGCGTCAACGCCATCGTCAGCATGGCGCTCAAAGCGGCGACCGATACGACGCGCGGCACGTTGGCGCTCTCACGCCTGCCCGACGAGACGCTCACGGTGACGAGCAGCGGAAAACCGGACAACTACGGCCTCGTCGGCATGTCCATTGTTCAGCAGGAGCGCGTGGTGGCCTACCTGGCGTTTGGCATGCCTACGCATGGTTTCTCACAGCAGCTTTCCAGCCTCGCCATGACGCTGCTCATCGCGGGCCTTCTGGTGTTGCTGCTCGCCGCGATGGGGGGCTTCTGGCTCGCGGGCCGGGCGATGCGGCCAGTCCAGGCGATCACTGCGACGGCTCAGCAAATCGAGGCGAGCGACCTGAGCCGCCGTCTGTCCCTCAAGCGCCGCGATGAGCTAGGTGAGCTTGCGGCTACCTTCGATCACATGCTCGACCGGCTGGAAAGCGCCTTTACTCGCCAGCGCCAGTTCACCGCCGACGCCAGTCACGAGCTGCGTACGCCGCTGACCATCATCGAGCTGAAGGCGAGCCGCCTGCTGGAGCGGAATGATCTGACCGAACGCCAGCGCGCCGACCTCACGGTGATCCAGCAGGAGCGCCAGCATATGACCCATCTGGTGGACGACCTGCTTTTCCTGGCGCGGGCCGACGCCGGGCATGCACAGGCGCGACACGAGAACGTCCATCTCGATGAGCTGATCGTCGAAGTGGTCGAGCGCTTCGCGCCACTGGCCCAGGAGCGATGCCTGCGCGTGGAGGTGGGCGACCTGCCCGACCTGGCGGTGTTCGGGGACCGCCTCTATCTGCTGCGCATGCTGGGCAATCTGGTCGAGAACGCACTGAAGTACAGCGGCCCCGACGGCACATGCGTCCGGCTGGATCTCGCGCCGTGCGAGCGGGCTGGCGCACAGTGGGCGCGCCTCACCGTCAGCGACGACGGGCCGGGCATTCCCGCCAACCACCTGCCGCACGTCTTCGAGCGCTTCTATCGCGCCGATGTCTCGCGCACCCATTCGGACACGGCATCAACTGAGACGGGCGCGCGCGCGGGTAGTGGGCTGGGTCTCGCCATCGCCCGCTGGATAGCCCAGGCGCACGATGGGGATATCACTCTCGATTCGGACAGCGACAAAGGCACGGTTTGCACAGTTATGCTGCCACTCGAATGCGGGGAGGCATAAGCCGCCTCACGCCAGCCCTTTGGTGAGCCGGTCGGCGATGCGTGTTGGCTCTGGCAGGCGATAGCCCCGCGTGCAGCGCAGGACGACCTCGACGGCAAGCGGAAGCGTGATCCGGTAGCCCACCGAGACGAAGACCGGCTTGACGCGTACTTTGGTGCGCACGACCCGGCCAATCTCCTCGCGGCCACTCATCAGCGGCGACCACGCGCCCAGCTCCGGCCCCGGCTCGTCGTACCTGCCGGTCAACCGCGACTTGGCGCATCCGATGCTCGGCCAGTTGAGATAGGAACCCATGTGGCGGGCGAGACCCAGACGGCGCGGATGCGCGTAGCCCTGCCCATCAAAGATCAGCAGGTCGGGCTGGGTGCGCAGCCGCTCGAACGCCGCCAGCGCCACCGGCCCCTCGCGGAACGAGAGCAGCCCCGGAATATAGGGGAAAGTTACCTCCCTGGTCGCCGTCACCTCTTCGACGAGTTCCAGGTTGGGGAACGAAAAGACGGCGATGGCGGCGCGCCCGATCTCGCGGTAGGAAACATCTATCCCGGCCACGGTATGAATTTGGTCGAGCGTGATTGGCTCGGTTGGCTCGGCCTGGGATATCTCGGCGCGCAAACGCTGCTGGATCGCGACGGCCTCATCTGGCGTAACATCCCAGCGATGCCGTTTCGCCATGTCTGGTAGAATATCCACACACCACCTCATTACGTCGGCTACTTGTGGCCGGAAGTGCATTCTTCATACCATACTAGCAGGAGCAACTGATGGACACCGCAACCACCCCAGCCGCCCCGACCCACGACGCGCTACACGACGACATCGCCAGCCGCGTGCCAGCGATGGTCGCGCGCCGTCGTCACTACCATATGCATCCCGAGTTATCATTTGAGGAGCACGAGACCGCCGCGTCAATAGCCGCCGCCCTGCGTGAGGCTGGACTGGACGTTACCGAGGGCGTCGGCGGCATGGGTGTTGTCGGCCTGCTCACCGGCACAGCCCCCGGCGCGGAGAACGGGCGCACGCTGCTCGTCCGCGCCGATTTCGATGCGCTGCCCGTCACCGAGGAGAACGACGTCGAGTATCGCTCGCAGACGCCGGGAATCATGCACGCCTGCGGCCACGACGCCCACATCACCATCGCCCTCACGCTGGCTGAGGCGCTGGCGGCCCGCCGCGATCAGCTGGCCGGGCGCGTCAAGTTCGCCTTCCAGCATGCCGAGGAGAAGGTTGGCGGCGCCGATCCGATGATCGAGGCTGGTGTGATGCGCAATCCCGACGTGGACGGCGTCATCGGCCTGCATGTCTGGTCGCCCGGCCCAGTGGGTGACATCTCGATTCAGTCGGGCGCGGTGATGGCGAGCGCCGACGAGCTATTCCTCACGGTACGCGGACGCGCGGGCCACGGCGCGCTGCCCCATTTCTCGGTGGACCCTGTCATTGTCACGGCGCAGATCATCACCGCGCTACAGACGCTTGTCAGCCGCGAGATCGCGCCGCTACATACCGCCGTGCTGACGTTTGGCTCGATTCACGGCGGCACTGCCGGGAACATCATCGCCGACGAGGTGAAGCTGGTCGGCACGCTGCGCACCTACGACGCGGAGGACCGCGAGTATCTGATCCGCCGCATCGGCGAGATGGCCAACTCGGTGGCGGAAGGTATGCGCGCGACAGTCGAGTTTCGTGTTGGCGCGGGCTGCCGCGTCGCCGTCAACGACGAAGCGATGACCGAACTGGTGCGGCGGGCGGCGATCGCGACCGTCGGCGCGGACCATCTCCCCGGCGGCGACCAGCGTATCTCGGCCAGCGACGACATGGCGTCGTTTTTGGCGGCGGCGCCCGGCTGCTACTTCTTCGTCGGCGCCGCCAACGAGGCACGCGGCATCACAGCCCCACACCACAGCCCGCGTTTCGATATCGACGAGGCATGCCTGCCCATCGGCGTCGAGACGATGGCCCGCGCCGCGCTGGAATATCTCGCGCCGAAGGAGTAACGGCTCTCACAGAGAGCCAGTGCTACAGTACTGCTAAAGGATGGTTTCATGGCCGAATCGACCAACCGCATCCTGTTTGCTATCGTCATCATGCTGTTCGCGATTGTCTTCGCGCTGATATCGACTGGCTGGGGCTTCCTGGTCATGATTGTCGCGCTGGTGGGGCTGGGATTTGGTCTGTATGGCCTGTTCGGGAAGGCGATAGCTGAGGCGATGGCTGAGTCGCGCGATCAGCGATGAGCGTAGCGTCAGGAGATACACACGATGTCCTACCACCCCATTCCACCGACGCCGCTGGTCGCTAGATTACCCGCGACGGTCCCCTTTGTCGCGCCCGAGGCGTTGCAGCGCCAGAGCGCGCGGACGTTTCGGCTGCGGCTGGGCGCAAACGAGAGCAACTTCGGCCCGTCGCCGCGCGCCCTCGCTGCCATGCGCGAGGCCGCCGGTCACGTCAATTGGTATTGTGACCCGGAGAGCTATGATCTGCGCGGCGCGGTGGCCGCCCTGCACGGCGTCGCGGCACATGAGATGGTCTTCGGCAGCGGCATAGACGACCTACTGGGGCTGGTGGTGCGCGCCTATCTCAGCCCAGGCGAGACCGCCGTCACCTCGCTCGGCGCATATCCCACGTTCAACTACCACGTAGCGGGCTACGGCGGGTGGTTGGAGCGCGTCCCCTATCGCGATGACCGGAACGACCTGGCGGCGCTGGCGGCGGCGGCCCACCAGCATCACGCGCGCCTCGTCTATCTCGCCAACCCCGACAACCCCACCGGCTCGTGGTATCCCGCCGAGGCCATCCGCGCGTTTCAGGACGCGCTCCCTGAGGGCTGCCTGCTGATGCTGGACGAGGCCTATATCGAGTTCGCGCCCGCCGATGAGGTCTTGCCACTGGATATCAGCGATCCGCGCATCATCCGGCTGCGCACGTTCTCGAAAGCCTATGGCATGGCGGGCGCGCGCATCGGCTACGCGCTTGGCCCGGCGGAGATGATGAGCGCCTTCGACCGTATTACTCTCCATTTCGGCATCAACCGCGTCGCGCAGGAGGGCGCGCTCGCCGCCCTCGCCGACACCGCCTTCCTCACGCACGTCATAGATGAGGTGGCGCGCGGTCGAGAAGAGTACGCCACGCTCGGACGCGAAGTAGGGCTGACGCCGCTCCCTTCATGGACGAACTTTGTCACCTTCGACACCAGCAGCCCAGCCCGCGCGAAGGCGCTGGTCGCGGAGCTTGCCCGGCGCGATGTCTTCATCCGCATGCCCGGCGCGCCGCCGCTCGACCGCTGCATCCGCGTCACCGTCGGCACGGCTGAGGAACGCGCCGCATTCGCCGAGATTCTGCGCGCCGCTCTGCCAACGGTCGCGGAGACGGAAAATCGCTGACACGAACGGGGATCAACGCTCCAAAGATGCGAACGCGCAGAAAAGCGTCAAAACCAACGAATAGGTGAGTAACTTCTGGTGCGAAAATCCGTATACTCTGTTGGCGCTCTTTTATGAATGCAGGTGGGCGGTATCTCTTTGGATGGAGCGCGCTGCCTCGTGAGGAGTGGATGGGAGGGTTTCTTCGCGTATGAGCGATCCGTATGGATATGATCCGAACCAGACAACCGAGTATGACCCCACGGCGATGGATGATTTTTACCCAGAACCGACGCAGGACTATCCCTATCCCAACCAGCCGACGTATCCGTCGCGCCCATCCAGGTTCAATCCAATGGACGATCAGTCTACGATTCTGCACGCGCCGACGCAGGTACCAGCGCCTGTGAGGGCGCCATCCAGGGCTCGGCCGGTTCGCGCTCCCCGCCCGCGTGTGGCGCCAGACCGCCGCGACAGCATGGCGCGCGCCAGTTTCTGGCTCGGCATTATCAGCGCGGCGGTCAGTCTGATTCCCGTGTGCGGCATCGTGGCGCTCTTCCCGGCCGTGGTGAGCATCGCCTTTGGTTGGCTTGGCCGCAACTCGCGGCGGCGTGGCATGGCCTGGGCTGGCATACTGCTCTCGATGCTGGCCATTGCCGCGGCCCTGGCCGTCGTCATTTAAGCTGTGTAGAGCGCCTGATATTCGGGCAGCTCGTAGAGCGAGGTCAGGTCAGAGTCCACCTTCGACCACTCGGTCAGCTCCGGGTTGACCGCCAGCGCCTCGCGCACCTGCGCAATCGCCTCAGCTGACCGCCCGCGCTTCGCATAGAAGCAGCCGAGGTTGTAGACGGCGTTGGCATACTCCTCGCCTTTGCCGAAGAGGTCGCGAATGAATGTGACCGACTCCAGTTGGACCTGTTCGGCGGAGGCGTCATCGCCGCGCTCCTCGTGCATCTGCACCAGATGCTCGATCGGGTGGAGGTAGATATTGCCGATGGTCGAGGAGACGAGCGAGCGCCCATTGGTCCAGGGAAAGCGGTCGGGGTCAGTCAAATCCTCGTCGGAGGAAACGCGCGCGATGGCCGCCGCGTCATCGTCCAGCGCCCGCATCGCGTTCGCCCAGACAACATCCCACGGCTCGTCGCGGTGTTCCCGGAAGACAACGTCGTTCTCCGCGGGCTGGTCGGGCGGATTGCCAGTGGCGATTGCCTCCAGGCGCCGCGCCTGATACGCCTGCCAGACGGCGAGATGCACAAAGTGGTCTTTCGGCGCCCAGACCTCAACTGTGCCAGTGGTGGCGCGGGCAGCCTCGTCGAAGAAGTCCGCCAGTGTCTGCTCCAGCGCGCGGGCGCGGTCAACAACCGTCAGCAACGCATCGCGCCTGGTCGGTGGGGTGTTGGTGTGCGTTGTATTCATGCGATCATTTCTCCAGCGTAAGATGTACTACGGCCATTACACGTACCTGCTACGACGTGCGCCGTCACCCCAATATTACGCTATATCATGGCTGGCGCGCCGCCTCCCATTCACTCCGCAGCAGTCCCATGACGACCACATCACGCTACGCCGCGTCACTCGCGGGGATGGCGCGCGGCTTGTTCATGCCACGGAGTGACGGGTTGACCAGCAGGCTCACTGTGGCGACGGTGTAGATCGCGCCGAAGAGCAGCAGCGATGGCATGATGCCGATGCCCGGCACAATGGCCCCGGCGACGAGACCGCCCAGCGGCGAGCCAAGCATCGCCCCCGCCGTCAGCACGCCGAAGACCCGCGCCCGCAGCCCGGCGGGGACGCGCTCGTAGGCGACCGTATCGAAGATGGGGTTGATCGCCCCGATGAAGATTCCGCAGACCGCGAACAACGCCACCAGCACGAATGGGCGCGAGGCAAAACCGACCGTCACAAAGAAGCGGAACGCGCCGCCCAGCGTGAAACACAGGCCGAGCGTCAGTTGACGGGGCAACCGGTGACCAATCGCCCCGAAGATCACCGTTCCCAGAAAGGCCGCGCCGCCGGTCGCCGCGATCATCGCCCCAAACCAGACCGCGCTGTTGTAGGTCTGCTTGGCGAAGACTGGCAGCATCACCTCGGAGTTACCCGCATCGAGCAGATTCGTCACCAGCACGACCAGTATCGGCCAGAGCAAGACCGGATCGCTGCTAATAAAGGCGTAACCTTCGCGTAGCCCCGCGAGAAATCGTTTGGGAGCCGACGCATTGCTATCTGCTGCTGGCTGAGGGGCGGGCGGCGCGACTGATGCTATTG
Source organism: Ktedonobacterales bacterium (assembly GCA_036273675.1). Classification (GTDB taxonomy): domain Bacteria; phylum Chloroflexota; class Ktedonobacteria; order Ktedonobacterales; family JADMIN01; genus DAHUXT01. Next base: position 11,907 of record DASUHD010000160.1, on the reverse strand, counting down.
CTGGCACGAGGCGGCCGATGACGAGCGCGGAGAAGGCGAACGAGGCGGCGTCGATCCAGAGCAGATTGCCAGAGCCGATGAACACGATCAGCAGGCCGGCCAGGGGCGCGCCGATGAAGCGGGAAAGCCGCGTCGCGCCATCGGCGGCGGCGGTTGCGCGCTCCATGCGCACATGGGCAAGGTCCGCCAGGTCTGGCGTCATCGCCGCGCGGGCCGTCGCGCCGGGCGTTGTCAGCAGGCCCGCCAGAAAGACGAGCGCGAGCAGCGCCCAGAACGGCAGTCCCACCGTTTCATAGAGCAACGGAATCAGCCCGACACAGATCGCGCTCGCCAGATCGCTCACCACGCTGGCGCGCCGGAAGCCGAGGCGATCAACGATGGGCGCGCCGAGCAGCGCTGACGCGGCGACCGCCGCGGTGCTGAAAAAGGCCGCTAGACCTGTCTGTAACACGCTGCCCGTGGTCTGCAGCACAAACCACGGCACCGCCATAAACATCAGCACATCTCCGACGGCTGAGACGACATTCGAGGTATAGAGGGCATAGAGCGGCGCGCGGCGCGTGGGTTGGTTGGCAGCAATCTCCGTGGTCATAAAGCCTCCTTCTCTGGTGAGTAACTTATAACATGGCATATCAATAAAGTCAATAACACAATTCATTTTGTTAATATTGTCCAAGGCGGCATAGTCCCGCATCGGAAAGACGCGACCACGGTTGACGGCGGACAGGCGACATGCGATACTCGCGGTGGAACTACTCATCCTGTGAATAGTCAGGGAGTGAGGAAAGCGATGGACACCGCCAGCCGCCCGCCAAGCGCGTCACCCGATGGCCTGGAGTACGCCCTGCTCAGCCTGCTACGACGCGAGCCGCTGCACGCCTACGAGATGCACCAACGGCTGCGGCGTGGCGAATCGCTGGGGCATATCTGGCAGCTCAAGCAGAGCCACCTTTATGCGCTGCTGGCGCGGCTGGAGGAGCAGGGGATGATCGCGGGCGCAACCGAGCTTCAGGGCGCCCGCCCGCCGCGCCGGATGCTGGCGCTGACCGAGACAGGAACGGCCGCCTATGCCGCCTGGGTGGCGACGCCTGTGCAGCATGGGCGCGACTTCCGTCTGGAATTCCTGGCAAAGCTGGCCTGCGCCGCCAGCGAGGGTCAGCCCACCGTTGCGGCGCTCATCTCTGCCCAGCGCGAGACGTGCGAGACCTGGCAGCGCGACCTCCACGAGCGCATCGCCGCCCTCCCCAACCAGCCACCCTACGACCGCCTCGTCCTCGAATTTCGCGCAGGGCAGATCGCGGCCATCCTCACTTGGCTGGACCGCTGTGGCGAGGAGTTGCTGCCGCCGAGCTAGCTGGCGAATCCCAGGCTAACTGCGCACACCCACGAGACCGGGACTTTTCATTGTTCACTAAGGAGCGACGATCTCATGCATCAGATGCCGACGACACCACGCGCGCCCCATTCCCGGCGAACCTCCCCGCTCCAACGGCTGTTGCTGGCCTGCGTGCCGGTGATGCTCATCGCTATGATGCTGGCGGGCTGCGGCTCCTCGCCTTCCACTGGCGCATCTCCCCAGCCGGTGAAGCTGAACGTATTCGCCGCCGCCTCGCTCAAGGGGGCCTTCACCGACATCGGCAAGGCGTTTTCGCAGGCGCACTCTAATGTGACGGTCACTTTCAACTTCGCGGGGTCTGATACGCTGGCGACGCAGATCAACCAGGGCGCGCCCGCCGACGTGTTTGCCTCAGCGAACGCCACCCAGATGAATAATGTCGTCACGCCGGGCAATATCGCTGGCAGCGCTGTGAAGACGTTCGCGCACAACCGGCTGGTGGTCATCTATCCAGCAGCGAATCCCGCGAACATCCAGTCGTTGCAGGATCTCGGCAAGTCCGGGGTGAAGGTGGTCCTGGCGGCGAAGACCGTGCCAGTCGGCCAGTATGCGCTGCAATTCCTGGATTTAGCCGCCGCCGACCCGTCGTATGGCGCGAGCTACAAGACCAATGTGCTCAAGAATGTTGTCTCTTATGAGGCTGATGTGAAGTCGGTGCTTGCCAAGGTTGCGCTCGGCGAGGCCGACGCAGGTATCGTCTATACGACCGACGCCGCCACCGAAACCGGCAAAGTCGGCACAATCGCGATTTCCGACGCGCTCAACGTCATTGCGGTCTATCCCATCGGCGCCGTCAAGGCCTCGAAGCAGGCGACCACCACCCAGGCATTCATCGACTACGTGCTCTCGTCCGCTGGGCAGGCGACGCTCGCCAAATACGGTTTCATCGCCGGGAGCGAGGGCAAGCAATATAGCCCGCCAGCCGCGTAACGCGCGCTGGCCAGCTATTCACAGACAGAGGTTATGAGGCAGAAACTACCGGCGGTCCCCGTCGAAGACGCGTCCCGTGCCGCACCCGACGAACTCCTCAGACGACGCCGCTATGCTGGCGCTGGCCTGAAGGGGTTTGTCGGGCGGCTGGCGTTGGTGCTGGCGAGCCTGCCGCTGCTCATCTTCTTCATCCTGCCGCTGCTGGCGCTGGTGCTGCGCGTGCCGCTGCGCGATCCACTGGCGGCCCTCTCCGATCCGGCAGTGACGCAGGCGATCCAGCTGAGCCTGGTGACGACGCTCGCCACGTTGACGCTGACGCTGGTAGGTGGGACGCCGCTGGCGCTGCTACTGGCGCGGCGGCGCTTTCCGGGGCATGCGCTGGTGGAGACGCTCATCGACCTGCCGGTCGTCCTGCCGCCCTCGGTCGCGGGCATCGCGCTGCTGGTGGCGTTTGGCCGCTTCGGGCTGCTGGGCGGCGTCCTGACCAGCTTCGGCATCACGATTCCCTTTACCACCGTAGCCGTAATTATGGCGCAGTTGTTTGTCGCGGGGCCGCTCTACATCCGCACCGCGATCGGCGCATTCGGCGATGTTCACCGCGATCTCGAAGACGCCGCCGCGGTTGATGGCGCTGGGCCACTACGCATCTTTCGCTTCATCACGCTGCCACTGGCCTTCCCGTCGCTCAGCGGGGGCGCGGTGATGACGTGGGCGCGCGCGCTGGGTGAATTCGGCGCGACAATCCTCTTTGCCGGAAATCTCCAGGGAATCACCCAGACTATGCCTCTTGCCATCTACCTCGGCTTCGAGCAAGACCTCAACGCGGCGCTGACACTCTCACTCCTGCTGCTCTTCGTCTCGTTCGCCGTCCTCTTTCTCGTCCGGGGCGTGCTGCGGCAGCGGACCGTTGATGTGGCGCGCTGAACAGACAGGCGGCACTATTGGGGCTACCATATTCGCAGCGCTACGCGCGATGATATACTATGGGCCGTGCAGGCGTGATATTGGCCACCAGCGCCACAAGAGCAAGTATGCTGAATCCAGGAAGAGGGGATCCGTATGGCCATCTGCTCACATTGCGGCAGACAGTCGCAGGCAAACGCGCTTAACTGTGAATTCTGCGGTTTCCCGCTCGCCAGCGAGGAGGATGATATCTCCGGGCGAGACACGGTTTACACCTCGCCGCCAGTCGCCGAGGGCCAGGACGATGCGCAGGCGACCGTGGCCGAGCAACAGAATGGCGGGGCGCTGGCGAAGGTTGTCGTACGCCCGCTGCAAGACGCGGGCGAGGCGTCGCGCGAATTCGCGCTGACTGGTCAGAACATCTCCATTGGCCGCTCGCCCTCTTGCGAGATTGTCCTGGAGAACGATCAGCTGACCTCGCGCCGTCACGCGCTCCTGCGCTACGATGGCGCGCACTACACGATTGTCGATCTGGGCAGCAGCAACGGCACATTCGTCAACGATACCGAGATTCGCGACGCCACCCCTCTCAGCCACGGCGACCGCGTCATTGTCGGCGAGCACGAGTTGCTGTTCTCGAGCAATGTGGCGGGGGCAGCGCCCATCGCTGGCGTGGACCTGAACGGCGCCCCGCCGTCTTCGCCACTGGCGTCCACCGGGGAGCAGCCCGCCGTCCGAGCCGACCAGCAGGACACGCCACAGGAGGCGCCCACAGCCGAGGCGAGTGGTGGCAGCGATGTCAGCGACGCGGAGGCAGCCGCCGGCGCCAACGGCGCCGATGAGGCCTACATGGCGACGGTGATGACGCAGGTCGAGCCAGCGCCCGCCGCCGTGGCGGACGTTTCCGACGCCGCCGATGTCTCTGACGTTGCGGAAGTTTCCGACGCTTCTGATGTCGCGGACGTCTCCGATGTTTCTGACATCTCAGATATCTCGGACACGGCCAAATCGCCCAGGGTCTCGGTTGAGCAGGGATCGGTCGAGCCAGCGAATGGGAGCATACCCGAAAGCACGCCGCTGCTGGCTCGCGCGCCATCATCCGGCTCGCTTAGTCAGCCAGGTGGCGAGCTAGACCAACTACGGACGCAGCTAGCGCAGCTGGCGGCGACCAGCGAGGTGGTCGCGCAACACGCCGCCGAGGAGACCAACCTCAGCGAGCAGCGGCGGCAGGCGCTGGCCGAGACGCGCGACCAACTGCACGCGATTCTGGCGGGCATACAAAATGCGTCGAATCAGACCAGCGCCGAGCCTGAGGACACTGGTGATCTGACCGACCTGATCGCGCTGAGCCAGCAGGCCGCGGCGGATCCCAACCACCTGCAGAACGTCTCGCGGCTGGCGGAACACGCGAGCGATATCTCGAAGGCGCTCGAAGCGCTTCAGGCGCATCGTCTCCAGCCGCCACGGCCGAGCGCTGAAGAGAACGCGCTGGCGGAGTTGCGGGCGCTTCAGGCGCGCCTGGACGAATTGGCCTAGCCCTGGCCCCCGAGGACGTATGGCAGACACACGCGACTATGATGTGGTAGTGATTGGCGCTGGGCTGGGCGGACTACTTTCCGCCGCCCAGTTCCTGCGGCGCGGCCAGCGAGTGGCCATTGTCGAGCGGCTGGCGCACCCCGGCGGCCGCTTCACCGCCAAGACGTTCCAGGGGGCGCAGATCAGCACGGGCGCGGTTCACATGCTGCCCTTCGGCACCAACGGCGAGTTGGCTGCGATGCTGCGCGCGCTGGGTGTTCCCCATCACATCCACGACTCCGAGGTCTTCGCCTCATTCCATGCGCGCGGACGCCAGTACGTCTGCCGCTCGGTGCTGCAACTGGCGCGAGTACTTGGGCCGCGCCAGTTCGCCGAATTCGTGCGGCTGGGAGGGGCGATGCTGCTGCGTCAGCCGCTGCCGGAGGAGCGCGGCCAGACCTACCGCGAGTGGCTGGATCACCGCATCAGCCGGAGCGCCTCGCCGGAGCTTTACGCCTATTTCGAGCGCGTCTGCCACTTCGCGCTCAGCGTTGACCTTGATGACGTGCTCTACCCTGAAATCGTCGAGACGACCAAGAACATGTTCCGCTATGGCGCGCCGGGCATCGTGGATGGTGGCTGCGCCGCGCTGACAGGCGAGCTGGAGCGGCGTGTCGTCGAGGGTGGCGTCGATCTGCGGCTGCAACACGACGTGATCGCCATCGAGCAGGCGGCTGGCGCGGTCAGCGGCGTGCGGGTGCGCGCGAAGCCGACCGGCGACGAGGTGGTGCTCCGCGCGCAGATGGTCATCAGCAACATCGGTCCCTGGGCGACGCGCCGACTGATGGCTATCCCGGAGGGCGCGGCGGTTGCCGCCGGTACGGGCGCACAGGCGGCATGGGAGCGCATTCCGCTGCCCAGCAGCGAACGCGATAGCCTATTCGACACGGAGCGTGCTGTTCCACGCGCCGTCGCCAGCGGGCTGAAGGTGCATCTACTCAGCGACGAATCCATCATCCCCCATCGTGGCATCATGTACTGCCTGGATACTGAGCGCATCGCGGGTGTCGTACAGCCCTCCAATAGCGACCGCCGCCTGGCCCCGCCGGGCAAGCATCTGCTGATCACCCACCAGTTGATGCGCGGCGAGGATGTGAATATCGAGCGCGAGGCGGCCCGCGCCGATCTGCGGCGGCTCTTTGGCGATGACTTTGGCACGAAGGTGACGATTCTGACGATGAGCCAGTATCGCGGCGAGTGGCCGGTCAACCGCGCCATGCAGGGCGAGGACGTCTCGCCAGCCACCGGCGTCGCGGGCCTCTATCTCGTTGGCGACGCCGTCAAGCCGTCCGGCTACCTGATGGTGGAGGGCGTGGCCCAGAGCGTCAACGCGCTACTTGATACGCTCGACGGCCCCGCCGTCCCCGCGTCGCATACCCCGCCAAAGCCGCCAAGGCGACGCGCTTTCCGCTGGCTGGTCGCGCCGCCACCCCCTCACCCCGGCTCCTGACACCTCCGTCTCAGCGTGTGCTTGCTCTGATAGGCCAAAGGAGCGGGTTGCGTTGACACCACCGGGCCTGGCGCATATCCTGACAGGGCAGTATGGAACACCAACGGCGATGTTCTCGCGACAATAGGACAAGCGGAAGGGCTGTTTGGCAGCTATGCCGGGAAGGGACGCGAGATGGAGAGGGCCAGGGAACGGCATATCATGCGCCAGCGCGCGCAGCGGCAGCAACGGACCGTCGTGCGGATGGCGCGCGGCACGGAAGAAATGGATATGACGACAATGGGCGCTGGGGCCGGTGGCGGGCAGGAGAGCGACCGCGAGGACGCCTGCTATCAGATCGAGGGCGGAATTCCTCTCCGGGGCGAGGTGCGCAATAGTGGCGCGAAGAACGCCGCCACGAAACTCATGGTCGCCGCGCTGCTGACCGAAGATCGCTGCACGCTGCGCAATATGCCCGCTGGCCTGGGCGATGTCACGATCACCGAAGAGGTGTTGCGCTCGCTCGGCGCGGAGGTCACCTGGCCAGAAGAAGGCACAGCCTCGGTGCGCGCTGTCCAACTCGATAACACCGTGGTGCCGCTGGCGCTCGGGCGCAAGAACCGGCTGGCAGTGCTGACGACCGGCCCGCTGCTGCATCGCGCCGGACACGCCGTCATCCCGGCTCCCGGCGGTGACCGCATCGGTCCTCGTCCGATCAACTTTCACCTGGATGGCTTGCAGCGTATGGGTGCGGTGATGGACTATCGCGACGGCCTCTACCATCTGCGCACCGACGGCCTGAAGGGCGCGCCGATTGAGTTGCCCTTTCCCAGTGTCATGGCCACCGAGACGCTCATCATCGCGGCGACGCTCGCCCACGGTGTGACGGTCATCGCCAACGCGGCCATCGAGCCAGAGATTATCGACCTGATCAAATTCCTGCAGAAGATGGGTGCGATTATCGAGCAGCGGGTGGACCGCACGATTGTCATCGAAGGCGTCCAACGACTGCACGGCGCCGACCACCGCGTGATTAGCGACCGTAATGAGGCGGTCTCGCTGGCCATCGCGGCCTACCTGACGCACGGCAATGTCCGTATCATTGGCGCCGAGCAGGGGATGCTGCTCACCTTCCTCAATACGCTCTATCGCGTCGGGCTGGATTTTACCGTCGATGATGACGGCATCACCTTCTTCGGCAGTGACACGCCGCCTCGGCCCATCGCCCTCGAAACCGATGTGCATCCCGGCTTCATGACCGACTGGCAGCAGCCGTTCGCGCTATTGCTGACCCAGGCGCACGGGATGTCGGTCATCCATGAGACGATCTACGAAGACCGCTTCGGCTATACCCAGGATCTCAACCGCATGGGCGCTGACACTGGCCTCTTCACGCGCTGCCTGGGCGAGATTCCCTGCCGCTTCCGCGAGAGCGACTTCTACCATAGCTGCGTGATTCGTGGGCCGACGCCGCTCCATGCCGCCGAGCTAACAATGCCCGACATTCGCGCTGGCGCGGCCTATATTCTGGCTGCCCTCTGCGCCACCGGTACCTCCACCGTCCACGGCATCGAACACATCGAGCGCGGCTACGATCACCTCGACGCCAAGCTCCGCTCGCTCGGCGCGCATATTGAGCGCGTGCCGACCCAGACTCAGCGATAGCCAGGCGCGCATCCGCAAGAATCTGGATCACGATGCCTTGTGTTTTTCCATACTTCCCAACCTTGCGCTCGGCATGTATAGTAAGGGGGTATCGTTGGGGGAGGTTATGCCCCTGGCACGCGGCTGCCCATCAGGCGACCGCGCGTACCGTATCGCATACCGTATTCTGCCTGGCCGCGCATCGTGATGTGAGGCGGCGGGCATATATTTATTCGTGCGGTATTATTAGCGATTTCAAGCGGCCTCCCGCGATGGCGGCGCTCTGGCACAGCGCGTCGTATACTGGCGCGGACCGCCGGGTGTCCATACCGGCGGGCAGGGATGGCACGGGCGGAGTGGAGGAAAACGAGATGCCAGATTCAGCGGTTACGTCAGCACAGCGCCCCAAGCAGGCGATCACGGATCTTTATGATGAGGAGCAGCGGACGTTCCTTATCCAGTATCCGCTCTGGGTCATTCTTGGTCTGAGCCTCTCCGGCGTCGCCATCATCGCGCTCACCGGCTACCTCGGCTATACCAAGTCGGAGCCGCTCAGCCAGCCGTGGCTGCTGTTCCTCTGGTTCTGCGCGGTGCTCATTACGCTGCAAATCTCGATCTTTCGGGATACATCATTGCGCGCGCGGTTGATCGCCACGCTCATCATGAGCCTGCTCGCCATCGTCTTTATCGGCATCACCTACTTCAACCAGTCGCTGCCAGAGATTCTGCGCAATCTGCTGCAACAGGGCCGATTCCTGCGCTTCCTCGCGGGGAATCAGTGGACTTATACCGCCGTCAACTTCCTGTTGATCGGCATCTTCTGGCTCGACACCATCCGCCGCTGGGCGCGCCGCGCCCGTGGACAATCCCCGAATCCAGGCGTAGATATCGGCTTTCCCTATAGTGGCCGGGGTCCGCGCGACAGCGAGATGCCTTCGCTGCAAGAGCTAATCTCTGGCGACCTGATCGCCGCTGCTGTGCTGACGCTGCTGCTCTCGTTCATCTTCGAGCCGCAAATCGTCTCGCTCTTCATTCACCCGCAGGGTGTCGAGATCACCAACTGCACCGTCTCCTGGCCGATTGGCTCTTGTGTCGGCTATGGCGCTGGGCCAACCAATCCACCGACGCTCAGCTTCATCGACCTGATCCAGACGCTGCTCTACCTGCCGCTGGGCCTGCTGATCCTGGCGCTCACGGCGACAGTCAGCGGCCTGGGCGCGCTGCAAGGCGTAAACGAGCATCACTCGGAAGAGTCGCTCATCATGCAGAAGCCGAACCCCACCGGCACCGGCGCCGCTGCCACAGGCGTGACCGAGACGGTCATCGACACGCTGCGCGCCGCGCTCGACCGCCGCATCCGGCTGCTGCTGGCCAACCTGGCGCTAGCTTTCCGCTATATTGGCTGGCCGGTCCTGCTCTTCATCGCCACCTACGGCCTGGCGGAGCTTTCGACCAACAGCCAGTTGTACCTGCACAGCGGCAAGCAACTGCACGATGTGATTTTCGACGTGCTGCCCGCGCTGGGCTGGGGACTGGCCGCGGTAGTTGGCCTGGTGCTCTCGGCGGCGCTCATGCTCTTCCGCTGGCGGGTGGTGGATAATACTTTCCGCTTCCTGGGGCTGATCGGCTTCATTCTACTGCTGACGTTCTGGATCTTCTCGCTTGCGCTCTGGGGCGTCAATGAGCTGCTCATCAACGTCAATGTCTCGAACCGGACGCCGTTCAGCCCGCCAAGCTGGATGACAGGCATCTCGCTGGCGTTGCTCATCATCTTCGGTGTGGTCGTCTTCGCGCGACGTAGGCGCCCAGCCGCCAAACCGCAATAAGGACGGTGTAAGGGGCGATCCACCTGGAACGCCCCTCTGGTGGGGTTAGTGATACCTTTCTTCAGGAGATTACTTTATGTCGTCAGTTTCACCCGACAGCGGCGCAACACGTACAGGGTACGCGATCACCGACGTCTACGATGAGAGACGGCGCACGTTTCTCGTGCAGTATCCCATCTGGATGGTGGTTCTTCTCGGACTCGCGGGCGTCCTTGCCTTTGCGCTGGTCGGTTTCCTCGGCTACCAGGACGGCTTCAAGAATGATTCGTCTGGGGTCTATTTCGTATTCAAGGAGGGGTGGCCGCTTTTCCTCTGGTTCTGCGCCCTCATCATGGCCCTGGAAATCTCGATTCTGCGCAACCCGAGGCTGCGCGGTCAACTGGTGGCGACGCTCATTGTGACGCTCATCTCGATGGTCATCGTCGGTATCATTTACTTCTATCGAGTCAACTTCCTTCAGCTTCTCCAGAACATCCTGCAGAGCATCAACATCCGCGTGCTGCTGGAAAACATCCGCGGAGGCAAGTTTCTCTACGCCTTCATCAACTTCGCGATGATTATCGTCTTCTGGATCGACACCATCCGCCGCTGGATCCGTAGCTCGCAGGGCAAGCCGGTCAACTCGCGCGTGGATATCGGACTGGGCGGCACGAAGACCTCCGCGGGACCCGCCGATAACCCGACGCTGCAAGAGCTGATCTCCGGCGACCTGATCGCGGGCGCGGCGCTGGTGGCGCTGCTGGCGCTGGTCTTCCGCTCGGATGTGCTCACAGCCTTTTCCAGCGTCCTGGGCATCAACGTGCCGGTTGACAACTGCGCCACAGTCTGGCCGTTTGGCGCATGTACGCCTCCTGGTGGTGGGCTGGCCAATCCACCGACGCTGACCTTCATCGATACGATTCAGGCGCTGGTCTATCTCCCGTTGGGTCTGCTGATCCTGGCGCTCTCGGCAATGCTCAGCGGCTTTGGCGCGGTTGGCGGCGTAAATGAGCAGACAATAGGCCAGACCGACATCAAGCCCGTCACCGATGAGAGCAGCACGGAATCGGTCTCCGAGCAGGTCAGCCTGACGGTCATCAATACGCTGCGGAGCGCGCTCAATCGTCGGCTTCGGCTCGCCCTCGACAACATGCTCTACTCGTTGCGTAACGCCGTCTGGCCGATACTCATCCTGATTGGCGTGATCGCCGTAGCCTCCTCGGCCAAGTTTACCCGCCTCTATCTGCACCTGCAGAGCGACATGATTACCTGTCCGACAGCCTGCAAGCCCACGCTTGACTTCTATGGCTGGCCGTATCAGTATGTCATCTATGCCGGGCTATTTGGCATCCTGGCCGTGGTGACCATCGTCCTGGCGGTGACGATTTTGGTCTTCAGGATTCGTGTCGCCGAAAACACCTTCCGCTTCCTGGGGCTGATCGGCTTCATTCTGCTGCTGACGTTCTGGATCTTCTCGCTGGCGCTCTCCGGCTTCAACGGACTGCTCAAGTTGACCGGCGCGACTCAGCGTGAGCCATTCCCACCATTCGGCGTGGCGACGATCATCTCACTGGCCGCGCTGATTATCTGGGGCGCGATCGCGCTCATCCGCCGCATGCGCGCTCGCCCTGTCACAGCGAGTTAATCGCCGTGGAATACTACCCTCTGAGAAGGGCCAACTTCGCCCTTCTCAGCCTTGCTGGCGGTTGAGAAACAGGATCGCTCCGCAGACCGCGCGGGCGGCCTTTGCCGTCGAAGACGCTTAGGCGCGGCTTTAGCCGCCAGCCAGTGCGGTTATTCGCCGCCGGGAGCGGAGGATGGCGTGTCGTCCTCGCCCAGCGCGGAGAGGCCCAGTGTCGTGCGGTCGGCATCGGTTGCGTGGTCTTCCACCAGCGCATCGAGCGCCTGCGCCATCCGGGGATCATTGGAGTGTTCCGCCGCCGGGCCGTTCTGGGTAATCCACGCGAGCAGTTGGTGCCGTCCCTTGAAGGAGCTGCGCACCTCTTCAAGCGCGAAGCTGCCCGGCAACTTATACTCCCCTGAGGCAGAGGCTGCAGCCTCCTCTTCGGCCCAGTCGTGCGCCTCCGCCGCCAGCACGGACAGTACCTCGTCCATGGCCGCGCGCCAGCCGCGCAGGAATGCGTCTCGTTCCTGTTGTGTCGCCATGCTCGTGCGCCCCTTATCTCAAAACTAGCCGCGTGCTCGATGCCAGCCGTACCGCCATA
>DASUHD010000159.1:0-71017 GCA_036273675.1 Ktedonobacterales bacterium | reverse complement strand
CAGACCGTGAACCTTGATCGTGGCTGTTTCGCCTGTATGCTTGGCGGCGCAGACCGAAAAACGCTGTACATGGTCGCAGCGAAGTGGCCAGACGCGATGAGCGGCGGCGAACGCACTGGACAGGCGCTTGCGCTTGAGGTTAAAACACCAGGCGCTGGCTGGCCGTAGCAATAAAGAGAAACCGCTACCCCTCGTGATCAAGGGAGTACATGAACAGCGCGGTGTCATCGCGCTCGATCCAGCCGTGCTTGGGGTAGAAGCCACGCTGGTAGGACTCGCGCTCGCGGCGGTTGAAGAGCGTCAGGCGCTGGTAGCCACGGGCTATGCCGCGCCGTTTGGCCTCCTCCAGCAAGGCTCCGCCGATGCCCTGGCCGCGCGCGTCGGGCAGGATGAAAAGCTCAGAGACATAGCCCTCGCCACCAAAGATCAAGTTGGGCAGCCAGTGGACAAAGACGTAGCCAACGACTCTGTGCGCATCGGACTCAGCCACAAGCAGCGTGTTATCGCTGCCCGGCAAGCCCTTTTCGGCGAGTACACGGGCAATGCGCGCTTGTGTCTCGTTCGCTGGCAGATCGTCGAGATGGGTGAACCAGCCGAGCGCGCGCAGCACGGCATCTATCGCGGACGCGTCTTCGGGTAGCGCATCGCGAATCGAGATGGCGGCATGCTCGGCTGTCATGCTGGCGCTCCTCGTCGGTAAAGGCTGCCATTGCTTCCAAAAGGGTGTGGTAGACGGGCAAATCAGCTTGCCAACTCCTGCCACTTTTGGTAGAGTTGGTCGAGCCGTTCGCGTGCGGCCTCATACTCCGCCGCAAGCTCATTGATGCGCGTGACATCGGCGGCGGCGCTGGCCTCCGCGAGCGCCTGCTCTAGCTGTGCCAGCGTAGCCTCCTGCTCACTGATTTCCATCTCCACCTGGTCCACCGTGCGCCCCTTGGCTACGCTAGCCTCGGCGCCGCGCTGACTCACATGACGGGCAGGCGTCGCCCGCGCCGCCTGGATTGCGGCGGCATTCTGCGCCAGCATCTTGCGCGTGCGCCAGGCGCTATAGTTGCCCACGTAGGCCGTGATCGCGCCATGTTCGAGCACCCAAACCGTCGTCGCCAGCGCATCCACAAAATAGCGGTCGTGCGAGACGAAGATCAGCGTGCCGGCGTAACTCGCCAGCACCTCTTCGAGCACCTGACGCGCGGGCAGATCGAGGTGGTTGGTCGGCTCGTCCAGCACCAGGAAATTCGCCCCTTGCATCGTCAATTTCGCCAGCGCGAGACGGCTGCGCTCGCCGCCGCTCAACGCGCCCACTGGCTTGAAAACATCATCGCCGCTGAAGAGGAAGCGTCCCAGATAGCTGCGCGCGCCCTCTTCGCTCAGATGGCTGGCGTTGCGAATCTCGTCGAGCAGCGTCGCCCGCGGGTTGAGGTTGTCGTGTGTCTGCGCGTAGTAGCCAATTTGCACATTATGTCCAAGAACGGCGCGCCCTTCCAGCGGCTCGATCTGGCCGATCAGCGTGCGCAGGAGCGTCGTCTTCCCGCCGCCATTCGGGCCAATCAGGCCGATGCGCTCGCCCCGCTCTACCTGCATGTCGGCGACCCGCACGCGCACATCAGCGCCACGCGCGCTAGCTGGGAAGCCCACAACCAGCTTATCGGTCGTCAGTGCGATCTGGCCTGACTCAATCTGCGCGCCCATGTGGAACTTGAGCTTGCCCGCAACGGGCGGCCGTTCGATGCGTTCGAGCTTGTCAAGCATCTTCTGTCGGCCACGCGCCTCTTTGCTGCGCTGCCCCGCCTTGTAACGGCGGACGAACTCCTCGGTCCGCGCGATGTATTCCTGCTGCTCCTCGTAATCTTTGGCCCAGCGCTCCAGCTTCTCGGCGCGCAACTGGACGAATTTGGTGTAGTTGCCGGGATAGACATCCGCCCGGCGCCGGTCCACCTCGATGGTGCGCTCGGTGACGCGATCCAGGAAATAGCGGTCGTGCGAGACGACGATTACCGCGCCCTGCCAGGCGTTGAGGTAGCCTTCCAACCATTCCAGCGCCGCCAGATCGAGGTGATTGGTCGGCTCGTCCAGCAGCAGCAGTTCCGGCTCTTGCAACAGCAGCTTTCCCAGGGCTGCGCGTGTCTGCTGGCCGCCGCTCAGGTGCGCGGCTGGGGCAGATTGCTGCTCGCGGCTGAAGCCGAGGCCATCCAGCACCTGCTGGACGCGCTGCTCCAGCGTATAACCGCCCGCATGCTCAAAACGCGTCTGCAAGTCAGCATAGCGTTCGAGAATGGCATTATACCTGTCGCCATCGGCCAACACGTCGGGATCGCTCATGCTGGTGGCGAGGTCGGCCATCTCGCGCTCCCAGGAGTGTATATACTCCAACGATGCGAGCATCTCTTCGTAGAGGGTATGGTGCGGTCTGAACTCCGCCACCTGTGGCAGATAGCCGACGATGGTACCCTGCGCATAGGCGATCTCGCCACCATCCGGCTCCAGACGGCCCGCAAGCAGATTGAGCAGCGTTGACTTGCCCGCGCCGTTGGGACCGACGAGGCCGATACGGTCGCGCGCATCCACGCGGAAGGAGACGCCTTGCAGGATCAGCTCGGCGCCATATGATTTCGTAAGTTCAGTAATGACGGCAATAGACATGGCACTGTTTAGTGTACGCCTCGACACTTCGCGCCGCAAGCATCATTTCTTCTGGGAGAAATCTGCCAGTGCTGCACAGGACTATCGGGTTTGGAGATGTCCGAGGGCATGCGGTAAAATTATGTAGGTTCTGTCATTCTGGTAGCGATAGATTCATAGCCAGTGGACAACCAGAAGAGAGGTATGCGCATGCACATCCGCGCGGCCAGCGGGCAACCCAATTGGGGCGGCCAGCCAGGCAGGGAGTTGGTGGTGGCTGACGACATGCTGACTGACAACCCGGATAGCACGGATAGCGCTGCGATTGACAACGATACCCTGAACGCGCTGCTGAATAACGGGTTGGATCGCCCCCATGAGGCGTGTGGAGTCTTCGGCATCTATGCGCCGGGCGAGGATGTAGCCCGGCTCACGTACTTTGCCTTGTTCGCCCTGCAACATCGCGGGCAAGAAAGCGCTGGCATCTTCACCGGCGACGGCGCGCAACTCCACCGCCACGTCGATATGGGCCTCGTCAGTCAGGTATTCAAAGAGGAGACGATCGCCAGCCTGACCGGCCATGTCGCCATCGGTCACACTCGCTACTCCACCACTGGCAGCACCCGCATCGAGAACGCCCAGCCCGTCTACATGGAGGGCAATCTCGGCAAATTCGCGCTCGCGCACAATGGCAACCTCACCAACACGCTGACGCTGCGGTCGCGGCTGCTGGCGAACGGCGCCAAGCCACACTCCAGCAGCGATACCGAGCTCATTGCCATGATGATCGCCCGAGCGCCTGGCAAGACGTATCTCGACAAGATTCGCGCGGTGATGCCGCAACTGGAAGGCGCCTACAGCCTGGTGTTGCTCACGCCAACTGAGGTAATCGGCATCCGCGACCCTCACGGCGTGCGCCCCCTCACCATTGGTCGCCTCCACGATCACTGGATGATCGCGTCGGAGACATGCGCCATCGAGACCGTCGGCGGCGAGTCCATCCGCGACGTGGAGCCGGGCGAGGTTATCGTTCTGAGCGGCGACGGCCCAGAGGGGATGCAAGCATTCGAGGGCCAGGCGTCCGAAGGGATGGCAGCATGCCTTTTCGAGTATATCTACTTCGCACGGCCCGACAGCACGATCAACAATCGCTCGCTCTACCTGGCGCGTCAGCGGATGGGCGAGCAGCTGGCGCAGGAATATCCCGTTGCGGCGGATTTCGTCATTCCGGTTCCCGACTCGGCCTCACCTGCCGCCGCCGGATACGCCGCCGCGCGTAAGATGCCCTTCGCCGACGGCCTCATCAAGAATCGCTACATCGGCCGGACGTTCATCCAGCCCGACCAGAATCTGCGCCAGCTTGGCGTGAAGATGAAGTACAATGCGCTTGGCGCGGTGCTCAAGGGCAAGCGCGTGGTGGTGATCGACGATAGCATCGTGCGCGGCACAACTACCCGGCAACTGGTGCGGCTACTGCGCGATTCGGGCGCGGTCGAGGTACATCTCGGCGTTACGTCGCCACCGTTCCGCTTCCCGTGCTACCTTGGGCTGGATGTCGCTCGCCGCTCCGAGTTGATCGCCGCACGCCTGGACAATGCTACGGACATCGCCCGCGAGGTGGGCGCCGATAGCCTGCACTATCTCAGTCTGGATGGTCTGGTCGCGGCGATCGCTCTGCCGCGCTCGACGTTCTGCATGGGCTGCTTCACCGGAAAATATCCGGTGCCAGTGAATATGGACGACGCCGACAAGTTCGCACTGGAACCGATGACGACGGCGATTCGCTAGCGTCGTATTCGTGATCGTGGCATTGACAGGCATTGATGCTGTCTGCATGTGCGGCTGAATTGAGTGGAGGATTGGGATGGCAAGCCTGCGCGATGTGCTGGGGCGAGTGCTGACGGTGCCAGGGGTCCAGGCGACGGTGCTGGTTGGACGTGAGGGCTTGCCCATCGAGCTGGCCGGACGCGGCGACCCGCGCTTTTTGGAGGCGCTAGGCGCACTGGGCGCCAGCGCACTTGGCACAGCGGAGGCGATCGGGCGCGAGTTGGGCCAGAGCCTCACCGTCGGTACGATCTGCGAGTATGACCACGCGCTCATCACCGTTGAGCCGCTCGGCGACTATGCCGCCGTCGTGACCCTGGCGGAGAGCGCGGCCAGCCTTGGGCGCGTCCGCCATACCGTCCGCGCCAGCGCCGACGAACTCTTGCGGCTGCTGGATGCGCGGTAGCTACGATCTCGGCCGTGAAAGGCCGGAGTACATATGCCGCGCCCACGAGGAGAATGCTCTATGACGCAGTCGGCTGAGGCCTACGCCAGGGCAGGCGTGAACCTTGACGCCGCCGATGCGGCGAAGCAGGCAATGCGCGCCGCCATTCGTACCACCCATGGCCCGGAGGTTCTGGGCGCGATGGGTGGATTCGGCGGCCTCTTCGCGCTAGATACCAGCGGACTGCGCGAGCCAGTGCTCGTCTCATCCATCGACGGCGTCGGCACCAAACTCAAGATTGCCTTCGCACTCAATCGTCACGGCTCGGTGGGCGCCGATCTGGTCAACCATTGTGTCAACGATATCCTCGTCTGTGGCGCGCGTCCACTCTTTTTCCTCGATTACCTCGCCCTCGGCGCGATGGATGCCGACCAGGCGACGGCCGTCGTCGGCGGGGTCGCGGCGGCGTGTCGTGAGGCGGGCTGCGCGCTCATCGGCGGCGAGACAGCCGCGATGCCGGGCTTCTATGCGGTAGGCGAGTATGACCTCGCCGGATGCATCGTCGGGCTGGCCGAGCGTGACCATCTTGTCGGAGGAGAGAACATCCGGGCGGGCGACAGAGTCGTCGGGCTACCCTCACTGGGTCTGCACACCAACGGCTATTCACTCGCACGCGCCGTCTTCGCCGACGCTGACCTGAACGCGCCTGTCCATGAGTTGGGTCGCTCGCTCGGCGATGAGTTGCTCCAACCCCACCGCTCCTACCTCCACGAGGTGGCGCCATTGGTCAATGACCAGGTAGTGACAGGGATGGCGCATATCACGGGCGGCGGCCTCACCGATAACCTGCCGCGTGTCGTGCCTGAGGGACTCACCGTTCGCCTCGACGCCTCGACCTGGAATATCCTGCCGATCTTTCGGCTGATCCAGCGCCAGGGCAACATCGCGTGGGATGAGATGCAGCGCGTCTTCAACCTTGGCCTTGGCTTCCTGATCTTCTGCCGCCCAGAGCATGAGGCGCACGTGCTGGCGCAGACGGCGTCCGCGGGCGGGCGGCGTGTCGGCGAGGTGACAGACACGCCTGATACTGGCGTTCGCGTAGTGGTCGAGGGGCTTGCATGAGCGATGAAACAGCGGCGGTTCCTGCGCTTGCGGTTCTGGTGTCGGGACGCGGCAGTAACCTCGCGGCGATCTTTCGCGCGATAGAGCGTGATGACCTACATGCGCGCGTGGCGCTGGTCATTTCCAGCCGGGCGGATGCGCCAGCCCTTGACATCGCTCGCGAGCACGGAGCCGAAACGCGGGTTATCGCGCCAAAATCGTTCGCGTCGCGCGTCGAGGCCGGAGCCGCTATCATCGCGGCGCTTCAGGAAGCGCGCGTGCAGGCGGTAGCGTTGGCTGGCTACAAGCCCATTCTGGATGCCAGCGTCGTCGAAGTGTATCCCAACCGAATCCTCAATGTTCATCCGTCGCTACTGCCAGCCTTCGCGGGAGGGATGGCGCCCAGGCCGCAGGCGGACGCACTGGCGGCGGGCGTCAAGGTTAGCGGCTGCACGGTGCATATCGTCACGGCCGATGTGGACGCCGGGCCAATTGTCGCCCAGGCCGCCGTGCCTGTGCTGGATAAAGATACCGTCGAGAGCCTTTCGGCGCGCATTCTGGCCGAGGAACATCGGCTCTTGCCACTGGCGCTGGAGTGGCTGCTCTCTGGCCGCCTGCGTATCGATCAGGGCCGCACCTGGCTTGCCCCTCCATAGGTAGCACAAAACCGGATCCCCCCATCAGGAGAATCCGGCTTACGCGCGATCCGAGCCTCTGAAAACAGATGGCGGACCACATTACACTGGCGTCAACTACCAGCGATCGCTGCGTCCACGGCCACCGGCGTCATAACCGCCACCGTAGCCACCGCCACGGCCACCACGGCCACCGCCGCGATCACTACGACCACTGCCGCCATAGCCGCCGCCGCCGTAGCCGCCGCCGCCATAACCGCCACCACCACCGCCGTAGCCGCCACCACCGCCGTAGCCGCCACCACCGCCGCGTTCAGCGCGCGGCTGAGCCTCGTTCACACGAATCGTCCGGTTACCGACCATCGTGCCGTTGAGCGCCTGAATGGCGCTCTGCGCCTGCGCGTCGTCGGCCATCTCGACGAACCCGAAACCCTTGCTCTGACCGGTGGCGCGATCCATAATGACCGCGGCGTCTAATACCTCTCCAAACGCGCCGAAAAGCTGCGCAAGCTGCTGATTGTCCGTCGTGTAGGGCAAATTGCCTACGTAAATCCTGGTGGCCACTAGGCTCCTTCAGTCCTCATGCCTGGCCGGGGAGGCCAGCTTTCTCAAAAACAAACTCTACCAACTCGCTCGTGGCGCCGTTCTACGGACGCTCCGGCACTCAACGCGGAGGAACCATCTCTGCCTGAAAGCCACCGGGGGGAGCCGTGTCAGTTCACCAACATCCTCATTGTATCCCCCAGTGGAGTGATTCCGCAAGTGAACGCTAAGTCCGCCGAAATTACGCCACACGAGATGTCACAGCAAGTTTCATGCCTACCTCATGAGTTAACGATTGCCTGGCGTATACTGCGAGTGTCTTACCCATGTGACAACATGTTCGCTATGAAACGTCACCGCCACACCGTTCACAGTCCGCTCACTTGCGGCCTGTGCGAAATGTTCGAGGAGATTTACGATGAGCGAGTTGCCCGAGCTAGACGATATCCTGGCGCCCAGCCGCGGTTTCATGCATCTCGACGATGAGCTGACCGCCTTCGAGACTGCGCGCGTTGTGGTTGTTCCCGTGCCTTTCGATGCGACCACCTGCTATCGGCCCGGCACTCGCGAAGGTCCGCAGGCGATCATCGACGCCTCGCGCAATCTGGAGTTGTACGACACGGAGCTACGCCGCAGCCCCTGCGAGGTGGGCATCCATACGCTGCGCGCGATTGAGCCGATCATGGGCAACGCGGCGGCAATGACCAACCGCACCGAGCAGGTTACGAGCCAATTGCTGGACCGCGGCAAGTTCGTGGCCACACTTGGTGGCGACCACTCCATCTCCATCGGTGTGATACGGGCCTTTGCCGCACGATATCCCGGAATGTCCGTGCTACAAATTGACGCCCATACCGATCTCCGCGACTCGTATGAGGAGAATCCTCTCAGCAGCGCCACCATCATGCGTCGTGTGCTGGATGTCTGCGAGCGGACCGCGCAGGTAGGTATGCGCAGCATCAGCGAGCCAGAGATGCAACTCATCGAGGAGCGCAGGTTGCCACTCTGGCTAGCGAGCGCTATCGCCAGTCAGCGCTTTCACGGTGACCGCGGCTGGATTGACGAGGTCGTCGCATCGCTGGGCGACGAGGTGTACATCACCTTTGATATCGACGCATTCGACCCATCGCTCGTGCCTGGCACCGGGACACCCGAACCAGGAGGGCTAGGCTGGTACGAGGTCATGGACCTGCTCAGCGCGGTCGCGGCCCAGCGAACCATCATCGGTTTCGATGTCGTGGAGCTTTCGCCGCTCGTTGAGGGACACGTCAGCCCGGTGGTAGCGGCCAAATTGGTCTACAAGCTGATCGGCCTGGCCCTCCCGCCACAGTAGCACAGGAATTCGTTTTCACCGGTGAATTCGCTACACAGATGGCTGCTTACCGCACCGCAAGAAGGACACGGTCATCAAGGCGCTGCCAGAGCACGCCGACCGAGCGAAAGCCCGCGTTTCCGAGCGCGGCGGCGTGAAGGTCGTAGGTCAGCTCAAAGTCGCCGTGGGCGCTCTCGGGCAGGCGTCGTTCACGTTCAGCCACCAGATCGGCAAGCGCGGGCTCGCGGGTGATGGCATCCCACCACCCGCGCCAACTCTCGGCTCCGTCCTGCTCGGCGGCGCGCTCGTCGCGTTTGCTGACCATGTCGCGCACCCGCGCGAACGACTCCATGCCGGGCGCGTAGGCCATGTGATCGCCATCGAGAAAGAGGCCATCAGGGCGAATCAATGTCCCCAACTCGGTGTAGAGGCGAACCAGCTGATCGGGAGGCAACCAGTGCAGCGCTGTGGTACTCAGCGCCACATCAACCGACGCCACGCCGATGCGCTGGCGCCATGAAAGCTCGCGCAGGTTGGCATCGATCCACCGCAGCCGCCCATCGATGTCGCCAAGCGCGCCCTGGCCCATCGCCAGCAAGAGAGGATCCTGATCTACCGCGATGACGCGCGCCTGAGGAAAACGCTCCAGCAGGCGCTGGCTGAGCGAGCCGGGACCACATCCTAAATCGAGCGCGACAAAATCTGGCGGTAGCAGCGCCTCCACCGCATCGAACATCGCATTGAAGCGTTCCTCGCGGAAGGGCAGATAGCGCGTCTGCTGGCGATCCCAGCGCCGGAGCCAGTCGCCCCAGTCGATTGCGTTATCTGTCCGTGGTTGTGTCATCAGTTCCGCTCCACTTCCTTACCGTACATTCGGTTCTCGTGGACACATCTGTCGAAGGCGTAAGCGTCTGGGGGAATGATCGAGATTCATCGGCCGCGTCCAAGGGGTCTGATGGCCTATCCGGGCTAGCCTTTGACCGCCAATACAGCGTCCAGCGCGTGGCGAAGCTGCCACGCGAATTCGTCGATCCCCTGCCCGATAATCGGCAGTGGCGGCGGTGTCTGCTCGACAATCTCTCGCAGCGGCGCCATAGCTTTCGCATAGCCTGGGAATCCGCGGAACACCGGGGCGGAGACCAAAGCTACCATCGTCGCCCAGTAGACGGTGCAGCAGCCGATGATGTCTCCCGCGTTATAGCGCGGCGCGCCAATTCCAATCGCGCCACTGATAATGGTGTGAATGTCGTCGAGGCTGCCCAGCATGGTGATCTCGGGCAGATCGCGCAACGCGGCGAGGCGCAACTCTCCCTGCGCCAACGAAGAGGCGCCGAGCGTATCGAGCAGCATACCCCGGCTCTGGTCGCTCAACAGAAGCGCCCCGCGCCACCAGCCCTGGACCTGCTCGTCATCAGCCTGGAGCAATGCGTGCAGACTATAAAGCGCTGCCGTATAGATGCCCGCTGCCATTGCGGGAGGCGCCGGAGAAGATTGCACAAATGTCCAGGTTGTCGCGACCGATGCCTGAATCGCCGCCAGACGCACCGCCATGCTTCACCACCTGCCAGATTCAGTTGTTCATTGTCTGCTCACCCTCGACCAGGCGAGAAGATGAGAGCCGGGCAACTGAGCGGATTCCTTGAGTGCGAACACAAACAGCGGCCCCCAGAATGAACCAGGAGGCCGCTGTAATCGGTCGGGGCGAGAGGATTTGAACCTCCGACCCCCACAACCCCATTGTGGTGCGCTACCAGGCTGCGCTACGCCCCGATGTGCCTTCACCTTAGCATACTTACGAGCGCTTCGTCAAGGCGCGACGGTTGCCGTCAGTGCAGGCCAGCCGCACGGGCAAGCGCCTCTAGCCGCGCCGCCACCTGGTCTGGCGTCCCATCTGGCATGCTAATGAGCGGCTCGTTCATGCCCAGCGCCTGCCACTCACGCAGCCGCGCCACCACCTCATCTGGCGTGCCGATAATCGCCGTGGCGTCGAGCAGTCGGTCGCTCACCGCGGCAATCGCGCCGTTATGCCCACTCTCCCATCCTTTGATAATCGCGGCCACATCCTCGCTGAATCCATGGCGGCTGAGCATGTCCGCATAGAACGTACCCATGCGTCCAACGTAGAAGGCAACTGGCGCAGCGGCACGCTTGCGAGCCACGGCGCGCTCAGCCTCATCCAGCGCAATCGCCACCGTGAGATACGGCGCGATGCTCACGGAGCCTGCTGGCCGTCCCACTTTTGCGGAGCCAGCATCGAGCTGCGCGCGCAAATCAGGATAGTCGCGCCCGGGCCAGTAGACGGGCAGGATGCCATCGGCGACCTCTCCCGCCAACTGAATATTCTTGGGGCCAAGCGAGGCGAGGTAGATGGGAATGTGGTCGCGAATCGGCGTGAAACGGATGGTGAATCCGCGTTCCAGCGAGAAGATCTCGCCCTTGAAGTTGAGCGGTTCGCGGCGCAGGATCGCGTTGATGATCTGAACGTATTCGCGGGTACGCTGGAGCGGCTGCGAAAATGGCACACCATGCCAATGCTCGACCACCTGCGGCCCGGACGAGCCAAGGCCAAGCACCATCCGTCCGCCTGATCGCTCATCCAGCGTCGCGGCGGTGGCGGCGATGACCGCGGGCGAGCGCGAGAAGATGTTGGCGATGCCCGCGCCCAGCTTCATCCGTGTCGTCACCCGCAGCAGATCGGCTAGCGAGGTAAAAAGCTCATAGCCCCAGGCTTCACCCAGCCAGACGGAATCATAGCCTAGCCCATCCGCCACGCGGACATTTTCTCTGATCGCGTCCCACTTGCCCGGAAACGTTGGAGCATCCGCCACAATACCAATGCGCAACGGCGTATCTGAAGAACTCGCTGTCTCATCCGCGTTCACACGATGTCCCTTTCGCTGTCCAGTCTGCCGCTTGCGCACAGCGTAGCCGCGATAGAGTGGCGCGTCAAGTTTTTTCGCAACGTTTGATATACTGAATCAAAGACGCTGCTGGCTGTGCGGCGCGCGGAACGTCTCCGATGTAGAAAGGGTGAAGCAGCGTGACCACGGTGAGCGAGCGGCCCATCAGCGTCCGCCTGGCAACCGATGCCGACCGGATCGCGGCCCGCACCTCCATTCCCTCCGCGACCGCGCGTGGACGGGCAAGCCTGGCGCTGCTGAAAACAGGCCAGGGGCTGCTCTGGGTGGCGGTCGAAGGCACAGGGGACGAGGAAGAGATGCTGGTTGGGCTGTTGCTGGCCACTGCCCAGGTGCAGCCTGAGCGCGAAGAACTGGTCGGCTACATCCATGAACTGCTGGTGCATCCCGCCTCACGTCGTCGCGGCGTCGCCATGCATCTGCTCGATGCGGCGGAGCACTTCTTTCTCGAAGAGCACGCGTTCGCGAACGTCGAACTGACCACCTCGCCCGACAACGAGGCGGCGCTTCAACTCTACCGGAGCCGTGGCTATACCATCTCCTCAGTGCGCTTCTCCAAGCAGCGCGGTCTGCCGCCAACCGAGGAATGCTGACGACCCGCGCGATAGTGCTTGTGGGTCTTTTTTCTGAGAACAGTGAAGGGTGACGCTATGTCCGGCTCTATTTCGTTCGATCCCGTCGCCGACCGCTATGATGACACGCGTGGGTATTCCGCCGAGGTGGCGGAGGAGATTGCCACGGGATTAATGCGCGTGGGGCCGGTGGCCGCCGGAAGTCGCCTGTTGGAGATCGGCATTGGCACCGGGCGTATCGCCTTACCACTGCTGCGCAAAGGGGTGAACGTCACTGGGGTGGATATCTCGCCGCTGATGGTCGAGCGCCTGCGCGCGAAACTGGCGCAACAACAGGTAGCGGAGCCGGAGCGCCCATGGGGAGACCTGACACTGGAGATGGCGGACATGACGGCGCTTCCCTTCGCCGACGGCAGCTTCGACGCGGCGGTGGGGGTGCATGTGCTGCACCTCGTGCCAGAATGGCGCAAGGCGCTAGACGAGGCGCTGCGCGCGCTGCGCCCTGATGGCGCGCTGCTCATCGGGCAGGATGTGCATGGCGGAGGCTATCCCCACGCGCTAATCCAGGATCAGTGGCGCGACATCATCGCACGATTGGGGCATCCGCCGATCACCGTTGGCGCGCCGGGCTTCCAGGCGATTGTGGATGAACTGACGCGGCGCGGGCTGACCGTCACCATCGAGACGCTGGTCACCTGGGAGGTGGAGCAGACGCCGCGTTCGGCGCTCCAGTACATCGCCAGCCGGACGTGGTCGCGCACCTGGCCTGCGCCCGACGCCGCCTTCGCCGAGTCCGTCCGCCAACTCACCGCCTGGACTGAGCGCTACTATAAGGGCAAGATGGATACTCCGCAAAACTCACCGCACTCATTCAAAGTGGCGCGGGCAGCCGTCACGGGCTAGCATTACCGTGGTCGCAGATGGGCGCGGAGATCGGCCAGTGTGAAGTCGCGTAACTCACCGATGGACGTAATGCTGATATCAGGCGGCGGCGTCTCGGCTGGCGCCGTCTGGGCATAGTGGCCCTGCGCCACGTGAACCGTCACGAAGCGGTCGGGCATGCGGCGCTTCAGCGCGGTGAGTATGCGCCCCTTGTCATCTACCACAACGTAGAACGGTGCGGGCCAGCGCGCCATAATCTCGTCGATGTGGTCTTCTTTATGGACGTAGATAACCGCCTGCCAGTTGACCGCCGCCGCCAGCCCGCTGTGCTCGATCTTGTGCGGCTGATAGACGCTGTCACCATCGGAGACAATGGTCGGTAGGCCAAGGGTCTTGAGATAGGCAAGGGTTGGCATAGTTTCCGGGAAGACACGGCTGGCGAACGGATAATCCATGATGATGGAGCGGAGCAGCGCCGCGCTGGCTGGGTCGGGGTGACGCTCCTCGACGCGCTCGAAGGTGAGCGGCAGGTCAACCGTACCGGTCAGCCGACGCACCTCTTCGTATTCGCGCCAGAACGTTTCGGCCATCGTGACGCCGAGCAGCTCGCGCAGTTGCGCATCCATGTCAGTCTTGACGGCATCATTATCGAGCAAGGTGTTGTCGCAGTCGAGGAGGAAGACCGCCTCCACCTGGGGAATCGCTTCGCCTGAGTCCGACTGAGATGGTATCATAGTCCGCCTCCTCCTCGAATCGGCTGCGTTGCCATAGCGCCCTTGCCACTGGGTCACTGATCCGCAGGCATTCTAACACAGCGCGCTCAGTGCGCAGGGGTAGGCATGCTGCTCGCAGGCGCATCCTCAAGTGGCAGAGTGTCCCCTGCCTCGCCACGCGGCGCGGATGGACGCGAACCCGTGCCGAAGAAGATCCGCAGTAACGTCGCCGCGCTGGTCAGACAGATGGCGCCGACGATAAACACTGGCGTCGGACCAACATGCTGGAATAGCCAGCCAGCCAGCGTCGGGCCAATAGCGAAACCCAGACTCCAGGTAACGCTATAGAAGCCACTCAGTGTTGCCCGGTAGCGCGATGAAACTTGATCCATCGTGAACGACGCGTAGGTGGGATCGAAGAGGCCCCGCAGCACAATACGTGAGAATTCCCCTGCGGCAGCCAATGGCAGCACCGGCGCGAACCCGGTGAGCAGCATCGCGGGCGCGCTGAGATACTGCATCGTCGTCGCCGTGCGAAGCTTGCCCCAGCGGCGCACAATGCGCGGCGCATTGAGTGCGGTCGCCCCGCCGATCAGACCTGCTAGCGTGAAGAGCGTCCCCAATGAACCCGGTTGCATGTTGAACTGGATCACGAAGTAGAGCTGAAGCAGTCCGACCACTGTGCCTTCGCCCGTCGTTGCGAGCATATCGGGCAGCAGAAGCTTCACGAACAACACGACTAACGCCTTCCGTTCCATCCGCTCTGGCGCTCGTTGCGGAACAGACCCTGCGTTGGCGGACGACATATCTGGAGCGGGAGCGGGAACTGCCTCGGTTCTCGAGCGCGATGACGGCAAGGCGTCGAGCGTGAACAGCGGAAGCACCGGCAGAAAGGTGACAAGGGCCGCCGCCAGGAGGCCAAAACGCAACGGGATCGGCGAGAGCGCTGGCTGCTGGATGATGACCGAGACGAGTTCAGGGATGAGGCCTCCAATGAGGCTGCCAATCGCGCCGACACCGAGCAGCAAAAAGCTGTTGATGGCCAGCACGCCAACATGTTCATCTTCTCTGGTGCTCTCGGTGAGAATAGGCAGGATCGTCACCCAATAGGCAGAGCCGAAGACCCCATTGAGAAAGCTGGCGATCAGCAGCATGGGGATAGAAGTGCTCAGGCCAACCGCTACCAGCGCCAACGGATTGAGGAGACCACTAATCAGCAGCAGCGGTTTGCGCCCAATGCGGTCGGCCAGAAACCCGAGGGGGATACCCGCGAACAGCGCCGCAATCGCGGGCATCGCGGCGAACAGCCCGATGAAATCCTTGGGGTAGCCCAGACTAAAGACATAGAGATTGGTGGTAACCTGGGCAATAAATATCTGGAAGCCCTTGCCCAATGTATAGAGGAGGATGAGGTTGACGTTGCGCGAATAGTGCGGCAACATCGGCCTCCGCCCACTGAACCAGGCGCGCACGCTCCCCATGTGCTCTCCCACCCTCACGACTCTGTCACAATCTGTGCGCTGTCACGGTATCACGTTTCTCATCAGTGTATGAAGGATATCGTACCACTTGACCTTGCCACGAAACCCTGTCCAATGGGCCAGAAGAGATACTGCGCAGCGCCACAGGCCCCACCAACAATCGATAGGAGCACGCCGAACCTGGAGAATGGCAGCCGCCGAGCCACCTCGCGGCCCGGTGCGTCAGCCAGCTACACATTGACAGGCTATTCCCGGCCCAGCTACAATTCCAATGATTTGTCTTGAGCGGACAAGGGCGTTCGTCTCGTATGCTTTCGGCGCTTATGTCATCGGCATTCATACCTGCCGAACGATTCCTGCCGGTCGACGACCCACCGCTCGACTCATCGCCGCGCGAGCGGCCCAGCTAACACCCGACTGTTTCGGTGACCCGCGACTGCGTGCTGGCCGCTGATACTCCCGCGCAGGCCGCTAGCGGTATCTGGAGGTACGACCCGGTCATCTACTACTGGCCGGAGCCAGGAGCTTGCAACTAGCCTGTGAGGGCCGCCGCGTCTGGCGGAATGACAGCCGCCCGGCCGCGAACACGAATGTTCACTGCCGCGTTTACATCGGCATGGGCGGAGAACCCACAGGAATGACAGAGGAATTGCGATTGAGTCCGACGATTGGCGTTCTCACAATGCCCACAGGCGCTACAGGTCTGGCTGGTATACGCCGGGTTGACGTAGACCACGCGCACGCCTGCGAGGGCCGCCTTATAGGCGATGAAGGCGCGAAGTTGGAAAAAACTCCAACTATGCAACACTCTCCGTTGGCGCTTAACCGTTCCCTTCGCACGGGCTCGTATACCCTGCAAGTCTTCCAGGGCAATCCCACGAGAAGTGCCTTTCGCCGTGTTGACAATCGCCTTCGACAAACAATGGTTCACATCTCTCGTAAAGCGCTTTTCACGCCCGCTGCGTTTTCTGAGCAAGCGTTTTGCCGATTTTGTACCTTTCTTTTGCAGCTTTTGACGGAAGCGGCCGTAGCGGGCGCGTACTTGATTGACATGAGCGTGTTTTGGGCCAGAGGCATGATTGAGGAATTCACCGTCCGAGGTTGTTGCCAATTGGATGATGCCCAAGTCAACACCTATGAAGTCGTTAGCGTTTGTAATCGGTGGTTCAGGCGAATTTATTGTAATCGCCAGCAGAAAGGTGTTGCTGCGTGTACGGTACAGCAAACCAAGTTGTCCACGCGCGCACTGCATCAAGTCTTTTGCATAGGCCCCAAAACGAACGGGGAGGAGGACTCGTCCATCCAACGTCAAAAGCGACACATGGTCAACATCAGGAAACGAACAGATCCGTTCGTCATAGATCATTGCGCCACGTGTGCAAAAATGCGGCTGTCGCTGCTTGTCGCGCTTATATGTTTCAGTGACCTTGCTTATGGCGCGTATGGTCATCTGCGACGACAAACCGAATTGCTTACGGATGTCGTAGTAGAGGAGCTTTTGCAGTTCAATCTTGTTGGCGCACCGCTCACGAAACGCTACGCCAGCAATCGCATTGCAAGCGGCATTGAATACCTTCAACGTCCGCAACAAGGCGTCATGCTGTTCAGGCGTCGGTGCTAATTTGACAAGCAGGGTTCGTTTCACAATAAAGTGTATCACAACTTAGGATACACTTTGGTTTGTAGTTTGTGCTAAGTAGTGTTATTGAAAGGAGGAGCGGCGCTCTCTCCACTCCAAAACCTGGAGCCGTTGCGCCGCGATTTCTGGTGAAGATTGTTATCTGCATGAAGGAGACGCCGTCAACCACGGCGGAGAAACGCTTCGGCGCCGATATGCGCCTGGAGCGGCGCAAAGAGGACGCGATCATCAACCCGTTCGATGAATACACCATCGAGGAGGGGCTGCGCCAGCAGGAGAAACACGGCGGCGAGACCGTCGTCGTCTGTATGGGGCCAGACACCGCCACCGACACGATTCGCAAGGCGCTGGCGATGGGGGCCGACCGTGGCGTGCTGGTGACCGATCCAGCGTTGGCAGGGTCGGACGTCGTCGCCACTGCGCGCGTGCTGGCGGCCGCGCTCCAACACATCGGCTTCGATCTGGCGCTGTTCGGCAGCGCCGCCGCCGATTCGTATGGCGGCATCGTGCCAAGCGCCGTCGCCGAATTGCTGGGGCTTCCCCTGCTCTCCTTCGCCACCAAACTGGATGTTGACGGCACAACCGCGAAGATCGAGCGCGCGGCGGAGGTCGGCTACAACGTCGTCGAGGCCCAGACGCCCACGCTGGTCAGCGTCATGAAGTCGATCAACGAGCCGCGCTACCCTTCGATGAAGGGCATCATGCAGTCGAAGAAGAAGCCCATCGACACGATGAGCCTGGCGGACCTCGGCATCGATGGTAGCAAGGTCGGGGCGGGCGCGTCTGGTGAGAAGGCGCTCAGCGCGGAGAAGATCGCGACGCAGCGTAAGGGCGAAATCTACGTGGGCAACGACGGCGCCGCCGAGCGTGTCGTAGCTTTCCTCGCGGAACAGAAGGTGCTTTAACGATGGCTAACGACGTTTGGGCATTGGCGGAAATCAACGGCGGCAAGCTGGCGAGCATCTCGCTCCAACTGGCGAGCAAGGCCGCCGAGTTGGCAGGCACGCTGGGCGGATCGTCCGCGGCCGTCGCCCTCGGCACGAACACACAGGCCGCCGCGGCCGACCTGGGGGCATGCGGAGTACAGACGGTCTACGCTTCTGAGAGCAGCGTCTACGACGAATACCTGACGCAGCCACATGTGGAGGCGCTAGCGGCGCTGATCCAGCAACATCAGCCACGCCTGGTGCTCTTCGGCGGCACGAATTACGGGCGCGATGTCTCGGCGCGGCTGGCTGCGCGGCTTGGCCTGGGCATCGAATATAATGTTGGCGATGTCACCGTCGAAAATGGCGAGGTCATGATGACTGTCCCCGCCTTCGGTGGCTCGCAAGCCGTGAAGATGGCCTTCCAGGGTGAGGGAACGCGGCTGCTCGGCGCTCGCCCGAATGCCTTCCCGACGAATCGCGTCGGCGGCACGGCCAATGTCGAGAACGTGCCAGCGCCCGCGGCTCCCTCCAACGGCGCGAAGATCTCTGGCCCCTTCGGAACTGAGGGCGCGGCAGAAGCTGGACATCTGGGCAAAGCGCCCGACGGCCACGACATCTGGATGCCCGCAGCCAGCCGCGCCAAGCTCGAAGAGGCGCAAATCGTCGTCTCTGGCGGGCGCGGTCTTGGTGGTCCGCAGGGCTTCGCGCAGATCGAAGACCTGGCGACGGCGCTGGGAGCAAGCGTCGGAGCGTCGCGCGCGGCGGTGGACGCTGGCTGGGTGCCATACGCGCACCAGGTGGGTCAGACCGGCAAGACGGTCAAGCCGACGGTCTATATCGCCTGTGGCATCTCGGGCGCGGTGCAGCATAAGGCGGGCATGGGTACATCCGGCCTGATTATTGCCATCAACAAAGACAAAGATGCGCCGATCTTCTCGTTCTGCGATCTGGGCATTGTCGGCGACTTGAACGTCGTCGTGCCGCAGTTGACGGCGCTGGTCAAAGCGCGCAAGGGCAGCTAACCCTGCCACTGGCGACCATTGTGATCTCGTTTGAGCGGCAGAGAGGTGGATGCTTTCTGCCGCTCACCTCAATTCTGGCAAAGGAGCGACTGCCATGGGTCACCCCGCAATCTGGCCGACAGGCGACAACCTCATCGGCCCGGTCATCTTTGGTGTGGTGCTGGTGGCCGCCTGGGTGGCCTTCCTGCTCCGCATTCGCCAGCTGGTCAACCTGCTACGGCTCGGCCAGCCGGAGAACCGCTTCGACCACCTGGGCGACCGCGTCAAATTCTTCATGCTGATGGTGCTCGGCCAGCGCGGCGTCTTGCGCGACCCGCTGCCGGGTATTGCCCACTTCTTTACGTTCTGGGGCTTCATCATCATCCAACTCGACGCGCTCAACCTCTGGGCAATGGGCTTCCACTTCGAGCTACCCATCATTGGCAGCCGCGTATTTGCCGCCCTCCTCGATTTCTTCATCTTCGCCGCGTTTCTCGCACTTCTTATCTTCACCTTCCGGCGGCTGGTCTTGCGCCCGAAACAGTTGCAAAGCCAGTCACACAGCCCAGTGGATGCCTTCATCATCCTCGGCCTGATTATGCTGGTGCTGGTCTCGCTCTTCTTCTTTGAGGTCTTCGCCTATATCGCTACCAGCGGCGAGGTCTGGACGCCATTCGGCGCGCTCGTAGGTCAGGCGTGGAGCGGCATGTCAATGGGTACGGCCACCGCGCTGATGAGCGTCGCGTGGTGGGCAAACGTGCTGGTCGTGCTCACCTTCCTGATTTACATCCCGAACTCGAAGCACCTGCATCTGCTGGCGACACCGTTCAACGTCTTCTTCCGCAATTACGAGCCGAAGGGCGCGCTCCAGATCATCCCCAATATCGAGGAGCGCGAGGACTACGGCGTTCACAAGATCAACCAGTTCACCTGGAAGCAGCTGCTCGACGGCTACGCCTGCACCGAGTGTGGGCGCTGCAATAGCGTCTGCCCCGCGCTTGCCACCGATAAGCCGCTCTGGCCGAAAGAGATCATCCTGTCGGTCAAAGAGGAGCTGTTCGCCGCTGGCGGCATAATGCTTGTGAGCGCAGAGACCGCCGAGGAACGCGCCAAGACCGAGCCAATGGTCGGCGGCCTGATTATGGAGGAGTCGCTCTGGGCCTGCACCAACTGTGGCGCATGCGTCGAAATCTGCCCGGTCTCCATCGAGCACGTTCAGAAGATCGATGATATGCGCCGCTTCCTGGTCATGGAGGAGAGCAGCTTCCCGCAGGAGGTGACGCCGCTCTTCAACAACCTGGAGCGCAACGCCAATCCATGGGAGATCTCGAACGACACACGCGCCGACTGGGCAAAGGCGCTGAACGTACCTACGCTTGCCCAAGACCCGGAAGTGGACGTGCTCTACTGGGTCGGCTGCATGGGGTCGTTTGACCAGCGCAACCAGAAGGTTGCCACGGCCTTCGCGAAGGTGATGCAGCATGCCAGCGTCAGGTTCGGCATCCTGGGTCCAGAGGAAAGCTGCACCGGCGACCCGGCGCGTCGCATCGGCAATGAATATCTCTGGCAGACGCTGGCGCAGCAGAACATCGAGGTGCTCAACGGCTACGGCTTTGGCAAAGACGCGAGCGAGGCGGCTGGCAGCGCTGAGAAGCCAGCCATCGCGGCGGACGCGCACAGCGGGCCAGATGGCTCCGGCGACAGCCACTCATATAACGGCGTCGGCGTCCCGCCGGGACGCGCCTATAACGTGAAGACCGTAGTGGCGACCTGCCCGCACTGCTTCAATACGATCAAGAACGAGTATCCGCAGCTTGGCGGTAACTACGAGGTCATCCACCATACAGAGTTTATCGACCGGCTCATCAACAGCGGCCAGCTCAAGCTGCCGGAGGGCTTCGACCCGCGCAAGCTCACCTATCACGATCCGTGCTTCATTGGCCGCTGGAACGACATCTACGACGAGCCGCGCCGGGTACTCAACGTGATTAGCAGCAACGGCGTCACCGAGATGCAGCGCAACCGCAACCGGTCGTTCTGCTGTGGCGGCGGCGGGGGGCGTGTCTGGATGGAGGAGAAGATCGGCAAGCGCATCAACAACACGCGCGTGCAGGAGGCGCTCGATACCGGAGCGGACGCCCTGGCGGCGGCCTGCCCGTTCTGCATCACGATGTTCGAGGATGGCATCAAAGCGGTCGAGGCGCAGGACCACTTCGGCGTCGAAGATATCGCGGAGATTCTGGCGCGCGCGCTCGATGCACAGCCCGTCGCGGCCGGCACGACAACTCCAGAAGCAAAGGGTTAGGTCGCAGCATTACTGCCTAGATACCGCATCAGAAAACCCTCCCTGGTCGATAGTGGTCACCAGGGAGGGTTTTCTGATATAAGCAATTACTACTTGCCGCTGCGCAGCCCGTGGTTGAGCGACTGAAGTCCCAGCACCAGATGCACGATCCCAGGGAGAAGCCCCAGGCTCAGCCCAATAATAGTCGTCTTGGTGACCAGCCCTCCTGGTAGGGAGCCGAGGCCCGAAACGAGATTAGGAGCAAATATCTGGAGCACGCCCACAAGACCTACCAGCGTGAAGATTACGCCGATGATGAAATCGTAGATCTGGGCGAACTTGCCTTCGTTGAGCCACTTCTGCGTCACCAGAATGCCCAACACACCACTGACCAGGAGCCAGATGGCCTCCGAAGAGGCAATTGAATGGTCCTTGCTGAAAAGACTAGCAGCGCCAGCGATAAGACCAAACAGGATGAACCACAGGAAGTAATGCGCGCTACGATGTCCCATGTGACAGACCTCCAAAAACTCATGCACTGAGGCGGAACGCTCCGTTGCGCCCCGAATAAGAGAGGGACGGCCTAGCCTGGCAGATTCGTGCCGGCAAGCGACATAGACGCCGTGTCGATGTTGCACCCATTGTACAGGAAACAGGCCATCCGTAAAGAAGGAGTTTTTCGGAGGGGGATGTCCAACAAATCGCACAGCGACGATAGGCTATTTTACGCTTTCTGCTTACCGTGAATGGGGAGGTGGGAACGC
Organism: Ktedonobacterales bacterium; assembly: GCA_036273675.1. Lineage (GTDB taxonomy): Bacteria > Chloroflexota > Ktedonobacteria > Ktedonobacterales > JADMIN01 > DAHUXT01. The sequence goes on along the minus strand of DASUHD010000159.1, from coordinate 49,415 downwards.
GAACACAGCAAGAAACGACGCCAGTGCGACCCGACGCCGTTTCTTAAGCGATGTGCTGCGTTCATAGGGCAAGATGCGCCTTAGTGGCTACGCTGCTGTTTGGGAGTACCGCGGCCACGCTCGCCGCCCTTCTTGCCGATGCGGGAGTAGAACTCGGCGCCCTGTTGCCGCTTGGTTGACTCGCCGCCCTTTTTGCCTATCTCGGCGTAGAACGTCGAGCCGAGCTTCTGCTTGACGGCCTCGCCACCTTTTTTGCCAATACGGGAGTAGAACTCGGGGCCATACTTCTCACGAACCGCCTGGCCACCGTGTTTCGCCTTGTCGGAACCGGGTTCTGGTCCTCGCTTGCTGGCTGCCATAGTGTTGCACCTCTTTGTTTCTCAACAGTTGTTGCGCTCTGGAAAACGACTCGTTGCCTCGACCTGCCTAACTCTCCCAATCATGAGAGAGATCAGCGGTCGGCGGCAATTTACCCTGCTCAATTGCAGGATTCACGCCAGCCCGCGTATACTACGCGCTATGCAGGAAGACGCTGTAATGCTGTCAAATAGCAGATCCCACCCGACGCTCCATCCGACGCTGATGCGTCACTCCTCCCCCGACCAATTTGATGCATCGCGGAGAGCAGCGTGTCGGGCAGTCGCAAGTCGATTGGCGATGAGAGCGGCCGTGGCGCCAGCGCCGGCGCCGTTGTCGATGTTGACAACGGTTAACCCCGGCGCACACGTTTGCAGCATCGCCAGCAATGCAGCGCGCCCCTTCCCGCCCGCGCCATAGCCAATGGAGGTGGGAACACCAATCACTGGCACTGGCGAAAGTCCCGAGACAACGCTCGGCAGTGCGCCATCCATCCCCGCGCATACCACCAGCACCGCGACATCGCTGGCCAGTAGCTCGCGCAGCGGCGAAAGCAGGCGGTGTAATCCCGCCACGCCCACATCAAAGAGCGTTGACACCTGGCATCCCATTTCCTCGGCCACCAACCGTGCTTCTTCGGCAACGGGAATATCACTGGTGCCGGCGGTCAGGATACCAACATGCCCCCCAGTCTGTGGGCGTCTATAGTCAGGCGCATGGATCGCGGCCGCGCGGGCAACCGGTCGCGCATCCACATGCCCAGGGAATTCAGTGTGAAGAAGAGCCAGTGTCCCAGCGCGCAGGCGCGTCACCACCGCGCGGCCATTCGTTGCGACAAACGCCCGTACGATAGAGAGCACCTGTTCGTCCGTTTTCACCTCAGCCAGCACCATTTCTGGAATCCCTTTGCGCGTTTCGCGGTCGAAATCGGGTCGGGCATCCCTAGCATCGGCATGCTCGATCGACTCGCCATCTTGCGCGCCCCCTCCAGATCCTGACTGACCCATGGACTCCTCGACATCCGCTGACTACACCTGCCAGGCGCACTATGACATAACATATAGCACGCAAGTACACCGCGCCGCAAGAGCGCTCGATTGGAATCTCTTCAGAAAGAATGAAGAAGTGGAAACATACACAGTGCTATATGAGAGCTTTATTGCAGATGTTCCACGGACAGGCATCTAGCCCGATTGGCCCGCGTCTTGCCTCTCGTTTTCACGGGCTGCTATACTGTACCCGCGTTCGCCTTATTCTCATAAGCATTGAATATTCTGGCATTGCCTCTGTATGTCTGCGAAGTCTGCGCATGATATTCATTGGGATAGAAGTGAGGGAAGGATCATGCCGGTTCAGGCAAAACGGTTTGCGCTGCTAATAATTGCCCTCGGCATTATCGCCGTCTCTCTGGTTGCCTGCCAGGCGCCTAGCTCCGCGAGTTCGGGGGGAAGCAATACCATCCTCATCCCGACACCCAATGCCTCCAATTTGACGCCGACACCGAAGTTTCCGGGGTTCACGGTTGGCGCGTGGCCATCGAACTTCTCCCCCAATCTCAATGACACCGTCACCATCTACGTCGTCTGTCGGATACAGGACCCGTCGATGCAGGGGCCGAGCCACCCGCCGCCCGCCGGCGTTCAGGTGAACGTAAGTGTCGGTAATCCTATTAATCAGCAGTTCACCGCACGCACTGGCGCCGACGGCTATGCGACCGTGACTTTCAGCTACAATGACCCGAACCCGGGCCAGCCGGTCGTCGTGAATGTCACGACGAACTATCCCGGCTCTCCGCCCGCGCAGACGTTCTTTACACCAGGCGTAAACACCGCTCCGACGCCAACCACCGCGCCAGACACGGGTACGCCAACTGTCAGCGCTGGGCCGTAAGCGTCATCAAAAAGCTGTCGCTACGGTGTCATAATGCCGCGGCGGCTGCCTCCGAGGAGGGCTGGCACTGTGGACAAAAGTGCGCGCTTCTCTGCGCGAGGCGGATGCGCTCGATAGGCGCGCCGCAACGCAGGCACGGTTGGCCGGTACGGTGGTAGACCTGTACATGCTCTAGATTGCTGCCAGGCTCGTCATAGAGGCCGCGATGCCGCCCAAACGTCGTGCCGCCATGCTCGATGCCCGTCCGCAGCGCCTCCTGAATTCCCGCGTGCAGGGCAACGATTTCGTCAGGGGTCAGCGACGACGCCGACCGCAACGGATGAATCCGCGCGCGAAAGAGCGCCTCGTCGGCGTAGATGTTGCCCAGGCCCGCCACCACCGACTGATCGAGCAGCGCGACCTTGATGGCCCGGCTGCTCTTGCCCAACCGCGCCGCCAGCACCTCGGGCGTGAAATCGGCGTCGAGCGGCTCCGGGCCAAGCCGACTGAAGAGCGCGGGCAGCTCATCAGGGGCGACCACGGTGACGCGCCCGAACTTGCGTGGGTCGGTGAAGAGTAATCGTCGGCCATTGCTCAGCAGAAATGTCACGCGCGTATAGGGGGCGTCTTCGTCGGCGCGCGCTAGCCGCAGATTGCCCGACATGCGACGGTGAATCACGACCGACTCGCCACTGTCGAGCGTCAGCACGAGGTATTTCGCGCGTCTCCCCACCGCCAGCACGCGCCTGCCGGTCAGCCGCGCAATCAACTCCTCGGGAGACATCCGGCTGACGGCGCGCGGCCAGAGCACCTCGGTCCGCGTGATACGCGACCCCACCAATGCCTCGCGCAACTGCCGGGCAACATACTCGACTTCGGGCAACTCAGGCATGACATTTCCCCTCCTCGTTCGGCCAACACCTAAGTATATCGCCTGGCGCGTGGAAGGCGCATGCAGTTACCAACGTAGTTAGAGCGACTCGCCGCCGGACAGATCGAGTGACGTGGCAGATGCGGCGGACGTAGACGGCGCGGCAAGATATGTGTCCAGGAAGTTACCCACGCGGTCGCTCCATGCCGCTGGATCGACGCCAAACGCATTGACATGGGTGGCTTCGGCGACCTGCCACAGTTCCTTGGGGCTGCCAGCGGCCCGGTAGAGGAATTCGCCGTCATACGGCTCATCGGCAAGAGCGTCGCGCAGATCAGAGATGATGAGCACCGGGCGCGGGGCAATGTCGCCGATGATTTGCGCCGGGCGAACCTCGGAGAGCCGGACACGGGCAATGCGCTGGCCCCAGAAGATCACCAGACGCACGAAGGGAAATGCGGGCAGGCCGGTGTAGCGGGCGAAGATCTTGGCGATATCATGATGGAGGTCAGAGAAGCCGCTTTCGAGGACCACCGCGCCGAGTTCAGGATGCTCTGCCGCCGCCATCACCGCCGTAATCGCGCCGAGCGAATTGCCGAGGATGGCCAGCCGCTCCATGTTCACATCTCCGCGCTCGCGCAGATACTCGATGGCCGCCGTCACATCCTGGCGCTCGCGAATGCCATACGTCACCTGATTGCCCTCGCTCTGACCGTGGCCAGAAAAATCGAAGAGCAACGCGCCATAGCCGCCGCGCGCGTGCAGCTTCGCCACTGGCGCGACCCACTGCCCGGAGTTGTCGTTGATGCCGTGGCAACAAATCAGCGTGCAGCCGTTGCGCGAGGGAAGATACCAGCCTGCCAGGGTTCCGCGCGGGCTGGGAATCCGCACCGCGCTCATCGGCAAGCCAACATCCTCGGGAGTAATCGCCATCGCTCGACGCTCGGGCTGGAGCAGCTTGCGCGCCATCTGAAAGGTAAAGAGGAGCAGCCCAGCCAGCAGCACAAGCACGCCAAGAAGCGTCCACTCGGCAACCGTGAAGAGAGGTGACATGGGCCGCGCCTTCCCAGGCTAGGAGTTCTTAATATTAGAATAGTCGTCGGAGTGCGTATCAATCCAGTGAAATTGGCTCAGTGGCCAGAAGACCATCACGGCCCGGCCAATGATATTGCTCCTGGATACAGGGCCAAAGCCCCGAGAGTCAAATCTGTCGTTTCCCAGGCGGCTATCCGCCAGGACAAAATACTCGTTCGGGCCAAGCGTAGTCGGCGCTCGCAGCGTGCTATTCTGCGCGGAACCCGGCGGCACCTGAATGAATGGCTCGTTGAGTGTGACGCCGTTGATGATGATCGAGGTTGCCGACACGGAAACCGTATCGCCTGGCAGACCAACAACCCGCCGCGCAAACGTGGCGTTTGGATCGGAGGGGTCAGTCGTCAGCACCACCACATCACCGCGACCTGGACCGCCAAAAAGGTACGCCTGCTTATTGATCAGAACCGTTTGATTCGGCTGCAGCGCGGCGCCCATTGAGGTATCGCCCACGCTATACGACTGAATCGTAAAATGCACGATCACGAAGATCAGCCCGACCAACAACAGCGTCTCGACGAGTTCGCGCGCCAGGTGTGCGCGCTGCATCGAGACGGCCCGGTTCACTGGCCGCGCCGGAGACTGTCGTGCCATTCCGCTCTCCACTCACTTCTCAATGTCTATAGATAGATTCCGGGGGCTATACAGCATTCATCACACCTTGCGCTCAGCGTTACCCGCATGTGTCGGACGGCGCCTGCGCCGAGGGATGAACATTCTGGAAGACGCTATGATAGCTATCGATCATGTGAATGCTGCCGAACGGCCAGAAGACAAATTCAGCCTTGCCAATGATATTTTGCGCTGGTACCGGCCCAAAGACACGTGAATCAGTACTGTTATCCCGGTGATCGCCGAGCACGAAATACTGTCCAGCTTTGAGCTTGACGTCACTGAGAATGGCAGGACTGCCAAACTCGCCCGGCGCCAGTGGATAGGTATACGGCTCGTTCAATTTGACATTATCAACACACACATTCGTGGCGGTCACCGAGACGGTATCACCTGGGACCGCAATAACCCGCTTGATATACTGCTCGCCCGGGTCATTCGGCGGGTGAAAGACGATGACATCACCACGTGACGGGTTGCCAAAGCGATACGCAAGCTGATTGACCAGGACAAACTCATTGGTATAGAGACCAGGCTCCATACTGGGGCCTTCAATATGGTAGGGCTGAACCGTCACTTTGACGACCGCGAAGACCAGCAGGGTCAGGAGAATAGTCTCAATCGCCTCGCGCAGAAGCCGTGAGTGGTTCTCAGCCACCTGCATGCCGGGCCGAAGCACACTGGGCGACCCCGGCCCCGGCTGCCGATTGCCTGACCGCACGTCTTGCGTCATGCTCGCTGCCTCCATCGATACATCATGTGCGGCCAGCCCTCCCAGAACATCCAAAGATGAGGTGACCGATGCGCATTATAGCATAGGCGCCCGAGAGAACCGGTACTGGTACGACTTGTGGTGGGGAGATTTGTCATTTCCGAACGGGTAAAGACCTGCAATCACCAGTCTGGCGCCTGAAGTCACGCCTGAACAGCCTCGCTATACTCCGCCACGAAACCCGCCGACGCGGGCTCCAAACACCTGCGGCCCGCTGCCCTCCTGCCCCTATGCTATACTACAGTGGCTGTGTTTTTGCGGCCCCGCGAACGCGAGCACGCAAGCGCATATCCCGACATACAGGGCTTGATATTCAAAACAGTAGTACAAGGAGTAGAGGAGTGGCCAGCCCAACGTCCCACGTCGTGCCGCGTCCGCTGGCGCTGATCATCATGGATGGCTACGGCATCAATCCCCGCAAAGACGCCAACGCCATCGCACTCGCCCAGAAGCCGCATCTCGACGCCATCGCGCGCCAGTGGCCCCATACGCAGGTGGCGACCTCTGGCCCGGCGGTAGGGCTGCCAGAAGGGCAGATGGGCAACTCCGAAGTTGGCCACCTCAATATCGGCGCGGGCAAGCGCGTTTTGCAGGAGTTCACACGCGTCAGCGCCGCCATCCACGACGGCTCCTTCTTTGAGAATCCAGCGCTGCTCAGGGCCGTCGCGCACGTCAAGCACAACAACACCAAACTGCACTTCTGCGGTCTGATCGGCCCCGGCGGGGTACATGCCTATCAAGGCCACCTCGAAGCCTGCCTCCAGCTTGCCGCCAGCCATAACGTCGAGCGCGTCTACATTCATGCCTTCACCGATGGGCGCGATACCTCGCCGTTCGGCGCCAAAGAATACATGACAGACCTGATCGCCCGGGCCGCGGAAATTGGCGGCGACCACCCGGCGAAGGTAGCCACTGTTTCCGGGCGCTACTATGCGATGGACCGCGACAGTCGCTGGGATCGCATTGCCCGTGTCTACTGGGCGATGACGCGCGGCGAGGGCATGCGTGCGGTTGATCCGGTGCAGGCGATATCAGATTCATATAACCGCAAGGTCACCGATGAATTTATCGAGCCGGTCGTGCTGATGGAGAACGATGACCCCGTCGCGCTGGTGGAGGATGGCGACGCCGTCGTCTACTTCAACTTCCGATCCGACCGTGGCCGCGAGCTGACCAAGGCGTTCGTGCTGCCAGAGCTACCGCCACAGGCCGAGGGCAAGTTCGAGCGTGGCCCGCGCCTGGATGGGCTAGTCTTCGTCACGATGACCGAGTATGAGGCCGGGCTGCCAGTGGATGTCGCTTTCCCGGCGGACAATGTGGACGAGCCGCTCGCCAAGATTCTCGCGGATCGCGGGCTGAAGCAGTTTCATACCGCCGAGACCGAGAAATACGCCCACGTCACCTTCTTTTTCAACGGTGGACGCGAGACGCCCTACTTCGGCGAGGACCGCCTGCTGGCGCCATCGCCGAAGGTCGCCACCTACGATCTCAAGCCAGAGATGAGCGCGCCCGAGCTTACCGATGAGGCGGTGCGACGTATTCAGAGCGGCGTCTATGATGTCATCATCATGAACTATGCCAATGCCGATATGGTCGGCCATACCGGATCGCTGGACGCGACCATCAAAGCGGTCGAGGCGGTGGATGCTGGCGTGGGGCGCGTGGTAGACGCGGCGATTGCCCAGGGTGGCGCGGTGCTGATTACCGCCGACCACGGCAACGCCGAGCAGCTTATCGAATATGATACCGGAAAGCCGCTGACCTCGCACACCACCAATCCAGTGCCGTTCTTCTTTGTCGTGCCGCAGTGGCCCGAAGTTACTCTGCGGCACGACGGCATCCTGGCGGATATCGCGCCGACGATGCTGCAATTGCTCCAGATTCCGCAGCCTCCGGGCATGACGGGACGTTCGCTTATCCTGGGTCAGAAGTAATCCATAGCAGGATGCTTCCCGCCCGTTTAGAAATCAAAGGTCGCTGTTTTGACCACGCAATCCAACCAATCTATGCCATTGCCATTTACACTGGAAACACCGCTCGAACGCGCCATCGCCGCCGATCCCATCTGGCGGCGAGGCATCGCCTGGGGCTGGCCGCGCCCCGGCCACGGCGAGGGCAAGGTGATGTATCACATCGCCGACGTGCTGGCAAACGTCGAGCGTTACGCGCTCTCGTCCGACGACCGTCGCGATCTGCGGCTGATTACACTGACACACGACAGCCTCAAGTTTCGCGTGGACCCCGAGTTGCCACGTCGCGGTGAGAATCACCATGCTGCCCGCGCTCGTCGCTTCGCCGAGACCTATATCTCCGATGAGCGCGTGCTCAGCATTATCGAGTTACACGATGAGGGCATCCATCTTTGGAACCGCTGGCACTACACGCACGATGCCCAGCAGGCGCAGGCGCGGCTGGACACGCTGCTCGAAAGGCTGGGCGACAACTGGCTGCTCTTCGTCCAGTTCTTCCGTTGCGACAACGACACGCCCTCGAAGAACCCTGAACCCGTGCTATGGTTTGAGGAGATGTTGTCTCGGCGGGGATATGCTGTGCCGCCGCTCCCCTCGGTAGAGGACGAGCGCGAGGCCATATAACCCGCAAACCATGCAATCATCGTGGAGTAGACGTTCATGGCAGACGGAAAAGGCGAGACTCGTTGCCGCGCGGCGACATTGGCGGATATCGAGGCGCTGGCGGAGCTTCGCTGGCAGATGTCAACCGAGTACCAGGAGGGCAATGCCACTCGCGAGGACTATATCGCGGCATATTGCGAGTCAGTGCGCGATGACCTGGCGCAAGGGCGTTACCAGGCGTGGCTCGCCGAAGCGGATGGGCAGCCGGTCGCCTGCACAGTGCTCATCTGGTGGCCGATGCCACCAAATATTGAAGATCTGCACCGCCGTCGGGGCTACGTCTCCAGCGTCTACACACATCCCGATTACCGGCGGTTGGGGCTAGCGCGGACACTGATGGAGATGCTTGTGGCCCAGGCGCGTGAGCTACACATCGGCAAGCTCCTGCTTAGCAGTTCCAGCATGGGGCGACCACTCTACCTGAGCATGGGCTTCGTCGTTCCTGAGCGCGGACTGGAAATCGAACTATCGTGACAGCGAAGTGAGCGGGGGATAGCGATGGCAGCCGTGACCACCGAGCGCCTGATGCAGATTGCTATCGAGATGGCAGGCTGGGACAAAGACGCCATTCCCGGCGACTGCGCGATCTATTATCCCGGCACGCGCATCGGCCATGCCCTGATGGGCATCGACGTGGGTGCGGCGGAGCTGTTCATGGCGCGCCAGCTTGGCTATCACGCGGTCATCGCGCACCATCCGGCGGGCTACGCTGGCCCGTTCTGGGATGTCTATCACCTGCATGTCGGCCAGATGGTAGCTGCTGGCGTCCCGCGAGAGGTGGCGGAAGATGCGGTCGCGGCGCGGATCGAGGGCTTCAAGGCGGCGTCACAGCGCGAGAACTACGATCATGCCGCCTCGGTGGCGCGGCTGCTGGAGATACCCTTCCTCAATATCCACTCGCCTCTAGACGAGGTCGGCAGGCGCATCATGCAGCGCACCGTGGATGAGCGGCTCGCGCGTCAGCCCGACTCGACGGTGGCCGACGTGCGCGACGCGCTGATGCGGCTTCCCGAATACGCGGCGGCGCGCACGCAGATGCAGAACCCGCTCGGCGACTGGGATGCGCCCGCCGGAAAGGTCGTCGTCTCGCACGGCGCCTATACCAATGGCGGCTATCCCATCGCCCGCGCCTATCTGACGCACGGCGTCGATACTATTTGCTGCATCCACTTCCCACTGGAAGACGCCCAACGGCTGGCCAGCGAAGGCGTGCGGGGCAATATCCTGGTGATGGGCCACATCGCGGGCGATAGCGTGGGCATCAATCCCTATATCACTCAGTTGCGCGAGTCTGGCCTAGAGGTAACGACCTTCTCAGGCATCATCGGCGGGGAATAAGACTGGTAGTTGGAGGGCGTTTCCATGGAGTTTCGTGAGATTCTCAAACACCGCAAGTCCGTGCGCGCCTATGAGCAGCGACCCATTCCCAACGAGACGCTAAACCGCGTACTGGTCACGGTGCGTTATGCCCCCTCGGCTGGCTTCACCCAGGGCAACGAATATCTCGTGCTCGACAGCCCCGAGGCGTTAGCGGACTTCTGGACGCTCACCGACGACCCGAAGGATCCCATCCCCGACGAGATGCGCTCGACGCTTCCGCCGGTGCTCGTCCTGCCGCTCTCGAATCGTCGAGCCTATCTCGACCGCTACTCACAGCCCGATAAGGCTGGCTTTGGGCTGGAGGATGCGGACAACTGGCCCGTGCCGTATTGGGATATCGACGCTGGCATGGCGTCCATGCTAATGCTGCTCGCGGCGATTGATGAGGGGCTTGCCGCCTGGTTCTTCGGTATCTCCTCCGGCGAGAAGGCGCTGCTCGAACGATTTAGCGTCCCAGAGGAATTCAAGCCCATCGGGGTCATCGCCCTCGGCTATCCGGCGGCGACCGACCCACTCGCGCTGACCGCATCCTCCGCGCGCAGAAGGCGACGACCGACTGAAACGTTGATGCACCACAACGGCTGGTAATCTGGCTCCCCTCTCCTTCTAGGAGAGGGGATAGGGGTGAGGTCGCTTTTATCCGCGATTCCAGCGATGCACCGCTGTGATGTAGCGAATCGTGCCGGTGCGGGCGCGCATCATCACCGAATGGGTGCGCGCGTTGTGGTGGCCCACCTCGACGCCCCGCAGCAGGTCACCGGTGGTGATGCCCGTCGCGGCAAACGAGACATCATCGGAGGTAATCAGCTCGTTGACGTTATAGATGCGCGCGAGATCCACACCGTCGGCCTTCAGCTGGTTGCGCTCGTCCTCGGTCCGCGGCCAGATTCGGCAGAGCATCTCCCCGCCAACGCATTTGATCGCCGCCGCCGCCAGCACCGCCTCAGGCGCCCCGCCAATGCCCATATAGACATCCGCGGCGTGATATTCCTCCATCGCCGCCTGGAGCGCCGCCGCCACATCGCCATCCGGGATGAGCTTCACCCGCGCCCCCACCTCGCGAACTGCCTGGATGATGTCGCCATGGCGCGTACGGTCGAGCACCGTTACCGTGACATCGCCAACTGGCACACCACGCGCGACGGCGATACGATTCAGGTTCTCACTAATCGGCGCTTCCAGATCGATCACATGGGCGGCGTCGCGCCCGACGGCCAGCTTCTCCATGTAGTAGACGCCGGGGGGCGCCTGGAACATCGTGCCGCGCTTCGCCGTCGCCACTACCGCTATCGCGCCGGGTAGCCCCAGCGCGGTCAGGCGCGTGCCATCTACCGGGTCAACCGCGACATCCACCTCCGGCGGCAGGCCATTGCCGACCTCTTCGCCGACATAGAGCATCGGCGCTTCGTCTTTCTCGCCCTCACCTATCACCACGACGCCATGCATATCCACGCCCTCGATGGCGTTACGCATGGCGTCTACCGCTGCCTGATCGACCGCTTCCTTGTCGCCACGGCCCAGAAATGCCGAGGCCGCAAACGCCGCCGCCTCGGTGACACGCACCAATTCCAGGCCAAGATTGCGCTCGCGTGTTCCCGCCCGCTGGAATCTGTCACTTGTCACGCTGTGTCCTCCCATATGGTCTCTATCGCCACCGGCGCGCGCCATCGAGCGCCGGACTATGCGATCATACTAGAATGTCCCATCGTTCCGTACTAGCTCCGGACTTAGACAATAGGCCGGTGTGGATGTACGCGGCAATGTTCCGCACGCAGAATCGCGCGTAGCTGTTCGATTGACTCGGCCAGGCGATCCTGCTGGTTGACGATGACGTAGTCGTATTTCTCTAGCTCCGCCATCTCGCGTTCGGCGTTCAGCATCCGCAATGTGCGCTGCTCGGGGGTGTCGGTGCCGCGCACGTTCAGGCGCTCCACCAGCTCATCCAACGAGCGTGGCGCCAGAAAGACGAAGATGGCGCCCTGGGTGCGCGCCCGTATCGTCCGCGCTCCCTGCGTATCAATCGTCAGCAGCACATCAATGCCCTGCGCCAGCTTCTCGCGCACAGGAGTTGCCGGGACGCCATACCAATTGCCATGGACCTCCGCATGTTCCAGGAGTTCGCCGTGCTCCAACATCCGTTGAAACTCGTGCTGGGAACGGAAGTGGTAGTCCGCGCCATCAACCTCGCCGGGCCGTGGGCGGCGCGTGGTCGCGGTGACGACAATATGGCCGTTCCATCCCTGCCGCACCATTTCATTAGTGACGGTGGTCTTGCCCACACCTGACGGGCCAGAAAAGACAACCAGCAAGGGCGTCAGCGCGCCCGGAGGCGTCATCATCACTCCATCCGATCCGATCCTGTACGTACCAGGAGACGAGAGATTTGGCCCGCTATCTCGATCTGACATATTTTTGCGCTCCACCGCCAGTTCGGTGCGTGCTATACTGAGTCGCCGCCGAGACGCTCTCCTGCCGTGCTCACTTCGCCGGGACCGGAGCGTGGGCAGAAAGTTGGCGACGATACACTATCCTGTTAGAAAGATGATACCATGCCTGCGGTGGATGCGTTGACATTGGCGGCGGTGGCTGGTGAGCTGCTGACGGAGCTACACGGCGCGCGCATCGACGATGTTATTCAGCCGACCCCGCATGCCATCGCGCTCCAATGCTATGGCAACGGGCGCAACCGCTGGCTCCTCGCCACCGCCCATCCGCAGCTGGCGCGCCTCCATCTGATCAGCCAGAAGCCGCGCAAACTCGTGATCGAGCCGCCTGCGTTCGTTATGCTGCTGCGCAAACATCTGGAGGGCGCGCGTATCGTCGCCGTTCGCCAGCCGCGCTGGGAGCGCATCGTCGAGATCGGCTTTGGTCGCGGCCCATCTGCTGCGGATGGCGTCGCAACGGCTTGGCTGGTCGCGGAAATCATGGGACGGCTCAGCAACCTGATTCTGCGCGGCGACGATGGTGTCATTCTCGGCGCGCTCCACCCGGTCAGCGCGGAAGTCAACCTGTATCGCGCTATCGTGCCGCATGCGCCCTATCGCTATCCTCCACCACAGACACGTACCATCCGGGGCGAGACGCTGCCACGACTGCGCGGCGAGTCCTTGTCTGCGAGCGATTTATCGGACGCGGCGCGGGCGATGCTGGCGGCGGCGCTGGCTGAACAGACCACAGAAGCTACAGCAAACGAACCCAGAGCCGCACGGCGTAAAAGCCGCCGTGGCAGACGTGAGGCGCCGACAGTCGCCAGCCTGCTGGCATCTCAGGTCGAGGGATTTAGCCGTGAACTTGGCCGAGAGATCGCCGCACGTGCGCTAGCCTCGCCCGACGAGCCACTGGCCGCCGACCTGCCCTGGGGGCAAATCGCTGCCGAGGCGCGCACGCTGGCCGAGCTACCCGAGACAGCCGCCTGGGAGCCAACGCTCGTCTATGGCGATGAGTCCAGCGAGATACCGACGGCCTTCGCGGTCTACCTGCCACGCCAGTATGGCGACGCGTCGCTACGGGCGTGCGCCAGCGCCAACGAGATGCTGGCTACGTTCTTCCATGACGCCGAGTGGCGGGTCGCGGTGGAGAGCGCCAAACGCGATCTGCGCCACCTGTTGCAGACGATCCGCGACCGTTGCGCCCGCAAAGATGAGGCGCTTCGCGGCGAGCTGGCGGCAATTGATGAGGCGCAGACGCTCCGTGAGGAGGCCGATCTGCTGCTCGCCTTCCAGGCGGAGATCGCGCGCGGGCAGACCAGCATGACACTGGAGAATCCCTTCGGCGAGGGGACTACCCGCACGCTCACGCTCGATCCACGCTTCACTGCCATCGAGAACGCCAACCGCCGCTACGCGCGCTATCACAAGCTCCAACGGGCCACTTCGCTCATCCCTCCACAAATTGAGGCGAACCAGCTGGAACTGGCGCGCGTGGACCAGTTGCTGACCGATCTGGCGCTGGCCGAGACGCCCGCCGAGATTGCGCTGGTGCGTGCTGAGGTGGTGGAGGCTGGCTATCTGCGCGGCGCGGCGGAGAAACGCGCGCAGAAGCCCGCGAAGACGCCCAAGCAACCCAAGTGGGCGAAGGGCGGCAAAGGAACTAAGACTGGCAAGCCCGCCCAACCGCCGCGCCGACCCGAAGGCGGGACGCCGCTCCGGCGCGAGTCGTCCGATGGCATGGCGCTGCTGGTGGGCAAGAACAGCCGCCAGAATGAAGAGGTCACCTTCCATCAGGCGAGCGCGAACGATACCTGGCTCCATGCCCGTGGCGTGCCTGGCGCGCATGTCATTATCCGCAATGGCGGCAGGCCCTTCTCCGAAGCGACGCTGCGAGAAGCGGCGTCGCTTGCGGCGTACTACAGCCAGTCGCGGCTGGCGGGGAGCGTGCCGGTGGACTATACGGAGCAACGCTACGTCCGTCACATGAAAGGCGGCGGGCCAGGGATGGTCACATACGAGCGCGAGCGCACACTGCACGTGGCGCCGGGCGATCCGTCCGCCTGAGCGCGTCCGTAGCAAAAGCATGTAGTCAAACCATGGAGGCGCTGTGAGCGAGGACATTCTTGAGCGCGAGCTGCCCGATCTGGGCCAGCGCATTGCCTATGGCCCGGAGCCGCAGCACTTCGGCGATTTGCGCCTGCCCGCTGGCGAAGGGCCACATCCCGTCGTGATTGGCATTCACGGCGGTTACTGGCGCGCCCGCTACGATCTGAACCACTTTGGCCACGCCTGCTCCGCGCTGACCGCAACTGGTTTCGCCACCTGGAACATCGAGTATCGCCGCACGGGCGAGCTAGGCGGTGGCTGGCCCGGAACCTTCCTGGATGTGGCTGCCGCCGCCGATTTTCTCCGCGTCCTCGCGCCGCAATACCATCTCGCGCTGAATCATGTGCTCTCGCTTGGTCATTCCGCCGGGGGGCATCTGGCATTCTGGCTGGCTGGCCGCCATAAAATCGCCAGTGACAGTCCAATCTTCACGCCGGACCCGCTGCCACTCTCCGGTGCGGTTTCGCTCGCCGGGGCCGTGGACCTGCGTCACACCTGGGCGCTCGGACTAAGCGACAACGCGACGGGCCTGCTGATGGGCGGCTCGCCGACAGAATTTCCCGAACGCTACGCCGCTGGCTCACCCTACGATCTGCTGCCCCTGGACATTCGGCAGTTCCTCCTACACGGCACGGACGATACCGACCTGCCGCTCGAAGTGAGCGAGCGCTATGTACGTCGCGCCGCCGCCAAAGGTGATTCGGCCACGCTGCTCACCTTGCCCGATGTCGGCCACTTTGAGCTGATCGACCCGCTCTCCAGCGTATGGCTAACCGTGCTCAGTGTCGTCGCGGCGCTACGAGACGAGTGAAGCGCGTCGGATGGCGCTCGCGCCCGTTAGCTGGAAGGCGCTGTTCGGCGGCCAGGTAATTCAGATACGCTCTCAACAGTCGAACACCGACCAGCAGATGTCGTTCCGCAATCGCTGGTCGTCGAGCACGAGCTCGCGAATCGCCTCCGGGAGCTGGTCGCGCTGCCACTGGCACTCGCGTCGCCCCGCGCTCTCCACGCTCTCGCCCGCTTCTTTCGGCGCGGCGGCACGTGCGGCCTTGATCGCATAGGCAGCGGCGCCGAGCTCATGCGCGGCGACATGTGCTACGACCGCAGCCTGGCCAGCAGCGTAGGCGGCATACCGTGCCGCCCCACGCAAGTCTCTGGCCGCGCCCATGGCATGGCCTCCCGCCGCGCGAGCCTGGGTCATTGTCACCTCACCACGCGCCCAGGCGCGGGCCTGTTCGATTGCCTGGCGCGGTCGTGAGTCTTCAGGTCGCGCCGACTCGAAGAGGCCAAGGACATGCTCCGCGCATGACGCCGCCCACAGGGCGAGGAGGTGGTGATCCGCATCGGTGAGCGTGCCACCACGACGGATGGTCACAAAACGAGGGTCGCGGTCTTTCGGGAGGATCACACCTAATGCTCCTTCTGTTCGCATCCAACTCGCATCTGCCCAACAGCCAGCGCTCAGCGGCCCGTCGGCTGGATGCGGAAGGGCGAGGCGGGGTCATCCATAAGCAGGCGCAGTAGCTCGTCGTCAACATCGGCGGGCGCGCTGTCGGCGGAGGTGAGGATCTCAGCGCGCTCGTCGCCAGTCAGGTCGCGCGAGGGATCCCAGCCGAAGCGCTTGAGGTCCACCCGGCCTTCAGCGCTAAAGACGATGCCCTCCTGCTCCAGCAACTCGCGCATGCGGCCGCGCTGCCCAAACGCCCAGCTACCCGAAAGCTCGCCCTTGCTGTTGATGACACGCTGTGCGGGGACATTCTCCCAGCGGGGCGCCTTGTTCATGAACCAACCGACCATGCGCGCGCCGCGTGGATAGCCCATCGCGGCGCCGATCCAGCCGTAGGTGGTGACGCGACCCGGAGGGCATGCGCGCACGAGCGCATACACCCGCGCGCCAAGCCGCTCCGCACCAGAGCGATTGATTGGCTGCCCCGCGGACGAATTAGCTGGTGTCTCTGGCATATAAATCCTCCTACTCTGGTGAGAGCTATGAATATCGGTGAATATGGATGACGTCACTGCTCATGTATCATAACCTGAAAGCCGCGTCAGGTGATACAGATATAAAGATTGCGCGTTGACAACAGGCGGCCACTCGCCTAAGATGCAACCAGTGATACATGTCTGGCCGTGACAGAACGCTACAGAACGGCGGCAGCAGCGTACATACGACGACCACCTGTTCAGGAGGGCATCATGGGCCGAATTGGACGATACTTCGAGAGCGTATTCTTCAGCGTGGCGAAGGGATGTCTGCTGACTGCCCTGGTTGCTGGCATACTTGCGATAGCGACTGTCTTCTTGCTCAGCCACCGTCTGCCCACCACCGCAGACCTTACCCTCATCGTCGTGATCGTCATCCTGGCGGGCGCAGTCGGCAGCGCGATCGCGCTTCTCTGGCGCATGACCCATATCCCCGATATCATTCATGCCGTCGAGCATGCGGGCGATCACCAGCAAAAGGACGCCAAATAGCGCGGTGGTATGATGTCCGCACGATAGCGCTAACTCTAGCATCCCAGCATCAGGAGGCCGATATGGAAACGGTCGTGGTGGACATCCAGAAACCGGACGATGTGAATCTAATCCTCGGCCAGAGCCACTTTATCAAGACGGTCGAGGACTTACACGAGGCGCTAGTAGGCGCGGTACCGGGCATCAAGTTTGGGCTGGCCTTCAACGAGGCGTCTGGGCCAGCGCTCGTGCGGTGGAGCGGTACCGACGACGAGTTGACCGAGCGTGCGCGCGCGACCATGCTCGCCCTGGGCGCTGGTCACGCCTTCCTCATCCTGCTGCGCAACGCCTTCCCCATCAATGTGCTTCCGGCGGTGCGCGCGGTACAGGAGGTCTGCCACATCTACTGCGCCAGCGCCAACCCCGTTCAGGTGGTCGTCGCGGAGACCGAGCAGGGGCGTGGCATCCTTGGCGTCATCGACGGCATTGCGGCGAAAGGCATCGAGACAGAGACCGATATCGCCGAACGCAAGGACCTGCTCCGGCGGTTCGGCTACAAAGCTGGTTAAGAGCAGCTAACACAACCGTCATGTCGCAGGGGCAATGCTGGAAGTGGGCCAACTTCGCGGCATTCATGCCGCGGCTAAGAACGGGGTTTGTTAGGAAACCCAAGCCGTCACCACTCGGAGAGCTTCCAGATCTCTGGCTGCACTGTGCCTGCCTCGACGCCGATTTCCGCGTAGATCAGCACCGCCTGCCGAACGTGCGCCGTCGCCTCGGTCGAGCGGTCCGCCGCATGCAGCAGGTCGGCCAGGTGGTTGTGCAGGGCGGCTTCGTGGTGACGGTCGCCCAGCGTCACGCATAGATCCAGCGCCACCTGAGCGCACGCAATGGCGTCGGCAAGATTGCCGCTCTTCTGCCAGAGATGCGCCAGATTGTTGAGCGCGGCCACGCAGAGTATCGGCGCGTTGAGCTGCGTCGCCGCCGCCAGACTCTGTTCCAGGTGAGCGCGCGCCTCGGCAACGTCCTCGGACATCAGGATGCCAAGGATATTGTGAGCCTGGGCCAACGCTCGCAAATCGCCCGATAGTTCGGCCAGCGTCAGCGCCTGGGCCGCGAGCGCCAGCGCCCGCTCTACGTCGCCCATGCGCCACGCCGCCAGACTCCAGTCGGCGGAGAGCAGCGATTGCCAGGCCAAATCCATCTCGGCCTCAGCCTCAGCGCTGGCCGCTTCCGCCTCTTCATAATGCGACGCGGCGGAACGCCACTCGCCACGGCGCGCATAGACGTTTCCCAGCCTGTGCTCGACGCGCGGCAATTCCTCGGACGCGCAGAGCGCGGCTGCCTTCTCATAGCTGGCCAGCGCGGCGGAGTACTCGCCAAGCAGCGTCTCCAAATCGCCGATATCACAGTGGAGCGCAACCACATCAGGATGTCCCAGCGCCAGCGCGGTCCGCAGGTGCTCCAGCGCATCGGCGTTGGCGTAGAGATCGCGGGCCTCGTTCCCGGCAATGCGATAGTAGTGCGCCGCCTCGGCGTCATTGCCAGAGAGCAGATAGTGGCGAGCAACCTGGCTGGCCTGCACCGCGCTATCACGCCGACTGGCCAACCGAGTGCTGAGAAACTCGGCGGCGCGGCGATGCAACAGCCGCCGCCGCGCAAGGCTGATCTCGTCGTAGACCAGCGCGCGCAGCTTCTCATGCGAGAAATCATAGACAGGAATTGTTGCCTTGGCGTTCTCGGCGGTTGCCTCGCGCAGCAGCCCGCGCCCAGTCAGCTCTTCGAGCGCCGCAACGGTCTCGTCGTCGCTTCTCCCGCTCACCTCGCGCAGCAACTCGTACGGTGCGGATCGCCCCAGCACGGCGGCGGCGCTCATCACCTGCCATCCCGTCTCACTGGCGGCGCTCAGGTGCGAGCGTAACAGTTCGCGCACCCCGCCCGGCAGGGACCACGGATGGCTCTCCGCAGCGAACAGCCCACTGCTGATGGCCGCCAGATATTCGACCAGGAAGAACGGTAGCCCTTCGGTCTCCTGATAGAGCCGTGTGGCGACATCACTGGATACCTGCTCATGCGGCAGTTGCGCCGTCACCAGCGCGTCCACATCCTGGGGACGCAGCCGCCCAAGCTCGACGATGACATGAGCCGTTTTGCGGGCAACGCCAAGCAAGTGCTCCAGTTCAGGCTGCTCGCCAGTCTCGCCTGTACGGTAGAGGAGTAGGATGCTCAGTGGCTGGCCGGTAATGCGGCGCGCCAGATAAGCCAGGAAGGTCAGCGTCGCGCCATCGGCCCACTGGGCGTCGTCCAACACGAAGATGCCCCTGCTGGCGCTGGCGCTGGCAGCGATGAGCGCACGGCGCAATGCCTCATAGAATCGGGTCTGCGCGCCTGGGCCTTCGATCGGGCGAGGGTATTCGCCGCCGCCATGCGCAACCGGCAGTTCTGGCAGCAGCCGCGCGATTTCCGCCGCCCACGGCGCCTCCAGTCGGGCGGGCCAGCCAGCGCCGCCCTGTGGCAGCGCGCCTCGTAGCGCCATCGCGAGCGGCCCATACGCCAGGTGGCTCTCACCCTCGAAACAGCGCGCCACCAGCATCCCCGCGCCATCAGCGCGCGCCTGGCTCAGAAACTCCTGCGCGAAGCGGGTCTTGCCGATGCCTGCCTCACCAGCCACGATCAGCACAGAGCCAGCCTCAGCGTTCCGGCGCCAGGCGCCGAGCAGGCGGTTCAGTTCCGCGTCGCGCCCAACGAACGGCACGTGACTGCGCTCCGGCAGCGCCGAAGGGGCGGACTTCGGGGTACCAGCGGGCGCGACAACCGTTGCGCTCAGTTTATGGCCGTTGGCCAGTTCAGGCAACGGCGGCAGTTGTTTCGCGCGCAGAGCCTCATAGAGGTCGGTTGTGGCTTCGAGTGGCGCGACACCCAGTTCTTCGTCCAACACCTGGATGCAGCTGCGATACTGTTGTAGCGCAGCCGAACGCTGGCCCACCCAGGCATAGATAGACATCAGCAGGCGGTGCGCTGGTTCATGCAGGCGGTCGAGCGAGAGCCAGCGACGCGCGGCAAGCAGGGCCTCGTCATACACTCCGTTGGCGCTATAGCCAAGCGCGAGGCGTTCCAGCGCGGACGCCAGACTGCGACGCAGCCGCTCGCCCTGCGCCCACTGCCAGTCGTCGAAAGCTGGACTATCACGCAGGGCGAATCCCGCTAGAAAACTATCGGTGTACAGATCGGCCGCCTGGCTGAGCAGCAGGAGGCATTCGGCGCAGACAACATTCTCGTCGTGACCATGCGCCTGACAGCGAGCCAGCAGCGACTCGAATTCATCGACATCCGACCAGAGCGCGGCGTCTGCACGAAGCGCCAGCATCTCGCGCTCGATACTGAGATAGCCCTCACCCAGCAGACGGTGGAGCGGCGAGAGCGTGCGCCGGAGCGTCGCGCGCGCGTGCGCCTGATCGTAGTCTGGCCAGAGCAGCCCGGCGATGGCGTCGCGGGTGTGGGGTCGTCGCGTGACCGCCAGATAGACGAAAAGGGCAAGCGCCTTGCGAGTATCTATGGTAGCTTGTTCGTGATCGATCTCGATGCGTGGCGGCCCAAACATGTAGAGGGCGACCTGTGCCATGAATCTCACCTCCGGGTTCTGGCGCACCAGTATACGCCAGTTTGCGAGGTGGCGCAATCAGACTATACGAATTCTCCGGTCTATTCTAGCAGATAGGGCTGTATATAGCGTACAATGAAGCGCTACGATCTATGGCGTACCCTGAAGCGTCACAATGTGAACTCACCTTCTTCCCAGGTAGATACCTCCCTATCGCACGGAGAGCGGTGGAGAAAGAAGCTCACCAATGGAAGTTCAGACAGGCAAGCGGACGCGAAATGGCCATCGGAATGGCGTAATGCCATCTGAGAGTGTTTCGTTAGGCAGAGAGCCGCTCGCGCGGGTCGGGCAAGAAGCTCTAGAGAAGCAGCTCTCCCGGATCAGCGATTTCGTTGAGCCGGTCTGCGATCATAGCGATGTCGAAGATATCCACCAGATGCGGGTAGCCACACGGCGGCTGCGCACCATGGCGCACCTGCTGGAGACGACGCCAGCGTTCCGGCGCAAGCGCGTTCAGCGTCTGCGCAAGCAGCTTCAGCCGCTGGCAGACCACCTGGGCGGGGTGCGCGATCTCGATATCCTGCTGGAAACGCTGGGAGAGTACGAGCACAGCATCGAGGCAGTGGGTGAATCCAGTGAGACGCACAGCGCGCTCCGCGAGGACATCGAACAGCGGCGCGAAAAGGCGCTCAGGCGACTGCGCAAGACGCTACGGCTCCCCAGGACGCAACGTCTGCTGGATCATCCAGATGCCATCGTAAAGAGGCTGGTCGCGCACAACCAAAGCGCCCAACAGATGCTGGTGCGCCACGTCGCGGGCAGCGCGCTCTGGAGTCGCTACGAGGCCATATTGCGCTTTGAAACCGAGGTTGATGACGCGGCAGAGGCCAGCCAGCTTCATCCATTACGCATCGCCTGCAAGCAACTGCGCTATGCCCTGGAGCTTTTCTCGCATGATGAGGATCCGTGCGCCAAGTCGCTTCTGACGACACTCAAAGAGGTGCAGACGCACCTGGGCGACCTGCAAGATAGCGTCTTCGCGGTCGCACTGCTCGATCAGATGCGCGACGATCACCCAGACGATGCGCTCCTGACGGGGTTTCACGCCGCCGAGGAAACGCGGCAAACCTCGCTCCTCAAGCATTTTACGCCACTCTGGGAGCGAATCAGTGGCGCACCCTATCGTCGCGATCTCGCCACGTTCATCGCCGCGCTGTAGGCGCTGGCCGCTCCCCGGACGTTTCGGAGAACGGCCAGCCAGCAAACCGGTCGTCTGACTTATTCGGCGTCACCGAAGATCGTATAGTGCCAACCCTTGCGCTGGTCGCCCGATGTATCGAGCATCACGTGCTTGATCTGCGTGTAATCGTCCAGCGCGTAGATGGACATATCTTTGCCGAAGCCGCTCTGCTTGAAGCCGCCGTGGGGCATCTCTGGTGTGAGCGGCAGGTGATCGTTGACCCAGACGGTGCCAAACTCCAGCGCGCCGCTCACCCGCATCGCCCGCTGCACATTGCTCGTCCAAACCGAGCCAGCCAGCGCGTAGCGTACCGCGTTCGCCCGACCAATGACCTCGGCCTCGTCGTCAAACGGCAGCACCACCGTCACCGGGCCAAAGATTTCGTCAGTGACCACCTGCGCATCGTCGGCCACGTCGGTAATGACCGTCGGCTGGAAGAAGAAGCCGTTCCCCATCCCCGGCGCGCTGGCACGCTCGCCGCCCGCCAGGAAGCGCCCCGTTCCCCTTGCGGTCGCCACCAGCGCCTCAACGCGCCGCAACTGCGCCTCCGAGACCAGCGGCCCCATGTCGGTCTGCTGCGACGACGGATCGCCGATGCGCACCTGGCCTACCAGTTCGAGATACCGCTTCATGAAGGCGTCGAATGCGCCGCGCTGCACGTAGATGCGCGTGGCGGCGGTGCAGTCCTGGCCGGTATTGACGAATCCGCCCACTACCGCTCCATGCGCCGCGGCCTCCAGGTCGGCGTCGTCGAAGACGATGAAAGGCGCCTTGCCGCCAAGCTCCATATGCACCCGCTTGAGCGTATCGGACGCCGCGCGCATGACTGCCTTGCCCGTCTCGCTCGCGCCGGTCAGCGAGATCAGCCGCACGTCGGGATGCGCCACCAGCGCCACGCCGACATCGTCGCCACCGGTCACCACATTCAGCACGCCTGCGGGCAGTCCGGCCTCCATCGCCAACCCTCCCAGCGCCAGCGAGGTGAGCGGCGTCTCTGGCGCGGGCTTGAGCACGACGGTATTGCCAGCCGCCAGCGCGGGGCCAATCTTCCAGATCGCCATCATCAGCGGATAGTTCCAGGGCGCCAGTTGGCCCACCACGCCGATCGGCTCGCGGCGAATCACGCTGGTATAGCCCGGCACATACTCACTCGACGCGCGCCCATCCAGGTTGCGCGCCGCGCCCGCGAAGAAGCGCAGGCAATCCACCGCGAACGGCAGGTCGCTATCGTGCGCCAGCTTGATCGGCTTGCCGACGTTACGCGACTCCAGCGCGGCCAGCTCGTCTAAATGCTCTTCGATCAGGTCGGCCAGTTTGTACAAGACGGCGGCGCGAGCGCTCGGTCCGATACCTGACCAGCGACCATCGTCGAACGCCGCCTTCGCCGCAGCCACCGCGCGCTGCACGTCTTCGACGCTGCCCTCCGGCACAACATCGGCGGGCGCGCCCGTGGCGGGATTCACCAGCGTCCGCGTTCTGGCGGTCGCGACACTCTCTCCATCAATCAGCAGCCGATCAGTTGTCAGCGTCTTGAGAGCCATTCCGTACCTCCTCGTGTGGGGATGTGCGCCTCTGACAGCGATGTCTGGTTGGCCGCGCATCCTCGATTGTGGGCAGTATATGGGCCAGCCGAATCAGGCTCAAGGGCCAGCCATCTGGACATTGGCCGAGTTTCTTTGGCCATTGTGGCGAACCGCTTCGCCTCATTCGCTATTCGCCGCCATGGGCGTTGCGCATGCGACGCGAGAGCAGCGCCGCCCGCAGGTTGAGCTTGCAAAGCGGGTCACTCAAATCCACCTCGCATAACTCCTCGATGCGCTGCAGACGATACTTGAGCGTATGGCGATGAACGATCAATCTCTCCGCCGCGCGCACGCTGTTGCCATCGCACTCCAGAAAGACTTCCAGGGTATGAAGTAGCTCGGCGCCCCGCGCGCGGTCATGCTCCGCCAGCCGCTGGATGCTGCGGGCGAACGCATTCTCCACCAACAGGTCTTGCGGAACGGCGTGCAGCCAGTGCAGGATGCCAAGCTCGTCGAACTGGGCAACCCTGCGGTCGTCGCCAAGCGCCGGGAGCAGCGCCAGCGCCTCCAGGGCGTGCTCATAGGCGCGTTGGAGCGTCGCGGCGTCCTCATGCAGCGGGCTAGCGCCAACTCTAATGGTGTCTTCGAGCGGCTGCGCCTCGGTGATGATGCGCTGGCAAAGCTCGACAATCGCCTCCGCACGGGAGCCTTCGACCATCACGACGACCCGCCCGGCGCGCTCGCCCATTGCCGCGGCCAACCCGGCGCGGCGGACGGCGTTGCGCGCGGCCAACTCGACAGCGCGCACCTCGTTGCTCCCCGCATCGATCACGATGATGGCGTGTGGCGCCTCCAGCCGCAGGCGGAAACGAGCCGCCTCCTCACGCAGGGTATTATCGAGCCGGGCATCCTCGGCCAACAACCGGCTGAGGATACGACTCTCGGCGCGTTCTTCCGCCTGGCGGCCCGTCTGGTCGCGGAAGAGAATCAGCGCGGCGACGGTGGCGGCATGCTCAATTGCGTGGAAATCGAGCGGCTCCAGCTCGCGCCTGCCCGCGATGATCCAGACGTAGCCATAGATTTTGCGCGCGACGACAATCGGCGCCAGGATACGCGCCATCGTCATCCCGTATGCGCTGGTGCTCTCGTCTGGGTCAATGCGCTCCGGCTCAAAGCTGGTCCGCATCCGCGCGAGCACGCCTGTGCGCCGCAAATGTTCCAGCAGCATCGGCGCGCTACGCCCTTCGCGCAAAGCGGCTCGGCGGCTGTCGTCGATCTCGGTCTCGGAGCCAGCGGCGGCCAGCACGGAGAACGAGAGATCGTCGATCTCGACCGGGCGTTGCAACAGCTTGCAAAGCTCCTGAGCGACATCCTGCAGCGAGCCGCCATCCAGCACCAGGCGCGTCAGCGAGCCGTGGATCGAGAGCGATTGCTTGTAGAGTTGGTACTGTTCGTTGATGATCTGCTCGGAGATGGCGCGGACGACATCCTCGAATGGGACATCCCAGGGCATTTCGATGATGGGGAAGCGCGCGGCGTCGGCGGCGCTGCGAATGGCGTCCGGCACGGCATCCAGGTAGCCACCAATGGCGACCACCATGCCTGCCAGCCCCTTGTCGGCAAGCTCGGCGCAGAGGTGAATCTGCGCCTCTGGGTCATCGCGCAGGCCATAGAACGTGGTGAGCAGCAGCTCGCCGCCGCGCACCCACTCGCTGGCATGGGGGATATCGACAGGGTGCGCCCAGCGTATCTCGCGGTCGAGGCCATCCTTTCCCGCCACGACACGACTCCCCGCGAAAACTTCCATTGCCAGCGCCTGGCGCACCGTCAGCATACCGTTAGCCTTGCCGGTTGAGGATATTCGCCGCCATTGGCGACCCGCTTAAATGCAGGATATCATGCGCGCTTCACCTGCCGCAAGGCGCGCGGACTGCCCCCAAACCTCAGCCAGACGCGGGCAGGTCAAACGAGTTGATGATACGCTGGACAAGCGATCCATCCTTCCGTTGCGTCTACCGTACGCATGAGCAAGCGCGAACAGACGCATTACTGGTGAGGGAGCGCACCGACAGATGGAGCGGGCGGCTCGATGACAGGCGATTCCGCCGATTCGCTGGCGAGCGGCAGCGTGAACGAGAAGTCGCTCCCTCGCCCGACGCGGCTCTCCGCCCAAGCTCGCCCGCCATGCAACTCCACCAGGTGCCGCGCGATGGCGAGTCCTAGCCCCGTGCCTGCCGCCGCGCGCGTCTCTGGCAACGCCGCCTCCTCCACCTCACGCGTGCGGGCGCGGTCGACTTTGAAGAAGCGCTCGAAGACCCGTGGGAGATCGTCTTCGTCTATGCCAACGCCTGTATCCACTACATGAATGGCCAGCATGCGCTGGGACGCGGCGCCACTCTCGGCCCGCTGTTCCGCGCTCAGTGGCTCGCCCGCCGCGTTAGCCTCGATCACCTCCGCCGAGATTGTTACCGAGCCACCCGGCGGTGTGTATTTGATGCCATTGTGAATCAGATTGATCAGCACTTCGCCCGCACGGCTCGCATCGGCCCAGGCATCGGGCAGCCCTTCGGGGACCGCCGTATGGAGGCTGATATTGCGCTCCTCGGCAAGCGGACTCATCCGATCTACGCTCGCCTCGATCAATCCGGCGATCTCCACCGCTTCTGCCCGCAGCTTGATCTTGCCCGATTCGATACGCGAAAGCTCCAGCAACTCGGCCACCATCTGCGTCAGATGATCGATCTCGCCACTGATGCGACGCGCGAAGCCACGCGCCGCCACCGGATCGCCTTCAACGGTCTCGTCCAGTGTATCGGTCAGCAGCTTGACGGCTGCCAGCGGGGTGCGCAGCTCATGCGAGACATGCGCCACAAAATCACGCCGCATGATCTCCAACCTTCGCAGTTCAGTCAAGTCTTCGATGACGACGATCATGCGCTGCACATCGGGCGCCGGATCGAGCTCGGGCGTGCCGGGGGATGGCTGGCGGGGCGTCGAGATCGGCGTCACCGAGACGCGCCAGGTCTGGCCCGTGGTGGCGCGGCGGAAGGTCGTCTCGACGGGCGACTGGCTCTGCCCCGCTTCGAGCAGCACGCGCATCGTCTCGTAGTCCAGGATGACGCTGGCGGCAACGCGGCCAATCACCTGCTCGCGCGCAAGCTGGATGAGTTCCAGCGCGGCGCTGTTGGCGAACAGTATGACGCGGTCCTGATCGGTGACGAGGACGGGGCGTGGATAGGCTTCGAGCAGCACTCCTGTCATGTCGTGCAGGCGCGCGATCTCATGCAGGCGGCTCTCCAGTTGCCGCTCGGCAATGTAGCGCCGCTCCTCCGCGACAATCCGCTTGCGCTCATCAATCCGTCGCTGGAGCCATGCGACCGCGCCGACGACAATCATGCCCGCGAGGAACGCCTCTAAGAGCGACAGAATCTCACCGCTTGCGCCCATCCTACCTATTCCCTGTTCTGCGCGGCATCCTCAATCCGCCACGCCCTGTCACGCACCACCTGGTCGTAGTGTATCGCATCCAGAGGCGGCGCATGAAAGCCCTCAGTCCCCATTTAACACAACCTTAACAGAAGTTCAAAAGGCTATTAACAGACGCATCCTAAGGTCTACATGGACGAGTTGCGGAACTGGACGCGGCATGCACGGCCCAGACCCGCTCGCCATCATATGACGCTCCTACCAAAGTAGAGTGATTTGAGGAGGCATCATGCTCGATCGCATCTCAGCGATCCGCAAGGCAACCATTGGCTTGGCATTGTGTGCTACCGCTGTTATAGGTTTGGCTGCCTGTGGCTCCGGCACCACGACTGCGTCCGGCCCTTCCTGTCCTAACACCACATCGCTCTCTGGAGCAGGCTCGACGTTCATCAACCCCTTGATGTCGAAGTGGTCCGAACAATATGTGGACGCCCACTGCGGCGCCCAGGTCTCCTATCAGTCGGTCGGTAGCGGTGCTGGCATCACCCAATTCTTGCAGCAGACTGTCGACTTTGGCGCGACTGACTCGCCGATGACCGATGCCCAGGTCGCCCAGAGCAAGGCTGGCGCGGTGCTGCACATCCCCGCGACGATTGGTGGAGTGGCCATCTCCTACAATGTCCCGGAAGTTGCGACTTCGACGCACCTCCAGTTCACAGGCGATACGCTCGCAAAGATCTTCCTGGGTCAAATCAAGAACTGGAATGACCCCGCGATCGTTGCCAGCAACTCGGGTGTCACGCTCCCGAACCAGCCGATCACGGTTGTCCATCGCTCGGATGGTAGCGGTACGACTGGCATTCTCACCCACTATCTCGCGGCAGTAAGCACCGCTTGGTCAAGCGGACCAGGCGCAGGCACGACAATCAACTGGCCGACCGGCGTTGGCGCCAAAGGGAACGATGGTGTCGCTACGCAGGTCAAGAACACCAAGTATGCGATTGGCTACAACGAACTTGCCTATGTGATCGCCAACAACATCAGCTATGGCGCGGTCCAGAACAAGGACGCCAGTGGCTTCATCGTGCCATCATCTGACACGGTGGCTGCCGCGGCCAACAGCGTCACCGACATCCCGGCAGACCTGCGCTTCTTCTTCGTGAACGCCCCAGGTGCCAACTCCTACCCAATCGCGGGCTTCACCTGGATGCTGGTCTACCAGAACCAGACAGACGCGGACAAGGGGCAGGCCATCGCGAATTTCGCCTGGTGGGCGGTCCACTCGGGCCAACAGTACGCCTCACCCAACTACGTCGCGTTGCCGTCAACAATCCTGGCTAAGGATGAGGCGCAGATCAAGGCCATGAAGTGCGGCAGCAGCGCCTGCTATAAGGGCTAACGCAAGCGGATTCAGGGGCCACGTGAACAGTCAGTTCTCTCGCAATGAACGTCTCATTGAGACTCCTGCGGGAGGGCTGACGTTTGCGCATTCTGGCAATCATGGGAATTGCCGAGGTATAAAGCTCGGTGAATACCAAGGAATCGAGCGAGGACAGGATATCGTTGGTCCACGTAGCAGCTAAAGGTTAACATTGATGGAAGTACCTGTCGCCTCCGAAAGAAGTTCTATCCAGGCCCGAAGCCGGGCATGGCTTCGGGCATCGCTGAGCCAGATCCGTGTGCAGGCGCGTCGGCCTGGCGACTTCGCCTTCCGCGTGCTCCTCTACCTGTTCGTCGGGATCGTGCTCGTGATTGTCCTGGGTATCGGATGGGTGCTGCTCAGCAGCTCCTGGCCGACCATCCAGCAGTTTGGCTTCAAATACCTCACTAATCCAGCCTTCGATCCAATCCACAACACGTTCGGAGTCGGACCGGCGCTCTTCGGCACCTTCTTCACATCTGCGTTTGCAATCCTCCTCGCCGTTCCTCTCAGCGTGGGCACCGCCATCTTCTTGACCGAATTCTGCCCGCGTCGGCTGCGATTCCCATTGGCATTCCTCGTCGACACCTTGGCGGCCATTCCCAGTGTGGCGATTGGATTATGGGGCTTCCTGGTCTTCGCACCATGGTTGCAACAGTCAGGCGAGCCTTGGCTGCAACAACATCTCGGCTTCCTACCGTTCTTTCAAGGGACCCCGCATGGTGTGGGCATGCTGGCAGCTGGCTTGATTCTGACGGCGATGATCCTGCCGATCATTACGGCAATCTCGCGCGAGGTGATGGCCGTCGTCCCAGTCTCGCAACGTGAGGCAATGCTTGCGCTCGGCGCGACACGCTGGGAGGTGATCCGCTACGCGATCCTGCCATACGGACGCGTTGGCATCACGGGCGGAGCGATCCTGGGGCTCGGACGGGCGCTGGGTGAGACCATCGTTGTGACGCTGGTTATCGGCAACCAAGCAACACCGCCGAGTTGGAGTCTCTTCCAGACGGGCTATACGCTGTCGAGTGTCATCGTCAATCAGTTCGGTGAGGCGACACCTGGCGTATTTCTCTCCGCGGTGCTTGAGGCTGGCCTCCTGCTCTTGCTTATTACGCTGCTGACGAACATACTCGCGCGACTGCTCATTGCACGGATGGGTCGCGTCGGAGGAGGGCTGACCGCATGAGTGTCACCACGCAATCAACCAAGAGCAATCCGTTCGAAGCAGAACGAAACGGGCTGCAGTTCCGCCGCAACATCGTCAACAAGCTCTCCATCATCCTGACTGGTTTTTTTGCTATTCTCGCCAGTCTGTTCTTGATCTACCTGATCGGTTATATCGCTGCCAAGGGCCTGCAGTTTATCAACGCGAACTTCTTTACCCAGCGACCGAGGGCCCCTGGCGAAACCGGCGGCGGGTGGGCCACCGCACTGCAGGGCTCGGCGATCCTGATAGCTCTCGCGACTATCATTGGCGTGCCCCTCGGTATGGCAGTGGGCATCTTTCTCTCTGAGGTGGGTCGTGGCCCCTTTGCGTCGTTCGTACGCTTCCTGGTGGATACGCTCACCGGCATCCCAACGATCATCTTCGGCCTCTTTGCCTGGGTGCTGATTGTGGTGCCATCCCACTCGTTCTCTGCTGTCTCGGGCGGCGTGGCGCTGGGGATCATCATGATTCCAACTGTCGCGCGGGCCACCGAGGAGGTGCTGCGCCTGGTGCCTAAAGATCAGCGAGAAGCCTCTGCCGCACTGGGTGCGACACATTCGCGGACAATCATGCAGGTAGTGATTCCCGCAGCGCGGAGTGGTATCGTCACAGGAGTCATGCTAGCGCTGGCGCGTGTGGCCGGGGAGACAGCGCCGCTGCTCATGACGGCGGGGATCACGCCATTCTTCAATAGGAGCTTGCTGCAGGGGCCGATAGATTCCGTTCCGGCGCGCATCTTTAACTTCACGCTCAGCCCCTATCAGATCGAGCGGGATCAGGCATTCGCCGGAGCGCTTGTGCTGATCGTATTCGTCGTCATTACCTCATTGGCGGTGCGCTGGGCGACCGGCGGATTTAAGCGGCATGGCCGCTGATCGGAGGGTATCGTGCAAGAGTTAGTTGCATCTGAGGGGCAATCTCAGGCAGAGATCGCGATTGATATTCAGCGATTGGATGCTTGGTACGGGCCGTCTCAAGCCCTCTTCGATGTGAATCTGTCGATCATTCCATTGAGCGTCTCCGCGGCTATTGGCCCTTCTGGGTCAGGCAAATCGACGTTTGTGCGCTGCCTCAACCGCATGCATGAAGAGGTCTTTGGAGCGCGCGTCACGGGCAGTGTCGTTATTGAGGGCGTCAACATCTACGCTCCCACCATCAACCCGATTTATGTACGGCGACACATTGGCATGGTCTTCCAGCAGCCGAATCCACTGCCACATCGCAGCATTTACGAGAATGTCGCTATCGGCGCCCGCATCAATGGCCTGGCGAAGGGGAAAGCGCTCGACGAACTGGTGGAACTGTGCCTTCGCCAGGCCGCACTCTGGGACGAGGTGAAAGACCGGCTGTCGGGGGCTCCGATGCAACTCTCCGGCGGCCAACAGCAGCGCCTCTGCATCGCCCGTGCACTCGCGCTCGAGCCACACATTGTGCTGATGGACGAGCCCTGCTCGGCGCTTGACCCGATTGCCACATTGCAGGTGGAAGATCTCATCCGCCAACTCAGGAAACACTACACGATCGTCATCGTGACCCATAATCTGCAGCAAGCAGCCCGGGTGGCTGACCGTACTGCCTTCTTCCTGAGCGGTCATTTAATCGAAGTAGGAGCAACTGCTGAATTGTTTTCGCATCCTCAGCAGAAAGAGACAGAAGACTTTATCACAGGCCGTTTTGGATAGGGGGTTGATCGCAGTCTCCTGCAAGCGGTTCTAGCGGTTGCAGGCACGAGAGCTATCTATTGCACTTTGCTGCAATGACATAGGGGTCGCCGCGGGATGCGCACCACACTGCGAACAAGAAAGAGAGCGCGATGCTGAAAGATATGCAAAGAGACAACGTGAGCGAAGAGCACCTGCTTGAGAGCTCGGTGGAATCAGAAGGATGTATCGCCACGCCAAATCTGCCCATAAAAGTGCAGACACGGCAGTTGAATATCTATTACGGCATGAATCACGCCATCCATGATGTCAGCTTCGGCATTGCCGAGCATCAAGTGACAGCGTTGATGGGCCCCTCTGGCTGTGGCAAGTCAACGTTCTTACGTGCCCTCAATAGAATGCATGATATGAACCCCGGCGTGCGAATTACCGGCAGCGTGCTGTTAGACGGAACGAACATTTACGATCCAGCAACCGATATCATTCGTCTCCGGCAGCGAGTTGGCATGGTGTTTCAGCGGCCCAATCCGTTCCCACAATCGATCTTCGATAATGTCGCCTATGGACTTCGGGTTCAAGGCGGCCACACTCGTCGTGACGTACACGAAATCGTTGAACGTAGTCTGCGAGGCGCGGCCCTTTGGGAGGAGGTCAAGGATCGCCTGCGCCAGAGCGCGCTCAGCCTGTCTGGCGGCCAGCAGCAGCGCCTCTGCATCGCGCGGGCGCTGGCGGTGGAACCCGAAGTGATTCTGATGGATGAACCATGCTCGGCGCTTGACCCAGTGGCCACGCTGAAGATTGAGGAACTGATCGACCAACTCAAACAGCGTTACACCATAATCATCGTGACCCACAACCTTCAGCAAGCAGCGCGTATCTCACAGTATACCGGGTTCTTCCTCACCGGCAATATGGTGGAGTATGCGCCGACCGGGCAGCTATTCTCGCGCCCGCTGAAACGACAGACGGAGGATTTCATCACTGGCCGCTTTGGATGATGTGGTTGTGAGTCACGGGTAGCGATGACGGTCGCGTACGTGCGAAAGGGATTGCTGGTTGCCATGCCAAGAGACAATTTTCATCAGGAACTGCGCGAAATCGAAGAATCTGTGATTACAATGGCAACGTTGGTGGAGAGCGCAATTGCGCGCGCGATGCAGGCGCTGACCCAACGCGACGCCGAGCTGGCTGGCGTTGTCATTGCCAGCGACGGCGAGGTCAACGAGTTGCAGCGCGGCATCCGCAGCCGCTGCACCAACGTGATCGCGCTTCAGGCGCCGGTCGCACGCGATCTGCGCGAGCTGATTACCGTTCAACTGGTTATCAACGAGCTCGAGCGCATGGGCGACCACGCGGTAGGCATCGCGAAACAGGCGCTTCGAGTGCGTGACTACGAGACGTCGCCCATCGCGTATGAGTTGAGCGAACTGGCCAAACTCGTCCGCCAGCAGGTGCGCGCCTGTATCGAGGCGTTTGTCGATGTCAATGTACAGCAGGCGCGCGAGATTTGTGTGAAGGACGATGAGATCGACCAGCAGTATCGGTTGATCTTCAACGAGGTACTGAATCTGATGACCCGCGATTCGGCGTCAGTGCCATTGGCCACGAGCCTGCTGTTCATCGCGCACGATCTGGAGCGCATTGGCGACCGCGTGACCAATATCTGCGAAGATGTCATTTACATGGTGTCGGGGCTTATCGAGGAACTCAACTAGCGAGTCCAGGCTAGACCAGGGAGACACCACCGTGAGCCAACGCACGCTGCTTGTGGTAGAGGATGATGCCGCACTGCGGGAGACGATTGTCTATAACCTCCGCCGTGAGGGCTATCTGGTGCTTTCGGCGCCAGATGGCGTGACCGCGCTCGAAGTGGCCCGCCAGCAGCCGCCCGCGCTGGTCTTGCTGGACCTGATGCTGCCGCGCCTCGACGGGCTGGATGTCTGCCGCCAGCTGCGTGGCCGCCCAGAGACGGCGAGCGTGCCGATTCTGATGCTGACGGCGCGTGGCGAGGAAAGCGATGTCGTCGTGGGGCTGGAGATGGGCGCCGACGACTACGTGACGAAGCCCTTTAGCTGGAACGAGCTACGGGCGCGCGTACGGGCGCTGCTGCGACGTGGCGAGCTGCCCCTCAGCGGGCAAAACGACGACGCGGAGCCAGGCCAGCCCGGCTCGCATATCATGACAGCGGGCGACATCCGCATTGACGAAGACCGTCGCGAGGTCTTTCGGAACGACCAGACCATCGAGCTACCTGCCCGCATCTTCGATCTACTCACCTATATGGTGCGCAACCGCGGCACCGTGTTGACGCGCGACCGGCTGCTGGAGCATGTCTGGGGCTACGAATACGACGGCGACAACCGGACGGTGGATGTCTACGTGCGCTGGCTGCGCGAAAAGCTGGAGGTTGATCCCGCCAACCCCCAGCTTATTTTGACCGTGCGCGGCGTCGGCTACCGCTTCAAGGGGTAGGCAACGGCTCTTTCGTCAATCGTCGTCGAGCAGCGCCTGGGTATGCTTCTCGCCGTTGTAGGTCATCCGCACCGGCCGCTCATCGGAAATGGTCTCCAGATGCACTGGCCGTCCCCAGATGCGATAGACGTATTCCAGCGTCTTCTCGGCATAGGGGATGTCGAGTTCGCGGCTACCCTCGACTTGATGCCGTAGCAACAGTTCGGTGTTGCGGTTGAAGTCGGCGTCGTTGACGGTCAGGTATGGATAGCCAAAGTTCGTCATGCTACTGACGATGCCGTCGCGCACCTTCTCCCAGTTCTTCTCGACAATCACCCACTGGTCGCCCTCTTTGCGATAGAGATAGAGGTCCAGTTCTTTCACCAATTCCTCGGTGAGGTAGTTACGGAGCAACGAAACGTCGCTCTCGGTCTCGCGTACCTCGAAGATCTTGGCGCGGCCCTGGCCCGGCACTCGACCCAGCTTCGCCTGCTCCTCCTCGGTAGGGTTGTCCCAGCGGCGCTCGATATCTTCGAGGATATGATAGCCGACATGATACGGGTTGATGCGCATGCGATTCGGCGCCAGCACGCCCGCGTGCATCTGAGCGAATGCCGCGTACTCGGCGTCGGTCAGGTCAACCTCGCGCATGATGTGCGCATGCCAGTAAGATGCCCATCCTTCATTCAGTACTTTTGTCTGCATTTGCGGCACAAAGTATTGCATCTCTTCGCGGACGATGAGCAGGATATCGCGCTGCCATGGTTCGAGGTCGGGCGCGTGTTCCGCCAGGAAGAGTAAAATGTCCTTTTGCGGCTCCGCGGGGAAGCGACGCGCCTTCGCGCGGAATCGCGCATCGTCCTCGCTGCGCTTGCGGGTGGCGGCGCGCTCCTCCATCGTCCACAGGTCATCGAATTCGGTCGTACGCGGAGTCTTGCCCTTGCGCTGCTGCTCTTCGGTTTCCTCTTCGTTGAGATGGCGAATGCGGAAGTTGGGGTCTATGTGCTCCTCGATGGCGAGGACCGCATCGAGGAAGCGCTCGACCTGAACCGCGCCATGCTCGTACTCATACTTGCGGATGCGGTCGGCGTTCACGCTGACCTTATCGATCATGTTGGGCGGCGTTCGGTTGAAATAGGTGTTGTGCTTGAACATGTCGGTGTGGCCGAGCACATGCGCCACCACCACCTTGTTCTGCAAGAGGTCGTTCTGCTCCATCAGAAAGGCGTAGGATGGATTGGTATTGACGACCAGCTCGTAAATCTTGCTCAGGCCATAGTCATAGTCGGTCTTCATGCGATAATAGGCTTTGCCGCGCGACCAGTGACTGAACCGCCCAGGCAGCCCATATGAGCCAAATTCGTACATGATGGTGGCTGGCACCAACTCGAAATTGACCGGGTAAGGGTCCAGCCCCATGCGGTGCGCAATGTCCCATATCTTCTCGATGGCATCGCCCAACGCGGCGACATACTGATCGTTGGTGATCGCTTCAGGCATCCTCATGCCTTCCTTTCACGGCGACGTGTGCCAGGGAATCGAGCTTATGCGTCAGGGCAGCGCCGTCGCGGGATCGCGGGTGGCAAAAAAGTGGCGCAGCGCCGGATAGACCTCCGACTTTTCGGAGATCGTCACCGCGATGAACTTCTCTTCCTGAATCTTGCTATAGGCTGACATCAGCGTGCTGGGCGAGCGATAGTGTCCCTCGCGAATCTCGCCGTAGCCGAAGATGTTGCAGATGCTCATCAGTTGCTGGACCAGCTGGACGCAACGCTCGTTATCCCAGGGCAGGTTATCGCCATCGGCGAAGTGGAAGGGATAGATATTCCAGTCGGCAGGATTGTAGCGTTCGCTAATAATCTGGAGCGCCAGCTCATACGCGGAGGATACCTGCGTGCCGCCACTCTCGCCGTGGGTGAAGAACTCTTCCTCCGTCACCTCTTGGGCCTCAGTGTGGTGGCTGATGAAGACGATATGCACGTTGTTATACTTGGTCCGCAGGAAGCGCACCATCCAGAAATAGAAGCTGCGCGCGATGTACTTCTCGAACTCGCCCATGCTCCCCGAAACGTCCATCATGGCCAGCACGACCGCGTTCGACTGATATTTGATCGTCGGCTCCCAGACCTTGAACCGCAGATCCTCGTTCTTGATCTTCTTGAAATGCGCGTCACCCTTGGACGCATTGCGCTTGATATTCTCCATGATCGTGCGACGCTTATCGAGATTGGCCAGCGGCCCGACCTTACGCACGTCGGTGAAGCGGACGGCTTCTGTCTCCATCTCCGCCAGCTTCTTCTCTTCGAGGAAGGGCAACCCCAGATCCTCGAAAATGAGCGCGGCCAACTCATCCACCGTCACGTCCGCCTCGTAGTAGTCGACGCCCGGCTCCTCGCCCGCATCGCCGCGCTTGCCGCGTCCGCGCTGTGGATCGGCCGCCACGACATCGCCCACTTTGCTCTTGCCGTTGCCCTGCCCGCTATGCTGCTCGCGACCGGGGTCGTAGCGGAATCGGTACTCCTCCAGCGAGCGAATCGGCACGCGCACGATCTTCTTGCCGTCAGAGAGAATAATGGCTTCTTCACTGACGATGTCGGCGAGGTTCTTCTTGATGGCCTCACGAATTTTCTGTTTGTGGCGCTCCTGATCAATCGCGCCCTTACGGTGCAATGACCAGTCATGCCGCGAGATGCTCGATGTATAGTTCTTCATGCCCATTTCTCCCGCGATTCCACCCGGATAGCGTGGCGCGCGTCAGCCAGAGATACTGTTGGCTGCCAATTCGCCAGGGGCGGGGTGACAGCCCGGAAGAGCTCGCCACGAGGGATAGCGGCTCTTCCGGGCCGTGGGACTAGCGGTTCAGCAGCGAGCCGACATACTTCAGCAATTCGTTCGCGCAGACCGGGCAGTAGCCAAAGTCGGCGATCAACCGACCGACCACCTCATTTGACTTCTTGAGCTGTTCGGGGTCGGGCGTCCGTGACGACGTCGTAATCTTGACCACATCGCGCAGGTCTGCGAAGAGCTTCTTCTCGATAGCCTCTTTCAGGCGTTCGTGGCTGTTGTAGTCAAACGTCTGACCGCGCCGCGCCAGCGACGAGATACGAATCAGAATCTCCTCGCGGAAGGTCTTCTTCGCGTTCTCGGTGATGCCGATCTGCTCCTCAATCGAGCGCATCAGCTGCTCGTCTGGCTCCATATCCTCGTCGGTAATGGGGTCGCGCACCTTGGTGCGGTTGCAGTACGCCTCGACGTTATCCAGGTAGTTGTTGAGCAGGGTACGCGCCGACTCCTCGAAGGAATAGACAAATGCCCGCTGCACTTCCTTCTTGGCCATCTCGTCGTACTCTTTACGCGCCTCGCTGATGAAGTTGAGATACTGCTCGCGCTGTTCGCGTGAAATGCTGGTATGTTGATCCAGCCCGTCGCGCAACGCCCGGAGCGCGTCAATCGCGTTGATGCAGGTGACGCCATCCTTCACGAGCGCGCTGGAAAGCCGGTTGATGACATAGCGCGGCGAGATGCCCTCCATGCCCTCACGCTCGGACTCCTCTTGAAGCTCGCGGATATCTTTCTGCTTGAACTCTTCCTGGTCCTCACCATCGTAGAGCTTGAGCTTCTTCATCAGGCTCATGCCCACTTTGTTGGACTGCTCCAGCCGGGTGAGAATGGCAAACATGCTGGCGACCCGCAGCGTATGCGGCGCGATATGCACATTCGTGAGTGCGCTCTGCCCAAGCAGCTTATCGTAGATCTTCACCTCATCGGAGACGCGCAGGTTATAGGGTACCCGCACCAGAATAATGCGATCCTGCAACGCTTCAGACTTGCGATTGCCCACGAACGCGCGGTACTCCGTCTCGTTGGTGTGCGAAACGACCACTTCGTCCGCATAGATCATCGAGAAGCGGCCCGTCTTGATATTCTGCTCCTGCGAGAGAGTCAGCAGGACATACAGAAATTTCTCATCCACTTTCAGAAGCTCGATGAATTCCATCATGCCGCGGTTGGCGATGTTGAGTTCGCCATCGAAGCGGTAGGCGCGCGGATCGCTTTCTGTACCAACCTCGCCGATTGTCGAAAGGTCAATACCGCCTACTAGCTCGGAGATATCCTGGCTCTTGGGATCAGACGGTGTGAAGGTGCCAATGCCGGTGCGGTGCTTCTCGCTGAAGGGAATCCGCACGACAGGCACCGACTCAATCTTATTGTCGTAGGTATTCTCCAGCACGTAGCGGCACTTCGGACAAAGCTCGCCCTCGATGTAGAGGCCAAATTCCTTCTCGACATCGGCGCGAAGCTCCTGTGGAATCAGGTGGAGCGGCTCCTCATGCATCGGGCAGTCTTTGATGGCATAGACCGCCCCAGCTTCGGCGCGCGTATACTCTTCCAGGCCGTGCTTGAGCAGACTGACGATGGTAGACTTACCGCCGCCGACCGGACCCATCAACAGCAAGATGCGCTTGCGCACCTCCAGCCGCTGGGCCGCCGAGCGGAAGTACTCCACAATCTGCTGCAGCGATTTCTCAATGCCGAAGATTTCCTGATCGAAGAACTTAAACTGTGGCTCGCCGAGGCGGTTGGTCTCCGTGCCGTCGGCCATAATCATCGAATAGATACGCTCGTGCGAGAGCTGCGCCACTGATGGCTGGCGCGTTGCAATCTCGAAGTACTGCGCGAAGGTTCCCTCCCACGACAATGAGCGTTCGCGTTCGCGGTACTCTTCCAGTCGCTTGACAAGGTCCATACCTTACCCCTCGTTTCTGGCCGCATATGTTCTGGAAACGGCGCGTTAGCGGTCAACCGCCTGCTAGTGGTTCAGGTGGCGTCATGCGCAGGATGGGCAGCCCGGCTGGTCGTTGCCGATAACGCGCGTCTTGCCTGGTGACAGGTATGCGCAGGCTTTCTGCTCATGACATAAGACTGTTCTTCACACATCCACCGCTGTCGGACATTTGTTCGGAATGGCAAACAGCTAGCGCATCGGCCTAACAGCAACCGATGTGTACTTTCCAGAGGTGACAGGCAGTACCGTTATCGTTCCACGAGAGACTCGGAGAGAGCCGCGTGCGGATTATTCCATATACGCCATGAATTCGGTGGGCGCGCGTCGCGCTATTTTCGCTATGCGACGCTCATGCGCGGAGAAAACTGATGGCTGCTCTTCGGCGAGCGCAGGATGATCGCGTGCTCCCCTGTGGGAGTCGTTGCCTCGACCGGGCACAGGCGCCTGACGCATCTTAGCGCTCAACAATCGCCGCAAAGATGCCCGGACACGCAGCGCTCGGAAGGGGTGAAGAGCACGTGGGCTCGCTGGCGTGGCTATGCCGTGCAGTATAGGCGAGCGGACGTTTCTCCGCCCTCAGGCGGAGTCTCCAGGTGACCTACAGAAAAGCCGATCCAACATGCGCGATCAAGACCAGCATCAACGCGGGTAGCGGCCTCTCTGAAATCCGTTGTGTCTACGAGTACCCTGTTCTGTTGGAAAGCCTGGCGAGCCTGGCCACTGTGCCGAGTCCGCCCACTGTCGTGGAAGCGCTCTCCCATGAGAGCGTCGAGCCGACCGCCTCCTTCATGGATGGTCACATGCTCCGACCGCTTCCACATTCTCTACTCTAATACTACTACTACGCAAGAAGCCCATCTAGGTTCACAAGAGTAACACAGCAGTTCAATCATCGCAAGGCTACATCACCCGTCTTTCTACCCCAGGCATTGTACCTCGCTCTGATTGACGCCTATATGCAAATTTCGAGCCAGGCCCGTTCACTTGCTTCGGAATCCTCCGCGTGCATGCCATAAATGCTCTGGGTGAACGGATAGCACTCAGGTGCGTGCGTCCAGCGTGACAGGCATGCTATAGTGTCGGCAGTGTCGGCCGGCGACACATAATGCGGCGAAAGGGCTGTTCACGACGGTGAAGATCGGATTGGATTGCGACCACCTGTTATGCCTGGTGCGCGCCTTTGCTGGGAAGCGCATCCTGGTGGTGGGCGATCTGGTAGCAGACGAATATATTATCGGC
This sequence comes from Ktedonobacterales bacterium, assembly GCA_036273675.1. GTDB lineage: Bacteria > Chloroflexota > Ktedonobacteria > Ktedonobacterales > JADMIN01 > DAHUXT01. The sequence goes on along the minus strand of DASUHD010000159.1, from coordinate 10,283 downwards.
GCACCGCTGAAAGTCTCGCGCGAGGCGCCTGTGCTGATCCTCGGCCAGCGCGAACACTACACCGTGCCGGGGGGCGCAATGAATCCCGGCGTCAACGCCCGCACGCTGGGAGCTGAGGTCTTCATCTGCGGCGTGATCGGCGAGGACGCATCAGGCGAGCGACTACGTCGGCGGCTCGCGGAGTATCAGATCTCCCTAGATGGCGTCTTTTGCGAAGAGGGCCGCCCGACCACCACCAAGACACGCATCTTCGCGGGCGATAGCCAGCTTGTGCGCCAGCAAATTGTGCGCGTAGATGTGCTCGACGACTCTGATCTGAGCGATGACTGCAAGGGGCGGATGCTTGCCTATCTGAGCGCAACCATTCCCACTATAGACGCCCTCATCCTCTCGGACTATGAAAACGGAGTTATCAGTCCTGAAATCATCAAGACAGCCATTCCGCTCGCGCGCGAGGCTGGCAAGATCATCATTGTGGACGCGCATGGCGATCTCGACCGCTTTCAGGGCGTGACCGCGCTGACGCCCAATCAGCCGGAGGCCGAGGCGACCCTGGGACGGCGCATCCATGACCGCGCGAGCCTGGAGGACGCTGGGCGCGAACTGCTGGAGCGTACCAACGCCCAGGGGTTGCTGATTACCCGCGGTAGCGAGGGGATGAGCCTCTTCGAGCGCAACCAGCCGCCGCTGCACCTGCCTGCCTTCTACCACGGCGAGGTGGCCGACCCCACTGGCGCGGGCGATACCGTCGCGGCGACGTTCACGCTGGCGCTGACCGCGGGCGGGACGCAAACCGAGGCGGCGACGCTGGCGAATATCGCGGCGGGCCTCGTCATCCAGCGGCTGGGCAACGCCACCAATACGCCCGAGGAGCTGATGGCGGCGGTGCGCGCGCAGATGGAGGACTAACGCGGTGGGCATGGTCATCGAGCGTGAGCGGCTGGCAGAGGCGCTCGCGTCGAAGCGCAAGCAGGGACAGCGTATCATCTTTACCAATGGTGTATTCGATCTGCTGCACCTTGGCCATCTGCGGTATCTTCGCAATGCGCGCCGACTGGGCGATCTGCTGGTGGTCGGTGTCAACAGCGACGAATCCGCCCGTCACCTGAAGGGGCCACGGCGACCGCTGGTTCCTGATGCCGAGCGCGCCGAGTTGCTGGCGGCGCTCGATTGCGTGGATTACGTGACGATATTCGGCGAGCGAACCGCCGAGGCAACGCTCGCACTGCTCCGGCCAGACATCTACGTCAAGGGCGCGGACTATGCCGCACGTGCGAAACGCCAGCAGAATACAGTGCTCGACGCGCAGGAACTGCACCGTGCGCTCGCCGATGACGCTGGCCTGGGGGGGCGGCTGCCTGAGGCGCTCACCGTCGCCGACTATGGAGGCTCGCTGGCGCTGCTGGCCTACCTGCCGGGCCACTCTACCAGCGACCTGATCGACCGCATCGTCGCGCGTTATGGGTCAGACGCCGATGCCCGACCATGATGACGCGCCCCTACCCGCGAACATCACCGACGACGAAACCGCAATCGCCAGCGCGCTGACCTCGCCTCACGAGAACTCAACCGGCGCCAGTGGTGCGCGCGGTCGCATCGTCGCGGCGGCGGCGATCATCATGGCCGGCCAGTTGCTCAGCAGCGTGCTGGGTCTCGTGCGTATCGAGACGCTCAACGTGCTGTTCTATGGCGCGGCCAGTGGCGCCTTCATCATCGCGCTCCGGCCCATCCAGCAGGTGAGCGATCTGGTCGTGGCGGGTTCGGTCAGCGGCGCGCTGATCCCCACCTTCGTCGATTACGGCGAACCTGCCCACCGCGAGCAATTGCGCCGCGCCTACAGCACCATCCTCAATCTGGTCGTCATCGCGCTGGCCGTTGCCGCGCTGATCTTGCTGCTCGCCGCGCCATCGCTCGTCCCATTCTGGATCGACCCCAACCTTGTCGATCCCACCAGCGAGGCGCTCGCCATCGAGCTGGTGCGCATCGCCGCCTTCGCGCTCTTTGGGTTGGGACTCTACGCCGTCACCTCGGCGCTGCTCTATGCCCTCAAAGAGGTCGTTCTCCCGGCGTTCGCCACGGGCATTTTTCACGTCGGCATCGTCGTTGGCGGCGTGATTGGGCTGCTCGTGGTCGCGGTCCAGCTTCACCTGCCGCTCAGCGAACTGTTTCAAAATAGCGGCTCGCCCGCCGTGGAGCAGGCGCACCTGCTGGGCGCGCGCGGACTGGCGGTTGGGGCGGTGGTGGGGGCGCTGGGCGAGTTCTTGTTTCTGCTGCCGGGCCTGCGCAAGACCGGCGTTGGCTGGCGACCAGTCCTCCAGCTGCGCCATCCGGCGGTACGCCAGGCGCTGCGCCTCTACGCGCCCATCGTGGGCTTTCTGCTTATCACGTTCGCCCAGCAGAACGTTGACCTGTTTCTGATTGGCCGCACGCCCGGCAATCCGCTGGCCAACGCGACCGCGCTGCAGAGCGCCACGACGCTGATTCAGTTTCCGACCGGGCTGGTGGCCGCCGCGCTCACCTTCGCCGTGCTGCCCGCGCTGACAGCTGCGGCCAATCACGCAGATACGCCTGAGTTCAAGCGCATCCTGGTCCTGGGGTTCCGGCTGGGGCTGCTGCTGATGGTTCCAGCGATGGTCGGGCTGATCGTCCTGCGCGATCCCATTGTCGAGCTGCTCTTCCAGCATGGAACCTGCCAGGCGGCCAACGGCTGTTCGTATCGTAACGCGCTGGCGCTGCTCAACTATAGCTACCAGCTTCCCTTCCTCGCGCTCGGTCAGCTATTGATCGCGGCATTTTACGCCCGCAAGAACACGCTCACCCCAGCGGTAACCGGCGCCGTCGCGATTCTCTTCTATCTCGCCATCGCCGTCCCCCTTGGCTCAACTATCGGCATGCCAGCCATCGCCTTCGCAAATACCGCGCTCAACGTGGGAAACGCGCTCATTCTCTTCGTGTTGCTGACACTGACCATCGGCGATTTGGGCATGCGCGAGTTACTGGACGGCGCGGGCCGTATCGCGCTGGCGGCGCTGGCAATGGCTATCGTGAGCTTCGGCTTGCTCGTGCTGCCGCCCCGGCTCATTCCCGCACTCGATAGCTCAGGCACAGTCGCAGCAGCACTCACCCTGCTGGTGGCGGGCGGCGCGGGTGTGGCGGTCTACTTCGTGCTGGCGCGGCTGCTCGGAGTCGAGGAATTGCGCCTGCTCGGCGGCATTGTCCGCGAGCGATTTGACAGAAGCCGCTGATGCAATGGGCGTGCTCTAGTTGTTCTTCCCGTAGATCCAGTTCGGCTTGTAGCTTGGCCGGAGCCAGGTGCTATCGTAGCTGCTCCAGGCACTTTCTGGAGTGAGGGCGCTCCATGAGAGCTTCGCGGCGGTGAGCGCGAAGACATCCGAGACGCCGTAGGCATCGTCGATGATGTTGGCGTAGTCGTCGCGAATCGGGCCAAGCACGATCACCTTTACCTCGTGCAGCCCGGGATTGCTCGCCCAGACCGCCTTCTGCACCTGGAAGCTGAGCGTCATGACCTGCGCCTGCGCCGTGGCGACGTTGGGAGCCGCGCCAACTGTCAGCGTGATCTTCGCCCGCTGCGCGCTGGTGTCATACTCCGTGACGATTCGCTGCGCCAGCGGGCGCGCCGCCGGAGCAACGACGCTCGCCAGCGGCCCGCTGACCACTGCCGTCGGAGTCGCCATTGGAGCGCTGGTCTTCGCTGCTGTCGAGGTCGAGCAGGCGGTAAGCGCAAGCAGGAACGCGCCAAGTAGCAGGATGATAGCGCGCAGCGGCGCCCCTGCCCACGGTATGGCTATAGCATGTCGGTGTCGCATCGGCGCCTCCCCCTCATTCGCGCAACTTGTCTGCCAGCACACCAAAGGCTAGCAGCATGCCATACGCGGACGCAAGAGGCTGTTTCAAAACCCATGTGACCCAGCACCTAACTGGCTGAGTCACACTTTCTCCTGGCGGAGCGAGAACGCAGCCAGCAGCACCATCACCAGCGCAAAGCCGACCAGGAAGATGAGATCGCCGACAATATCGCTCGCCCCAAATCCCTTGAGCATCACGTCTTGCAGGGCGAAGTTGGCGTAGGTTAGCGGCATCACATGGGCTAGCTGATAGAGCACCACCGGCAGCGTCTTCACCGGGAAGAAGAGTCCGCCCAGCAATATCTGCGGCACGATCACCAGCGGAATAAACTGCACAATCTGCAGCTCGTTGCGCGCGAACGCCGAGATAAAGATGCCCAGGTTCACGCCACCAATCGTCAGGAGCGCCGTCACCAGGAATATGACAAACGGATTCCCGGCATAGTGGACGCGCAACACGAAAATGACATAGAGCAGGATGACCGCCGACTGCGCCAGCGCGAAGAGCGTGAAGCCGAAGACGTAGCCCAGCACCAGTTCGGTCCGGGTCAGCGGCGCGACGAGCAGCCGCTCGATGGTCCCCTGCGAGCGCTCGCGCAGGAAGGCGACCGAAGTCAGCAGGAAGACGAAGAAGAACGAGAAGACGCCGATCAGCAGCGGTGCGAAGGCGTCGGTCTGCGTGAACTGCGGGCCGCCATAGAGATATGTTGTCGTCAATGTTGGCGTCAGCGCAGCCTGCTGGGCGGACGGTTGCGTGGTGGCTAGCGAGTTGATCAGCAGCGTAACGATGCCGCTCAACTGTTTGGCGACGGTGGGGTTCGATCCTTCCAGCCTCAGCTCTAGCTCAGGGCGCTGTCCCTGCTGTACCTGCGCCAGAAAATCGCCTGGGAAGATGAGCACGCCATCGTAGTCGCCGTTCTTCAGCCCCAGCTCGACTTGATCGGCGCTGATGACCTTGATCGCGACCGAATCAGGCGGCTTGATGTTGCTGATGATGGTCGCGCCGAGCGGCCCGGACGGTGGCACAACCGCGAGAGTCACGCTGGCATCACTGGAGGTGAGCACGATTTGCAGCAGCGTCATGACGAGCAGCGGCGCGAGGAACAGCAGCGCAAGCGTTCGGCGGTCGCGTACGAATTGCCTGACAATGCGTCCGGCGAGGGCTGTCACACGGATAAATGACATGGCTATGCCTCCCTCTCTGCATGGTCCGCACGGTCGGTCTGGTTCGCATGCTCGGCGCGCTGGGCGAAGTAAAGAAACGCCTGCTCGAAGTCGTCTTTGCCGGACTGCTGCCGAATCGAGGCCGGGGTATCGGCGGCAAGTAGCTTGCCAAAGCGGAGCAGTCCCAGCCGGTGGCAGCGGGTCGCCTCATCCAGGTTATGGGTCGAGACGATGAGCGTTACCCCGCGCTGGTTGAGCTGGGCAAAGTAGTCCCAGAACGCGACACGCAGCTCTGGGTCGATCCCCACCGTCGGCTCGTCGAGGAAGATCAGTTCCGGCTCATGGATCAGCGCGCAGCCAAGCGAGACACGCTGGCGCATACCACCGGAGAGCGTCTGAATCGGCGAATCGGCGCGCCCCGTCAGGTCCACCAGTTCCAGCGTGGCGGCGACCCGCGCTTTCAGGCGCTTGCCCCGCAAACCATAAAGCGTGCCGAAGAACGCCAGATTCTCCCGGATGCTCAATTCGTTATAGAGCGCGCTGGACTGGGTCATGTAGCCGATATGTAGCGCGACCTGGCGGTTGGGCATCGCACGGCCCAGCACAGCGATGCGCCCGTCGGTTGGGCGCCCCAGACCGAGCAGGAGGCGTATTAGCGTCGTTTTCCCGGAGCCGTTCGGGCCGATGAGGCCAAAGGTCTCGCCCCGCGCGACGGAAAGTGTCACGTGGTCGAGCGCGGTCACGTCGTTGAAGCGTTTGACCACATCGCTGACGACGATAGGATCAGATGATGGCGAAGGCGCAGATGACATAATCTCCTCCCGAAGTGAGCAAACGGAGTCCGAAGTCGAACTGGTAAGCGGCTAGTGGGCTTGACCTCCCTCCGGCGGGATGGCGTCGCCACGCACGCGAGCGCCATCGAGATACGTCTGGACCAGGTTGTCGACGAAGGCCTCATCAGTCAGAGGCGGCAGGGGCAAGAATGTTTCCGGTAGGCTGCCTAAGATCGCGCGAACCGCCAACGGCCCGAAGAATTGCTGCGCTGCGCTCAGGGGCGGCAGCGGACGCAGCACCGCGAGCTCGACCTGGCGCTGGAGATAGCCGAGCAACGGCAGGATGAAGGCGGGCGCAACCCGGCGCAACGCCAGCGGCGGCAGCTCAGGATGGCTCTGAATCGCGGAGAAGAGCATGAGGATGAGTTTGATGAGCCGTTGGTCGTCGCGCATGATGCCCAGGTATGCGCGCCCAACCCGACGCAGGAAGACCTCGGGCGGGTCATCCTGGTTTGCCATGATAACCTCATGCATTGTATCGAAGGCAGTGACACGATCAAGACATGCCTGAAAGAGATCTTCTTTGCTGGGAAAGTAATGGTAGATGATTCCGGCGCTCTTCATTCCGGCGGCCTCGGCAATGAGCTTATTAGTGGCGCCGTCATAGCCGTACCTGGTAAAGCAGTCCAGCGCGGCGTCGACAATCGCGGCTTTGCGCGCTTCGTGGTTGGTCGCGGGCCGGGCCATCGGTTTATCCTCACAAATTAATTAATTGCTCGATCAATCAAATAATAGTCGCATGACGCCAGCCTGTCAAGACACAAAAAGAACCCTGAAAGAACCCTGGCCGAACTGGGTCGTACATATCGGTAAGGCGAGAGTGAACTTTGACATGAAACAGATGCGCTGGAACCAGGATTAGCCGCGGCATTCATGCCGCGATGTGGGGCCACTTCTAACCTCGCCGGGAAAGATCACTGGCGGTCTCGCCCGCAATGCGCTATAATAAACATGTAGATAAATTTCGCCAATCTACAAAATTGATGGCCACTACTCTGGACATCATCGCAACGGCACGATATAATTATGTAGGTACGAGGCATGGATATACACAATTCTGACGAGCCATGGTACATCACCTACCACTTCGTGTGGGGGCCAATGCGCTCGAAAGCCTGTCTCGTCGGTGACATTGCGAGTCGCCTGCAAGCGCTCGTTGAGGAGAAGGCGGAGGTGTTGTCCTTCGAGACACGCACGCTGATTATCATGCCAGATCGTGTGTATCTGGCGGCAGCAGCCCCGCCCACGCTTGCGCCACACCGCATCGTCTGTCAGATCAAGGCCCTCACCTCCCGGGCGCTCCGGGATGAGTTCCCCGAGCTGACACGCATTCCAACCTTGTGGACGAGAGCCTATCTCGTCGTGGCGGGGGATGAATTGACCGCCGAGGAGGTTATCCGGCGCTACGAGGCAACACTCAGCCCGCGACGGCCACGCGGTCGTCCGCGTAAGGCGCAGCAGCGTCCTGAGGGGAGCGAAGACGTCCAGCCGTCCGAAGAATAGTCGGCGGCGGGATGTTTGGAGTACCACACTCCACTACGACTGAAAAACCAACATGAAGGATATGTACTCAGATGCAAAAGTGCGAACGATGCCAGGTGAATGACGCTCGTGTCCGCCTGGATTCTATAGCCAACGGCCGCCGTGAGCAGCACTACTTCTGCCAGCAGTGCGCCGAAGAGATGCTCGGTGGCGACCTGTCCAATACCTCTGGCAACGGCGCGCAGGGCGACCTGTTCGGGTCATTCTTCAACCGGATGATGGGACAGGGCGGTGGCCAGCCGCCGATGGGCTTCCAGCCTCAGGGTGGCGCGAGCCAGGCGCAACGCCAGCAGAGCCAGCCCGACAAGCATAGCAAGACACCAACCCTCGATCAGTTCGGGCGCGACCTGACCGCCGAGGCGCGTGACGGCAAGCTCGATCCCGCCGCTGGGCGCGACCGCGAGATTCGCCGCGTGCTGACGGTGCTAGGCCGCCGCCAGAAGAACAATCCGGTGCTGATTGGCGAGCCGGGCGTTGGCAAGACCGCCATCGTCGAGGGCATCGCCCGTCGCATCGCCGAGGGCAACGTGCCCGCGACTCTGCGCAATGCGCGTATTATCGCTTTGAGCATGGGCGGCGTCGTTGCTGGCGCGATGTTCCGCGGCCAGTTCGAGGAGCGCATCAAGCAGATCCTCGAAGAGGTCCGTCAGGAGCCGGACGTCATCCTGTTCATCGACGAGCTACACACGGTCGTTGGCGCGGGCAACGCTGAGGGCGCGGTAGGCGCGGCCGATCTGTTGAAGCCAGCGCTGGCCCGTGGAGAGTTGCGCGCGATTGGCGCAACCACGCTGGATGAGTATCGCAAGCACATCGAGAAGGATGCCGCGCTGGAGCGCCGCTTCCAGCCGGTGCTGGTGAATGAGCCATCCGCCGAGGAGGCCATCGCCATGCTGCAAAAGGTGCGCGAGAACTACGAATTGCACCACGGTGTCCGCATCTCGGATGAGGCCATCGAGGCGGCGGTGAAGCTCTCCGACCGCTACATCAATGATCGTTTCCTGCCAGACAAGGCCATCGACGTGATGGACGAGGCGGCTTCTGCCTTGCGGCTGGAGGCCATCGAGAAGGGGCTGATTGGCCCCGACATGATCACCGTGCTGGAGCGTGAGCTTGCCAGCATCGCCGCACAGAAAGAGGCGGCTGCCGTTTCTGAGGACTACGAGAAGGCGGCGAAGCTGCGCCAGAACGAGCTGAAAGTGCAGAAGCAGCTTGACGAGGCGCAGAGCAAGGCGGGCGACATCCCGACGATGATCGTGACGCCTGCCGATATCGCGAAGGTCGTCGAAGGCTGGACCAGCGTACCCGTCACCCAGATGCTGGAGACGGAGCGCGAGAACCTGCGCCACTTGGAAGGCGATCTGAGCCAGCGCGTCATCGGCCAGAAAGAGGCCATCGGCGCGGTCTCGCGGGCCATCCGGCGCTCGCGGGCGGGCCTGAAAGATCCGCAGCGGCCAATTGGGTCGTTCCTCTTCATGGGGCCAACCGGCGTCGGTAAGACGGAGCTGGCCAGGGCGCTCGCCGCGACGATGTTTGGCAGCGAGGAGAATATCATCCGGCTCGATATGTCGGAATATATGGAGTCGCACACCGTCTCGCGTCTGTTCGGTAGCCCTCCAGGGTATGTCGGACACGACGAAGGCGGCCAGTTGACCGAGCAGGTGCGGCGTCGCCCGTACAGTGTGATCCTCTTCGACGAGATCGAGAAGGCGCACCCGGAGGTCTTCAACGCGCTGTTGCAGATTCTGGACGATGGTCACATGACAGATGGTCAGGGACGCACGGTGGACTTCAAGAACACGGTCGTCATTATGACCAGCAACGTGGCCACGCCGGACATCAAGCGCCACAACATTGGGTTCGCGCTGCCGAAGTGGGGTGATGCCACCACCGCCGAGGATAGCGAAGAGGCTCAGCGACGGGCGCGCGCGATTCAGGGCCTGCGCATGGCGTTCCGGCCAGAGTTCCTGAACCGCATCGACCAGATCGTGGTCTTCGAGTCGCTGACCCGCGACGACCTGCGGCAGATCGTTGACCTGCTGATGGCGAAGGTGAGCGCGCGACTGGCCGAGCAGGAGATTGCGCTGGCGTTTGGCGACGACGTGCGCGAGTTCCTGATGGCTGAGGGCTACGACCCAGAGTTTGGCGCGCGGCCACTGCGCCGGGCGATTCAGACGCACGTGGACGACACGTTGGCCGACGCCATCCTCGCGGGGACGGTGCAGCCGGGCCAGACGGCTCGTCTGGCGGTCGTTGACGGCGCCGTGCAGGTGCGCGCTGAGGGCGAGCCACGAGTCGTGGCCGTGACCGCTCCGTCACCCATCCAGGCCGCGTAATCTGATAGCTCTGTAGAGTAATATGCCCCTTCATCCAGCATTTGGGTGGAGGGGCATTTTCGTATGGCGGACCGAGGAATTCAGCTTGTCTATGGGATCGAGAATCTTGATCACGATCTCGATACGCTCAGGCAGCTTGAGCAGGTTTGATGCGCGTCATCAGCACATTGAACGCTATCCGGCCCAGGTGAAGGACTACCTACCTCACGTTGAAATCTCGCCCCTGCCCGAACGCATGCATAGCAAACGAAGAGAGGGCCCGGCCTTGCTCCGTTCGCCGCGAGAACGCTTGTAAGGTATCCACCGCCTTTTGCGAGAAGCCCGATGTCACTGCCCAGTCGATGATCTCCTTATCGGTCACATGCAAGATGCGTGCGCAATAAATAAGGACCGCAAGCCCCATGCACACTTCGCGATAATCGCCGTTCAGTTCGCTCGCCACAGCGATTCCGAGGATACCCTCATGCAATGTGGCGACGTCGTTGGTACGCACCGCCTCAACCGCTTTGCGATGGCAAAATAGAGCCAGTATTCCCACATCATCA
>DASUHD010000158.1:0-23368 GCA_036273675.1 Ktedonobacterales bacterium | reverse complement strand
GCTTGAGGGTCACCTGCTCGCCACTCCCCCCGATCCAGAAGGAGGGATGCGGCTTCCGTGCGCCTTTGGGCTCGTTGATCGGCTGGTCAATCGAATAGTGCTCGCCCTGGAACGTCGGCTTATCCTCAGTCCACATCTTGGTGATGATCTCGCATGCCTCGCGGAACATCCGCATCCGTTCGCGGGTCTCGGGGAAGCCGTAGCCGTACGCCCGCCACTCGTGCTCGTACCAGCCAGCCCCCAGCCCGCAGTAGAGCCGTCCGTGGCTCAGCACATCCACCGTCGAGGCCATCTTCGCCAACAGCGCCGGGTTGCGGTAGCCGTTGCAGGTCACCATCTGGCCGATGTTTACTCGGCTCGTATCACGAGCAAGCGCCGCGGTGATGGTCCAGCACTCGAAGGTGGTCTCCATGCTCGGCTTCGGCACGGTGTGAAAGTGATCGTAGACCCAGATCGAGTCGATGGCGGGGATGGCGTCGGCGGCCTTCGCCACGCGCGTCATCGCCTCGTACTGCTCCACCGGATCGGCAATCTCGGCCAGGTCCATCCGCCAGCCCTGTGGCACGAAGACGCCGAATCGCATATGCTTGCCCATCAATTCATTCCTCCTGCTTCTCGCGTACCCGGCTATCCCTGTACCGGAACGATCTGCCATGCGCCGACATCGAGCACACCCAGGTCAGTGATCTTGAGCTTGGGGACGACACTCAGCGCAAGGAATGACAGGAATCCCCACGGGTGGGCTACCTGGACTCCCATACCAGCTACCAGCTGATCCAGCCGTTCCAATGTCTGGGCAACCTCGGCAATAGGCAGCGGCGACATAAGCCCACCAATCGGGAGCGGCAGTTGATCGACGATCGCGCCATCCTTTGTGACAACCAATCCGCCTTGAAGCCGCTCGATTTCGCGCACGGCAGACAGCATATCCGCATCGTTGGTCCCCACCACCACGATGTTGTGCGCGTCATGGGCGACCGATGACGCCATCGCGCCAGCCTTCAGCCCGAGTCCATGCAAGAGGCCGACGCCGACACGCCCCTGCCCATAACGCTCGACCACCGCGATCTTCAACAGGTCACGCGCGGGATCGGGCTGAAGGAAGCCATCAACGGCCTCCACCTCCATAGCGCGGTCGTCGGTCACGATTTGATCGGGAATCAGGCCAATCACGCGCGCCGTGCCTGTCTGGCCAGGCAGCCGCAGCCGCTCAGGGCCGAAGTCGCGGAGCTGTATGGTCTTCTCGACCACATCTCCCCATTCCTGTGGCAAAGGTGGCGAGGCAAACAGCGCCTGGCCATCCTCGGCAACCAGTTTCCCGCCAACATAGACTTGTTGCGGACGGAAATCGCGCAAGTCCGGTACCACCAGCAGATCAGCCAGGTATCCGGGGGCAATCGCGCCACGGTCGCCGAAGCCAAAATATTGGGCCGGATGCAGACTGGCCATGATAATCGCGGATATCGGGGATAGCCCGCGCTTGACCGCCTCGCGGATGATATGGTCGAGGTCTCCGTCGCGCAGCAGGTCGTTGGGCGTCCGGTCGTCAGACACGAACCCGGCGCGATCTGGCACATGCTCCAGTACGAGCGGCAGCAGCGCCTCCATGTTCCGCATGGAACCTTCGCGTATCCAGAGCCACATCCCCAGCCGCAACTTCTCGCGGCCCTCGTCCAGCCCAATAGACTCGTGATCGGACTGCACGCCCGCCGCGACATAGCCGCAGAGATCAATGCCTCGCAAGTCTGGGCCATGCCCATCTATCGGCAGCCCCCGTAACGTGGCCCGGCCAGGCTGCCTCAAGGCGATCATGTCGAGCATCACCTGGTCGCCGTCCAGGACGCCGGGATAGTTCATCACCTCGCCAACCGAGGCGAAGCGGGGATCTGACGCGAGGCCGATCAGGTCATCGGCGAGCAAGGTGGCGCCTGCGCTCTCGAACGGGCTGGCGGGTACGCAGGATGGGAGCGTAAAGAGCATACGTATCGGCAGCCCCTCTGCCGACGCAAGCAGCCACTGTATCCCCGCGACTCCCGCAACATTCGCAATCTCATGCGGGTCGCTCACGCAGGTCGTCGTGCCGTGGATCGCAAGGGCGCGAGCATACTCACCCGGCGTCACATAGGCGTCCTCGATGTGAGTATGGGCCTCGACCAGGCCCGGCGTGAGATAGGCGCCCTTGAGGTCTATCTCACGCGCGGCGCTATATGTGCCATACGGGGCAATGCCAGCGATATGCTCGCGATAGACGGCGACCTCCGCTGGATAGATTTCGGCGGTGAAGACATTCACCACCTGGCCGTTACGGAAGACGATATCCGCAGGCTGCTTGCCGCGCGCCACCTGGATCAGCGCACGGCGCTCGTCGAGCGAAGCGAGTGGTGGCTGTGTCAGAGCGCTGGAGATCGCGCCGGTGACTTTGCCATTGGCAGCATCCCCCGGCTCGCTGCCCCCCGTGGATAGTCCTTGCATGCGACACGTCCTCCTGTTGAGCAAATCAATGGATCGTTGCCGCTAATGCTAACAGAGAGTTCTGGCAGTTTCCAGCCCCGGTTTGAGGCAAGCCCATTGCCATCGCGACCAATAAAGGTTGCCGCCCTACCCACAACACCCCTTAGAGGTCCTCTCAAACCCCGTTCGTAGCCGCGGCATTCATGCCGCGAAGCTGGCCTACTCCCACCATGGCCACTGGGGCCTGACGGCGCTGTTAGGTGTTCTTAGAGCATGGGGTAGTCGCTGGATGAGCCAGCGGTTGCTCCATTGAGCGCGTCGTGGTACGCCTGCTCGATATGTGGCACGACGTTGCTCACCTTGTAGTTCTCGGCGCGCCGAGAGGCCTCCTGGCCCATGCGCGCACGCAACTCCGGGTCGGAGATGAGTCGCTGGAGCGCGCGGGCAAGGTCCTCCGCATCATTCGGCTTGGCCAGCAGGCCCGTTTGTTCGTGCAGGACAATATCAGCCATTCCTCCAGCGCGCGAGGCGACGACCGGCTTTCCCGCCGCCATCGCCTCGATGATCGCAATGCCAAACGGTTCGTCCGAAACGGAGGCCAGCACGCCCAGCATACTGCGGCGCCACGCCTCGATGACCGCTTCGTGCGGCCAGGGACCCAGTTGCACGACCCCCGGCGAGCGTTTGTAGGCTACCTCCTCGAATTGCCGACCGATAAGCACGAGCGGCGGCGCATCCTTCAGACGGGAGTACGCCTCCAGCAGAACTGGCGTCCCTTTCTGGTAGGTCTGATCGCCGACAAACAGGATATATGGCTCTTGAGGAAGCAACGCGAGATGCGGATCAGCGTCGGACGTGGCTGTATCCCGGCTCTGCTGGCTAATCTGCCCGTCTACAAGGTCATCCGGGACAAAATTGGGGATCACCCGAAAGGGCGCCTTCGCCTGGACGAGGCCACACCCACGCGCGACGGCATTGCTCACGGGCAGAAAGAGATCGACGGCGGCATGTTCCGCATGCCTCCGGGTTCGGACGCCCGTGACGGTTACCGCGCCTTTGGCCCACCCGTATTGCTCGCGCGCGCAGGCGAGACACTTCAGGTACGCGGGACCCGAGCATGGCGAGCCATGATTTAGTAGCGTCTTCTTTGCGCACACGAGACCGTAGTCGTGCAGACTGAGCACCAGGCGCGCGCCGCTTTTCTTGCTCAGCGGCACATAGGAGTGGACGATCCAGTTGTGGGCATGAACGATTGCGGGGCGCTCGCGCTCCACGACCTCCTTGAGCGCGCGCATCGCGCCCGGATCGGGTAGTGGTGGCAGATGCTGGCGCGCGGTCTCCTTATACAGAAACGGCAGGCTCTGGGTCGTCGAGTGAATACGATAGACGCGCACACCGTCCTCGATGGCAAACGCTGGCGTCTCGGGCAGCCTGAGCGTTGCGACGGCGACATCATGCCCACGGCTCACCAAGTGGTGACTCAAATCATAGACATAACGCTCTTCACCGCCGATGATTGGATGATAGAACTGCGCCAGCATCAGGATGCGCATAGACCAACTGTCCCCCAATCTTCCCATGAGCAGCGCGAGAGACGCATCCAGGCAGCGGCCCCTCGTGGAGAAAGCCCATTGCTTGAGGATACAGGGGAGAAAGCCTGTGGTCAACCGTAACGCGATGAGTACTCCATGATAGCCGCATACCATCCGCGCGGCGATACGATGTATGGGCCACACCAGGAAATCATGGTCACGTTACGGGCGCCCCGCTGTACCGTCATGTTCTACGGTAGGATGGCGCGCCGCGGCGTCGTCTGGGAGCATCGGGGCGATTGTAGGAAACAAGCCAGCGCGAATGATAGAGTGTGTTTGATTGACGCGTATGACAGCAATGGGGAGGAACCTGAACAGTGTCTGCGGAGGTGGCTCCCCAAGGGACAATAGAAGTACTTGCCCTTCCGCCTTCAGGCATCGGCGCGCGGACCCGCGCGAGCGGCTGGGGCTACCTGCCAGAGCTGAGCCTGCTGGGCGCTGTTGGGCTGCTGATGGTCGCCGTCGGCTATACTCGGTCGCGCGCCTCGGAGGGATGGGGAGAACCGCTCTTCTGGTGGGGGCTGGTACTCATATTTGCCCCAATTGTCATCCGCCTCTTTGTCATTCAGACGCTGGAGCGGCGTGAGCGCCTTGGCCTGTTGCTGGTGCTCCAGGTACTGCTGTACTTCGTCACTGTGCTGCAATATCCCCTGACTTTCAGCGGCTTCGATGAGTTCGCACACTGGCGCACGGCGCAGGATATCAGTGCTACCGGCCACCTCTTCCAGGACAACTCGCTGCTGACCATCAGCCCGATCTATCCAGGGCTGGAAATGGTCACCAATGCCGTAAGCGACCTAACTGGCCTCTCTCTCACACTTTCGGGGCGTATCGTGGTCGGCGTCGCCCACCTGCTGCTAGTGCTGGCGCTCTACCTGTTGTTCGAGCGGGTAACTGGCTCGGCGCGGCTGGCGGGCATCGCGACGGCCCTCTACATGACCAATCCGCACTATCTATTTTTCGACGCGCAATACGCCTACGAATCCATCGCGTTGCCGATGGCCGTCTTCGTGCTGTTTGTGGCAGCTCGCGCGGTACATCTTGGCGATACCCTGCGCACACGGCTCGGCTTTATCATCGCGGCCATCGTCGGCGTATGGACCGTGGTGGTCATGCACCATCTCACCTCGTATGCCCTGATGGGCTTTCTGCTGCTGTGGATGCTCGCATCGCTTCTGCGCAGTCGCCGCACCTGGGATTCAGTGTCCCTGGGTATTTTCGTCCTCCTTGGCATGGCGTCCGTCGCGTTCTGGCTCGTCTACACGCAGTCGCGCGCATTGGCCTACCTGACTCCCGTTGTCGCCGGCGCCGTACACCAACTACAGTTGATCCTCGCGGGCGAGGCGGCGACGCGGCAATTATTTCACGACTATGGCGGCGGCGTGACGCCGTTGTGGCAGCGGGTGTTCGCAACGGGGTCGGTCGGGCTGATTCTCGTCGGGATCGTGCCAGGGATCTTCTGGATCTGGCGGAACCGCGTGAATGCGGCTGTCCTCGCGCTGGCGATATGGGCGCTGCTCTACATCCCAAGTCAGGCCCTGCGCCTGAGCCAGGCTGGCGTCGAGGTGGCCGACCGCGCCACCGAGTTCGTCTTCCTGGGGCTTGCCACGGTGCTTGCGATCGGCATGACACAGGTGAAGCCGGACATATTGAACCGCCGGGTCGCCATCCGGGCGCTCACCATGTTCACCACCGTCCTCTTTATCGGTGGCATCATCGCTGGTTCTGGCCCTGATTGGGAGCGTTTGCCCGGCCCTTTCCTGGTCTCCGCTGATTCTAGATCGCTCACCCAGGAGGGTGTCTCGGCCTCGCAATGGGCCAGCGTCAATCTGGGTTCGGGGCATCGTGTCGCCACCGATCGCGTCAATTCGCTGCTGATGGCAACCTACGGCCGCCAGCGGGTGATTACGAGCCTCGATGACAATATTGACCCGTCGCCGCTCTTTACCTCACTGACATTCGATGACACTGACCTCAGCATCCTGCGCCAGACTCAGATCCAGTATCTGGTCGCGGACCTGCGCTTGAGTACGGAATTGCCACGTCGCGGCTTCTACTTCAGCGAAATCGAGCCAGGCGCTTTCAACTATACCGCTCCTATTAGCAAAGCGGCGCTGACCAAATACGACAACCTGCCCAATGTCAACCGCGTGTTCGACAGCGGCAACATTGTCATCTACGACACTGGAGCGCTCCTGAATGGTACGTGAGTCGTTGGACCTGCTCTGTATCATGCTGATCGTAGCGGGTGAATTCATATTGGTCGGCTCCGGGATAGCCAGCGGTCCAGTCAATATCGTCTTCGGTGTGTTGCTGGCGCTTGTCCTGCCCGGCTATGCGCTCTCCGCGGCGGTGTTCAGGATGCGCAGCGTGCGCACTGCCGAACGGGCCGCGCTCACCCTGGGGATCAGTCTCTCGGTCGCCGTTCTTGGCGGCCTTGTGCTAGACGCGCTACCAAGCGGCCTGGAAACGCAGACATGGCTGTTCCTCCTTGGCGGCGTGACCGTCATTGCGTCTGTGATTGCGCTCTGGCGGCGCACGAGACATGCGAGCGCGATGCGCATCCTGGAGTCTCGTCCCATTGAGCTCACATTGTCATCGGCTCCGCGGGAAGCGCCACAAGAGGAGGCAGCGCGCAAGCCGCCGCGGCTCGGACTGAATCGAGAGACCGCCGTCTATCTCCTCCAGACGCTCCGGTGGGCTCTCCGGCGGGTTCCCCGGCGCGTGCCGTATCGCCCGATTCTCATCAGCGGGCTGGCTTTTGCGGTCTTCATGACGGGGATTGTGATCGCGGTGAACGGAGCCATCGCGCAACAGACATCATCGTCTGTGACGCAGCTCTGGATGCTGCCCGATAAAAACGCGCCGACCACCCTGCGCCTTGGCATCCATACAGAGGCGGCGCAGCCCATGGAATATCGGCTCGCCCTCTCGGTCAACGGCACCTCATATTCGTCGTGGAATCCGATTTTTCTGACCTCTACGGATACCTGGGAGGTAAGCGTGACTATGCCTGCCCCCGCGCCTGGTGATGTCGAGCAGGTCGAGGCCAATCTCTATCGCGCCGATCATCCCGACACGATCTTGCGTCACGTCAGCGTCACCCTGGGCGAGGGCGCGGCGCCTATTGTATCGCCCTCATCGGCCCCAACGAAGGGAGGCTGAGCCGTGGCTGAACAAGAGCCTTCCTGTCGGGATACTGAGACAGTTCCGCCTGTTTCCCCAACCCTCTCAGTATCCGTGGTCATTTGCGCCCACACCGAAGAGCGATGGAGCGCTCTGGTGGCAGCGGTCGCCTCGGTGCGACAACAGCTGCATCCAGCACACGAGATCATCTTGGTCATTGATCACAATCCTGGCCTGTTAGAACAAGCTCGTTCATGGTTCTCTGACGTTACCGACGTTACTGTCATCGCCAACGGCCAACTCCAGGGATTGAGCGGCGCGCGCAACACCGGCGTAGCAAACTCCAGCGGCGATGTGGTGGCATTCCTCGACGATGACGCGGTGGCGGCTCCCGATTGGCTGGCACATCTCATCAAGGGCTACGCCGCCGCCAATGTCTGGGCTGTCGGCGGGAGTATCAAACCTGATTGGCACACAAGACGGCCTGGATGGTTCCCCGAGGAATTTGACTGGGTGGTCGGATGTGCCTACCTGGGTATGCCAACTGTCGCCACAGAGGTGCGCAACCTCATTGGGTGCAATATGTCCATCCGCCGAGGAATACTCGAACAAGTTGGTGGATTCCATAGCGGGATCGGTCGCTTCGGCGCTGACACCTCGGGATGTGAAGAGACCGAACTCTTCATTCGTATGCGGCAGCAACTTCCAGCCGCTACCATACTGTACTGGCCCGACGCCCAAGTCTTTCACGCCGTCCCGAGCGCGCGGTCTACCTGGCGCTACTTTCGAGCGCGTTGCGCCGGAGAGGGATACTCGAAGGCGTTGATCTCCCAACTGGTGGGCAGCCGCGATGCGCTCTCGAACGAGCGGTCCTACATCATGCGCACGCTTCCAGCGGGGATAATCCGTGGCGTGATTGCGAGCCTTCGCAGTCGCAATACCGACGGGCTAGGTCGATCTGGCGCCATCCTGAGCGGGTTGCTCATTACATCGTGGGCATATCTGTACCGACGTGCTGTCATGGCGCTGGCGCGTCACTCGATAAGTCTGCGCGCCACCGTCGAAAGCGTCCTTGCCGAGAGCGTCTCTGAGCGAGGGAAACCCAGCCAGCAAGAAGGATCAGAAGTGCACGGCCTTGAACCTGGAGAACACGGGAGCGGTTGGCGCCATGGGTGAGCACACTGATAGAGCGCAACGCGTCATAGCCACGGCCCAGGTAAAGCCCATACGTCCCATACGTCCCATACGTCCCATACGTCCCGTACGTCCCTTGCGCCTGCTACTGGTGACTCCACGCTACTTCCCATTCATGGGCGGTATCGAGACGCATGTGCATGAGGTGGCCCAGCGATTGGCAGCCGCTGGTGTGGATGTGACCGTGCTGACGACGGACCCCAGTGGCAAACTCCCCGCGCGTGAACAGGTCGCCCAGGTCACGATCAGGCGTGTGCGCGCCTGGCCCGCCCGCAAAGATTACTACTTCGCCCCGGATATCGCCCGTGTCATCGCACAAGAGTCCTGGGATCTCATTCACTGCCAGGGCATCCATACTCTCGTCCCGCCACTGGCCATGCGCGCGGCGGTGCGCGCCAACATCCCGTTCGTGCTGACATTTCACACCGGCGGCCACTCATCGCGCATGAGAAACGCGGTGCGCTCCCTGCAATGGATGACATTGCGCCCACTGCTCGCGCGGGCCAGGGCGCTCATTGGCGTCTCGGCCTTCGAGGCGGACTTTTTTCGCCGCACGCTGCGACTGCCCGCGAATCGCTTCGTCGTCATTCGCAATGGCGGCCAGTTGCCATCCCTCGACGATACACAGGATGCGCCCGTCGTGTCGGCAGCGCCAGCGGAGACCGCCAGCCAGCCGCGACCCTATCCGGTGATTATCTCCATCGGGCGGCTGGAACGCTACAAGGGGCATCATCGCGTCCTCGCGGCGCTGCCATACGTCCGGAGGGAATTTCCAGATGCGCGCCTGCTCATCCTTGGCTCCGGCCCCTACGAAGCGACATTGCGGCGGCTGGCGGCGCGGCTGGGTGTGGCCGATGCGACCGAGATCCGCATGATTCACCCCACCGACCGCGCAGGGATGGCGTCTACGTTGGCAGCCGCCGATGTGGTCGCCCTGCTCAGCGAGTATGAGGCGCATCCAGTCGCCGTGATGGAGGCGCTGACAGCACGCCGTCCGGTCCTGGTGGCGTACACCTCTGGGCTACGGGAGCTGGCGGACGCAGGCCTGGCGCGGGCGATTCCCCTGCGCAGCGCGCCCGCCGACGCCGCGCGCGCTATCATCACGCAGGTGCGCGATCCCGTCAGACCGTCTGAGGTCGCCTTCCCCACCTGGCAAGACTGCGCCGACGCGCTGCTGGCCGTCTATGAACGCGTTGTGGAAGAGGCCACGCACGCATCCAGGTCGCGGAGTAGCAGGGTAGCGGATAGAAAAGCCTGATTGTGCCATCCGGTGAGACAGAAATGCTGAGTCATGCTATGGTACGGTTGCTCGCCAGCCGTCAGCCTGTGTATGCTCCACAGCGCGCGGACTGGTCAGTCGCGGTATCTCTTTGATGGGTGGAGGGGGAATGACATGCCGAGACCGCCAGACGCGGAGTCGCCCGCAAGCGGTATGCTGCCCGTGGCCACCGACCCATCTCCAAAACAAAGCAGGCTGCCTACGCCAGTGAGATCGGGGATGCGCTGGGTCGCGCGCTGGATTCAGATCGGGCGCAGAATCATCGCCGTCAGCGCCGCCCAGGTGGGCGCGACTGCGGTAACCTCCGCGCTGGGGTTTGTCTTCTGGTGGGCAGCGGCGCGTTTCTTTGTACCAGAGATCGTGGGGTTCAGCGCGGCGGCGACCTCAGCGATGATACTGCTTGGCACGCTGAGCGCCTCGGGCCTCGGCACCATGCTCATCAAGGAGCTGCCCAGCCGTCCGCGTCAAAGCGCCCCCCTGATCCTCTCGTCCGCGCTGCTAACGGGCGCTATAGCCGGCGCGCTTGGCCTGGCGCTTGCCCTGGGTGCGCCACTCTTCTCAGAAGCGTTGCGCCCGCTTGCCGCGAACTGGGGGACCGCATTGCTCTTCGCGGCGGGTGTGAGCCTGACCGCTATTACTATCCTCGTGGACCAAGCTGTATTGGGTATCCTGCGCGAGCAACTTCAGGTGATCCGCAACACCGTCTTCGCGGCAATCAAGCTTATTGCGCTGGTGGGGTTAGGCGTTTGGGCGCTTGGCGGCGCGCAGACCTCAGCGCTGGCGCTCTACGGCATCTACGCGACATGGCTGGTGGGCAATATCATCTCACTGGTTGTCCTCATCCTGATCGTAGAGGGAAGGCCATCCGCCGCGTGGTGGTATCGCCCCAACTGGTCGCTGTTGTGGTCGTTGAGGCGTAGCGCCGCCGCACACCACATGTTTAATATGGCCATGCTGGCATCTGGTCTGTTGCTTCCTGTGGTCGTCGCATGGCTCCTCACCACAACGGCTAACGCCTACTTTTACACCGCCTGGATGATCGCGGGCTTTGTGCGGACGGTACCTGTTACGCTGAGTATTTCGCTCTACGCCGTGAGCGCAACGGACCCAAGCGCGCTGGCGCAGAAGATGCGCTTCTCGCTCGCACTGTCGTTTCTCGCCGTCATCGTCGCCAATGTGATTCTCTTCGCGGGCGCAGATCCTATCCTGTCGGTCTTCGGCGCCTCCTATGGCGCGCATGGGGCCTGGAGCCTACGTATCTTCGGGCTGGCCGTCCTTCCATACATCATCAAGGGCCACTATGTGGCGATTCACCGGATTCGTGGCACAGTGGGAAAGACGGTGCCACTCATGGTATTCGGTGGCGTTCTGGAGGTGGGCGGGGCAACGTTGGGCGCTGTGCTGGCTGGGCTAGAGGGCCTCAGCATCGCCTGGCTCATTGCGAGCAGTGTTCAGGTGTTCCTCATGGCGCCAGCCGTCTATCGCGTAGCGGCAGGCTCGCCTACTCTCAACCCGCAAACATCTGGGCGTTTCGGGCAGGAGAGCGCGGAACACGCGGAGGCATAGCCATGTCAGACCGTACCATGCAGGCGTATGGTGAGATACAGCGAATCGCAATTGGGGGAGGCTAATTGCATGATAGAAACATCCACCACGGGAGCGCAGGCTCCCGGCATACTCTCGAATTTACGGCATCGCTGGCAATTCTATCTCATCATTGGGCTGTTGATCGGCCTCGTGCTCGGCATTCCCGCGACGCAGATCTTTGGCCGACTCGGGGCGCTTCTCCCTGGCAACGGAAATCTGGTGCGGAACGGCTCGTTCGAGCATCTCGACAGCTGGAATTACATCGTGCGCCCTGGATCAAGCGCCTCATTTAACCAGGACAACAGCCAGCGAGTAGACGGGCTTTATTCGCTCAACATCGACGTCATGCTGGCGTCGCCGACCAACTCCTGGTACATCCAGATTTTGCAGAACGGCCTTCCACTGCAAGCCGGACACGCGCTGGAGTTGTCATTCTATGCGAAAGGCGACGCCGGAACAGCTATCGAACCCCTGCTGCAGCAGGCGATTGACCCCTTTGCGATCTATTTCGACCGAACAGCGCATCTGACCTCCGCCTGGCAGAAGTATAGCTTTACACTGAAGCCAAGCGTCTCTGACCCCAATGCCAACCTCGTCTTCAATCTGGCGGGCGCTCCTGGCCAAATCTGGATCGATAATGTGGCGCTGACTGCGACCTCCTCCTCGGCCTCCGCGAACGTGGTGCAGATTCCTACGCCAGCGCCCACCTCAACCGCAACGCCGCTGCCGATCCAGGCCCCGCCTGGCTGGACGTTGGCCTGGCATGATGAGTTCGATGGCTCTACGGTGGACACGACGAAGTGGAACGTCGCAGACAATGCGCCCGTCGGCTATCACAATAGCAGTTTGCATGACGGTTTGCAGGCATGGACCCCCCAGGCGGTGAGTGTCAAGGGCGGCATGCTACGGTTCACAAGCTCGCGGCAAACGGTGGATGGCCGTAACTACACCTCGGGCGCACTCACTACGGAGGGCAAATTTTCCTTCCTCTATGGGCGTGTAGACATCCGTGTCCGCCTCCCAAAAGGTGATGGCATGTGGCCCGCGATCTGGATGCTTCCGGTTCACGACACGTCCGCAGGTTTAGCCACCTACGAAACAGATATTCTCGAGTTGCTCGGGCAGGATCCGACGACTGCCTATGTCGTCGAGCATTCCCTTGGATACCCACGGAGCTATTGCACAGCTACCGGCGTCGACTTCTCGGCGGCGGCCCATACATTTACGCTGGAGTGGAGTCCTGGTAGGATGGTGTGGCTGGTGGATGGGGCGCAACACTGTCTGATCACCGTTGGGGTACCGAATGTGCCGATGTATCTGCTCATGAACACGTATGTGGGTGGTAGTTGGCCCGGCCCTCCTGACCAGACGACTGCCTTTCCCCAGAATACCGACTTCGATTATGTACGCATCTACACCCGCAGCTCCCGCTAGCCCGATGGCGCCGCTCAGCGAGTTGCCTTGCCAAAGACATATTTCGCGACGGTACGTCCGACGAATCCCTGCGCCGCTTTGAGGACCGGGGCCGGGTCGCTCCGGTCGAGGTAATCGTAGCGCGTCGGCTTCAGGCATGAGACGCAGAAGTCGGCGACCGCGCGGGCCGGTCGTGGCTGGCCGGGCCGGTTTGGCTTCGTCACCAGATCGATGGTAGCGCGAATGTCGCCGCCCAGGTAGCGCATCCATCTCCCAGGTCGGTACGGCTTCATGGGGTCGATCTTGTCGCCAATCGCCCATTGATACAGCATGTACGGTACATCAATGCCAGCGCTGACGGCAAGGCCAAGGTCAGCCGTCATCCGGGGGTTGATCTCCATAAGATAGGGGTGGCCGTCGGCGCCACGGCGAAACTCGACCTTGCTGAATCCATCGAGGCCGATAGCGCGTATCAGGCGCTCAGCCTGTTCCGCGGTATCCTCAGGCGGCTCGATCAGCTGCCAGAGGACGGATGTGCCGCCGAGCGGCGGCTCCATACGAAGCGCCCAAACGGCGAAGCGCGCATAGATCGTGTCGTGCACGTACATGAAGCTGACCGACTCGCGGCGGCCCAGCAGCAGTTGCTGAAAGGAGACCGTCGCGCCGAGGTGTGTCAGGCGTTCGACTGCCTGTGCGGCCTCGTCTCGCGATACCACCAGTTGCGAGACGAGGCGCTGGTTGCCATGCGACGACTCAGCCCACGACTGCATCGGCTTGACGACCGCCGGCAATCCGACCTCATTGAGCGCAGCGGGAAGCTCATCTGCGCCGTGCAGGATCACACTGCGCGGCACGTGCAGGCCCAGTGCCTGGGCAACAGCCAGCGTCTTCTCCTTGTTCACCGCAAGCTCAAGCGCCGCTTCGTTGGCGAGGGCAAGGCCAACACGCGGCCGAAGCCGCGCGCGCGCGCGCCGTAGCGCCTCGATGGTCCCGTCGGCCGCTGGAATCACAACCCCTATGCGATGCGTCTCCAGCAATTGTTCGACGAACGCCACGCTGGCGTCTGGGTCGGCATCGGGGTCGTCTCCCTGGTGTGGCGCGACAAATCGGTCGGCGCACCATCGCGACGAAAAGGCTGGGGCCGTCACGATGGTGTCGGCAGCGGCGACCCGCAATCCCCGGCGGCCGAGCGAACGAACTGTGAGCAGCGCCTGGCGCGCACGCGCGTCGAGCACAAGCGCATCGTAGATGGTCGGTGGCTTGTTGGCGGCGCTCTTTGTCACAGTGGCATTCCCCTATCGCCAGGAACTTGATCAACATCGAGCGTATCAGTCGCGTCAAAATCGCTAGGGCTCGCCATATTGCTGGTTGTTGCGCGGCGGCGCATGCCTGGAAGCATGCCTGGAAGCATGCCTGGAAGGTTGCGCAGGAGCGAGAGAGCGAAGAAATGCCAGATGCCCACCGCCTGGGCCGCAAGCACTGGGATCGGCTCATCGGGATCGGTGGAGATACGTCGCAAGAGACGAGGCTCCGTCGCGGGTGTATTGTAGCCCGGGATCGTTGTGACCGCCCAGCGATAGCCAACCTGTCGCACCGCTCGCACTGCCCGCTCGTCGATATCCTCCCCCTTGCCGACTGGATATGCGAAGGCGGTCATCTGCCGCCCCAAACGCTGTTCCAGCGCCGTGCGACACGCCGTGACTTCATCGCGCACCTCAGCGGGATTGCTCAAGCAGGCAAGGATGGGGTGATGCATCGTATGCGCGCCAAAAGTCACAAAGGGATTCGCCAGCAACTCGTACGCCTCATCCCAGCCAAACGGCAGCGTATCAGGGTCGTCGCTGGTGGTGTCGTCCGGGGCATCGAGAGCGGCGCGCGTTGACGCGATGAAGCTCTCGCGCGCGCTGACCGCGTTCGCCGTACGCACACGAATGTCAATCCACTGACGGAGTGCAAGCTGATCCGCTGGCTGGGCGAGTGAGTAGGTGTGTTTCTCGAAGGTCACCTCTTTCTCACGCGCATTGCGAACCAACGCCTCGGCCTCGTACCACCAGAAGCGCTGGCGTGATTCCATGTATCCCGGCACAAGAAAGAGCGTGATCGGCACGCGAAGCTCCGCAGCCAGCCGCGCCGCGTGGGTGTAGTTGTCATAGTAGCCGTCGTCAAACGTAATGACCAGCGGGGAACGACGGTCGCGTCCCTGAGCAAGGGGCGACGCTGATGTGCTCTTCGCCGCGTCGCGCGAGAACGGCCCATAGAGATCTTCGAGGGCGTGATCGAGCGAGAGAACCCGGTAATGACGGCGGAGATAGCGAAGGTGAGCGCCCAGATCGCCGATTGCCGCCCGATGATAATTGAGAATGACAACATACTGGCCCCGGCGACCGCGCCGCCGCGACCAGCGCACCAGCTGCACGAACCCGCTATAGAAGAAGCACGCCGCGACCAGCGCGAGGAATGTCCGGTATATCCGCATTCGTCTGGGCTCCTGGAATAGTACACGTCTGAGGGTTGCCGCAACACGTATAACGGGCGGGGCGAATGAGGGACTGGCGCATTGGGATAATCATCCCAGTCTCGCCTGGCGCATAACCTGCAATCTGCGCGTCTTAGGCAGCGTTTGCCCTGTATCATCGGCTCTCCGATCACCCGCTGATCACCCGCTGTCGATATCCTCGTCAAATCTTCGAGTAGCCACGGATCGCCGGCTTGATGTCGGTCCAATTGGACAATTGTCTCCAGCACGCGGAGATTACCCGACGCAGCACGGCGTTTCTCACCGACGACAGTAGACCGAGAAGGACATGTCGGCATGGCCATAGCCTGTCTGGCCGCCAATGAGCATGAGGTGACATGCCAACTGCCTGCATCTCGCGATTCCGTCGCGCGACGCCGTGCTGGCATCTCTTGACATCTGTTGCGCGCTGTCGCTATACTGCCAGTGTCTGAGAACCAATATATCGAGAAGAGCAGCGAACAGAAAAAGTACGCGGGCGATGTGACAGCCACAGCGAGCCGGGATGGTGGAATCCGGCGCTGGACCCCCCGCCGAATGGTTCTGTGAGCAGCAGCCCGAGCGGCAGAGCATTTCCTCATCTTGCCGTAGGGTTCGCCGGGGGCCTCCCGTTAGCGGGGCAGAGCATCGGTAACGTGCTAGCGTGCTAGAGCGGTCGCCCGTGCTCGCCAAGGAGCCATGCCCGCCATTTAGTGTGGATGCTGGCTCGAATTCGGGTGGTACCACGAAGGCTTCACAGCTTCTCGTCCCAACAGTGGGATGGGAGGCTTTTTTGTTGGCTTTATTAGGCAGTTGTCCAGGGAGAAGATGAACATGAGCACATCAACAGCACCGGCTGGCAAGCGCGCGAAGGCCGCCAATCCAGCCAAACGCGAGCGCGTATTTTCGGGCATCGCCCCGTCGGGTACGCCGACACTTGGCAACTATATTGGCGCGATCCGACACTGGGCCGCCGAGCAGGATATCTACGACAATATTTTCTGCGTTGTAGACCTGCACGCCATCACCGTGCCACAGGACCCTGCCGAGCTGCGCTTCAACACGCGCCAACTCTACGCGCTGCTGATCGCCGCGGGCCTCGATCCCGCCCGTAGCAGCATCTTCGTCCAGTCGCATATGCACGAGCATACTGAGTTGACGTGGGTGCTGGACTGCATCACGCCGACCGGTTGGCTGAACCGCATGACGCAGTTCAAGGTGAAAGCGGGCGAAGATCGCGAACTGGCGAGCGCTGGCCTCTACACCTATCCGGTGCTGATGGCAGCGGACATCCTGCTCTACCAGACCGACGCTGTCCCCGTTGGTGAGGACCAGAAGCAGCATGTCGAACTGGCGCGCGACGTGGCCAACAGCTTCAACAACCGCTTCGGCGAGACGTTTGTCGAGCCGCGGCCGATCATCCGCGAGGTGGGTGCGCGCATCATGTCGCTGGATGATCCCAGCAAGAAGATGAGCAAGAGCGGGAGCGATAGCTCCTATATCGCGCTGATCGACGAGCCTGCCGCGATTCGCAAGAAGATCGCCCGCGCCACAACCGACTCGGAGCGTACCATCGTCTTCGACGAGAACCGACCCGCCATCTTCAACCTGCTGACGATCTATCAGGCGCTGACGGGTCAGAGTCAGCAGGCCATCGAGGCGGAGTTCGCGGGCAAGGGCTACAAGGAGTTCAAGGCGGCGCTGGCCGATGTTGTCGTCGCGACGCTGGAGCCGATTCAACAGCGCTACAAGGCGCTGATGGACGACCCAGCTGGCCTTGATGGACTCATGGCCGAGGGCGCGGCGAAGGTGCGTCCGCTGGCGCAGGCGACGCTTCGCACCGTGCTGGAAAAGGTCGGGTTGCGGTAGACGGAGATGTCTGGGCGCGCAGCGTGGGTGGTGGTTCCCCGCGTATGCCGTCCATGGTTGCGAGATTGCCAACTTGCGGTTTCCATCGGCAATCTCGCAAGCGACATTGAACGGAGGATGTGGATCACACCAGCCGACTGGCGGCGAGAGAGACTTGGATCGGCTTCGCGGCATGAATGCCGCGGCTAATCCTGGAGCGAGTGTATCCACACCATTCGAGTGGATTCTGAACCGAGGGTATTAGCCGTAGGTCTTCAGCCTACGGCGCGGCCAACCAAGATAGAGGTAGCCATTCGGTTCACACGCCGGGGGAGGTGTTCCGCCAACCCGCGTAGGCGGGTTTCGTGGCCGCAGGCCGTATAGGCGCGACTTTAGTCGCCAGCGTCTCACCGAGGGAGGGGGCTGTCATGCACACCACACAGACGATGCATCAACAGCATACGGCTACGGCGACGGAGAACAGCCAGGGCGAGCGCCGTCCAGTGCTGTCGCCGGTGTGGCGTGAGGTGGCGGCCGATCTCGATACGCCCGTTTCCGCCTATCTCAAGCTTGCCAGCGGACGCTACGGCTACCTGCTGGAATCCGTCGAGGGGGGTGAGCGGCTGGCGCGCTACTCTTTCGTCGGGACCGATCCCTATCTCGTCCTGCGTGTGCGCGATGGCGTCGCGACGCACCGCTGGCTGAGCGGCCCGCGCGCTGGCACGGTCGAGCGCGCGCCCTGCGCCGATCCGCTGGAGGCTGTGCGCGCCGAACTGGAGCGGCGTCCGGTCGCGTCGGCGCCGTCGGGGCTGCCGCGATTCCTGGGTGGCGCGGTGGGTTACCTCAGCTACGAGGTCGCCGCGCGCTACGAACCGACGGTCGGCATCCCGGTGGACGACCCGCTTGGATTACCTGAGAGCATCTTCATGTTCAGCGACACTCTGCTGATCTTCGATCACGCGCGCCACACCGCAAAGCTCCTCACGTATGCCGAGAGTGAAGCGACTGGCGGCGATGATGCACGGGCGCAAGCCGAGGCTGAGGCACGGCTGGATACGATGGAACGGCGGCTACGGCGGGCGGCGCCACGTCAGCCACGGGGTCAGCAGGTCAGGCGTACCAGTGTAGCGGTTCCGCCTTCGCGGCTGGAGGCGCAGGCGGCCTACGAGGCGGCGGTGGAGCGCGCCAAAGAGTATATCTACGCGGGCGACGCCTTCCAGGTGGTGCCATCGCGGCGGATTGCCCAGCCCACAACGGCCCATCCCTTCGAGGTCTATCGCGCGCTCCGCTCGATCAATCCCTCGCCCTACATGTTCTATCTGGCGTTGGACGATCTGGCGGTCGCGGGCGCATCACCTGAGTTGCTGGTGCGGGTCGAGGATGGCGAGGTGGCGATTCACCCCATCGCGGGTACCCGCCGCCGCGA
This sequence comes from Ktedonobacterales bacterium, assembly GCA_036273675.1. Lineage (GTDB taxonomy): Bacteria > Chloroflexota > Ktedonobacteria > Ktedonobacterales > JADMIN01 > DAHUXT01. Next base: position 4,958 of record DASUHD010000158.1, on the reverse strand, counting down.
TAGCGATCCGGCGAAAGACGCCACGCTCGAAGCCGAGTTGCGCGCCGATGAGAAGGAGCGCGCCGAACATGTGATGCTGGTGGACCTGGGCCGCAACGACGTGGGCCGGGTGAGCGCGCCGGGCAGCGTGCGGGTGACGCAGTTCCTGGATGTCGAGCGCTATTCCCATGTGATGCACCTCGTCTCGCACGTCACCGGACGCCTACGCGATGGGCTGACACCTTACGACGCGCTGCGGGCGGGCTTCCCAGCGGGGACGGTCTCTGGCGCTCCCAAGGTGCGGGCGATGCAGATTCTGGCGGAACTGGAGGGCCAGCGGCGCGGCATCTACGCGGGCGCGGTCGGCCACATCGGCTTCGATGGCAATCTCGATACCTGTATCGCCATTCGCACGCTCGTCTTCAGGGGCGGCGTCGCCTATGCCCAGGCGGGCGGCGGCATCGTCGCCGATTCGGTTCCGGCGGCGGAGTTTGCGGAGACGGAGAACAAGCTGGGCGCGGCGCTGCGGGCGCTGGATGAGGCGGAAAGGAGGCATGGGCGCGATGCTGCTGCTGATCGATAACTACGACAGCTTCACCTACAACCTGGCGCAATATCTCTCGGAGCTGGGCGCCGATGTGCTGGTGCGCCGCAACGACGCCATCACCATTGCCGAGGCCGAGGCGCTGGCCCCGTCGCATCTCGTCATCTCGCCCGGTCCCTGCACGCCAGCTGAGGCGGGCGTCTCGTGCGCGCTCATAGAGCGGCTTGGCCCACGCATCCCCACGCTGGGCGTCTGCCTGGGGCATCAGTGCATCGGCGCGGTCTATGGCGGGCGGGTGATTCGCGCGCCGGAACCGGTGCATGGCAAGGTGTCGGCAATCTATCACCAGGGCGCGGGGGCGCTTGCTGGCCTGCCGCAGCCTTTCGATGCGACGCGCTACCACAGTCTCATTGTTGAACGTGAAACGTTGCCGTCTGTGTTAGAGGTGACTGCGGAGACTAGCGCTGGGCTGATAATGGCGCTACGCCACCGTGAATACCCTATCGAGGGCGTTCAGTTTCATCCCGAGTCCATTTTGACGACATCTGGCAAAGATCTGCTGCGCAACTTCCTGCGCATGTCGCCGCCAGCTATCGCCGCTGAGCAGCAGCTTCAGGAAAGCGTACGCCGATGACCACGTTTCGCTACGATGCCGCGATTCTCGAACGCTTCCCCGCCGTCACGGGTGGCGTCATCCTGGCGACGGGCCTGCGCAACGGGCCGACGCCTGAGCCGCTTCGCGCCGCCTATCTGGAGGAACAGCGGGCGACCCTGGCGCGCATCGGCGAGACGCCACTGAGCCAACTGCCGACGCTCGCCCCCTGGCGTGGCGCGTTCCGCCGCTTTGGCGTGGATCCGACACAGTGCCGTTGCGCCGCCGAGGCGTTGCTGCGCCGCTTGACGAAGAAGGGTGACATTCCGAGCATCAACGCGCTGGTGGACCTGGGCAATCTGGTCAGCATCCGTTATGCGCTGCCGGTCGCCGTCTTTGATACGCGGTCGCTCACTGGCCCGCTGACCGTCCGCTTCGCCACGGGCGAGGAACGCTATTCGCCGCTGGGCCAGCCAGATATCACCGAGCATCCCACGGCAGGCGAGGTGGTCTTCGCCGACGATGCCGGGTTGGTCTTCGCCGAGCGCTGGTGCTGGCGACAGAGTGATCAGAGCGCCGCTCGTGATGATACGACCGCCGTAGTGATTACCGTGGAGGCGCAGCACGAGGGCGCGCGTCCCGAGATCGAGGCGGCGCTGGCCGACCTGCTGACCCTGCTGGAGCGCTACGCTGGCGGGCAAGTCGGCTCCGCTGTCGTCGATGCTACACAGCCAGAGCTTTCAGACGATTGAGACAGACCTCTCCCACACGAGAGGAAATGCAGCCAAGCGGCCCCTCCCCTTCTAGGGGAGGGGTAGGGGGAGAGGTCCAGGGAGGGCAAGACGAATGATTCGAGAGGCAATCACGCATCTGGTGGCGGGCCAGTCGCTCAGCGAGGCTGATGCCGCCGAGGCGATGGAAGAGATCATGACGGGCATGGCGACGCCCTCGCAGTTGGGCGCGTTCCTGACAGCGCTACGCCTCAAAGGCGAGACGGTCGAGGAAGTCACCGGGCTGGCGCGCGTGATGCGCGAACAGGCGCTGCGGGTGCCGTTGGCGGAATCGGTGCTGGCGGTGGATACCTGCGGCACCGGTGGCGACGCCTCAGGCACGTTCAACGTCTCGACGGCGGCGGGGCTGCTGGTCGCGGCGCTCGGCGTTCCGGTGGCCAAGCATGGCAATCGCGCGGCGACGAGCCGTTGCGGCAGCGCGGACGTTCTGGAGGCGCTCGGCGTCCGGCTGGAACTCGGGCCGGAGCAGGTGGCGCAGTGTGTCGAGCAGGCGGGTTTCGGCTTCATGTTCGCGCCGACCTATCATCCGGCCATGCGATACGTTGGCCCAACACGCCGCGAGATTGGCATCCGCACCATTTTCAACATCCTCGGCCCGCTGACCAATCCCGCGCATGTGCGCTATCAGGTGCTGGGTGTACCCGACCCGAAGCTGCTCCCGCTGATGGCCGAGGCGCTGCTGCGGCTGGGCGGCGCGCGCGCGCTAGTAGTTTATGGCGAGGATGGCGTGGACGAGCTTTCGCTCTCCGGCCCAACGCGCATTTGCGAGGTGGATGGCGCGTCTGGCACGCTGCGTGAGTACACCGTGACGCCTGAAGCGCTGGGTTGCGCAATTGCGCCACGCGAGGCGGTGCAGGGGGGCGACGCGCAGGTGAACGCGGCGCTGTTGCGCGGGCTGCTCGGCGGCAAGGTGAGCGGCGCGCCAGCGGATATCGTGGCGCTCAACGCTGGCGCGGCCCTGTATGTCACCGGACGGGCGGATTCGCTCGCCGATGGCGTGCGCCAGTCACAGGCGGGTCTGCGCGAGGGGCGCGGCGTCGCCACGCTGGAAACGTTGGCCGCCACGACGCAGCGTCTCGGCGCGACGATGGGGTGAAGCTGCAAAACAGCTTCGCGGCATGAATGCCGCAGCTAATCTCGTTTGTTCGCCTTTTTGCTCTTGAGCGAGGATATGGCTGGGCAAGGGATTAGCCGCACCCTGCGGGTCGCTGCCCCTCCGCTCGCGTATGCTCGCTTCTCGCCGCTGAGGCGGCTCGCGGGTCTGCGGGCTTCAGCCTGCGGCGGGCCACTGATAAGTGATAAGTTCTCATACGGCTCACATGGTAGAGATGCTTAATAGCACAGGATGAACCGTCAGCTATTTACGGGGACATATGCAATGCCACCATCATTCGACTCATCTAACTCGCTACCGACATCACCATACTTTCACCTGGAGCGACTTGCCGAGGGGGTCTGGGCCGCCATCGTCGAGCGTGGGACCGGTGCGTGGGGCAACGCGGGCATCGTGGCGCTCGGGGCGAGAACGCTCGTCTTCGATACCTTCCTGACGCCCGCCGCCGCCCGCGATCTGCGCGCCGCCGCCGAAGTTCTGACTGGCCAATCGGTGGCGTATGTCATCAACAGCCACTATCACATGGATCACATCCACGGCAACGCTGTCTTCGACGACGCCACCATCATCACGACCGGGAAGACGCGCGAACGTATCGCCAACCGTGGCGCCGAGATACTCGCCCGGATGCGCGAACATCCCGACGATCTCGCCAGCCTCGATGCGGAGATTGCCAGCGCCGTCACCCCAGAACTAGCCGACGATCTGCGCGTGCAGCAGGGCGACTACCGCGCGCTCTATGCCGCCCTGCACGAGCTGGCGCTGCGGCTGCCCGACATCACCTTCGAGCAGCGGCTCACGCTCCACGGCTCGCAGCGTACCGTCGAGGCGCTTAGCTATGGCGGCGGCCATACCAGCAGCGACGCCTTTCTGTACCTGCCAGCCGAACGCATCGCCTTCCTGGGTGACCTGCTCGGCGTGCGCATACATCCCTCGTTTGGCCAGGCGGACCTGGAGCAGTGGGACGAGATTCTGGAGCGAATCGAGGCGCTCGACATCCAGACCGTCGTTCCAGGCCATGGTCCGGTCGGCACGCTGGCTGATGTGGCGGCGCTCCGCGAGTATCTGGGCGACATGGAGATGCTGGTGGATGAGGCGATTGTGCGTGGCGAGACGGCTGAGCAGATCGTGGCGCTCCCGCCTCCCGGCGCATACGCTGCCTGGGGCGCGCGCACGATCTATACCGACAACCTCCGCCACCTGTACGATCTGCTGGCGCGGGCAGCGGAGGAGGAAGAATAACACCATGTCTGAGGCCACGTTTCTGAAGCGCATCGTCGCCGCGACCCGCACACATTTGTCCGAACGCATGCGCGAGACGCCGCTCGACGCGATGCGCGAGCGGGCGCTGGCTGCCCCGCCACCGCGTTCGTTCGCCGATGCGCTGCGTCCGACCTCCGACGGCCCTGCCCGGCTGATCGCCGAGGTGAAGCGCGCCTCGCCCTCGAAGGGGCTGCTGGCCGAGCGGTTCGATCCGGTGGCGCGGGCGCGGGCCTACGCGGCGGGTGGCGCGGCGGCCATCAGCGTGCTGACCGAGCCAGACTTCTTCCTTGGTTCGCTCGATGACCTGTCTGCCGTGCGGGCGGCGGTTGAATTGCCGGTCTTGCGCAAGGACTTCCTGCTCGATCCCTATCAGGTCTATGAGGCGCGGGCAGCGGGAGCCGATGCTGTCCTGCTCATCTGCGCATTGCTGGATGACGCGGCGCTCCGCGACCTGCTGGCGCTCGCCCGCTCGCTGGGGATGGAGGCGCTGGTCGAGGCGCACGACGCCGACGAGGCGCGGCGGGCGGTTGCGGCGGGCGCGGACGTGATTGGCGTCAACAGCCGCGATCTGCGCACCTTCGCCGTTGATCCCGATGTCGTGCGGCGGCTGCGTCCGCTGGTTCCCGCCGACCGGCTCTTCGTCGCCGAGAGTGGCATCGGCGATGTGGTGGGCGC
>DASUHD010000157.1:0-2344 GCA_036273675.1 Ktedonobacterales bacterium | reverse complement strand
TCAGGCCCGCTTTGTGCTACCGTAGCTAATCAGACAGGGAGCCAGCGTGGGGCTTGCTCCGCATAGCATAATCAGGAGGCGTCGGATGACATCGGCACAGTCAGGGCGGGCAGTCACGTATCTGATGATTGGTGGGGGGCTGGCATCAGCCACCGCCGCCGAAGAGATCCGCAAGCGCGACCCCAACGGCAGCATCGTCATCATCTGCAAGGAGCCGCAACGCCCCTATAACCGTCCGCCGCTCTCCAAGGAGTATCTTCGCGGCGAGATCAACGCCGAGGGGACTTATGGCAACGGCGGTATCTACGTCCACGAGCCGGAATGGTACGACGAGCAGCACGTGGAGTTGCTGCACGGCGAGGCCACCGCGCTTGACCCCGCCGCCAAAACGGTGCGCCTGGCCGATGGGCAGACTCTGACGTATGGCAAGCTGCTGCTGGCGCTGGGCGGGCGTCCGCGCGCACTCGATGTGCCGAATGCCAACCTGCCGGGCATCTACTACCTACGGACGGTGACGGATTCTGACGCCATCCGCAAAGAGCTGGCCCAGCATGGCAAGCGGGTCGTCGTCGTCGGCTCTGGCTTCATCGGGCTAGAGACCGCCGCCAACTCGCTCTTCCGCAGCGCGAAGGTTACGATTGTCGAGCCGCTGGACCGTCCGTGGCCATCCATGCTCCTTCCGACGCTCTCACAGTATCTTTCCTCGCAATACGAGCGACGCGGGGCCACCCTGCGTTACCAGCATGGCGTGACCGGCTTCGCGGCGGGCGACGATGGTCGGCTGGCTGGCGTGGTGGTGACGCCCGTGGGCGAAGACGAGACCGTCGAGCCTGAGACGATTGCCTGCGACATGGCCATCGTCGGCGTCGGCATCCTGCTCAATAGCGATCTGGCGCAGCAGGCCGGGTTGGAGGTCGATCCGCGCCAGGGCATCGTCGTCGACGACCACCTGCAAACCTCGGCTCCCGATATCTACGCCGCCGGGGATCTCGCCGCCTATCCCGACCCAGTGCTTGGGCGGATGCACTTTGAGCACTGGGATAACGCGATTGCCACGGGGCAGACCGCCGGGGCCAATATGACGGGTGGCGACGAGGTCTATCGCCACGTGCCGTATTTCTTCTCCGACCAGTTCGATCTCGCCATCAACATGCTAGGCTACCCGAGTAGCGCGGCGCATGTGGTGGTGCGGGGGGCGCTGGCGCGCGACCAGTTCAGCGCGTTCTTCATCGACGACGGCATATTGCGTGGCGTGATGATGGTCAATGATGATGCGCAGATGGACCTGGCGCGCGATCTCATCGCCGAGGCGGCCCCAGTTCCCGACCCGCATGCGCTGCTGGACCCCAACTTCGATCTCGCGTCGCTGCGGCCCCAGCCTGAGGCAGATACGGGCGAGGCGTCCGCGCCAACGAGCGACTCGGCGCCTGACACGAAGTAGCGGCATGGAACGCGACGTGGCGCATGGCTGGTCTCCGCGACCCACTATCCAAAACGCTCCACTGACGCTATAGTGTGAGGCAGGCGCTCTCGCTGCGCCGCGAGCGAACCTGGAGGTGAGATGAATCTCCACAACCTGCACGACGAGGCGAACGTCGCCGAGCAGAGCGAACACCTCTCCGTCGGAGGCCATCTGCGCCTGAGCATGTTGTGGTTCGCGATGAACTTTCAGACGGCGGCGATGCTGCCCATCGTTCTGCCAGTGCAGTTATTGCCCTTCGTCGCGCCGGGGAGCATTGGCAACGCCCAGCAGGCGACGCTGCTCGGCTGGCTCTCGGCGGCGGGCAGCCTGGTCGCGGTCTTCATCCCGCCCATCGTCGGCGCGCTCTCGGACCGGACCACTGGCCCGCTGGGGCGGCGACGTCCATACATTGCGCTGGGCGCAGCCATCGAGGTGGTCGGCGCTGTGGTTCTGGCGCGGCCGGGGAGTTTGGGCGGTCTGTTCGTCGGGCTGCTGTTGTTCCAGGTCGGCAGCGGGGTGATTGGCGGCGCGTATCAGGGATTGCTTCCCGATATGGTCCCTGTCGGACAGCGTGGCGAGCAGTCGGGCTATATTGGCCTGATGACCATTCTGGGCAACGCCTGTAGCCTGGGGCTGGCGGCGGCGCTGCTGGGATCGGTCACCACGGTTGCGCTCTCGCTGGATACCATCACCGCGGGCAGCGCAGCCTTCTACTTGTTCACTGCCGTCGTGCTCGTCACGGGCGTGCTGCTCACCATCTTCGGCGTCCACGAGACACCGCTGGAAACACTGCGCGAACAGCGACGCATCGGGGAGCCGCACGGCTGGCGCGGCAGCCTATGGCAGCGCTTCGTGGCGGACTGGCTGGCGCCGTGGCGGCAT
>DASUHD010000156.1:0-16775 GCA_036273675.1 Ktedonobacterales bacterium | reverse complement strand
AGCGCCCTCAGCGCGTGATACTATCCGGCGCATGAACGTTATGAGCACACATTGCCAGCGCCGCCGTCGTCGTCACGGGGTGGCGCGACTCACACTCCTCAACAGGCCCACCAAGAATAGCTGATCGGCCGCGTAAGCCCGGCGCATTTGCTTACGCGGCGAGGTGAGGATCTATGCGCCACTTGTCGTTTTCCGCAGCGCATGCCTAACGTCGCATGATGCGGGAATCGTGGCGCCGCATCTGAAATGTTCCTCTCTTTGCCCCTTCTGTTTGCAGCATGATTTGCAGGCTCGAACCGTAGCGAATCGTCTCTCTGCCGGGCACCTCCACATCGCCTGATTCCCTGCTCATTCATCTCGCATGCCTGTCTCGCATGCCCGCACCCGCGAAGTGCGCCTTCGCCGGAGCGCATGTCCCGGAAACGAGAGCATTGCCGCTATGAGTTCGTCGTCTGTCCCATCGGTCGCCGAGTCGCCCGTCAGCGAGATCGCCGCGCCCGCCACCCAGCACCGCTGGGCCATCGCCTTTGGCCTGTACACCGCCGCGACCAGTCTCACCTTCACCCAGGGCGTCTGGGTCATCTATCTCGCGCTGCATGGCTTCTCGCCACTCGCCATCGGCCTCTTCGAGACCTGCTTTCATCTCGCCAAGTTCCTCGCCGAGGCGCCAACCGGAATTTTCGCCGATCTGATGGGGCGGAGGCTCAGCCTGGTCATCTCCGCACTGCTGGTGGTAGGGGCAGAGCTGCTCTTTCTCGCGCCCACACCCGCGATGATCGCCGCCAGCTTCGCCATTCAGGGTGTGGCGTTCGCCTTCCGTGGTGGGGCGGACAGCGCGCTTCTCTGGACGCTGGTCGAGCGCTCCGGCGACGAGAAGCGGGCCGCGCGCTACAGCCGTCTCTTCAGTCGCATGTTTGTCATCATGCTGGTGACGCAGACGGCGGGCCTGGCGACAGGTGGCCTCCTGCTCGGTTACGGACAGGCGCTGCCCTTTGTCTTTACCAGCCTGGCCTCGGCGCTGGCGATCATCCCATTGCTGGCGCTGCCGGAGCAACGCATCCACAAGGCGCACCGCCCGCATCCGCTGGCGCATCTGCGCGAGGGAGTCCGCGCGGTCGGGCGCGATCCGGTGCTGCTGGGGCTGCTGCTGTTCTCCGGGCTGACGGCGGGCGTCATGACCACCATCGGCTACTACACGCAGCTTTTCTATCACAGCATCGGCTTCTCGCTGGCCGCTATTGGCCTGTTGCTGGCGATCCCAGTCGTATCCGATGCACTCTTCGCCGCCGCCGCGCCACGCATCATGCGCTGGCTGCCGCGTCGCTGGGTGCTAGCGATCTTCGTCGGCGCGCAGATGCTGGGGCTGCTGGCGCTGGCGACGCGCGTACCTGTTCTGGCGCTCGTCGGCTACCTGGGGCTGCTGCACGTCGGCGACTCGGTGCTCTATCCCGCCATCAGCACCTATCTGAACGAGCGCAGCCCAGAGGCCCAGCGCGCGACGGTGCTCTCGCTGGAGACGGGCCTTTTCAGTGCCATTATGATTGTGCTGTTCCCGCTGTTCGGCTTCGGCCTGACGCGCATCGACTTCAGCGTCGCCTACCTGTGGACGTTCGTGGCGCTGCTGCTCGGGTGCGTCGGCATCGTCGCGCTCGTCTGGGCGCTCCGGCGGAGGGGATAGCGCAGAGAACGCATAAACGGATTGCTCCACCGGCGGTTTTGAGACAGCGGTACGCTCGCTTAATCCGTCTCGTGTCCTCTCATTCTTGTTAATAAAAAGAGCGACCTCCGCCTCGACCGCTACGACCATAGCCAGCGGATTGCCCAGAGCGAGGCATGCTTTCCACGTCTACTGCGTCACATCGGTACATGAGCATGGCTTCGAAAGCGTCAAAGAGCAAACCATCTTCTGGTTTGCGCAGGAACTCATATCTCAGCATGCGAAGGAGTGCCTTACTCGGATGTCGCAACTCGTGCTCTAGCCGCCAGAGATGGTGTTCACTGCAACCAATCTTCTCAGCTACATATCTTTGTGAGATTCCTTGATGCCGCCTGATGCTGCGTAGGTAATCGGCGAATACATGCCACGTGACGATTTGACCCACAGTATCTCACTCCTTGTTGCGTGCCAGAGGCACTGTGCCTCTGGCCAATAGCCTGCTTGCCACGAATATCCTATGCTCAGCTTAGGGTTTGCGTACTCTCATAGAGATGTGGTCTTGGCGCTATGGTATCAAGATGGGTGGTAAGAGTCAACAAGCGATATCGCAAGATGCAACGTGACCACATTGGAAACACTCTGCTACTGACAGTAGCGAGTAACCGTATTCAAATAGCCATCGAAGGAGTAGATCCATGTCTGGCATGTTCGTCCGCCGAGGCGCTTTAGTTCTCGCAATCCTGGGTTCTCTTGTTGTAGCGTTGTTGGCATCGGTCAGTTCAGTTGCCGCATCGCCGCAAAAGGGAAGCGGTAATGGCGCGCGTTTCGCATATTCAGGTACCCTCGAATGTCCGAGTCCGCCAGCAAACTGGGATCCTACCACTGCCACACCCGATCAACTTCATTTCTACGGGCTGCCACTCCCGCACGCCAGCTCAGGTTCTGATTATCTGATGTGGCTAAACAGGATGCGGCATATCACCCGGCGCATTTGTGGGGTGAAGTCGTTGGCAAGTCCAACTCTCATCTGAATAAGACCCACCCCTCCGATGATTCTGTTGCTAGTAATGGAGACATTTGGTCGGGATACGTCGTACCCAATAGCGGATTTAACTACGTAAGCGGCGACTGGGATGTGCCTTGCTATTCTGGCACCAACAATTCGCAACGCGCGATAGAATGGGTCGGGATTGGAGGCATTGGCGGCAATAACCTTTGGCAGGCGGGAACCGAATCAGATCATGCGGAAGGGTATCGGTTCTGGTATGAGGATTATCCTACCGGGCCGACTATGATCTACGCAGGCCCAACTGTGGGATGCAACCAAGCTGTTAACGTTGAGGTGGACTACAACTATAACGTAGGTGGCAAGGCGTATGTGTGGATGTACAACTACTACAACGGTCAGTACTGGTCGACCACCAAGTCCTTTGTTCCAGACCGCAGTACTGCGGAGTGGATTGTAGAGAGGCCAGGCTGTGGAACTATCACTAATCCCAAGAACTACGCACTTGCTCCGATCGGCACTGTGTATTGGTCATCTACATACGCTGCATCCACCAGTTATGACAATGATATAGTACACGTGCTCACGTACTTTTCGAATTACTACCCGCAGGACATGTATCAGAACAGTGTTCTCCTCTCCAATAATTCAGGCGTCTCAGGAGGAGAATACTTCGACACGTATTACAAGAACTCAGGTGTATCGTACTGTTAATAGTGTTACCGCTAGGTAATGCTGGCGTTTGGTGCAGTAGGGGCGCCATTCCCTGGCCGCTGCTGCACCATCAGAGAGAGGTAGGTCGTGGTGATGCGAGGGGCGGCTTTCCGGGGCAATCGGCGTAAGGCGATTCTGCTGGTGTGCCTGGCGCTGGTTGCCGCATTTGTCCTCTTTGAGATCGGCGTGCGGCTGCTCCCGGCAGATGCGGTGCAGTATCAAATACAGACATATTTCAACGGTGATCTCGTGAGCACGAGCGCAGGTACCATCACCGACCCCGCGACGGTTGCTCGCTGGCGCGACGCTATGACCGCGCAACCATCGGGCGAATCCCTGGTCGGCACGCTGATTGCCCAGCAGCGCGGGGAGATTGTATGCACCGGATTAGGAGGCAGTGCTGCCACCTATGTTTTTCTCTGGCACGGGCTGCCCATCGAGTCCGTCTCGCCACTACCTTGTGTACGCTATGTGATCTCGCGCGGCGGTATCCCCGACCCGGGAACCTATATCATTGATCCGCTCGTACAGCCCTCCCAACCGTGACGAGTCTGTCAGTGACTCCCTCATCAATGCACAGTACACGCGGCATGCATGGCGCCATGCATGCCACCGATACCACCGGAATTGCGCTGCTATCCAGCGACAAGGCGCGACCTAGTCTCCCGGCAGCTTGGCCGCCAGCACATCAACCTGCTCGATGCTGGGGGGCTGCGCCAGCAAGTCGGATGCCTGCGCCATCAGCGCCGCCGCGACCCGCCCGGCCAGGTGCGCCTGGCGTCCCGCCTCATCGGGGAACGCGTCGAAGATGCCAAACGTGGATGGCCCCATCCGAATCGCGAACCACGCGGTCGTCGCGGGTTCCTCTTGCACGATGGGCAGTCCACCCTTGAGGAAGTTCTCGACATCAGCCTCTTTGCCCGGCTTCGCTTCCAGCCGCACCAGCAATGCTACTGTCACCATCTCGCTGCTCCTTCTCTACTCCGCGTGCGTATCCTGCGCGGGATGATAGCGCCAGTTCGGCAGATATGCCAGTGACATGCCAGCGCTCTCAAGGGCGCACATCTGCTATACTGCGTTCGCTGCAATACGGTACGGTGACGCGATACGGCGGCCTCCACATCCGCCACATCCGCCACATCTTCCACAGGAGCTGCGTAATGGAGAACGACAGCACAGCGCGACGCGACGAGGCGCAGGCGAAACTGGCGCAACTGCGCGCCCTGATGGCGTCCCGCGAGTTGGACGCCATCCTGCTGGAACAGACGCCGAACGTCGCATGGCTCACCGCCGGAGTGGAGACCGCCATCAACATTGCGGCGGATCGCGGCCCACTCGCGCTGCTGGTGACGCCGGAGCGTGCCTGCGTCGTCACCGATGGCATCGAGGCGCCACGGCTCGAAGTGGAGGAGGGGCTGGTAGACCTTGGCTTCGAGCTGGTCGTCGAGCCGTGGTATCGGCGCGGCGCGTTTATCGCCGATGCGCGGGCGCGCGGGCGGGTCGGCAGTGACGACGAGCGCGATCCGTCTACGGTAGTCTCAGACATCCAGCGGCTGCGCGCGACGCTGCAGCCCGGCGAGGTTGGGCGGCTACGGCATGCGTGCCTGCTAGCCGCCGACGTGCTGCGCGAGGTGGTTGCCCAGGTAACACCCGGAATGACTGAGCATGCGATAGCCGGGATGCTCGATGGGGCGTCACGCGCCCGTGGCAGCGTTGCGGTGGTTACCCTGGTCGGCAGCGACGAGCGCATCGCCGCCTATCGCCATCCACTGCCCACCGGGAAGGCCATTGAGCGGTATGTGATGCTGGTGCTGTGCCTGCGCTGGCATGGGTTGGTCGCCGCCACCACACGCCTGATACACTTCGGCGCGCTGCCAGACAACCTGGCGGCGCGTGCAAGAGCCGTCGCGGCGGTGGATGCGCGCATGATTCAGGGTACCCAGGCGGGCCGCACGCTCGCTGAGCAATGGGAGCTGGCGGCGCAGTCCTATCGCGACGTGGGGTATCCTGAAGCCATCGAAGAGCACCACCAGGGCGGCAGCATCGGCTATCTCACCCGCGAGCGGCTGGCCACGCCAGATGACACCACGCCCATGGAACTGTCGCAGGCGTTCGCCTGGAACCCCTCGGTGCGCGGCGTCAAATCCGAAGATACGATACTGCTGGCCCCTGATGGACCAGAGGTGTTGACCACAATGCCCGAGTGGCCGACCTGGGATGTCACGCTCGACGGCCAGCGCTGGCAGCGCCCCGCCATCCTGATACGGTAGCAGTCAGCGGTCACAATCACGATCTCCCCTCTCCTTGCAGGAGAGGGGACGGGGGTGAGGTCTTGCGAGAGATCGAGCAGCGCGCCGCCGACGCATACCGCGCCCGCTTTGGGGAACCGCCCGTGGTGGTGGCCAGCGCGCCGGGACGAGTCAATCTGCTCGGCGAGCATACCGACTACAACGGCGGCTTTGTGCTGCCGTGCGCCATCGAGCGCCGTGTCGCGGTTGCCCTGGGCTACGGCGCTGGCGGCCTCTACAGCGTTGACCACGACGATATGCAGCCCTATACTGGCCCGCGCATAGATGGCTGGGCAGACTACCCGCATGGTGTTGTCTGGGCGCTGGGGGAGAGGGGGACGCGCATCTCAATATTTCAGGCGGCGATCACGGGTGATGTGCCAGCGGGCGCGGGGCTTTCCTCTTCGGCAGCCATCGAGGCGGCGATGGCTCTAGCGCTCGACGCCTGGCTTGGCCTGAACATCCAACGCACCGATCTGGCGCTACTCTGCCAGCGCGCCGAAAACGAGTTCGTCAAGGTTGACTCTGGCATCATGGACCAGTATGCCTCGCTGCTCTGCCAGCAGGGGAGTGCGCTGCTGATCGACTGCCGCTCGCTGGCGTCGGAGCAGGTTCCGCTCGATCTGGGCGCGGCGGGCCTGAGCCTGGTCGTCTGTGATACCCACGTCAAGCGACAACTGGCCGCTACCAGGGACTACAATGAGCGGCGGGCCACCTGCGCGCGGGCAGCGAAGAGGCTGGGCCTCGCCCAGTTGCGCGACGCCACGAGCGAGGATCTGGCGCGTCTCTCTGGCGAGGAGCTACGCTACGCCCGCCACGTCGTCGGCGAGAACGCGCGCGTGCTGGCGGGCGTCGATGCGCTCCGGCGGCGCGATTTCGCGGCGTTTGGCGAGCTGATGTGGGCGTCGCACGCGTCGCTCCGGGATGACTACGCCGTCTCGACGCCCGAACTGGACGCCTTTGTCACCCTTGCGCGCCAGGCGGGCGCGCTGGGGGCGCGGCTCACTGGCGCAGGCTTCGGCGGCTGCGCCATCGCGCTCATCGAGCAGAGCAAGGTGCGGATGTTGACCGAAAGCGTAATCGCAGCGTTCGCTCAGCAAGGATATCATGCGCCTATGTGGTATGAGTTCACTCCAGCGGCGGGAGCGGAGGTCGCGCAATGAGTGGCCCCGGCAATTCGCCTGATCCAGGCACACCAAACGCGCCAGACGAGCCGGAGACGCGGCTGGTGTGGAATCCGCTGCTGCGCGAATATCTCGCGCAATCGCCGGGCCGCATGCATCGGCGTGAGGCAAGTAGCGATTGCCCCTTTTGTGAAGACCTGACCAGCGGACGCGTGCCACCTGGCACGCAGGCCTGGATTCGCTCCAACGACTTCCCCGCGCTACGCCCGCCGGTGGGCGAGTGTTTCGTGCTCATCTATAGCGCCGACCACGACCGCACCTTCGCCGATCTGCGCCCAGAGGAGGTCATCCCGGTGATTGGCCTCTGGCAAGATCTCCACGCCGAGCTCTCGCCGCGCTATGCCTGTGTGATGACCTGGGAGACGAGCGGCACGGTGATTGGGCAGACGCAACGCCACCCGCATGGCCAGACGTATGCCATCTCGGCGATTCCGCCGCTACTGGCGCGCGAGCTGGAAAGCGTCGAGCAATCGTATGCCGCCGGTGATGGCTGCCCATTCTGCCGCATTCTGGCGCAGGAAGACCGCAGCGCCCGGGCGGTCGTTGCGGGCGAGCATTGGCTGGCGTTCGTGCCGCCTTATGCGCGCTATCCGTTCGAGCTACATATCTATGCACGCCACCATGTCAGCGCGATAGACGATCTGGCGCATGGTGGCGCTGAGGTGCGGGAACTCGCAGCGTTGCTGCCACGTCTCATTCGCGCATACCATCAGGTGTACGAAGGGCCAATGCCATACATGCTGGCGGTTCACCAGCTAGCGGATGAGCGCTTTCACCTGCATATCGAGCTACTGCCGGTGGGGGCCGTGCCGGGTAAGCTGAAGCTGGCGGCGAGCAGCGAGATGGCGTGGGGCTTCTGGCTCAACGATGCCCTGCCCGAAGCCGCCGCGGCCGAGCTACGCGCGCTCTATGCGGCATTGCCCGATGATGATGATGCGGAATGATGCAAGCCTGGATTCTGTGGTATCGCACATCTTCCTGGGCTATGCTGGCTCTGCCGCGTACGATGAATACATCTGGGAGGCTAGTCCGCGACATGCAGGGCGCAACGTCTCAACTATAGTGAAAGTGGATCGTTTGGATGAAGGTACTGGTGACGGGTGGCGCTGGCTATATTGGCAGCGTCATCATCGAAGCATTGTTGAGCGCTGGCCACGCGCCAGTGGTCTATGACGCACTGCTCAATGGACATGTCGCGGCAATCCCTCCGGGTGTTCCTGTCGTGCGGGGCGATGTGCGCGATACGGCGCTGCTCGTGCGCACGTTGCGGGACGAGCGCATCGAGGCGGTCATCCACATGGCCGCGCTGATCGAGGCGGGCTTCTCGGTGAAGTACCCTGAGCAGTTCTTCGCCACGAACGTTGGCGGCGCTGCCAGCGTCTGCGAAGCGATGTGCGCAGCGGGCGTGGGGCGGCTGGTCTTCAGCTCGACCGGCGCCATCTACGGCAACACCAATGAGGCGCCCTTCGATGAAGAGACGCCCGCCCACCCGGAAAATCCCTACGCCGAGTCGAAGCTGATGGCCGAGAGGATGCTGGCCACCATTGCGCCCACACGCGATCTGGTTTGCACCGCGCTGCGCTACTTCAACGCCGCGGGCGCGACCGAACGCAACGGCGAGGCGCATAACCCGGAGACCCACCTCATCCCGCTGGTGCTGCAAGCGGCTGAGCAAGGCGCGCCGTTCAGCATTTTTGGCACAGATTATCCCACCCCCGACGGCACGACGGTCCGCGACTACGTGCATGTCGCCGATCTCGCTCAGGCGCACCTGCTCTCGCTGACCCGCGAGCAGTCAGGGCTGCGCATCTACAACGTCGGGACGGGCGCAGGCTACTCGGTGCGCCAGGTGGTTGACGCCGCGCGAGCGGTCTCTGGCATCGATTTCCCTGTTCATGAGGAGCCACGCCGTCCGGGCGATCAGATCGTGAGCGTGGCCCGCGCCGAGCGCATCAGGGCGGAATTGGGCTGGCAGCCGCGCCACACCGACATCCAAGATATCCTCGCCAGCGCCTGGACCTGGCGGCAGCGCCATCCCCACGGCTACGACGAGCGGTCATAGTGGCCGCTACCCAGCGGCCATGCTGATGATGATCGTCTCGATCATGTCGTCGGCGGTAATCTTCTTGAGGACATCCATGCCCTGAGTGACTTTGCCGAAGGTGACGTAAGTCTTGCTGAAGTACTGCGACTCGTCGGCGGTGGTGATGAAGAATTGCGCGCTGGCGCTGTCCGCGAGTCCGGCGCTGGCCATTGAGATGGTTCCCGCGCTGTAGTCCGCCGGAAGCGGGTCATCGTCCTGAATCGTATAGCCGGGGACATAATTCCCGTCGGAGCCATCCCGAGCGACCGAGCCGCCCTGAACCAGCGAGAGCTGCGACGGGCCGCCAGTAGGATCGACCACGCTGGGCTTGCCCGGCGTCTCCACGCGCCAGAAGTACGTGCCGTCGTACCACTTCGACTGCGCCAGGAAGACGAAATTGTTGACGGCGATAGGCGCGTTCTTGGCGTCAAGCTGGATGACGATATCGCCCTTCACTGTCATGATGGTGGCGATATACGTGTTGGCGGTGTTGATGGTCATCAGGGGCGCGCCAGTACACTGGTGAGTCACGAGGTTGCAGGTGGCTTGTCCCGTGGATGACACGCTGGGGGTCATATCGCCGGGCGGCAGATCAGTAGTACGGCTGGCGGCGATTGTGCTTAACGCGATCAGCGCCACACTCATGACGCAACAGATGGCAATCACGCCACCGAACGCGATGAGCAGCCAATGCCACCATTGCAAGCCTCGCCTCTGCGGCTGCGGGGGGGGCGCATAGGCAATCGGTCCCAGCGGCGGATAGTAGGGGTGGGGAGGCAGGCCGTAGGGCGGCTGCTGCCCGGATGGTGGCACGTTTGGGCTACTCAACCCGTGATCCTTTCTCACCTCATTGCCCTGCGCCGCATTCATGTTGGGCCGTTCTGAAGGGTCATCATCTGCCGATAGCACGCTACGTTAAATGCAGGCGCGTGCCAACGCTGGACTGAATATATGCGCTGGCAAATCGGCGCGCGACCTCATGAGTGGCCTGCCATCCGGTGCAGTGGCCTGGCGTTATGAGTGTTGGCGCAATCTCGGCCAGCGCGTCGAGGGTTGGCGGAATAACCGGGGCCATGATTGCGCCCGTCAGGTGTAGCCCGCCGATGAATGCGTAAATGGTGTCCACCCCGGTGAGCCGCCGCGCGTGCAGTAGGACGTTGATCGCGCCTGAATGACTGCAACTGGACAGCACCACCAGCCCTTTATCCTTGACATGGCAGACGATCGCCTGGTCATCCCATATCCATGTGTCAGGTTGCCATCCCTCCTCAGTCTGCATTTGTTGTAGCGGAAATCCCTTTTCGAAAGGTGTCGTGCGGTCGACTTGCCCGGTGACCAGTACTGTATCGTCCAGCAGGAGCGAAGGGCCGCGCTCTTCGATGATATCAACGCCTTCGCGGTCGAGGTCGTTATGGCTCGGCGGTGGCATATGCAGTTCGTCGCCGTTGGGAAAAACGACCTTGCGCTCTCGCCAGACATCGGGATGGAGCAGGAGCGGCAGGCCGCGTCGGCTGAGGCGGCGCACCATACCGATCAGCCCGCCGTGATGGTCAGCGTGGCCATGCGAGAGGACGATGGCTCGCAGATCCGCCACATGTACGCCAAGAACATCCAGATTGTGCAGCGCGGTATCCTGCCCCAATCCAGCGTCATACAGCAGCGAGGCGCGCTGGCCCGCGCGTTCGACGGTGAGCAGAAGTGAGTAGCCGTGTTCGGCGCGTAACGGCTCGCGCTCAGACCAGTTCCAGACGAGCGGCGCGCGATGAGCGACCTCTGTGCTGGGCAACAGAGTGTCTGAGTAGTTGTCCACGACAATAGTAACATCGGCGCTATCTACGGGAAGAAGCGTCACACGATCGGCCATGAGTATCCTCCGGGCGATATCTACGACAAGGTTTCTATTTCCGCGGATGGCCCTATAATACTCCGCGAAGAAACGATCTGTCACACTGCCACCGTGAGCAGAGATCTGGCGCCTCAGCCCTCCCAGACGTCGGCGATGGTCGTCGCGTGCGCCGCCTCGTTGGTGAATGGCACGCCTTCCAGCGCCTCGACGGTACGCAGGATATCGTAGTGGTTGATCGTCTCGGGGTATTCTCCTGTCTGAATGTGCGCGCCGCCGAACAGCGTCGGGATGTGGTTGGCGTCTGAGCCGTCGTCCTCATCCCAGGTCACGATCAGCAGGCTATTGTGGGTCGGCGCCCATTGCGCGTAAGCGTCCATATTTTGCCGCAGCCAGCTATCGGCGTCCGCGATGGAGCCGGAATGCATGTCGTGCAGCTGATTCGGCACGACAAAGGCGACGGTTGGAAGCTGGCTGAGGTCCGTCGGGAAGTTGCTGAACGGCTGATTGCTCGTGGCAGGCACGTTGACGAAGTCTACCCAGGGATTATGCTTGCGGGCGTAGAGTTGGTCGGTGGGATCATCGTAGCAGCCCGTGTATCCCGCTGCTGGCATGTTCTCCGAGTAACCCGTGAAGCTCATGCCATGGGCAATCAACTCGCTCGCGAGATTCGGCCCCGCCAGCTGCTGCGGGCAGGCGTCGCTGGCGATGCCGAAGGTGGACCCGGCGAAGAGCGCAAGATAGTTGGGCTGGCTCGGATGGGTGACGCCATGCGCGTCGGTGAAGACGGCGCTCTGCCTGGCGAGCGACGCGAGATACGGAGCATCGGCGGTGTTCACGATATCGGCGTAGCTGTGGTTCTCTTCGACGACGATGACGATATGATCGTAGTGCGGTAGGGGCTTCGCCGCGCCGCCTGGTGTGCTGGTCGCCGCGCACCCCGTGCTCACTAGCGCCAGCAGCCACAGGAGCGCACCCCGCGCCAGCGCGCCCGCACGCGCACGAGTTGTCGTAGCCGCAGCGGTCACACAAAACACTCCTATTTTGACAATGTCAAACCCTGACATAGCGACAGTCATTCCTTCGAAATCATCTCACGCCTGTAGCCTCATAGCGCAGATCCTTCATCCACACCTAATCGCATCGATTCCATTTGCTATTGCTGAGGTGGCGGCGGGTTGCCGGACTGCGGCGGATATACTGGTGGTTGAGGATAGGACCACTGCTGCGGGGCATCGCCTGCTTGCGGAGACATCGCTGAGTAGCCTGGATAGTTCGGATAAGCAGGGTAGTTTGGATAGCCAGGGTAGGCTTGAGCGGGAGCGACTGGCGCGGCATTGCGATAACTGTTCGCGCCAATGAGGCCACCGAGCGCGCCCATACCAGCGCCGATGCCGACATCTACGGCTAACCCGACAATCACCCCAAAGATCGCTGCCCCGATCAACAGAGCTTGCACCTGGCCAGTGCTCATCGTGCTGTCCGCTGGCGCCTGTAGGCCTGGCGCAACCAATGTGATGATAATTACCAGACCAACAATGCCACCTGTCAGCGCGCCCACAACGCCCGTGACGAGACCGGCGATCGAGCCTGAGCCTACTTTACCCGTGCGCCTCGCAGCCAGGATGCCAGCCACAAATGTGAGCGCAAGCATGGCCAGGAACAAGACACACTGCAACAATGAGGATGGGCCGGTATTGTTGAGATTCACCGTCGTGAAGCCATTAGTGGTACGGGTTGAGACGCTATACGCGCCCGCGAGCCACTGGACAAGTGTGTTACCGAGCCCTAATACTCCAAGAATCGCGCCGAAGATCAAGCCATTTCGAATCGCTGGATGGCCTGTTTGTTGTGGTGGCATGCTCTCTCCATATCTCCTGTTGTGTATGAACGAAGTCGTATCGTGGGGCTTCCGGCAAGCCCATTGTCTACCAAGCAGTATAGATCCCTCACGCAAGCATCGTAACGTTACTACGCCATAAGGGGCTTGGCAGAGGGAGTATGCTAGAGGGGCGGGAGGTGTGTCATGCAAGTCTTGATGCTCAGCGCGGGCGACGTCGAGCAGCTGCTCGAACCCGATGCGCTGCTGGACGCGCTGGCCGAGGAGTTCAAGGCGCTCAGCGAAGACAAGATTATCGCACCGGGACGCGGCGAGGTTTCCACTGGCGATCCAGGATTCCTGCTCACCATGCCCGTCTACCGCCCGGGACGCGATATCACCGTGAAGCTGGTCTCGGTCTTCCATGGCAACGATGCCCTCGGGGTCCCCAGCCATCAGGCGCTGATCTGCCTCTTCGATGCCGCGACGGGAACGCCCGTCTGCATCATGGACGGCGCGTATATCACCGCCATGCGCACTGCTGGCGCGGCGGCGCTCTCCACCCGCGAGCTGGCGCGCGACGATGCGCGGACACTGGCGATTATTGGCGCGGGCGTACAGGGCGCGGCGCACCTGAAGCTGGTTTCGCGCGTGGGTGACTTCCGTGAGATGCGTATCGCGTCGCGGACGTTTGCCCACGCGCAACGTTTGGCCGAGCGCGATGACCGGGCGCGCGCCGTTGCGACGGTTGAGGAGGCGGTGCGCGACGCCGATGTCGTCTGTCTCTGCACCAACGCGCCCGATGCGGTGCTGCGCGGCGAGTGGCTGGCTCCTGGCGCGCATGTGACCTCGGTGGGCTACCGGCCACCTAGCGGCGAGTTGGGTGGCGACGTGATTGAGCGAAGCGCGCTCTTCGTCGAGACGCGCCGCGCGTTCGAGGCGCCGCCCGTTGGCTGTGGTGAACTGGCGGGACGCGATCCGATGAGTGGGACAGAGATGGGCGAACTGCTACTTGGGAGCCGACCAGGCCGTAAATCGCGCAACGATATCACCGTCTACAAAGCAATGGGGCATGCCTGTGAAGATATGGCTGCGGCCAGCCTTGTCTACCAGCGGGCGCGCCGTGAGGGTATAGGTGTGGCCGTGGCACTCTGATCGCCCGCATCATCTATATTGGCTGCTCCTTGCGTGTAACAAGCCGGGGAACTATATTGTGGCTGGTAATCAGCGCAAATCATTCGTCTGGGCCATGCTCAGCGCTGTATGGCGACTGCCACGGGTGAATGTCATTTTAGGAAAATAGGGTAGGGGTGGCAGCCGGGGAGGGGATAGGACGACATGATCGACCAGACAACGTACGCGCAATGGGTGGGGGCTCCCCTCGCGGAGTACCGCCTGACACGCCTGCTGAGCGTCAGCCCGATGGGGCCACTCTATACCGCCGATGCTGTGAATACGACCTCGACCTCTACCTACCTTATCCGTGTCCTCACCGTGCCGCCCGCGCAGACCCCTGATATGATGCAGAACTACCAGGAGATGGTGGAACGCCAGGCGGGGCATATCATGGCGTTGCGGCATCCCTACATGCTCCCACTGGTCAACTATGGCATCGCCAATGGCCTTCCCTATTTTGTCTGGCCCTACACATCTATGCGTTCGCTCAACACACGGCTCTCACAGAGCGGTGTGTTGGATGTAGTGACGATGGGGCGCTACCTCGACCAGATCGCCGCCACCCTGGAATACGCCCACCAGAATGCGACCTATCACCGCAATCTCTCCGTCGATTGCATCTACCTCCAGATGGATGGACAGATCGCCGTCGGGGACTTTGGTGTGCGGCGGCTCTACGAGTTGTTGACGCCCGGCAGCCAGGTCAGCTTCTTCTCCGGCAGCCTCGAAGCGCTTGCCCCGGAGCAATTGACCGGCGGCCAGATTAGCTCGTCTACCGATGTCTATGCCCTCGGCGCGGTCACCTATCGGCTGCTGACCGGGCAGCCAGTCTTCAATGGCGACAACTTCAGAGCGGTCGCGGAGCAGCATCTCCATGCGTCGCCGCCATCGCTCGCACGCGCCCGCCCAGGAACGCCCATTGCGCTCGACCGTGTGCTGGCAAATGCGCTTGCCAAAGACCCCGCGCAGCGGATCCAGCGCCCCGGCGCCTTCGCGGACGCCTATCAGCGTGTCGTTGCGCCTGCCAACGCCCTGCGCGTGCCGTTCGACGCCCCCGGCGGAAATGGCGCGACCTCGCCGCAGTCGGGGCCAACGCAACAGGTGATCTCGCGGCGCGGAGCCAACAGCGCGACGCTCGCCCCTCCAGCGCCAGGCGCGAAAGCGGGACAAGCCGGTTCCCCATCCGGGCCGACTGACATCGACGGTGGTTCGTCGGCGGCGGGGTGGCGTCAATTCATCTCGCGCAGCTGGTGGTTCCTCCTGATCGTGCTGGTGCTGGTCCCGCTAATCACTGCGAGCGCACTGTTCTTCGCCAACAATCACCAGACGACCGCCGCCACACCGCCGAGCGGGACCCTGCTGTTTGTGGATAGCGCGTCAACGCCTACCGGGAGCGACGATGGCTTCCGCATCACCGCCAGCGGTCTGCCAGCGCTGCCCTCCGGCTCGCGCTATGAAGTCTGGTTCATCAACCAGGAGACCGAGCAGATTATCGCGCTGGGCCAACTGGTGGCGGGTGAGAACCAGACCTACCAACTGGCCTATACACCCGGTGGACTCAATAACAAATCAGCCGCCAACGTGCTCACGGAGGGTGACATGATCGAGATCACCCAGGAGCAGAGCAACGTTGTTGCGCCATCCGGGCATATGCTGCTCGCGGTCAAATTCCCGCCAGAGTCGTTCGTCCACATCAAGCATCTGCTGCTCAGCTTCCCGACAACGCCCGACAAGATTGGCCTGCTGGTGGGGGTGCTGCGGCAGACGCAACTGCTGAATGCCCAGGCCAGCGCGCTCAATACAGCATCCAGCAAAGGGAACACGGCGCTTGTCCGGTGTCTCGCGCAGAGTATCATCGACATCAGCGAAGGGAGCAGCGGCGAGCACTACAAGCCGCTCAGCACGGGGTGCCGGGCGCTCGGCGTCACCCAGGCGGGCGATGGGTTTGGTCTGCTCAGCCCGGTTCAGGCGGCGGTGTCTGGAAGCAACGGCAACGGCAGCGACTACAACGGCGAGTCGGGGACGGCTGGCTACATCAAGAACGCCGCCAATCATGCCTCGCTGGCGACGGCCACATCCGACGCGACCGAAGATCTCCGGCAGCACGCGCGCCCCGTGCAGGACGCGCTGGCGGATGTCTCGAAGTCTGTGACGACGGCGGACAACGCCGCACTCGCCCTGCTGACCGCGCCAACCAATACCTCTGCGGTATCGACTCTCGTAGCGGCTGCTGGCGCGGCGTATCAGGGTACGGATAGCTCCAAGGCGGGCGGCGCGATAGCAGCGTATCTACAGGGGCAGTTGATGGCGACCCTTCCACTCACGCAGCCAGCGGCGTAGACTCTTAGCGACGACTTCTCTCCGGGTGGCTCTCAGATGAGTGAAGGGCCGCCCGGTATTGTTTTGTCGAGAGAAGGGGAGATAAACCTATGCCAGACGCTAACGACGCCACGGTATTACTCGATATCCGTGACGATATCGCCCATATCATCCTCAACCGGCCAGGCGCGATGAACGCGCTGAACCTGGAGATGGCGAAGGAACTGCTGGACGCCGCGATGCGGTGCGACGAGACGACCGGCGTGCGCGCGGTGGTGATCGCGGGCGCGGGCAAAACGTTCTGCGCGGGCGGCGATGTCAAGCAGTTCGTCGCCGTAGATGCGGACGAGCAGCTGCCGACCTACGTGCGCGCCATCACGACCTATCTGCACGCGGCGATCTCCGCCCTGGAGCGGATGAACGCTCCGGTGATCGCGGCGGTCGAGGGCAGCGCGGCTGGCGGTGGGATGAGCCTGGCGCTGGCCTGCGATCTGATCATCGCCGCCGAGTCGACGCGCTTCACGGCGGCTTATACGCGCATCGGCCTCTGCCCCGACGGCTCGATGACTTATTCACTCTCGCGGCTAGTAGGGATGCGGCGCGCGCTGGAACTGACGCTGACCAACCGGACGCTCTCGGCTGCCGAGGCGCTCGACTGGGGCATCGTGACGGCGGTCGCGCCCGAT
>DASUHD010000155.1:0-17031 GCA_036273675.1 Ktedonobacterales bacterium | reverse complement strand
GTGACTAGAGCGGAGGGGACACACCCGTTCCCATCCCGAACACGGTCGTTAAGCCCTCCAGCCCCCACGATACTGCAGGGGCAGCCCTGTGGGACAATAGGACGTTGCCATTCCCCCCGCGCACCACAACCCGCACCATCTAGCCCGAGGCAATTCGCTTCGGGCTTTTTGCTAGCCATTGAGCGCGTAAAAGCGGGCATTGCCTCAGGAGTTTGCCTCGGCCCATGACGTCCACATCCAACGAGAGATCGCCGGTTACTCCTTCGGCTGACGAGCCGCTGGGGAATGTGGCCGACGCATCCGCTGAGCCGCAGCTGGAGCCGTCGGGCAAACGCCGGAGCAGCGCGTGGCAGGTGTTGCGCAATCGCGATTACTCGCTGCTTTTCTGGGGACAGATGATCTCGGCGGCAGGCACGCAGATTCAGGTCGTCGCGGTCGCGTGGCAGGTCTATCAGCTCACCAATTCGGCGGTGGCGCTTGGTGTCATCGGGCTGGTCCAGGCGATTCCGCGGCTGATCTTCTCGCTGGTGGGCGGCGTCGTGGCCGATGCCTATGATCGTCGGCGGCTGCTCATCATCGTCAACACGATTCTCGCCTCGCTCTCCGCAATCCTTGCCGTCACCACCCGGATGGGCGTCATCAACGTCGGCCTCATCTATGCGATTGTCTTGCTGGCAGCCGTCGCCTCTTCGTTTGAGTTTCCGACGCGCCAGGCGATTATCCCGACGCTCGTGCCGCGCGAGCAGATGGCCGATGCCCTCTCGATCAGCATGGTGCTGATGCAGCTGACGTTTGTCGTCGGCTCGGCGGCGGGCGGATTCGTCATCGCATGGGTGGGTCTAGCCAACACCTACTGGATCGACGTCTTCTCCTATTTCGTCGTCCTGGGGTCGCTCTTCATCATGTTTGTGCCGCGCGTTCCAGCGGAGAAGCGCGCGCAGGCCGGGCTTGCCGCGCTCGTCGACGGCATGCGCTTCTTACGGGCGCATCCGATCATTCTCGCCGTGCTCTCCCTCGACTTCTTCGCCACATTTTTTGGATCGCCGCGCGCGCTCTTGCCAGTCTATACTGTCGCAATCCTCCACACCGGCGCCGCTGGCCTGGGCATTCTGCAGGCGTCAACCTCCATCGGCGCGGTAGCGCTAGCGCCTTTCACCGGGCGCATCGGGCGTATCCGACAGCAAGGGCTTGGCGTGGCGGTCGCCATCATCGGCTGGGGCATCTGCATCATCGCGTTCGGGATATCCACCGGGCCGTTGCTGCTCTCGGCGCTCTTCCTGGCGGGCGCTGGCGCGGCGGATATGGTGAGCATGGTGCTGCGCGGCCTGATCGTCCAGATGACGACACCCGATGAGTTCCGTGGCCGCATCAGCGCGGTCAACGCCATGTTTGTCATCGGCGGGCCGATGCTCGGCCAGTTCGAGTCGGGCGTTGTCGCGGGCCTCACCACACCCATGTTCTCGGTCGTCAGCGGCGGCGTCGCCTGCATTGTCGCAACACTCGCCGTCGTAGCGCTGGCGCCCGGTCTGCTCAAGGTGCGCGTCAAATAGAGCGCTCACCGATTTACGCTGCGGTTGACGAGGAAGATGCCCAGCAGCGCCACCACACCACCGATCATCTGGCGTGGCTCCAAGAACTCGCTGAGAAATGGAACCGCCAGCAGCGCCGTCAACACTGGTTGGCCTAGCAGGGTCGGCGAGACGACCGAGGCAGGCAGGTGTCCAAGGGCGTAGTTGATGGCGAGATATCCCGCAACCTGCGAGACGACGCCCAGAGCTAACAAGTAGAGGTACTGAGAGGGCGTAAATCCCCACATCGCCCGCCCCAGCGCCAGATTGAGCGCGACCAGCAACACCGTCCCCACCACCGTCGAAATCCAGAGCGACGAAAGCGTATCCATCCAGACGCGGACTCGCTGAATCACCAGCATGTAGAAGGCGTAGAAGAAGCCCGCCAGCATGGCCAGAAGGTCGCCAACGCCCAGTCCCGAACCGCGAAAGAGATCAAGCCCGACGATGATTCCCATGCCACAGAGGGCGATTGCCAGACCAAGCCAGTAGGAGATGCGCAGGCGTTCACGAAACACCAGCAGCGCGACCAGGCCTACGACAATCGGCGCGTCATTCCCCAGCAACGTCGCGTTGGCCGCATTGGTCAGGAAGAGCGAGGTATTCCAAAAGGCGAGGTCCAGGACGAAAAAGACTCCGGCTGCCGCGGCCAGCAGCCATATGCGCCACCCAAGCACGACCTTGCCACGCCTCATATTGCGCACGAAGAACGGGGCAAGCAAGAATGCCGCAATTCCCACCCGATAGACAGCGGAAACCGTACCTGGTGTCTGCGCCAGGCGTGTGAAGATAGCCGAGAAGGAAATACAGACGAGGCCAAGCGCTAACGCGCCATAGACGCGGCTCAGCGGTACCCTGGCGACCGCCGACATCGGCCGTTCGGTGGTCTGAGCAATGCTCTGGTCAACCTCAATGGGTAATGAAATACGGGCCATACAGAATATCCTTTGGCTGGGCAAGCGCCAGCGGGTGTGTAACTGGGAGCGAATGATGGTCAGTCGGCCACGGGCCTGAGCGCGACCACCTCGCTCGCGCCATCGTCAGCGGCAGGCTCGACGGGGCGGCGCTGCTTGCGGCGAAAGAGCGCGGTGATCGTGCCATTGGTCAGCATCGTGCCGAGAAGCACCAGCGCCAGCCCGGCGATCGCGTTCCAGGTGATGTGCTCGTTCAGGAGCAGCGCCCCCCAGAGCAGCGCCGTGCAGGGCAGCAGGTAGGTCACGAGCGAGGTGCGCGTTGGGCCGACATGGTAGATGAGCCAGAAGTAGAGCAGATAGGCCACACCCGTCCCCAGGGCGCCAAGTATCGCGATTGCGCCAATCACCTTGAGCGAGGGCAGATGTGTCGGCGGACTCCATACGGCGGCGACTACCAGGCTCAGGATGAGCGCGGGAACCTGCGTAGAGATCGGCCCAACCAGTTGCGCCGAGCCAGCGAAGTGGCGGCTGAGCAGCCCACCAATGCCGTACGAGGCGGCGGCGATGAGCACGGCCAGCTCGCCAATAAGCCCATTGGTACCATGTCCCACGACATCAATCGCAGATGGGCCAATCGTCACGGCGACACCGATGAACCCTACGAGCACGCTCAGCACGCGGCCAACTGTCAACGTCTCATGTCCCGGCCCGATCCACCAGCTGGCGAAGATCACGATGAACAGTGGCGTTGTCGCGTTGAGAATCGAGGCGGTGCCGCTGGCGATACGTGTCTCACCCCAGGAGATGAGCAGGAACGGAATGATGATGTTAAAGATAGCGGTGATGATGCCGAGCCGCCAGTACCGATACCAGCCTTTGACCAGGCGAGGACGAATGGCGACGATGACGCCAAGCGTGATAACCGATGCCGTGAGGCGCCCAGCAACGACCGTCGCGGGCGACACCTCCTCCACACTCACCTTGATAAACATGAATGACGCGCCCCAGATGAGCGCCAGCGCGAATAAGACGCTATACTCGCGAAGTACAGTACGCACCGCCGATTCTCCCTCCCAACAGACGCCAGTCGCCGATTAGCGTGACTGTGCCGCCTGCGGTGTTATCCATGCCAGACCACGATCCCAGTTTCGCGCCAGCACGCGATCCGCCAGTGCGCCATCACGCGCCGCGAGCGCCGCAACCAGCTCCTCATGGTCGCGTAGTGATGGTGTGCGGTCGGCCCAGCCCCAGAAAGCGCATTCCAGACGCCGCACCTTTGCCTTCAGGTCGGCCAGGGTTGTCTTCAACTCGTCGTTGCCACAGCGCGCGATGAAGCTGCCATGCACCGCCTCGTCGGCCAGTGTCGCGGCGCTCGCATCGCCAGCAGCGAGCGCGTCGGCCAGCTCAGCATTGGCATCCCGCATCGCCACAAGAGCGGCCTCATCGATCATCGGCAGCGCCAGACGTAGCGCCAGCGCTTCGAGTGCGACCGTGATCGGATAGATCTCACGCGCCTGCTTCAGAGTAACTGGGCTGACCGACGTGCGCCGGGTCGAATTGGTGACGACCAGTCCCTCGTTTTCCAACCGCTGCAAGGCGTCGCGCACTGGCGTACGACTCATCCCCAGCGCATCCGCCAGAGCCTCATCGCGCAACGCCTCGCCCGGCGCGAGCGTGCCATCGATAATCCAGTCACGCAGTTGGGCGTAAGCGTCATCAGACAGACAGCGGCGTGTGAGCGGTATAGCGGACGCTGGAACCGGCATTGGTAGCTCCTCTCGCCAGTGGTTGGACGGGATATTGTATACAATATACCGATTAGCCCGCTCCACAGACAAGAGCCGCTACACAAATGAACCAGAGCCGACGGCGTCAGGTTGCGAAATGAGGGCAACAAGTACTCCCCCAGCCTATGCCGGGGGAGTTCTAGTGATCAAGAGCAGGGACGTTAGCGGTGAACCCCAGCGACGCCGAGCGCCTCGCGTCCCACGCCGATGGCGACAAGAATAGCAATCCCCTCGATCAGCACAATCATGGGGATCCAGAGCCAGAGGAACTGTGTGCGGCTGATCTCCGAGTTGCCGAGGATCATGGCGAAGATGACACCTGTGGCGAGCGGAAGCGCGGCGCACAGAGCAACGATGACAACTTTGGAGAGCGCGTCGAAGAGTGGATACTGGTAGTTCTTGGGCGCCTTATATCCCTGACCTGGCCCGGCCTTCGGAATCTTAACATACACCTTTTCGGGTGTTATCTGCGTCTCAGGTGATGTATCGGTACCCATATTACTCTCGCCTTCATTACCAGCGTCCCATCACCGCTGATGGTCGCATGCTGCTTCTAGTCTAGTTTAGGGCGGCATCCACTCCTCGTCAAGAGCGGCATACCGCTTGGTATCTTAGCTGCCGTGTTGCTGCCGCTCGCGTTCGCGTAGCTCCACGCGCCGAATCTTGCCGCTAATCGTCTTGGGCAGTTCGGTGACGAACTCAATCTCGCGCGGATATTTGTAGGGAGCAGTTACGGTTTTGACGTATTCCTGTAGCTCGGTCGCCAGTTCATCGCTCGGCGCAAAGCCCGGCGCGAGAATCACGAATGCTTTGACGATCTCGCCACGAACAGCGTCGGGGCTGGCGACCACCGCCGACTCTATGACGGCGGGATGCTCCACCAGCGCGCTCTCGACCTCGAACGGGCCGATCCGGTAGCCCGCCGAGATGATGACATCGTCGGCGCGCCCCACAAACCAGAAATAGCCGTCGGCGTCGCGGTAGGCGCGGTCACCCGTGAGGTACCAGTCACCCTTGAAAGACCGTTCCATCGCCTCGGGATTGCGCCAGTACTCGCGGAAAAGACCGAGCGGACGCTCCGGGCGCACGCGCACAGCGATATCGCCCTCCTGATTGGGTCCAACCTCCTGCCCATCGTTATCGACGACCGCCACGTCGAAGCCAGGGGAGGGTTTGCCCATCGAGCCGGGGCGTACCTCCATAGTGGGGAAGTTGCCGCAGAGCAGCACCGTCTCTGTCTGGCCATAGCCGTCGTGGATGGTCAGGCCGGTTGCCGCGCGCCAGGAATCAATCACCTCAGGGTTGAGCGGCTCGCCCGCGCCCACACAATGCCTGAGCGCCGGGAATTTGACGCTGGCGAGATCTTGCTGCACGAGCAGGCGGTAGGCTGTTGGCGGCGCGCAGAAGGTGGAGATGGGGTAGCGCTGGAGCAGCGCCAGCGTCTCAGCCGCGTCGAACTTGCCACGCGCATCCTGGATGAAGAGCGCCGCGCCGTTGCCCCATGGGCCGAAGAAGTTGCTCCAGGCAGCCTTGGCCCAGCCCATTTCGGACAGATTCCAGTGGAGATCGTCCGGGCGCAGATCGAGCCAGTAGCGGCCGGTCACGGCAGTATGGCCGACAGGATAGCTGGCATGGGTGTGCAGCACCATCTTGGGATAGCCGACCGTACCGCTCGTGAAGTAGATCAGACAGGGATCGCTGCTCACTGTCACGCGGTCGTACCACGTCGGAGCCGCCACATCCACCGCCGGATGGTAGCCCACGCAGCCCTCTGGACAATCGGCCCCTGGCTCATCCACCACCATCACCGTGCGAATGGTTGGACATTGCTCCCGCACCTGCGCCAGTTTCGCGGCCCCCGCCTGATCGGTAATCAGCGCCACCGCCTCGGCAATCTCCGCGCGATACTGGATGTCTTTGGGGGTCAGCAGGGTGGTGCAGGGGATACCTATAGCGCCGAGCTTCATCAGACCCAGCATCGTCTCCCACCACTCCGGCACGCGTGGCAGCATGAGCAAGACGCGCTCGCCCTTTTGTATTCCCAAGGTCTTGAGCGCATGGGCGACACGGCTACTCTGCTCGTCAAAGGCAGCGAAGGTGTAACGCTCTTCCCGACCATCCGGGCCAATCCAGAGCATCGCTAGCTTGTCGGGATCCTCAGCCCAGCGGCCAATGGTATCAAACGCGAAGTTATAGTCTTCAGCCACCTGCCACTTGAATTTGCGCCGCTCGTCTTCGTAGTCGGACATGTTGTGCGCTGGGGTACGATTATCGTCTGTCATTGGCGCCACTCCTCGCTTCGTTGCCCGGAGCCTCGTATGAGCATGCAGATTGACCTGAGACACTACAGTATACGCCGCGCGGAATTGGCCCGGCAATTGCTGGCACAGTCTCCCAGAGGCCGACCAGCGGCGTCAATGGCGTATGCGGGTATATCAGGAGGGAATAACACGAACTGGTACGGTCCCTCGACAACATCTAAATTACGCGGTACCATGCCCGTATGCTGGCGCCTCTGGAAAGTATGGGCATCGCCTATTCAACGGCGTCGGTTTGGAGATCGTCTATTTGGTTGTCTTTTCGGTCGGGTATCCAGTAGTACCAGGCAGCGTAGTACCTGCTTCCCAAACTTGCACGGCATCGGCGCCAGTGCTATACTGCGCCCGCAGACGACGGAAGTGAACGGACACAGTCATGGCAATGGATGAACAAGCAGCGGCTTACGAGGCTGCTAGGGCCGCAACCCAGACAGAGCGCGACCGCGACACAACGACTGAGGCAGATGCGTCCGACCTGAGCAATCTGGCGCAGAGCGATAGCTTACGGCTGTATCTGCGTGAAATCTCAAGGATTCCTCTGCTCTCAGCCCAGGATGAATTGTCGCTGGCGCATCGCATCAGACTCGGCAGCCGCGACGCGCGCAATCATCTGATCGAAGCCAACCTGCGGCTGGTGGTGAGCATCGCCAAGCGCTACGTGGGCCAGGGAATGTCGCTCGAAGACCTCGTCGGCGAGGGCAATATCGGTCTGATTCGCGCCGTCACGAAATTCGACCCTGACCGCGGTTTCCGCTTCTCGACCTATGCGACCTGGTGGATCAAGCAGGCCATCACCCGCTCCATTCTCGAAGGAACACGCGCCGTCCGCCTACCTGTCTACATCATGGAAGAGGTCATGCGGGTCAAACGTACCACCCGCCAGCTTTATCAGGAGCTTGGGCGCGAACCGAGCGCTGAGCAGATTGGCGAGCGATTGGGAATTACCGGCGACCGGGTGAGCGAGCTACTGGTCTGGGCGGAAAAGGTCTTCTCGCTGGACGCGCCACTCTCGGAAGAAGAAGAAAACTCCCTCGGCGACATTATCGAGGACCAGCATCAGCCCGGCCCTGTCGAATCCACCGATCGTAGCCTGCTGCGCGAGGAAGTCTATCGGGTCCTCAACAATCTCACCCAGCGGGAGCGTGAGGTCATCGAGCTGCGCTTCGGTCTGATCGACGATCAGGACCATACGCTGGAAGAGGTCGGGCGTAGGCTGAAAGTCACCCGCGAGCGCGTGCGCCAGATCGAGGAGCGCGCCATCCGCAAGCTGCGTCATCCACAATCGAGCCGCCTGCTGCGTGAATACCTGGGCTAGCCAGCGCCTTCAGAACTGCCGTGTCCCCTTCTGGCCAGCTGCTTCGTCTGCGCACAGCAAATAGAGCGTTATCCTACGTGCTCCTATGTGCGAAGCCGCAACGCCCGGTGTATGATTACGACGCACAGGGTGCGGCCAGACACACTACGCTGATTTGCGGAAGGGCATGCAGATGGCTTCGACGGAGACAGACAGAACAGATGTATTGGTGCTTGGCTGTGGCGTGTCCGGCCTCACAGCCGCTATTCGTCTCATCGAGCAGCAGCGGGAACAGGGCCAGCGCCGCGTCACCATCTGGACACGCAAGGTTCCTCCCGACACAACCTCGAATATTGCCGCCGCCGTCTGGTATCCCTATGACGCTGGCTCCAACGAGCGGGCCGTGAAGTGGGGCGCAATAGCCTATAAAACCTTCGGAGAATTGGCGGGCGCGCCCGGAACCGGTGTGATAACGCGGAATGTGCTCGAACTCCTGTCAGAGCCTAAACCCGATGGGCCGTGGTGGAAGGCTAGCGTGCCTGACGTCGAGCACGCGCGTCCCGATGAGCTACCCACAGGCTATGCGGATGGGTTTGTCTTCGATGCCCCGGTGATAGACACCTCAGTCTACTTGAACTATCTACGTTCTAGATTTGAGGCCGCTGGCGGCCTCATCGTCGAGAACAGAACAGTGCATGACCTGTCCGAAGCGTTCGCCGTTTGCAATGTGGTGGTCAACTGCACGGGCCTGGGCGCGCGCGAACTGGTTCACGACACGGCATTCAGGCCAACTCGAGGTCAGGTCGTACGTGTCAGGCAAAATGGATTCACCCGCGTGCTGATCGACGACCATGGGCCAAAGGCGGATCCGTATGAGCCAGGGAAACTCGCCTACATCGTTCCGCGGATCAACGATATCATCCTCGGCGGGACCGCCATTGCGGACGACATTACAGCCGACGATGAAATCAAGCAGAAGATCGACAACAACGAGATACGGGCCATCATCCGCCGTTGTGCCGCGTTGGCGCCCGAGTTTGCGAACCTGACGCCTGACGATATTCTGGAAGTGAAGATTGGACTGCGCCCCGTGCGCTCTGACGTGCGGCTAGAGCGAGAATCACCTGCGCCGGGACGCTGGCTCATCTCCAATTACGGCCACGGCGGCGCGGGCGTCACGCTCTCCTGGGGATGCGCCGCAGAGGCCGCCGAACTTCTCGAAGCGATTGGTAAACCATGAACACGCCTGACCCAGCCGAGGCACATGACGCACGCCTGGCAGCGCTCAGCGACATTGGCAGTATTGGTATCGTCGGCAGCGGCGCTGTCGGTGGCACGCTGGCCCGCGCAATCGCCGCGGCTGGGGGCGCGGTTGTGGCGGTCTCCGCGCGCCACCTGGAGCACGCCGAGGCGCTGGCTCGGCATATTCCGGGCTGCCACGCATATGCAACGCCCGAAGAGGTCGCTGCGGTCAGCCGCCTCGTGCTGCTCGCGGTACCCGACGACGCGATCATCCCAGTCAGCGAGGGTATCCGCTGGTCAGCCAACCAGTGCGTCGTGCATCTCAGCGGCGCGATGAGCGCGCGCGCGCTGTCAGATGCCGAAAAGCGAGGCGCGTCGGTCGCGGCCCTGCATCCGCTGATGACGTTTACCCGCGCGCTGACTGACTCGCCGCTGGAGGAAATTCAGGAACGGCTGCGTGGCTGTGTCTGGGCGCTGGAGACGAGCGACGAAGATTTGCGCGCCATACTTCACAGCATGGTGACCGCCCTTGACGGGAAGGTCACGCTGCTGAGCGAAAAGGACCGCATCCCCTATCACATCGCGGGCGTGCTTGTCTCAAACTACGTGGTGACACTCATTGGCGCGGCGGTGGCTCTCTGGGAGTCGTTCGGAGAGGACGCTTCGCTGGCACGTGATGCGCTGCTGCCGCTCCTGCGCGCCTCAGTAGAGAATCTGGCGGCGATGCCACCCGCCACCGCGCTTTCAGGTCCGATTGCCCGAGGTGATCTGGGTACGCTACGCGCTCACCTCGACTGGCTCGCGTCCAATGCGCGGACCAGCCCGGACATTAGCGCTCTCCGTGACGCATATCTTGCGCTCGCCCGGCTAACCGTGCCACTGGCCGAGGCGAAAAGAACGCTCAACGCCGAACGCGCCGCTGCGATCCGCTCCTTGCTCGACGAGACCAACAAGGACAAGTAGCAAAGGCGCGCTCACTCAGCCGCAGGGGTGTCTCCATCTCCCGACATTGGCTGGGAATTGTCATCTTCATCAGCCGCCTGAGCAGCGTCGCTGTTAGCCGCGTTTGTCTGTTCATCATCCCGCACTTCGGCATTGGGAAGCTCTGGGTGCCTGATTTCATCGAAATTGCCAGGTACATCTTCGAACATCAGCAGCCCGAGAGCACGCGCGCTACGAACGATATAGCGAGTATGCGCCCACAGCTTTGTGCCTCGTGTGCTTCGCATGAGATCGAGCAGCGCATTCTCTGCTTGATGCTCGGTGGAGGACAAAGAAACGATCATCACAGCGACGTCGCTCATTGCGATGATCTCGCTTGAGTGCGATGCGGCGACGGCCAGCACAGCGCGCGCCGATCTCTGAGCGGCGACGAACATCATGTGGGCAGCATCTTCAGCGGACGTTTCGCCACGCTTTGGAAGAACTTGGCCGGGCGTCAGAGTAAATACGCGCAGTGCGACCAAGTGCTCTAACCAGAAATCGCCGCCGCTCCTGATGCCATAACCCACACCGCTGAGACGCGGCCTCAATACATTTCCTAGTGCTGTGTGAAAGAGTGCATTTCTTTCCAGTTCAGACTTCGATGAATCAAGGCTCCATTGATACGCATCGAGCGTCTCCATGATGGCATAATAGAGTTTCCCGTCACCTGAAGCAGGGATTGTTTGCCGCGCAGGTGGTACAAATATCAGTTGCTGCGAGGACTTCCGCTTTGTTTTTCTCTTGCGCTTGCCGGCTAGCTGTGATGATGTCGCCACCTCATTATGCGCTTTATCAGATGTGTGGCTGCTGGACTCCTTAAGAATTGCCGCCAAGTCAATGACATTTACTCCTAAATAGTGAGCAATAACGTTATATGGAGGCGCTGGGCGCAAAGCCCATATCTGCACGCGATGGCCAAGCGCGACCAAGCGATAGATGAGAGGGACATAATCACCGTCACCTGACACGATAATGAATTCCTGACCAGCCGGACCAAGCAATGCTCGTTCGAACGCATGCATCGCGATTTCCCGGTCTACAGCCTCACCGATGACCCCAAATCCAGTTGGGTTGTGAGGAACATCTATCGGGCGAAAGCCAGAGCGATACAAAGCCTTGTATTTTGCCGAGGGCGCTGTGTGCGATGCATCCATAAAGTAGAGCAGATTCGCATGGCGACCGTCGAGATACTTCGTGAGAAAATCCCTGAATGACCTGATGGTCGCTTCTGAGAGCTGATTCTCGGCGTCTACATAGACTGAGACTGGAGGAATAAGCGTTGGAGCAGTGGTCAGATATCCATGCTTGTGATAGGACGGAACGAACAACAATACCAGCGCCTCGACGACACACAGGCCGATCAGCGCAACGAGCAGGGTTGTCGTATCGAGCGAACCGACCCACCGCGCAGCAGATGCGACGCCGTTTTGCGCCTGCGACTGCCAGTCCATTGGCAGTGCGAGCCAGACAATTGCCGACAGAATGAGCGTCAACAACACACACATAAGCGCAATCCGCCCACGAGACCGCCGCGCCCAGAACGTTCGCCACGCAAAACGCAATCGCTTCACTGATACCCTCCGCCACGAGTGTCGAACACCTCGCATGGCAGCATGCGACATTCGCGTGCAGACTGCCAGTCAGTCTATTATATCGAACGATCGAAAATAGTCAATGCTGAGTCTTGTGGTCGGATTCAAATAATAGAGGAGCCTCTCATGACGAGAGGCTCCTTCGCTGACTATCGTGCTTTGGCGGTGGCGCACGGACCGGTCAGATGATCGCGACTACGACAGCGTCACAAGGTCGTCGATCTTCCAGACGCCATTTTCGAGCACGAACTGGACTTTGGTATCAAGTGTATCCTTGAAGTTCAGCGCGGCAATCGCGTCGGTAATCGGGATGACCACAGAAGCGCTGTCCGACTTCACTGTATAGGTTGAGAGGTCAGCTGTGCCGCACGACCACTTCACCGTATAGCCGTTGATCGTCTGGAAACCCGCGATGAATTGGGCCTTGGTGATCGTGGCCTGAGCGCCCGACGAAAGCAGCCCATAGGCGTCGCCGTAGCTGCCCGCCGCGAAGAGCGTGCAAAACGTGCCACCCAGAACGAGCGGACGCAGATCAGTGCCATTGAGCGCCGCGTCAGTTGCATCCAGCTTCCAGGCAGAGTCTTCGAGCTTCAGCGTCACATCACCAGTGCGCGCGCCCAGTTTGGAGCGGTTCAACTGGATGGTCAGATGCGTAAGTTGGTCGTTATTTCCCTGTGGCACTTTCGCCA
Organism: Ktedonobacterales bacterium; assembly: GCA_036273675.1. GTDB lineage: Bacteria > Chloroflexota > Ktedonobacteria > Ktedonobacterales > JADMIN01 > DAHUXT01. The sequence continues at coordinate 4,643 of DASUHD010000155.1, read as the reverse complement.
GGGCGCAGGTCGTGATTGAGCCGTCTATCGAGTCATGCAGCTTGCCAGATGCGACAAAATCGTCACGCGAGACCAGGCCCTGCTGCGAGCTATCCAGCAGGTCGTAGGCAGCCGAATAGTCCTGTCCCTGCATGGCCGCGCAAAACGCGCCCGAGGCTTGCAGCGCGCCGATGTTCACGCCCAGCAGCGACGTGTCGATGCTCTCGATCTTCCACGATCCGTTCTGATTTTTGAGGTGTAGCGCGCCAGTCATGTTCCCCTGCGTTGCGCGAGTCAACTGCGCGCCGACCGTTGCCGAGCCTGCGCCGAGGCTATAGCTATATGCGCCGTTGCCCTGCGCCTGCTGGCAGCCCGTGACCTTCCCCTCAGCGGTATCTAGTGACGCCACGCCAGCGCTGAAGGAGGACTTTGAGAACCTTGCTTGCAGGTCAGAACTTAGTCCACTGTAGGCGCTGTCGTAGCTCTGAGACTTGAGGTCGTTACAGAACTTCAGTGCCGCAACGCCAGGCGCCGCGAATTGATTGAGGAGAAAAATCGCTGTTCCACCAAGGAGGCCGCCCAGCACCAGGACAATCGCGCCCACCGTCAGGGCGATCTTCAGCCCGCGGCGCGACTTCTTCGGCGCGGGTGGTTGCGTGAACACTGTCTGCTGGCCGTAGAGTGGCTGTGACATTGGTGCGGGATACGGCTGGCCTGGATAGGGCTGCGATGGCGCACCCTGATAAGGCTGCGATGGCGCACCCGGCTGACCATAGCCCTGGTATGGTTGGGATGGCGCACCCGGCTGACCATAGCCCTGCCCATAGTTGCCGTAGCTCCCATATCCCCCAGCGGGCTGGCCGCCCCCAGGCGTCTGGCTCTCGCCGCCCGGCTGGCCACCATAAGATGTGTAGCCGTTTGGATCATACTGATCGGTCATCGCCTGTGGCACTCCTTATCGTCTGGCTGCATGTCGCAGCACCGTGGCACGCGCATACATGAGCCACCGATGTGTGAGACGAGAGAACCGGGCGGGAGTAATCCACTGTGGCAAAAATACCGACAAAGAGCCGCATGAATCCGCAAATTCGCACACGCCTGTGTATAGCCTCCGACTATAGAAGATCGCGGGCAGTCTCCGGTCCAATACGCCAGCGGCTGTCTTTTCCAGCTATGACGTGCGGTGCGGTGTCACGTGAGTCTCTGGCGGATGCTGCAATGTCTGGTAGACGACGCAGTAGCGCTCGGTTAGCCGAATGAGGGTGGCCAGTTGTTCGTCGGTGGCGTCGGTATCCAGGTCAAAATGAAGGTCTATGCGCTGAAATCCTACCGGCGTATCCGAGCTGAGACTCAACGTGCCGCGAAAGTCCAGCACTCCCTCCGCGCGAACAACACCGTTGCGCACCTCAACGCCGATGGCCGTCGCAACCGATGATAAAGTGACACCCGCACAGGCAACCAGCGCTTCGAGCAACATATCGCCGGAGCAGATGGACAGGCCACCTCCCCCCGTCGCCGGATGCAATCCCGCCTCGACGAGCGCCCTTCCTGTTTGCACGTTACAGGTGATTCCCTCGCCCAATCTGCCTTCGGCTCTGAGGGTGATGAGAGCCGCCTCAGGCTCCGCGCGATAGCGCTGCTTCAAAGGCGCTTGCAGGGCGCGTAACTCATCGGATTTCATCGGAGGCCTCCCAGATAACCACTTCCATCAATCGTCGATTCATCGCGTGCGAACGCATCCGTACAGGCGATGAATGATGATTTGTACTGATTCGATACCAGACACATGTGTTCGCGTAGTATAGCGCATACGCTGCCTTTGTAGTCCTTGGCTATAAGAAGGCGGAGCTAGCGGGCATTCGTTATACTTTGGAACACGGGACGTTTGCACCCCGACGTCCTTTCGCATGATGTCTCTCATTGGTCAGGAGATCACTATGCCTTCTGCCGCAACATCACTGCTGACGCACCCAGCCACCGAACTGGCCGAACTTGTGCGCTCGGGCCAGATCCGCTCACGCGACCTGGTCGAGGCTTCCCTCGAACGTATCGCGGCGACACAAGCGCTCAACGCGTTTACGCTTGTGGACGCCGAAGGCGCGCTGGCCGCCGCCGACGCCATCCAGCCGAGCGATCCACGACCGTTCGCGGGCGTCCCGATTGCGATCAAGGAGCTTAATGCGGTCGCGGGCCAACCGCTCACAATGGGGTCCGACCTATACGGAGATTATCGTCCCGACGCAGATGCCTATGTAGTCCGCCGCTTGAAAGATGCGGGCTTCGTGTTGATCGGCCGCACCGCCGCGCCTGAATTTGGTATTTTGCCCGTCACCGAGTCGAGACGTTTTGGCCCGACTCGCAATCCCTGGAACCTCGACCGCACCCCTGGCGGATCATCCGGTGGTGCGGGCGTGGCAGTCGCGGCAGGCATACTTCCCTTGGCGCACGGCTCCGACGGCGCCGGGTCTATTCGCGTGCCAGCGGCCTGTTGCGGGCTAGTGGGCCTAAAGCCGAGCCGCGGACGCATTTCTGCCGGACCAGACCTGGGCGATAGCTTCCTCTCGACCAGCGCTGTGCTGACGCGCACCGTCGGCGACACCGCGCGACTGCTCGACATCATGACGGGCTATGAGATCGGCGACGCCACCTGGGCGCCACCGCCAGCCGAGCCATTCGCCGTCGCGGCCACGCGCACACCGGGACACTTACGCATTGCGTTGGTGACGGAATCGCCATTGGGAACGGCGATTGACCCGACATGCGTCCAGGCGGCGCATGACGCGGCGAAGCTGCTGGAATCGCTGGGGCATACCGTCGAAGAGGTCACGCCGCCAACCTGGGATCAGCGGCCACTTGTACCCATTTTCTCCACTATTTATGCGGCAGGTATCGCAAGCGGTGTAGCGTTCGGCGCAATGATCCGCCAACGGCCACCACAGCCCGAGGACGTTGAGCCGCTGACGTGGGCGTTCTGCCAGTTGGACGCAACGCACCGGGGCGCTGACCTGCTGGCGGCGATGACCCAGCTTCAGGGGCATGCCCGCCGTATGGTCGCCTACTGCTCGCGGTTCGACATGCTGCTGACCCCTGCTTTGGGGCAACGTCCCGTGCGCATCGGCGAGATCGACGCGTGCTCCCCTGAGCCAATGCAAGCCTTCGAGCAGGCGATGGCGTTCTCGCCGTTCACCGCAATGTGGAATGTCACCGGCCAGCCCGCTATCTCGCTACCGCTCTATCAGGGCGACGATGGCCTGCCGCTCGCGGTTCAGATGGTGGGCCAGCCACTGGGCGAAGGCGCGCTGCTGGCGCTGGCCAGCCAGATCGAGGCGGCACTCCCGTGGGCCGACCGCATGCCAACTCTCAACGCCTGAGCGCATGCAACGGGACGTCAAGGCACAACCCTGCCACGACGTCCCGATTGCCGCTAGCGCAGCGGAACCATGTGCGGAGTCATATTGGGCGACGGCTGAGCGATTGCCGGGCGCGATGACGCAGCCCTTCGCCGCATGGGACGCCTGGTAGGGCGCTGCGAAAGTCGTTCGAGCCGTAACCTGGCGACTCGCGCCAGGCTGAACGCCTCGACGTCCTCGAGCATCGCAATGGCATCCCGGTAATGCTTCTCGGCGGCCTCCAGCTTCTTTCTGGCTGGCCGCGCGAGATGCTGAAAGGCAAACTCATCGCCCCAGGCGGTCTCTACCTGGCCCATCAGCAAGATATCCGCGCGCGCGGTCGCGATGGCTCCAGCTTCCTCGATCCGAGGGATTCTGCCATCGCTTTCGTTGTTCAGGGCCAGCCACTTCGCAGCCGCAAGCAGTATCATGGCATAGGCTGCTCGATCTTCTTGCCCCTGATCTTTCCCAACCTGCCACCAGTACTTTGCCTCCGCGAGCGCGGCGGAGGCCGCAGCCATGAGTCTGGCCCGCGAGTAGTCACCTACCTCGCCTTCTTCGACACACGCCAGCATAATCCGCGCGACGAAACACTGGAAGCGCGCTCGATTCTGGATGGTAAAGAGTGCGTCTCCTTTCTTTTTGGTCGCACGAGCCTTCCTGAAGGCAAGTCGGAATTGTCCCGTGGAGTAGTAGAGCGCGGCCCAGTCCCAGTCGAGAAAAAGGTCATCGTTGGCGAACTGGGTGGCCTTCATATCTGGGCGATCTCGAAGTTGGTAGAGCATATAAGCGGCGTGCTCAAGTCCACGGACCGCCTCCGCATCCTCGGCGACCAGTTGCCCGCGCACACCAACCGCATCGCCGAGATTGAAGGCGAACGATGTGTCGCTGGTCACATCACGACGGGGCAGCGCTATCCATGCATCCAGCGCTTCCCTTGCAGTCTCAAATGCACGGCGATAGCGCCTGCGGGTGGGATGTGAGCCGTAGCAAGCCCGACTTTCGAGGGCTTTGAGTTGCGCGACGAGCGCCCCGTCCGCAATCTCATCCGCGATTTCCGCCGCCCGGCGATAGTGGTCCGCCGCCTGGCCGAGGGGATCGTCCTCGCGCTCAACCTCGGGTACGCCGCGGGTATCTAGCTCGCGATCCAGTTCACCGTAATACTCGGCGATGAGGTAATCGGTGCGGATGCGCTGATAGGACGACATCGGCAGACGCTTGTTCCGCATGAGCAGTTGGTACACCTTGCCGAGTTTGCGCCGCTTCTTATTTTTA
>DASUHD010000154.1:0-71192 GCA_036273675.1 Ktedonobacterales bacterium | reverse complement strand
GGAATCTCACGGAGACGGTGTATGCATATTCTTGTGGTGGAAGACGAACAGCGATTGGCGCGGCTGGTGGCGCGTGTCCTCGGCGAGGAGCGCCACGTGGTGGATGTGGCGAACGATGGCGACAACGGCCTGAATCTCGCGCTGCGTGGCGCCTACGACCTGATTATCCTTGATCTGATGCTGCCCGGCGAGTACAACGGGCTGGACATCTGTCGAGAGGTGCGGGCGCAGAAGATATCGTCGGCCATCCTGATGCTGACGGCGCGCGGCGCGGTGGAAGACCGTGTGGCGGGGCTGCGCATGGGCGCCGACGACTATCTGGTCAAGCCGTTCGCGATGGAAGAGCTGCTGGCGCGCGTAGATGCGCTTTTGCGCCGGGGCCGCGCCATCACCGAGGTCAAGCAACTTCAGGTGGGCAATCTCTCGCTCGACCTCATGCGCCGCGAGGCGACCCGCGACGGCAAGATGATCGAGCTGACCGCCAAAGAGTTTGCCCTGCTGGAATACCTTATGCGGCATCCCGGTCAGGTACTCACGCGGACGCAGATTATCGATCATGTCTGGCAGTACGATAGCGAGGCGCTCTCGAACGTGGTAGACATATACGTTCACTATCTCCGCGACAAGATCGACCGGGGATTCTCGCACCCCATGCTCAAGACGATGCGCGGGGTTGGCTACAAGATTGAACCGTGATATGCTCTCGCAACATTCCCTGTCACAACGCATCGCGGCCGGCTACGACGCACTACGCAACCGGCTCTCGTCCGGTAGACGCACGGCAACCGACGCCCCATCCGCCGCGATGTACCGGCGCATACGGCTGCGGCTGACACTGCTCTACGCCTCGGTACTGGCCGTCGTGCTGCTGGTGGCGAGCGGACTGCTCTACTTTGCCATGTGGCAGACGGTGATGGGGCCAGTCAACAGCGGACTGTCCAGTGCGGCCAGCGGCTACGCGGCCACCTGGCAGCGACTTGGCCCACCCTGCTTCCCTGGATTCAACCATCCCGGCGATAGTGGTGACAGCTTGTTTGTGGCCTGCTATGATACCGGAGCCTCATTCCTTGGCGCTCGGGGACCCGTCAATCAGGCGCCTGGTTTTCTCGATCCCTCGCTTGCGCGGAGTGTGCTCAAAAATGGCTCTGAGAGCGATGTGATCGATGGCGGCAATGTTGGCGGATATGATCTTGGCGCGGTCAGTCGCTATGCGCTAGTTGTGCGCGATCCCGATACGCATCAAGCACTTGGCGTCATTCAGGTGGGCGTGCTAACACAGGGCCAGCTCAACGCCATGGATGCCTTGCTCCATCTGCTGCTCATCCTCGGCCCGCTGGAATTGCTCGGCGCGACCATAGGCGGCTTCTTCCTGGCCGAACGAGCGCTTGCCCCAGCGCGATTGGCCTTCGAGCGCCAGCAGACGTTTATCGCCGACGCCTCGCACGAGCTACGCACGCCGCTGACATTGCTCCGCGCCGACGCCGAGGTGCTGTTGCGCGGGCGCGCCCGGTTCGATCCAGACGATGCCGCGCTGCTCGAAGATATCGTCGGCGAGACCGAGCATCTCTCGGCCATCGCCAATAACCTGCTCACGCTCGCCCGGCTCGATAGCGGCGCGATGCGGCTGGAGCCTGATGTCGTCGATCTGGCGACCATCGCCACCGACGCCGCCCACCGAGTAGATGCGCTGGCTCGTGAGCGCGGCATCACCATCCGGCTGGGCCAGCTAGCCAGCGTCGCGGTGCTGGGCGACCCACAACTGCTGGCGCAGGCGACGCTCGCGCTGGTGGATAACGCGCTCAAATACGCGGGCAGCGGCAGCGAGATCACGCTCTCCACCAGCCGCGAGGGCGAACTGGCGACGCTCGCCGTCCACGATACTGGCCCCGGCATCGCCGCCGAACATCTGCCGCTGCTGGGCCAGCGTTTCTATCGGCCCGACAAGGCGCGCGCGCGCGCCGCCGGGGGCGCTGGCCTCGGTCTCTCAGTAGTGCGAGGCATCCTCGCGCTGCATCACGGCTCGCTGGACCTGGAAAGCGCGCCGGGCGAGGGAACCACCGCCATCCTGCTGATACCAGTCATCACGCCCACCGATCACACAAACGGCGCGCCTGAGCCTGACGCGACTGCTACCACCGCCGATGCCACAAATGCCACACATGAGGCGGAACAGCACGCCTGACGCCAGAGCGAACACATGGATGAGCGCTCCACGATGCGATTCTCATGGTTTTTCAATTTTCACGTGATACGTTCCCACGACAACCGCCTCGCGGACGACTCAGCGCCAGGCGGCCCGCAACGATCCTCTGAGTCGAGATGAGCCTGAGGAGCGTGACGAACACATGCGCCCGTATCACTTTTATCACCACCCACCCGATGGATTTGGCGTCTGGCATGGCGGCTGGCTGGGGTTTGCCTCGCTTGCGCTGCCGCTGCTGCTGTTTGTGCTGCCCTTGCTGGCCGTACTGGCGCTCTTACTCTGGTCGGCCCGCCACAGCTTCTTCGGCCGGCTCGGCGGCTGGCTACCCGCAACCTCGGGCGGACCCCCATCCGCGGTGGAGACGCTGCGCCAGCGGTATGCGCGGGGCGAGATCGATGAGGACACCTTCGACGCCATGCTCGACCGCCTGAACAGCAGCGGCCGCGAGCAGTTGAACCAGGACTATACGGGGAATATGAACAGGGAGGCGCGCGAAGAAGAACGATTCCGCCCGCGCCCGGATCTCCCCATCGACTGGAGCTAGCGTTCCCGGCGCAGACGGTCAATGGCCGAACGGGTCACCTCCAGGTCGGTCTGGAGCAGCGCCTGTTTGTACTCACGGACGAGCATCTGATAGTGCAACAGGCGCGGGCGGCGGGTCGGGCGGTCGCCATAGTCGCGCAGCGCCCGCTCCATATCGGCCAGTTGCGCGTGGAGCGCCTCCTCATGCTCCTCCAGATGGCGCAGCGCAATCGCGTCTGACGTCTGGCCGCAGAAGAAGAGCCGCGTCAGAAACTCATCCTTGGTGAAGCGCGACGGCACTGGCTCCGCCAGCCAGGCATCCAGCGCCCCGCGCCCCGCCAGAGTGAGCGAGTAGACGCGCCGGTTGGGCCGCCCCTCCTGCTGGACGATCTCCGAGGAGACCAGCTTGCGCGCGGCAAGCGTCTTGAGCGTCGTATAAATCTGGCTGTTCCCGGCATTCCAGTAGGTTGCCAGCGAGCGGTCGAAGGCGCGTTTGATGTCGTAGCCCGACATGGGGTGCGCGCCGAGCAGCCCGAGGATAATATAGTGCAGCGTTCCCCGGCCGCTGGCGGCGCCTGCCACCGATGAATCCTCAAGCTCCGTCAACTCCGCCGATTCCTGGCTGCGTGGCATAGGGCGACCCTCTCCAGATAGCGCTATCTCCATCCCATCATAGCACCAGCTGACATCGTGGGGAAAACAGAACACCGGCCTACCCGTAATGCGCTCATGAGCACACGCAAACATGCGCGTTTTCAGAAGGCTGGGGTCTGCCGGTGTGGGGTTGGCGCGAGCGATGACGCGAGCGATGACCCGCACGATTACGTGCGCGATCAGGCTGCGTCGGTGGAATTTGTGGAATCCGTGGATTCCCTGGGACTATCGCTTGCCCGTTGATGTTCGTCGTCGTCGCCGTCTTCGCTGACGACGTTGAGGGCGCGCTCGATCTGGACCCGCCGGGTGGCGCGCTCGCGGCGCAGCAACTCCCACAGCATCTCGATCTCGACGCTGATGGCACGAATGCGTGCGGCGTTGGCTGGTCCCAGCATGGGACGACCAATCGACCGGGCATAGAGTTTCTGGCGCTCGCGGGTGAGCTGCTGAATGCGAGCGAGGGTGCCGTTCTGCGCATTCCTGCGCGCCTCGTCACCCAGCGTACCCTCGACAACGATTGCTTCGAGCGGCGAGAGTTCCGTTTTACGGGCTGCTGTTCTCATGCCGTCTCCTCTTACTTGTGGCGTAAGTCTGCGCGCTCCGTTGGGAGCCAGCAGGCGCCAGGCGCCACCCTGGTCACAGCAATTAAGACGAACCGCACGACAAACGGCCACAGATACCACCAACTCTCCTTGTACATGCGCAGCTTCTAGCGATGGCGCATTCGGGCCAGCCCATTTCTGCCGTCGTGACGAGCGACCAGAACCGAGGTATCTGCCCGCTTGCCGCCAACGAATCCACGGTCGTGGCGTCACAGCCACATCAAACATGTTAATCATCCATTAATTTTGTTGAAGATGATATTGACTTTCTTTGATTACAATGCTACAGTAAGGAACAATACGAGACACACCCGAACAGCGCAGCTCCTGATGCTGCGAGTACAGGATTTTCCGCATTATGTCGCGGAACGCTGGTCAGGCGCGAGGAGGACTGATTCGCCGATGGTTCATACACACGAGGTTGATGGCTCATGCCCAGTCTGCGGCAACGCCATGTATGTCTCACGTCTGAGCTGTGACCGTTGTGGCAGCGCGCTCGAAGGCGCCCTTGCCCTCACAGGCCAGCCAGCCGCGCGTCGCAACGGCGTGGCCTCTGCCGGGCGCGAAGCCGACGAGCGCTTTGGGCGGCTGGCCCGCCTCAACGACCAGCAACTCGAATTCGTCGAGGTATTTCTGCGCTGTCGTGGCACTATCAAGGATGTCGAGGATATGCTCGGCATCTCCTATCCCACCGTCAAGTCGCGCCTTGCCAACGTGCTGGAAGCGATGGGTTTTGGCGGTGATGAGAAACTGACCACCGCGCCGCGTCATGCCCGCCGCGATATTCTCGGCCGTCTGGCGACGGGAGAGATCAGCACGGAGGAGGCCCATCGCCTGCTCGCGGAGGTGCGCGACGAGGATGACGACGAAGGCTGACCGAGGCATGTAGCGTAGATCGGCATTGAAACCGACAAGTAATCCGGGGCGGGCGGCGCTCAATGGCCGCACACCACACGGGCAAGGAGCAGATGCGATGGACGAAGAGCATGGCCACGCCCCGGCGGGCGATCAGACACCAGAGCAGACCCCTGAGGCGTCTGCGCAGGGGGCGCAACCCAGCGACGGCGACAGCGTAAACAATAGCGCGGAAGCCAATGACGCCAGTAGCGCTCCGCCACCTCCACTCGAACCAGACGCGGAGGGGACGCATGTCGAGGGAAACTCGGTGACTGACACGGACGATACAAAAGATTCAGGCAAACAATCGGCCCAGGCCGGATCGGCTGAACCAAATGAGCCTGCGGGACGCATCGAAATCTCGGTCGTCAGGGGCGATTTCTCCGTGCGCGGTGGCGGCAGCGAGGTGGTGGTCGACACCCATGGCGAACCCGGCGATGACCCCGTGGTCCAGCCAGACGGCGTCGTACGCATCTCGCGCCTGTATGATGGCGCGGAGCTTTGGGCGCCCGATGGCTTCGAGGTGATCGTGCGTAGCATAGACGGTGACCTGCACGCCTCACGCTTCGATGGTCTGCTCCAGGTCGAGCAGGTGGGTGGCGATGTCACCACCGGCAGCGTGAGCCAACTGCGCATTGCCCATATTGGTGGCGATCTGCGCGCAAGCCGCGGCGAGGACCTCCGGGTGCGCGAGACCAGCGGCGATGCGCGTATCGAGGATTTCTCTGGGGCGCCGCTGCTCGGCGGGGTGCGTGGCGACCTCGACGTGCGCAACGTACAGGGACTGGAGGTACGCGAAGGCGTAAGCGGCGATGTCCATATCGAGAACTGCCGGTCGGCCATACTGGATGGCGCGATCGGTGGCGACCTCGATATCGAACACTGCGCCGGGGGCGTCTTTACCGACGCGGTGGGGGGCGACGCGAAACTGGTGGATGTGCAAGAGGCTGGCATCGGCGTGGTTGGCGGCGATCTGGAGATTCATTCCATCAGCGGCTCGCTGGAGGTCAACGTCGTCAGCGGCGATAGCGCGTTGCGGCGTGTGCAGGGCCGGATTCGCGTCAACGTCGTCAGCGGCGATCTCTCGGTGACCCACGCGCCGGGTGGCCTGTTAATCGGCCAGGTCGGCGGCGACGCCACTCTGGAGACCGAGCTGGGAGCCGCGGAATATACCATCTCCGCGGGCGGTGATATTACTCTGCGCACGCGCGGCGAGGTCAACGCGAAATTTGTGGCGCAGGCGCTTGGTGGCGAAGTTCGGACACGGTTGCCGCTGACGGTGGAACGCGGGCGGCGACGCAATCTGGTTGGGGTGCTGGGGCGCGGCGACGCGACCGTCACTCTACGCAGCGGTGGCGATATCACAATCGTCTCCACAGACCGATATGAAAGGGCAGATACGATGAGCGACGATACGCAGAAGAGTGGCGACGGGCAGGACGATTCCTCGACGAAGACTTACGAAGGCGCGTTTGGCAAGCATAAGTTCCGTGTGCGCGTAGATCGCGGGCCAGATCGCGCCGGACTCTACTTCCAGGGTCCGTACACCGATGACGAGACCGCCGAGGATGCGGGCGCTGGCTCGCGCGACTTTGGCTTCGAGTGGGAGCGTGGCCACGGTCCGCGCACCTACGGCGAATATGAGGCCAAGCTGAACGAGCTGCGCGAGAAGGCCGAGCAGGTCGCCCGCCGCGCCTCTGAGCAGGCCTCGCGCTATGCCGAGAAGGCGGCGCAGAAGGCCCGCGACACCGACTGGCAGGCGATTGGCCGCGAAGTGCGCTCGACTATCGAGCGCGCCATGGGCGACCTGGAAGACGCCTTCGGCTCGATGCGACGCGACTGGGAGGGCCGCAAGTCCAGCGATGCCCCGTCCGGTGGATCGTCGCGCCCATCGGCGCAGCGCGTGCGCATCGAGCAGGACGACACGGGCGATGACTTTGGCTTCTCGGGCATGTCTCAGGCTGACCGCGAGGCCGAGCGCCGCTCCATCCTGGAGCAGTTGCGCACCGGCAGCATCTCGATTGAAGACGCCGAGCGCCGCCTCAACGGCCTGCGCTAAGTCCTCAACTTCACAAAAGCACATTACGAGCGGCGTATCCCTAGAAGGGTGCGCCGCTCATCTGCAGGAAGACGCTTCTATCGCTGGTTTACTAGACAACTGGCCCCGACTGGACCTCAGGCACAGTGCTGAGTGAGGGTAAAATCGCTCTGCGGTGCGTTTGCTCCAGGTCGAGCCTGCGAGAAAGTTACCTTGTATGGACACGCGCTTGGTACCGGAAACTCTATTTGGATCTGCGACGATTCTCCGGGTTGCAGTGTTCCCGTGCTGAGTGAAACCTGACCGTGGGCTGGGAGCACCTCCTTCAGCATCCAAATGAGTGGATCGCGGGAAGTGGAACCATTCGTAATGGTCACCGAACAAGTGGTCACGGTCATCGTCACGCAGCGCATGGAACCCGCCGTCGTGTCTATCAGATGCGCTGGTCTACCCTTGGATGATAGGGTGCCGTGGAGCAAGAGTATCCCTGCACCGATGACAGTCAGAATGACAATGCAAGCGACTGCTGCTAGAAGGCCTCGTTTCATTTCTTCGCTTCACCTCTGGATGTGCGGTCTTACCTTAGGGAACACACCTCGATGGCCTACGGATAGATTACCAGGACTGTGTCACAACTCCCATGATCTGCGTCACAGGTCGCGGTGGGTCCTCCAACTCGCATGCCGATAATGTCTATCTCCTGGGTGGTATACTCCAGGTCGTTCAGCGCCTCAGCATGGCCTCGAGTCACGGCCAAATGCGCGCCCTTATGACACCTTAGGTCGACCGCATTGTTCTCGTGCTCGCCTCGGTGTCATATCTGCAACCTAGACCAATCTAGTATCCTCACACGAGACGTACCCGTGCGACGACAACCTGTTGATGCACCAGCGTATTCAGGCCTGTTATGAACTGGCTACTTGCATCTGAATATAGGAGCGCTCAGGATATGTCGGACTTAACCGCTTGACCTGATCATCCGGAGCGCCCTAATGAATCCGTTGTGCCTAGATCATCGTCGCCAATGTCCTTGCGTCAGTATAAGGATATCAGCGAACAAGTACGCAGTCAGCTAGTGCAGCGCGGGGCTGTCGGTCCATCCATGGTGGTCGAAGATGGTGCAGTTTGACCCGCTATACACGTGCTGCTCGTAGGTATATCCCGGGTTCTTGGTGACATTGGGGTTCCACCACGGGTACCCGTTTGTCACCTGACGACAACCCACATTGCCGCTCCATGACGCATACTGGTCGTGTCCCCAGTAGAAGTAGCTGTTGATATACACGGCGTGCATCTGGCTTTCCCAAATATAGATAGTGCAGTCGGAATGCGTGTCCCAGAACACCCACGCATCGAAGGTCGTATCCGTATCCCACCAGGTACTCCAATATGTCTCGACACTATGGGAATTAGTGGAGCATGAAGAGGCGGGCGTTACGGATTTGTTAGCAGGATGCCATTTTGCCTTTGCTGCATTTTCCAGTTGCTGGATTTGTAGCCCTGCCTGAGTTTGCACAGCCAACGAACTAGTGCGCGACGGGAGCACCACGTACGCCTCATGCCTGGCTTTCGCTTCTGACAACGGTACCTGCACATCTTCCCCGATAGTGCCTGCTGGGCAAGGGACTGTGCGAGTGAGCACGAAGGACGTCCCAACAAGCGTGCTGTAGCGCTGCGTGCAACCTGCAGGTGTGGCGTCCCGCACAACCACAACAGTGGGATCCGCTGCGGCATGGACAGTACCGCCTCCGCTCACAAATGGCAGCAGGACAGCACATGCCAAACAGAGACTCAAAGCCAGAAGACGTGGAACACGCGAATGCACAGCCTACGTCCTAGCTGCATAGGTCGGGTCTCGGCAGACATGAAGACTTTCCATCATTGGAGCTAGTAGTAAACCGATGCTGACAATTATACAGACACATTTAATCGCGGTCAATATAGCAGGCGCCCGCTTTGAAGATTAATCTCGTTGGGGCATCAACTGTGAAGACTCAAGTAAAGAGACTCAGGGACGCAGGGACTCAGGGACGCAGGGACTCAGGGGGCTGCGCTCTTGATTCCTTTTAGAACACTTGACTAAGCTGCTAATAGAGTGGAAGCGCGGGCCTCCCTTGTCAGTGATGTCCTTTGGATGGTGACCGTGTCACTGTTTATCGGATATGCATCAATTGCATTCGTGCATGTATTCTTGGCCCGTCTCTGAAAATGATATCTTGTGCTTGCGTCTAAGCACAGATAACGTTGTGCCGCCATCGATCCATCCCAGGGAGGGTTGAACCATGGTCACCCGCGCCACCTCACCAAAATCCGAGTTTCGCGCGATTGCCGAACGCGACTACGATACCCTGATTACCATCATCGACAACGCTTACCCCGACTTCAAGCTGGGCACGCTGGGCGAGCGCGAGAAGTACCGCGCCAGCATCGCCGAGCGGATGGCGAAATCGCCTATGGCCTATGTCGGCCTCTATCGTGGCGACACATTGCAGGGCGCGGCGCGGTTGCACGACTTCGTGATGAACGTGCGCGGCGCGCAGATTCCGGCGGCTGGCATCGGGATGGTGGCGGTGGACCTTGCCTACAAGAAGGAGCATGTGGCCCGCGACCTGATGCATGGCTGGCTGGAATACTGCCGCAAACAGGGTATCCCATTTGCCCTGCTCTACCCCTTCCGCCCGGACTTTTACAAGCAGATGGGGTTCGGCTACGGCACGAAGCTCAACCAGTATCAGGCGCCACCCACGGCGCTGCCCGCCAGCGGCGATAAGTCACAGGTCGTCTTGCTCGGCGCGGACGACAATGACAAGCAACTTGTCGGCGACTGCTATGCCCGCGTGGCGAAGCAGACGCACGGGTTGATCCTCAAGTCGGACGAAGAACTCAATCGGTTCTTCAGCAATCCCGCCAAGCGCATCGTTGGCTACCGCGACGGCAAGGCGCTGCGTGGCTATCTGGTCTTCTCGTTCAAGCCCGCCGCCCCCAACGAGTTCCTCACCTACGACATGCTGGTCGAAGAGATGGTCTATGAGACGCGCGATGCGCTGCTGGGCCTTCTCGCGTTCCTGCGCAGCCAGTCCGACCAGATTCGGCGTATCGAGATCAATACGCAGGATGAGAACTTTCACCTGCTGCTCGACGACGTGCGCGATGGCTCGAATGTGCTGCTGCCATCGGTCTACCACCGCAGCAACGTGCAGGGCGTCGGCATCATGTACCGCGTCTTAGATATTCGCCGCGCCTTTGAGTTGCTGCGTTCGGTGAACTTTGGCGGCGAGACGCTGCGCCTGCGCATCAATGTAACCGATACCTTTCTAACGGAGAATAGCGGCCACGTGACGGTGCGCTTCAACAAAGGGCATCCCGAGGTGGAGCAGGCCGCCTCGCCTGATGTTGGCATCACGCTCGATATCGCGGAGTTCTCGTCGCTGCTGATGGGCGCCGCCGACTTCCGCAACCTGTATCGCTACGGACTGGCCGAGATTTCGGAGACCGCGCGGGTCGAGCAGATCGCGCGCCTCTTCGCAACCGACGAGAAGCCG
The DNA here is from genome assembly GCA_036273675.1 of Ktedonobacterales bacterium. Taxonomy (GTDB): domain Bacteria; phylum Chloroflexota; class Ktedonobacteria; order Ktedonobacterales; family JADMIN01; genus DAHUXT01. The sequence goes on along the minus strand of DASUHD010000154.1, from coordinate 60,734 downwards.
ATCTGCATGACCCACTTCTAGCCGCGGAGACCTACAGCGCGCACTGGTTGGATGATCTTTTCGTCTACCCAGTGCGCGACATCCTCGCTCAGCACGCGCGGAGCAAGCACGATATGCGTCGCTCCCGCCGCGATGAAATCGCCCACCAGCGCTCGTGTTGGCGCTGGGTCTTCGCGTGGGTCCAGGATAATCTGCACCGAGCGAGCAATAGCGCTCGGATCGCGCCCAATCTCAATGCAATACTGGTCGACAAGTCGACTCTTGTGCTGGAACTCTTCGACCGTCCCCAGCGGGTAACGTGGATAGTTCCAGACGTCGGCATACCGGGCGACCACACGCAGGGTACGTTGTTCGCCGACGCCGCCGAGCACAAATGGTGGTGTTGGTTTCTGTATCGGTTTCGGCTCGCAATATGCCTGCGTAAACTGATAGTATCGGCCAGTGAATGTGACAACTGGCTCGGTCCACATGCGCCGGATGATCTCACACGCCTCGCTCAGCCGCCCTACCAGTTCGCCCGCGGAGTAGGAAGGCGTGCCATAGGCCAAACGCTCTCGCTCCTCGCCTCCGCCAGCGCCCAGGCCAAATTCCAGTCGTCCGCCTGAGATAACATCAACCGTCGCCGCGCGCTTCGCCAGCATCTGCGGCGTTTGATTGATGTTGCTGGCCACCATCAGACCAAGGCGTAGCCGTCGTGTCTGGGCGGCAAGGGCGGCAAGCAGTGTCCAGCCATCCAGACAGGGGCCGCTGGGGTCTGCGCGAAAGATGGGCATCGGGTGATCGAAGAGCCAGGCATGCTCAATCGAAGGGATAGTATCCGCCTCCTTCCAGACCCGCAGAATATCTTCGTACGCGGCATATTGCGTCGTTTTGATGCCAAAGTGGATCGTCGTCTCGGCTGTCATTCTGATTCTCTCCGCCTTTCGTTGCGTCAGATCGCCTCTCTGAGCAAACTATGACGGCAGTGACAGCACGCTACCCAGAGCGTGGGTATCGTATGATTCAGAGTAGGAGGATACAGGGCAAAGCGATGACTGAGAGAGAACGACGCCAGGCGCTCGCCGATTTTCTGCGCACGCGCCGCGCACGCTTGCAGCCGGGCGATGTTGGTTTGCCCGCGCGCAGCCGCCAGCGGACACCTGGGCTGCGACGTGAGGATGTCGCCGAGTTGGCGCATATCGGCGTTTCCTGGTACACACTGCTAGAACAGGGCCACGACGTCCACCCTTCGCGGCAGGTGCTCCATAGCCTGGCACGCGCCCTCAAGCTTACCCCGGTCGAAGAGCAACATCTCTTGCTGCTGGCGGATCAGGAATCGGTGGATTCGCCTGCGTCAGAAGGCGAGGTGGTAACACCAGCGCTGCGGCAGGTCATAGATACGCTCGATCCTCATCCTGCCTTTGTCATTGGGCGGCGCTGGGATGCGCTTGCCTGGAACCGCGCGGCGCAGTTCCTGTTTCACTTCGATGAGCCATGTCCGCCACACTCCCACAACGTCGTCTGGCGTTTCTTCCAACGCGAAGGCGTGCGCGAGATGGATGCGGCCTGGGAGGTGCAGGCGCAGAATCTCATCGCGCAGTTCCGCGCCGATTATGCCCGCTATCCAGGCGACGAATCATTTCAGGACATCATCGAAGACCTGCGGCGTGTCAGCCCCCAATTTCACGAGTGGTGGGAGCGACAGGACGTGCGTGGGCTGCCGGATGGGCCGCGCACGATGCGCTACCCAGCGCTCGGCCTGCTCCATTTCGATCACGTCACCTTTCAGGCTTCGGTAACGCCCGAGTTACGAGTCAAAGTGTACGTTGCCAATGCCGAGACGGCGACCAAACTGGCGCATGCGCTGGATCGATCTGAGCCTTCCTGAATGTGGACAGGCGCTGCGTTTAGCTCCCAGCCTGCGGCGCCTCGCTCATCGCCGCCGACACTTTGAATGTCTGACCTTGACCCAGGCGCGCCGCGAGGTACGCGCGCAGCCCCGCCTCACCCTCGTGCATCACGTGATCGTGGCTGGCGCGGAAGACCGGCGTCATGACGAAGCCCAGTGCGTTCATCACCGGGTTGGTCACGCGCGTGTACCAGTGAAAGACAATGCGCGTGCCGCCGTCGGGTCGGTCATAGAGCAGCGTATCGAGCACGCCCGCGAGATCGCCCGTCACCACGGCGCGCGTGCGGCGGTCGTGTTCCACATCGGCGATGGTGGAAACGAGGATGAAGGGCGGCGCAATCCGGCGCACGCTGGGCGCCTGCAGCACGCGATAGGTGATGATGCGCCCGTCCGGGTTGTCGGGGAGCGGCTCGACGCGCTCGACGACCATCGAGGGCCACCAATGGCGCTGCTCTTCGGGTGTGTTCAGCACACGAAAGACCTCGGAGCGCGGCGCGTCGATAGTCCATTCGGTGGTCCAGTTATAGATACGTACCAACTTGCCTCCGCCGACGATGGCTCCCACGGCAAAGCCCACCGCCGCGCCAGCCAGCGGCGCTATAAAACGCTTCCATTGCTCGCTGTTTTGCTCCGCCATTACTCCGCCGTCCCTTCCCCATCACCTATGCGCTATGTGCTCATCCCAGAAACGGCAACACATTCACGACCCCGCGCTACACCATTCCATACTACACCCCAATTTTCCCTACGGATGATCGTGTCCGCTCGCATGTGACGTTTGCTCGGCCTCCATCGCCAGCCAGTCGGGGACACCTCCACGCCTGACGGCGACAGTCTCGCGGCCAAGCGCGGCGACGATGCTCGCCGCCATCGCGGCACGGTGGCCACTGCGACAAATCGTCGCCACGGGCATATCGGGTGGAATCTCGTGCAGATGCTGCATCAGATCGCCGATGTGAATGTGATGCGAGCCGGGAATGTGGCCGCTCTCCCACTCCGTCTCATCGCGGACATCCAGCACAGCAAGCGGCTCGTGGTCTGCCAGACGCTGGCGAAACTCTTCTACCGTGATCGCTTCATACGAGCCAGTTGGGAAGCCCGCGCTCTTCCAGGCATCCATCCCGCCATCCAGATGGCCACGCAACCGCTCGTAGCCGATGCGGATGAGCTGTGTGACAGCCTCCTTACGGCCCGCCTCATCTTCGATCAACAGCATCAGCGGCTTGTTGAACGGCAACAGCCAGCCAACATAGGCGCCGAACGAGCCATCCAGTTCGATGTTGAGCGCGCCGGGAACGTGCTCCCGCGCGAAGGCGCGACGTCGGCGTCCATCGATCAACGGCAGCCCGTGATCGAGATAGTTCCGCACCTGTGGCGCGGTCAGCGGCGGTAGCTCCGGCAGTCCGCCGAGGATGCGCGGCCCCGCCAGGTTGATCTCGCTCATATAGCGGTAGTAGGCGGGATAGACGCCGTAGCCTGCGAGCTGCTGGCGCACAAACTCGGCCTCGTCGTGGACATGCGACGCCGGGCTGGCCAGACGTTCCTGGCCAATCGTGCTCCGCCGCGCGGATGGCCCGTCCATCGTCGCGCCACAGAAGGAGCCAGCGCCATGCGTCGGATAGACCAGCGCATCATCGGGCATCGTATCCAGCAGGCGACGCAGAGAGTGATACTGGTCGCGGGTCAACGTCAGCGTCATGCCGGGACTAACCAGATCGGTCCGCCCGGCGCTGCCTACTAACATGCTTCCACCAGTAAAGAGCGCGGTGGGCGTATCACGCCCTTCGTCATACAGCGCGTAGCTGAGGTGATCGGGTGTGTGGCCGGGCGTCGCAAGTACGACGAACGCCAGCGCGCCCACGGTGATGCGGTCGCCATCGCGTACCCCTCGGTGCTCATAGGCCAGCCCCGCGCTCGCCGCGCTGACGATGGTGGCGCCAGTCCGCTCCCGCAACTCAAGCGCGCCGGTGATGTAGTCGTTGTGGACATGCGTCTCGAAGACCCAGGCGATCTGGGCATTGGCCGCGTCGGCTGTCTGAAGGTAGACCTCGACATCGCGGCGCGGATCGACGACCGCGGCAACATGGGAATGCTCATCCACCACGAGATACGATTGATGTCCCAGACCCTCGATAAAGAACTGTTCGATCCGCATCTGGCGCCTCCCGACCTCATTGTCCCTTGGCTGTCCATTCGCTGTCCATTGGCCCTGCCCAGCAAACGCGGAACATCAACGTTCGCATGCCAGGCGCCTCTTCACACATAGTACAATGCTCAGGTGCGGTCATGGAACGTACTGCCGCACAGTGTGATGAGTGGATGATGTGTTCAGAGTTTGAAGCTGAATAGAGAGTTGGTTATGGATTTTTCGCGCTTCGATGTACGCAAGTATCCGGTTCGCTCTGTGCGTGAAGGCTACGGGGAATGGGCCGCTTCTTACGAGGATATCGTGCAGGATGTGATGGACGTGCGCCTGCTGGATCGCATCGAGTCGGTCGATTGGAGTCGCATCCAGGCGGGAGCGGACCTGGCCTGCGGCACCGGGCGCACGGGAGCATGGCTCAAGCAGCATGGCGTCGCCGCGCTCGACGGCGTCGATCTGACGGCGGAGATGCTCGAGGGCGCGCGCGCCAAAGCGATTTACCGCGAGCTTGTCGTCGGCGACATGCGCGAAACGCCGCTCCCGGCGGCAGCGTACGATCTAGTGACGGTGAGCCTCGCGGATGAGCATCTGCCCGACCTCCACCCGCTTTACCAGGAGGCAGCCAGGCTCGCGCGCCCAGGCGGCTATTTCGTTCTCGTGGGCTATCATCCCTACTTCGTTATGCTCAACGGTATGCCGACCCATTACAAGAATCCGTCGGGAGAGTCAATCGCTATCGAAACGTACATCCACCTGACCAGCGATCACGTCCGGGCGGCGCTCGCAGCGGGCTGGTCGCTGCGTGAGATGCACGAGGGGCTGATTGACGAGGAATATCTGGCGCACAAACCAAAGTGGAGCAAGTATCGGGATCATCCTATCAGCTTCGCGATGGTCTGGCAGAAGGCAGACTAAGAACACCATCGGCGCCCTTAATTCCTTTTCAGAGATGGCGGTTATGCGAGGCTGACGGATCATTCAACCCATCAGCCTCCATACCGCCTTCACTTCAGCTTTCGGCAAACTCCTCCACGACGGCGGTAGCGTCATCGGCGGCCACCTGATCGACCGGCTGTACCTCTTTCAGCCGTGCGGCGCGGGCAAAGAGGAGCAATGCCGGGGTAAGCGTGATGCCCGTCGCCACCAGCGCGGCGCGGATCGAGCGAAGCGACCCAATCGCCCCGATCACCGGGCCGCCCGCAACCTGCCCGAAGGCATCGAGCTGGCTGCTGATCGAGAGCACCGTCGCCCGCACCCGCGCATCAATCGTCTGGGTCAGCCACGCCAGATAGATCGGCTGGCGAGTTGTGCGGAGAATATCGGCCATCAGGTAGGCGGCGACCGCCAGCGGGAAGCTGACCGCCAGCCCGAAGGCGATCACGACAACGATCAAGAGCGCATTGATGGCAAAGAGCGCCCGCGCCACTGAGACATGGTTGCGGGTGTTCACCTGACGCCGGGCCAGCTCGGTCGAGGCGATGCTCAGCAACTGCGCCGCGATCAAGATGATGCTGAACCACAGCACCGGATTGAGATGGCCGAGCGGCGGCAGATGGACATCGAGCAGGATGTGGGCCTCCCAGAGGCGGTCGAATCCCTCGCTCGACATACCATAGAACGCCGCTACGCCCAGCAGAGTCAGCAGGATTGGGCTGCGGCGCACCAGCCGCCCGCTCTGCCGCAGCGTGTCGCCAGCCGCCCGCCAGGCGTTCCGCGCGCTCCACGTCACCCCATCGGCGTGTCCCGCCGGATGAAAGCCAGTCTCAGGCATCAGGAACGCCGCGAGGATGCCGAGAGCAAACATGAGCACACCAGCTACCAGCAGCGGCAGGTTATAGCTGACGCTCGCCAGCACGCCAGCGCCCAGAATCCCGGCAATCCCGCATACCTGGCTCACCTGCGTGCTGCGAATGAAGATGTGACCCAGGCGCTCGTCGCCTACCTCATCCGCAATCCACGCCTCGAAGGCGCCATCTACACACATCGCGCCAGCGCCCCAGAGCACCTGGGCAACCAGAATCACCCCGAACTGCGGGATCGCGCCCTCAAGGGCAAAGCCCACGCCTTCCAGCAGGAAGCCAATCACCACTAGCAGGCGACGACTCAGCACGTCGGCGAGGATGCCAGTTGGCACACCCACGACGAAGCACGCCGCCTCCAGCGCGGTTCCCACCAGCACCAGCTGCAACGGGTTGAGGCCAGCCGTCGAGACCCGGTAGACGGCGGCGACGGCCCCGTAGAGATAGAAGAAGGCCGCCGATAGTCCACTCAGCAGCAAATACACACCATATGCGTTACGACGCATCACAGACTCCCCTACACAATTCTCGAAGACCGCGACGCATCAGCGCGGGACGGCACGGCGCCGGGCATGGCAACGTGCGCTATCGAGCGAGATGTGGTCGCGGAAGAGCACATTCAAGTGAGGTATCGAGACGTAGGGGAAGCTGGGTCGCATTGGCGACGGGCAGCATGAGGTACGGAAGCCAGCGCGCTATGGTAGCCATGGCACGGCATGCGCGTCAATATTAGCGCGCGATGACTCCACGGTTGCGGTTGAGTCCCACAACGTCTCGTGGAGAGAATGCTGGCATGTCCGATACCTCCTCATAGGGGTGAATAGAGGGCCATAATTCGGCGTACCCGTCAGCGGAGTCCAAACGCTACCCGCCGAAAGGTCTCCGCGACAGTGTATCCGACACAGAGATGCGCGTCAACGACATTCGCGCGAGAAGCGCAGAAATCTGATAGGTAGCGTCTGGGATATGGCAGTAAACAGGAGGAGTGGATGGGTAGCGCCGGGGAATCGGAGCACAGATATCTGGAGCCAGAGCGCTCAGGAAGCGTTGCGTCGCCGTTTACCATCCGCGGTAGTGGCCGCCGTCTTGCCGCCATGCCGGGCCGCCTCAGCAATGCGCCAGCAGCAGGTGCGGCTGGAGAGGCAGCGCTCTTGCTCCTCGGCGGTTTCGGGCGGAGTATTCATCAGACAGAAGACCTGATAGAGTGGCTCACCTTCATCGGGATTGCTCAGCGCGAACCAGCGCTCGCGGTAATGCGGGCAGCCTTGCCGGTGGCGACGCCAATTGATATTCTCGCGCGGGTCTTCGGTCACGCCAAAACTCACGGTGACCTAACTCCTTCCTGCTTCATCCCTGGTTCATCGCGCGTCGACGACAATCATACATCCTCGTCATGCAGCAAGTATACGCGGCATCAAAAGGTCTCGCAAGCACATTGCCGCTAAAAGACACCGCGCTCGTCGCGCCTCTTTCACCGCTACCGCAAATCCACGTACAATTAGGGGGTGCGCCGAACGCGCTGATGAGCCGAGTATTTCCGGCCCGCCACACATGTTTGTGAGGATGATGCCATGGCCTACACTCCTGGTCCTGCCTACGAGACACCGCCGTCCGATCACCAGCCGCCAGCGGGCGATCCCGCGCGCTACGGGCAGGTGGGCCAGACACCCTGGACCTTCGCGCAAACCGTGCGCGGCGCGGTGGCGACCCTGGCGCCGTGGCTCATCTTTATTATTGGCACGCAACTGCTCTCCTCTGCGAGCACGACCTCCAGCCAGCGGCGGCTCACGCCAGCGGAGGATATCATCGGCGCTGTCTTCGCCTTTTTCGTCACCGGCGTCGTCGAACTGGCCTTCGTGATTGCGCCCGCCTATTACGCGCTCATCCGTCGCGCGCCGGGAATCTCGCCACGCCAGGGGATTGCTGCGCTGGGGTTGCGCTCAACGCGCCTCGGCCCAGCTATCGTCGCGACAGTCGTCGGCTTCCTCGTCATCATCGGCTGCAATATTCTCTACAGCTTACTCATACAGGTTTTTAACCTGCCGCTGCGTACCAATTCGGACGCCCTGCTGCAACAGGCGAAATACGCGCCCATCTCCACGATCGCGCTGCTCGCTGGCGCCGTGCTGATCGCGCCGATCTGTGAGGAGATATTCTTTCGCGGCTTCCTCTTCGGGGGACTATTACACCGAATGAACTTCTGGCCCGCGGCGCTCCTCTCAGCGTTCCTCTTTGGCCTGGCGCATGGCGACATTGGCTCGTTTGCGGTCCTGTTTGTCTTCGGGATTGTGTTGGCATTTGTGCGCTGGCGCACCGGCTCGATCTGGCCGGGTATCGTCATTCACGCGGCCAATAACGCGACTGCGGGGCTGGCGATTATCCTCGCGCTGACGGGCCACTGATGCGGACGGCATATTGGCATATTGAGGCCGATAACGACCGATAACGACTGATAACGACTGATAACGACGACGTGCGACGGTCGCGTGATCGTGGCGGGAGCGGCTCCCCTGGTCATCCATGCCCGGGTTGGTGAGCCACTCACTGCCAGCGGAGAATAGAGCGGACCTAGTAGATGAAACTCACTCCCGATCCAGTGTGGACGTAGCGGTAACTGACACGGCCAAAACCGCCACCGTTCCAGTAGAACGCCATCTCGGAGATCAGGAACCAGCCGTTGCCGTAGACCTTTTCGACATGCCCGACGTGTCCCGCGCTGCTCGCCCCCTGCACATGCGGCTGGAAGACGACCGTTGCGCCCACAGCGGGCTGGCTGCCGGTGTGCAGCCCATGGCGCGGCGCGTTCCACGCCCAGGCGGCGGCGTTGCCCAGTTGCATCAGTGGCTCGTTCTGCTTGCGGTACGAGGCATACCACGTACACCAGCCGAAGTAGCTGGGATACCAGCCATGCGACGACATCGCGTAGGAGTAGTAGCCCGCTGGCTTCACCCATGGCCCAATGCCAGCCGGGGTGGGCGAGACGGAGCCACTCGATACGCTGACAGGATGGCTGGCGGGGGCGCTGCTGGCGCTGCCCGAGCCGCTCGTGGATACCGACGCGCTATTTGGCACCCAGGCGGGATTGTCGGAAATGATCTGGCCATTCGAGGCGCGATGCCAGCGGGTGGTGCAGTGATAGGCGCCATTGGCCCACCCGTAGCAGTACCAGCCATTGTCGAGGTAGTAGCCTCGCTGGTAATGCAGACTCGTCGAGGCGTGCGCCGACGGGGCCATTTGCATCGAGGCGACAGCTAGCCCAAGCGCGCCAGCAAGCAGAAGAGCGCCGCGCCACATGCGGACCGACCGCGAGGCGCGCGCTGCCGAAGTCATCAAAGAACCCAACACAGAGAACCTCCCTTATACCGACTCTGCACCTCCTGCAGAGCGTCCGCGGTTGCGTACCGCGCTCTCTACCCTCCTTGGGGACGCTTCTCCAGCCGCATCCCACGCTATGCCGCACACGCGCCGCGATGAACGCTTAAGGCGCGATGGCGGTTGCTCTAACTCACGCTAACCGTCGCACATAGTCGCTTGCTTCCCTGTGGGAAGCACGGGAGAGACTGTACAAGAAACGCCGTTGCGTTGTCCAAAGCCTGTGTAGCGCCTGACTTAAGTACTCAATGATTTAGACTAAAGTACTATTATTTATGTCAAATGGGACGGGTTTCCTTGAACAGATGAGCTAACGTTTGACCTGTTATCGGCTGCCCGCTATATCTTTCTGCTCTCCCAATGGCGAGCGTTTCCCCTATGCCGTAATACTGTACAGCGGCGTCTGGCTATTCACGGCGTCATATCATACACTGGCGATGGTGCGGCAATGTGGTCGCAACGAGCATCTGTGGGGAGCATTCCCAGGCCCGTATGCCGCACGCAAAACGGGTGATTCGAGGGGGTCTTCATGGGGGCCAACGATCGGGAAGCGCTGGAAGACAGTTTCGATCTCGAGGTCAGCCAGCTTCCAGGCGCCTCATCGGGTCCTGCGATACCATGGATGCCTGCATGGCGCGCCCGCCAGCCCGACGCCGTATCCACCGCTGGTGAGCAGCTGCGGCGGTACAGCCGGAGCGCTGCCCTCGTGGCCATCGCATGCCTCATACTCATCAATAGCCTCAACCTCGCCCAGTTTTTCAGCGCTGATCTTTCGCTTACGTCGTCGCCGCTTTCTGGGCCAGGGCTGACAGCGCATACGACCGGCACTGGCTGGTTCGCCCTGGGCAAGCAGCCTTTGCACCTGCCGACATTACTCAGCCAGGCTTCCTGTCCGGTCACTCCGACGACAACGCTGACCGTGGGGGCGCGCACCATCAGAGGCATCGGCGATTCCTCGATCTTCGCCTCGACACAGAATGTGGACGCGAACGGCGTGCAGTACCCCCAGCGAAGCACCTTCTTTCGTGGGCGAACCACCTGGCAGGGCGAGCTTGTGACATGGTATCTGAACCTGCCCACGGTTGAGCCAATCTACATTCGCGGCGCGCAACTGGATGGCCCAAATATTCTGCTCTTCGATGGGGGTATCCAGCAGCCCAACTTCGCCAACAACCTGATGAATGGGAGTATGCTGCCGCAGTTGCTGATCTCCAACACATCAGACCGTGGCTCACCGGTGGCTTCGTGGCTGACCATCACGCGCATATCCCACTCAGGCTGCTACGCCTATCAGGTGGATACACCAACCAGGAGCATGGTGCTGGTCTTCAAGGCGGTCCTTCAGCCGTAGCTCGTTAGAGTTCCTATCAAATCCCGTTCCTAGCCGCGGCATTCATGCCGCGAAGCTAGCCCACCCCTGTCATTGCCACTGGGGCATAACGGTGTGGTTAGGCGCTCGTAGGACACACGAAGCCAAGGGCATAGTCGGGCGAAAGCGCTTCTCTTCTCTTCTCTCCTCGCCCGTCCGCTCATCCAGCTATGCAACTGTGCATTCACGCGGGGCGGCAGACCTTGCATGGCCGATAGCCCCGGACCTCCGCGTCACGCACCGAGCTGAAGGTGACGCGATGCTGTGGGGCCACACGGCGCGCGTGCCGACAGGTGGGGAAACAGAAGACGTCGGTTGTATCGCTGCCGAAGAACTGGATATGCTGCTCCGCCAGCGTCTCCAATACATCTGGCTCAGCGCCCTCCACGGCCAGCAGCGTCCGCTTGACGTCCGTGCCGCCCATGGCATACTGGCCGAGATGGCCATCGCTCAGCACAACGCGGTGGCAGGGAATCAGTAGCGGAATGGGGTTGTGCTTGAGCGCGCTGCCAACGGCCCGCATCGCGCGAGGGTGGCCGATTTCGCGGGCAATCCAGCCATACGGGCGCACCTGTCCCCTGGGAATATCCAGCGCCTTGCGCAACACAGCCTGCTCGAAGTCGGTGAGGGAATGCAGGTCAAAGGGCAAGGGCGCCTTGCGCTCGCCTCGGATGGTGGCCTCCAACTCAGGCCGGAGCGCACTGGCGGTCCGCGCATCGCTTTCGATGACACGCCGTTGATACTGAGCGGTAAAGTCATGCGCGAACATGGCGGCGTCCTCCCGGCGCATCACTGCTGTGATGCCACGGCTGCTCCATGCCACGAAGACGTTGCCAACCGACGTTTCAAGCGGCAGAAAGGTATCGGCCAGATCGGTCAGCCGTAGCACCGTGGGCAACAACGAAGCGGGTGGCTCTATCGCGCTCAGGTCGCGCATAGCGCTCACCAGCGAACGCGGCGATGGGTGATCTCTCTTCATGTTCATATAGCGACCTCAACTCGTTCTCTCTGCAACGCATCGCGCAACTGGCGCGTGCCGCGATGCACATGCGCCTTGACAGTGCCTTCGGGCTGCTCCAGCATCTCGGCAATCTCGCGGTAGGTGAAGCCTTCGACGTAGCGCAGCACCACGGCGACGCGCATATGCGCCGGAAGCCCTGTCAGCGAGGCAGCCACCTGGCGCCCCAGCTCGGCGGATTCCGCGGCGATATCGGGCCGGAGGCGACGGTCGTCGGCTGGCTCGAAGACTGGCCTGCCGTCGGGCGAATCCAGCGGTATCACGCTCAGCGAACGGCGCGCTACACGATTGCGAAAGACGTTGAGCGCGATCTGATAGAGCCACGCTTTCATGCGCATCGCGCGGATGCGCTCAGGTTCCCATTGACTGAGCGCACGCCACGCGCGCACAAACGTATCCTGAGCAATTTCCTCGGCGTCCTGCGGGCTGGCGGTCAATCGCAGCGCGAAGGCGTAGACGCGCTGCTGCCAGCACAGCACCATCGCCTCGAACGCCTGCCCCGGATTGGCGGCCAGCGCCAACAGCAGTTCTTCTTCCGGCACGGTAGGTATCCTCTCGTGAACGCGTCTCACACAGAGGAGAACATGGGTTGCAGAGAGTTCGTTGCAGTATGAATTGCAGCGATGTTTGCACTGTACAACACAAACCCCCTGCGTGATACGGGAAGGGGTTAGGAGGAAAAGGCAGTCATTCGCCGACTAATGCGCTCCGGCCATCGTGCGCTGCGTGCGGCGCTCGGCGCGGCGTGAGATCAGCGCGAGGCTGTAACAGATAACGAAGTAGATGGCCAACGCAACCGCATAGAGTCCCCAACGGACAATCGGGCTGCTTGTCGCCTGCACCGCCGTCTGTATGACCAGCGACAACTCATAGACGCCCAATATCTGGAGGAAAGCGGTATCCTGCACCAACGTAATGAAGTTGTTGGTCAACGGCGGAATCATGATGCGCAGCGCCTGTGGCAGAATAATGAAACGTGTGGTCTGAGCGCGACTCAACCCAAGCGAGAGCGCCGCCTCCGTCTGTCCATGCTCCACCGACTGCACGCCAGCCCGAATGACCTCGGCCATGTACGCGCCATAGTTGACGCCCAGCCCAATCATGCCAAAAAAGATGGGGGCGAGGGAGATATCCTTCGGATAAAGATTGTTCGAGTTCAGATTGGTCAGTATCTGAAAGATGAACTGGTCAGCGGAGAACCCGAAGAGACTGACCACCACAATCTGCACGCCGAATGACCAGACCAGCAGCTGAAACAGCAGCGGCGTTCCACGAATCGTCTCCACATAGAACGTGCTCACCGCGCGAATGACAGTGAAACGCGAGAGGCGTCCCAGACCAGCGGGAATGGCAATGACCATCGCCAATACGCCGCAGACGAGAAAGAAGATGAGCGTCAGAATCGTGCCGGTCACGATGTCGGGAAATTTGATGACCAGTGTATTCCAGAGAGCATCCATCGCTACTATTCCTCCACGCTACTGGGCCGCTACGGCGACTGGCGCACTGTCCGGCTTATCGGGCTGATCGGGTCGTTTCGGGCGTCTGAAAAATCCCAGCAGACTGCCCGGGAGACTGACAATACCGCCAAGAACAACCAGAACGATGAGCATGAGGAGCAGTGTCAGGCCAGCTCCGAAGATCCACTGGGTGATCGCGCCGAATTTCTGGGAATATGTATCGGCCAGCGCTCCAGCGATGACCCCTATCACTGACGAGACGACCAACACCCACACCGCAGCCACCATTGGGTCAATACGTGGAACGTAGTTGACCGACCGCAATCGTTCCTCGACGCTGCGGGCAACCCGCGCCAGCGGAAGACTCAGCAGAAGGTAAATGATCGCGCCAATAGCGATGAATTCCCAGTAGTGATCTGGAAATTGGCGTCCCAACCCTGTGGACTGTTTGGTCAATTCACTGATCGCTATCAGGCTCAAAATCGAGGAGTCTTTGAACATATAGATGAGGTCGTTGAGTATGGGTGGCAGCACAACTGAGATGGTCTGCGGCAACACAACGTGGCGCAGGCTCTGGAAGAATCCCATGCCGAGCGACTCAGCCGCCTCGCCCTGCCCGCGATCAACCGCCGCCAGCCCAGCGCGAAGGTTCTCGCACTCATAGGCGGCATAGTTCAACACCAGCGTCGCCACACCAGCGGTCCCTGGATTGAGGAGCCAGGGTGGCAAGAAGAGCAATCCCCAGTAAATCGCCAGCATCTGTACCAGCAGAGGTGTATTGCGAAAGAACTCGACATAGGCGCGCGCGGGAACGCGCAGCCAGCGGTTACGCGCGCGCGACATCAACGCCAGCGCCAGACCAAGCACAATAGCCAGCGGCATTGAGATGGCGCAGAATTCTATGGTCAACGCCAGACCCGACAGGAAGTAGTTCCGTAAGGGAACGCCATTGCGGTCAGTGGCGGTGGTGACGACTCGTAAGGTCTCTTGCACGAAGTGCCAGACATTGCCCACGAGCGTTGACGGATCGAACAGGCTACCGGGATTGTGAGTCTGCACTTTATCGAACGCGCCCACCGTTAGCGAGCCGCACGCGCCGAAGACAATCACCAGCACGGCGACAATCGCCAAAAAGCGTACTGGAGGGGGGATTTTCTGCATCACGTTTTTGCCTCGTTCGCCTCTGGCTCCCCCTCTCCTGTGGGAGAGGGGCGGGGGGTGAGGTCGCCCACGCCAACCCCAAGCTGTCGTTGGCCACCCTCTTACGATTCGGCCACGTATCACAGATACGACATGACCGGAGCGGCTTGCGAGAAACCGCCCCGGTCAGGCTTGCTTGTGGGGCCATGCCATGACTGGCAAGCTCCACATCTCAGCGCTCCTAGCTTGGCGGTAGCGTCGGGCAACCCGCCATATTGGTTGGGTTGGTCGGCAGGAAGTTGCCGATGCAGGCGTCGAACGAGTTCCACATGTCGTACTTCACGAAGATCGGGCTACCATCGGCCTTGGCATTATAGGCGCCGCCATCCTGGTAGATCTTCTGTAGCGTGCCATCGGTGTACATCTTGGCGATAGCCTGGTTGACCTCGGCCAGCAGCGTCGCGGTGTTCGGGCCAGCCGGATCGAACGCGATGCCATAGTAGCCGGGGTTCAGGTCGCCGCCAACGGTCTTGTACTTGCCGCTGGGATCGTTCGCGCCGTACCACTTGGCGATGGGCGTATCGAGGAACTCGGCGTCAACGCGGTGCGAGTCCAGGTCGGCGAACGGCGTCGGCGTGTCGGTGGTGACGATGTTGATCTTCTTGTTGGGATGGGCGGCGTTATAGTCCTCCATGATGAACTGGGCCTTGTAGTCGGTGCCGGTCTCAACCGTCTTGCCCGCCAGGTCGTCAAAGCTGTTGATCGTCGTGTTGCTCGACAGGACCACGATGGACTGCGTGTAGACATAGTACGGGATGCTGAACTTGGCCGTCTTCGCATTCTCCGGCGTGATCTCCAGTCCGTTCATGAAGAAGTCGAACTGGTGGGTGGAGAGACCTTGGGGCCAGTCGGACCACGTGATCTGGGTCGGCTGCTGGGTGACATTCATCAGCTTAGCCATCGCCGTGGCGATGTCTACCTCGAAGCCGTAGTCCGCCGCATTAGGATTGTTCGCGTCTTTCGGCGCGATATAGGGCATGCCACCGGTGGAGTCTTCACCCCACTTGATGACGCCGGGAATGAGGGTTCCCGCGTTCCCAATCGGTGTCGTGCCTGGTGTTGTCTTTGGCGTGCTGGCGTTGCCCGCGCCACACGCGCTCAACACCAGAAGCGTCGCGCTCATCATGACCACTGAGGCGCGCGCCAGCCATGAGCGTCTACCTGTGCCTGTACCTGTCATCTTCGACTCACCTCTCTACAAACAATATGAAGTCCGAAGTCCTGATCCCTCACCTCGCTTGAGGCGCCGCGACATCTGGCGCCATCAATGCCTTCGATGGCAGTACATTGCTCCCAACTCGGTTTACGCGCTACAGCCCTACACTGGATGAAGTACGCGATCGAGGAAGCTACGGGTACGATCATGTTGCGGATGGGCAAACACCTGCTCGGGATCGCCCTGCTCCACGATGCGACCCTGATCGATAAAGACGACACGATCCGCCACCGAGCGCGCGAAGCCCATTTCATGGGTTACCACCACCATCGTGCGCCCTTCTTCAGCCAGCTCGCGCATGACGCGCAACACCTCACTCACCAACTCCGGATCCAGCGCCGAAGTCGGCTCATCAAAGAGCAGCGCCTTCGGGTTCATCGCCAGCGCGCGCGCAATCGCCACGCGCTGCTTCTGGCCCCCTGAGAGCTGCCCTGGATACGAGTCCTCTTTATCCGCCAGACCCACCTTCGCCAACAGCCCGCGGGCGGTTTCCTGAGCGTCGGCTTTGGGGATCTTGCGTACCTGGATAGGGGCAAGCGTGATGTTGTCCATCACGGTTTTATGGGGAAAGAGGTTGAAGTTGTAGAAGACCATACCCAGTTCGCGGCGGATTTCGCTAAGTTCCCGGTGTGAGAGTTCGCCGTGAAGCGTTTTGCCATCAATGATGATCTCGCCAGTGGTAGGCGTTTCGAGGTAATTGATACAGCGGATGAGCGTGCTTTTGCCAGAGCCACTTGGCCCGATGATAGCGACGCATTCGCCGCGCCGGACCGAAAAATCGATCTCCTTGAGGATATGGCGCTCACCAAAAAACTTGTTGAGCTTGCGCACGTCGATCATCAGAGCGCCCTGGGATGGGACGGGCGGCGCACTGGATTGCGATGCAAGTGGGGGGGACTGCCATTCTGCGTTGGCCATGCGGTCCTCCAAAAACTGGAATGGGCCTGGTGCTCAGAGCACGACATCACAGCACAAAAACGCGAAAGCCATGCGACCTCCGCGTTGTCTAGGCGGATGTGTGCGTGTTGGTCGAGAACGCGCTGTACCTAATGTACGCTCGAAGCGCCTCATCACTCACAGCCGCCGCGCAGTTGCGAGACAGCCCGTCGCGTGCATCTGGTTGCACTAGTATACTCGCATCACCTGTATGGTGCGCTAGTTTCCGTTGGCCAATTTGTATGAATTCCCTTAGCCACTCTCATCTTATGGTGATATATTCCGTGCTGCCCGGTCGCCTCGCCAACCAGCGCTACCCGTTGCGGCCATAGGGATACCACCACGACTTCGCGCCGCCCTCAAAATCCCAGTGAAGGTGCTTGGTTTCACGAAACTCGTCGAGACCCTCCTCGCCCAGTTCGCGCCCGTTGCCGCTCATCTTCATGCCACCGAACGGACCCGCGTCGTTATCGGTGAGCGGATCGTTGACCCAGAGCGTGCCTGCCTGCACCTCCTCGTAAAACTGCTTCACCTTGCGGGCGTCGTGGGTATAGAGGTTCGCGCCCAGGCCAAAGGGGCTGTCGTTGGCCAGTTGTATCGCCTCATCGAAGTGGCGATAGGTCATGATGGGGATGGTCGGGCCGAAGGTCTCCTCGCGCATAATCCGCATCGAATGGTCAACGCCCGTCAGCACCGTCGGCTCGTAGAAGAAGCCGCGCGGCTGCCCCGCTGGCCGTTGCCCACCCGCCAGGATGCGCGCGCCACGCGAGCGCGCGTCTTCGACATGCGCCTCGACCTTCGCGCGATACTGCGCGCCGATCATCGGGCCGACATCGGTCTCTGGGTTCAGTCCAGAGCCAAGCCGCAGCCCGCGCGCGTACTCCACGATGCGCTCGATGAAGCGCGGCGCGATCCTCTCGTGGACGTAGACGCGCTCGGTGGAAGTACAGACCTGGCCCGTGTTGAGCAGCGCCGCCCAGGCGACGCCAGGCACAGCAATATCGAGATCGGCGTCTTCGGCGACGATGAACGCGTCTTTGCCGCCCAACTCCAGATGGAGCTTCTTGATCTGGTCGGCGGCGATGCGGGCGATGTGCCTGCCGGTCTCCAGACTGCCGGTGAAGGCGATGACCCGCACGCGCGGATCGAGCACCAGTGGCTCGCCCGCCTCTTTCCCATAGCCCGTGACGATATTGACGACGCCCGGCGGCAAGTGGTCAAACACCTCGGCCAGCGCCAGCGTGGAGAGTGGCGTCATCTCGCTCGGCTTGATGACGACGGTGTTGCCAGCGGCCAGCGCGGGAGCGACCTTCCAGGCCATCAGCAGAATCGGGTAGTTCCACGGCACGATGGCGCCGACGACGCCATACGGCTCCTTGAGCACCAGCGCCAGCTGCGACGGCTCAATCGAGGGAATGACGCGCCCGCGCGTGTTGCGGCCCAGTTCGGCATAGTAGCGGAAGCACGCCGCCGACCAGCTCATCTCGTCGCGGTTCTCGACCAGCGGCTTGCCACCTTCGCGCGTGAGCAATGTGGCTAGCTCTTCGGTTTTGGCGGTCAGCTTCGCCGCAACCTCATGCAGCATCTCGGCGCGCTCGCCAGCCGCCAGCCGACGCCACTCGCGGAACGCCGCGCTCGCCGCGTCAACCGCCGCGCGCACATCCTCGGCATTGCCCGCTGGCACATGATCGACAATTTCCTCGGTGGCGGGATCCTGCACCGGGATCGTCTGCCCGCTGGCGCCTGCCCGCAATGCGCCATTGATCCACATCTCGCGCATATGTGGCGCTCCTCCAATTTGGATATGAATCCTCGCCCGTTATGCCTCCGCCCCAACATTGCCCGGAACGACCGCGCGCCTGCGGATGCCCTTGACGAGCAGCACGACGCCACCAAACAGCAGCAGCGCGCCCAGGATGGTGATGGCAACGGCCTCGACCATTGCCGACTGGCTCCCAGTCAAGATGACGATTCCCTGCACCAGGACGACGCCACCCACACCCATCACGATAAGTCCGAGTCCAACCAGAATTTGGCGCACCACGCGCATCTCGTCCCTGCCTTCCCTGAATCCTCAGCGTCTAGCTGATCGCCCGGGTCAGCGTCTCATGCGCATGCATGCCATAGCGCGCCAACTCGCGCAGAAACGCCGCCGGATCAAAGACCCGCTCAGCGCCGTGCGTGCCTGGCAGCCGTGCATCGCCGCTCGCCAGCAAGATACCGGCGATGGCCAGCGGCACGCCCGTATCCAGATCACCGGCGCCGATGCTCCACGGCTTGTAGGGTAACACAACCATCTCCTCGGTCAACTCTATTGGTACATTGCCCCGCCTGCCCGCGGCCACTACCCGCAAGACGTCGCAATCGTTCGGCTCGCCCGCGGGCAATGTACTGGCGCGTTGCTGCAAGAGCGCCACCAGCACCTCGCGCGGGGCCACCTGAACCGTCTGCCCCTTGCGCGCGCCACGGACGGCCAGTGGAGTTGTGTTGGCGACGCCGAGATCCACCAGCAGGCGAAGCTGATCGAGAAACTCCGGCGGGAAGGCAATTTTGAACGATGCGGATTTCAGGCCGCGCTCGCCGAAGGAGACGGGGAAAAGCGCCACCTCCGAATGCAGCGTGTACATCGCGGTCATCTGGCCGACGGGCGCGGGGAAGACGATGGCCTCCTGGCCAGTGAGCGGCGCGACGGCGTGTGTCTCGCCATCGGCAAAAACCATCGGTTCGAGCGAGCACTCATCGAGGATGGTGCGAATCGAGTAGGGCGGCGCGAAGGGAATATCGCCGCTGCGCAGATCGGCGGAGCCAATGCGCACATCCAGCCGCTCGACCGTATCGAGCTGATCGGCGGCCACCCGCGCCAGAACGTTGGTGATGCCGGGTGTGCTGCCGATGCCCAGCACCGCCGTCAGCCCCGCCTCAGCAAACGAGCCATGCAGCTCGTACTGCTTGCGCGTCATGTGGAAGAGGCCACCAAGGTCGGCATAGGGAATCCTCGCGGCGAGCGCGGCCCGCATCACATCGAGGTTGAAGGGGTAATCGGTGGCGTTGAGGACGACATCAGCCCCGCCGAGCAGCTTCGCCAGCCCGTCGGCGTCGCGCACATCACAAGCCGTCGCTACTGCCTTCTCGCGGCCCTGCTCCAGCCAGTCTATCGTCTTTTGCGCCGTCGCCTCGCTCAGATCGGCCACCGTCACCTGTTTCACTCGCGCGTCTTCGGCGAGCGCGCGCACAGTGATGCGCCCCATCGCGCCACCACCACCCAGAACAACGATATGCACTCAGCTACTCCCTCGTTCGCCTCTTAGCGTCATTTATAGTCCGCTTCATCCCGTCAGCGCATAAGAAAATGGTGAGGCGGATGCGGCATCGTTCGACGCTGCTCCGCTTCACCACTTCTAACCCATAACCGCTCCGCCAGCCTACCGGATGGTGGTCTCGCTCAGGGTTCGCTCGGTTGTGCGCGTTGCGTGACGCGCGCCGCTTTTGGAGGCCGGGCGCGCCCGCCCGTGCGCCTTGGCGTGTCCGTTGCTGGCCGCCACTACCGTTGCGACAACGGGAGTCGCAGCCGGGAACTGAAGCACATCACCCGTCACGGGCGCCGCGCTCATCGCCTGGAGCGTATCTTCGAGCCGGTCGAGCATCGCGTCGATCTCGTCATACTCGATGACCAGCGGCGGCTCGATGCGCACCGTCTGGGCGCTCGTCAGCGTGCCAGAAATCAGCACGCCCCGCCGGAAGAGACCCGCTGAGACCTCATAGCCCAACTCCGGCGTGCGGAAGTGCTGGCCGATGAGCAGCCCTTTTCCGGTGATGCGATCATAGATCGAGTCGTAGCGCTCGGCCAGCGGCTTCAGCCGTGCGAGCAGGTAGTCACCCTTCTCGGCGGCCTGGCGTGGTAAATCTTCTTCCAGCACGACATTGATCGTCGCAATCGCGGCGGCGCAGGCCAGCGGATTGCCGCCCGTCGTCGTGGTGTGGAAGAACGGGTCGTCGATGAAGGTCTGCCAGACCTTTCGCCCGGCGATGAACGCGCCGATAGGCATCACGCCGCCACCGAGCGCCTTGGCCGAAGTAATGATGTCTGGTACGACGTCCCAGTGATTCACGCCCCAGAGCGCACCTGTCCGGCCAAGGCCAGTCTGCACCTCGTCGGCAATCAACAGCACGCCATACTCGTCGCAGAGTTGGCGCAGTCGCGGCCAGAAGTCGTCCGGCGGGACAATCGCGCCAGCCTCGCCCTGCACCGGCTCCATCACCACCGCGGCGATGTCGTTGCCGACCTCCTGAGCGATGCGCAGTTGCTGCTCGACGGCGTCGGCGTTGCCATAGGGCACGTGGTAGACGTTGCCGAGCAACGGCATCGCGGGCTTGCGGAACTTCGCCTTGCCCATCAGGCTGAGGCTGCCCGCCGTCTTGCCATGGAAGCCACGCACCGCCGCGATGAAGCCAGACTTGCCTGTCGCCGCTTTGGCGAACTTCATCGCGCCCTCAATGGCCTCGGTGCCACTGGAGACGAAGAACGCATATTGCAGGTCGCCTGGCGCAATGGACGTCAACAGATCGGCGAGCATGCCGCGCGGCCAGTCCAGCAACTCCTGCGTGGGCATCGGCGAGCGGTCAAGCTGAGCCTTCACGGCGTCAACCACCTTCTGGTGGGACCAGCCGAGGCTCAGCAGCCCATAACCGCCCAATGCGTCGATGTACTTCCGGCCCAGCGCGTCGACAAAGGTGGCGCCGCGTCCGCTCCACTCCACCGAGGCGAAATCACCGCCCTCGGTGACCGACTTACGATAGTCTAGAAATCCGGGATTGTAATGCTCGGCAAAGTTTCGCAGCGTCATGCGAATCAGTTCTTCCGCCTGCGCGCGCTCAAGTGACTTGCTGTGGATGACGTCCAGATACTTGCGTGAGGTAGCGATAGCCTGCTGGATCTTCGAATCCTGGTGGGTACTCATATACTCCCTTTATGCGCAGATGTGACATGTTCGGCAATGGATGTGCGGCTCCCAGCAAATGCGGGAAACCAGGCGCGCTCTCATGGAATGCTTCATCATTCGCTCGCGGGCAACCGTCCGCTGATAGCTACGGCAATGCCGCTGTATGCGATGTACCATCCTGACGACAGCACTCGCACACATCACAGCGAGCTGAGAGAATCCGGCGGACCGGGAAATGCGCCTCCGCGACCCGTTCTGCGTACACGGGTACGAACTAATGGGCGGAACACACGCCGAATCGAGGCCTTGATGTGCTGACAATAATCACTGGGGCTATCCTGGCGCGAGATGCATCAACAGGTCAGGCGCGCAGGGAAGCGGTACGACGGGTAAATGGTGGATTGTCCGTGTCAACTATGCAGCCGATGACCCGCGATAACAGTCGGAGAGACTGAGCGGACCGTCTCTTGCAATGTCAGGGAGTGAGATGCGAAACGCCATGACACGGCAGCATTCAAGGTGATCAGGGATAGCAGGTCGCGAGGTGGAAACCGCCGCGCATGCGGTAGCGGCGCAGATACTCGGTGCGATCACGCTGCGATAATGAGGGGTCCTGGGCTTTCATAACGGGAAACTCCCACGTTGTGGTACAACGACCTGCGGCCAGTATACCAGAAGGTTGTATAGTTACGCAAGGGGGGAAATTCCCCGATGCACGCTTCCCTAAGCCCGCGCTGCTGTGGCTTGCCACTGTCACGCGGCGTGCCATTCGGAGTAATTCAGTACAAGAAAAGAGCAGCTTCATGACGGTACCTTCACAGCAGCGCGAGCACGCGGAACAGAACTTCTACGTCGATCAATTGCAGAACGGGTTGCAAATCCTGGGCCAGCGCATGCCTGATCTGGAGTCGGTTTCCGTCTGTTTTTTCGTCCGCACGGGCGCTCGCGACGAGCATGACACCGCGCTCTATGGTGTCTCGCACTTCTTGGAGCACATGGTCTTCAAGGGGACCGCGCATCGCGACACCGAACAGATCACGCTCGATTTCAACCGGATGGGCGCGGAGTTCAACGCTTTCACCTCGCTCGAACAGACGGTGTTCTATACTCGCGTGCTCCGGGAATATCTGCCCAACGCCATCGACCTGCTCAGCGATATGATGCGCCCCAAGCTCGACACGGAGGATTTCAACCTCGAACGCAATGTGATTCTGGAAGAGATCGCGCGCTCCGAAGATGTCCCGACGGGGCAGGCGTACCGCCGCATGATGCAGAGCTTCTTCGCGGGCAACTCGCTTGGCCACGATGTGCTGGGTACGCGCGAGAGCATCGGCGACCTTCAGGTGGAGCAGATGCGCGCCTACCAGAGCCGCCGCTATGCCGCCAATAACCTCATCCTGGCGGTGGCGGGCAACTTCGAGTGGGACGAACTGCGCGCGCTGGCCGAAGAGAAGTGTGGCGCGTGGCAGTCGGGCGAGATGGGCCGCGAAGCCGTGCCGTTCACCCCAGAGTCGGCCTCAACCGCCATCGTCAAACCGCAGCAGAAGCAGCAGATTATGCTACTGGCATGGCCGGGAGTGAGCGTGCAGGACGACGACCTCTATGCCGCCTATCTGGCGATGATGGTGCTGGGCGACGGCACTGGCTCGCGCCTCTTCTGGAACATCTACCAGAAGGGGCTGGCCGAGACCGCTGCCGCCTCGCTCTCGCCGATGGATGGCACGGGCATGTGCGTCGCGTTCATCAGCACAACACCCGACCACGCGCCGGGCGTGCTGGAGCTGCTGCGCTCCGAGTTGAAGAGCCTTCAGGCCGACGGCATCCACGAGGATGAACTGCGGCGCGCCAAGGACAAACTTGTCAGCCGCACCGTGCTGGATGGCGACTCAGCGTTCAGCCGCATGCAGGATCTGGCCTACACCTGGGCGGCGAAGGAGGAGGTCCGGTCAATTCAGGACGAGATCAATGAGATCGAGGCTGTCACCGTGGAAGATGTGCGACGCGTACTGGACCGCTTCCCCTGCACGGAGCATCAGGTGCTGACAACCTACGGACCGCTGGAAGCATCAGCCTTCGGCATCTCCGAATAGACTGCCTGGAATGTTCGCCATTCCCGGCGGAGACCGCGCGCCCATGCCCAGAGCAGCAGCGGCAGCACGACGACCACGCGGCTGTTATAGGCAAGGGCGCGGCGCGGGTGGCCGTGCGTCGCGCAGGACAACGCACGGGTCATTCCACAACCAGGACACGGCGCGCCCGTGAGGCGACGGATCAGGCAGAACGACGGCCCCGCCTCGATGCGCGCGGTGGGAATCAGCCAGAAGACGAGAGGAAGGAGGAGGTAGCACCCCACCTTCCCTAGCGCAAGGCGCGCGTCACGGCTCATAGCTTGCGCGCGAGCGGGCGTCCGTAGACGTCCGTATACGAGCCGGTGGCGATCATGATGATATCCACCAGCCACCAGATGCCACAGCCACCCAGTGTGATGAGCTTCAGGATGCCGAGCGTGATATTCCCCGTATAGAAGCGATCGACACCATAGACGCCAACGAGAATGGCAAGGATGAGCGTGACCGTCCAGTCGTAGCCTTCAGCGGGGCCGCCCGGTTGCGGCTGCATCGGCGGTGGCGCGTAACGCTGTTCTCCATAAGGCTGATTACTAGAGTAGCTAGGTGGTGGTACATTATTGCGCATCATCGGCTGCATCCTCAATCGTTCAATCATATCCGTCGACAATGTCCGTCAAATGTCGCGCACAACGGCCCATGGATCGCGCTGGCAGGAACGCGATCCAGGACGAGATGCTAAGTCTCAGCTACCGAGTAGCACATTCCCGACTCATAATTTGCGCACGAGCGGGCGGCCCTGCGCGTCTTTGTACGATCCGGTCGCGATCAGGATGATATCGACGATCCACCAGATGCCGCAGCCGCCGAACGTAATCAGCTTGAGGATGCCAAGCCCGATGCTGCCGGTATAGAAGCGGTCGACGCCCAGCTCCCCAAGCAGAATCGAGAGAATCAGCGCCACTGTCCAGTCGTAGCCCTGCGCGGGAACGCCTGCCTGCGCCTGCATCTGTGGCGGTGATGGAGCGTACTGCGGCATGGGTGGTGGCGCATACTGCGGCTGAGCTGGCAGCGGCGGAGGGGGTGGGGGCGTAAACTGCGCCGGTGGCGTCTCTGGATGCGGCTGCATCGGCGGAGGAGGCGGTGGTGGAGGAGTAAACGACGGCTCCTGTGGCGGCTGTTCCTGTTGTTGCTGTTCGTTGTTCTCAGGTGGCTGTTCGTAGCTCATCGCTGCATCCTTTCTGATCTCAGCGGATTACGCCTGACTCGGAACTTGCATCTCCCTGAGTACATACGCTTGTCAGGCCGACATGGTGACAAGACGCTACACAGGCCGGGTGGAAAGCGCCCGTAGCCGCTCGACGATGGCGGGCAGATGCTCCAGCACGAAGTCTACGTCGCCGTCGTCGCTGCTGTGGCCGAGCGTCAGCCGAAGATGGCCGCGCGCGCCGCTCTCGGAGATGCCCATCGCCGTCAGCACATGCGATGGCTCGACGCTGCCCGTCGTGCAGGCGCTGCCACTGGACGCCGCGACGCCGATCAAATCGAGATTCAGCAGCAGCGACTCGCCCTCGACGCCCGCGAACGCGAAGCTGGCATTGTTGGGCAGCCGCCGCTCAGGATGCCCGGTCAGCCGCGTATCCGGGATACGCGCTATCGCGCTGATGAGCCGGTCGCGCAGCGCCACCAGCCGAGCCGACTCCTCCACCCGGACCGCCTGCGCCCGTTCCAGCGCGATGGCCGCGCCGACCGCCCCCGGCACATTCTCGGTACCCGCGCGCCGGTTGCGCTCTTGCGAGCCGCCGAGAACCTGCGGCTGGATGCGCGTTCCCTGGCGCGCGTAGAGGATGCCGACGCCCTTGGGGCCGTAGAACTTGTGGGCAGAGAGCGTCAGCAGGTCCACGCCAAGCGTGTTCACGTTCAAATCGAGAAGGCCGCCCGCCTGCACCGCGTCGGTGTGGAACGGCACGCGCCGCTCGCGGCAGATGCGCCCAATCTCGGCAATTGGCTGGATCGTTCCCACCTCGTTGTTGGCATACATCATCGTGACGAGCGCTGTCTCGTCGGTGATGGCGTCGGCAACGTCGGCGGGATTCACCAGCCCGGCCTCGTCCACCGGCAGATAGGTGACGCGATAGCCCTCGCGTTCGAGCTGCTGGCAGGTATTCAAGACGGCATGGTGCTCGATGGTGGTGGTGATGATATGGTTGCCGCGACGGCGCTTGGCGTAGGCGACCCCCTTGATCGCCAGGTTATCGGCCTCCGAGCCGCCGCCGGTAAAGACGATCTCAACTGGGCGGCACCCCAGCACGCGCGCGACGGTCTCGTGCGCGGTCTCCAGCGCGTCCAGGCTCTCGCGCCCCAGACGATAGATGCTGCTGGGATTGCCGAAACGCTCGGTGAAAAAGGGGAGCATCGCGGCGAGAACGTCGGGGTCAACCGGGGTGGTTGCCGCGTGGTCCATGTAGATGACGCCATCGCTGAGTGGCATACTATTTGCTCCGCATCCTGATGGGTATTGTGGTCTACGACATCCCGTCTTCCGTTCCATCATAGCACTGGGCCGGAACGGAGAACCAGCGCGCCGCGCCCTTGACGGAACGCCTGTCCAGTGGTACCATATATACGATACCCCCGTAGGGTACATAGCAGCAAAGATGGGCCAACTTCGCCCAGGAGGATTTCTCTCATGTCAGACGCTTATCTCGAAGTGACCGACCAGACATTTGGCGAGAAGGTGCTTCAGTCAGATAAACCGGTGATCGTCGATTTCTGGGCGCCCTGGTGTACCCCGTGTCTGCGGATGGCTCCCACATTCGAGCGGCTGGCGGGCGAATACGCCGGAAAGATCACCTTCGCCAAGATGAACACCGATATCAACATGTCCACACCGCAGCGCCTGGGCATTCAGGGCATCCCCACCATGATTATCTTCAGCGGTGGCAAGGAAGTTGACCGTGTGGTTGGGCTGGTGCAGGGCGAGGTTCTCAAGCGCCACCTGGATGGCGTCAGCGCGCACGCGTAATCTGACCTGGGGTGAATGACGATGGCGACGCTACCGCCCAAGACTGAGAATGACATGCAGTTGCGCCTGCGACGCATCGAGGGACAGATCCGCGGCATTATCAACATGCTCGGCGAGGGGAAGTCCTGCGAACAGGTGGTGACGCAGATTCTGGCTGCTCGCGCCGCCATGGACCGCGTGGCTACGGAAGTGCTGAAGTGCCAGGTGACCGAGGCTCTTGGCGAAGACACCTCGCCAGAGTCGCGGGAGGCGGTTCTGCGGGCCATTGATCTGCTCAACCGCGTCCAGTAGCAGACCGTCCATTTTTCCTGTCTCAGAATGCAAGAATGCCGTGTCATGAGATACTATCTCGTGGCGCGGCGTTTTTTGTCACCTGAAGACCGCGCCCATTACATACATGGAGATTTCCGGGATGAGCATAGAGCAGATAGCACACCGTCTGGGGCCGATCCAACTCCGCGCCAGCCTGCATGAGACGATCTGGGGCGGCGAGAACCTACGCGCGCTCGCGGGCAAGGACGTGCCAGAGGGCGCGCGCATTGGTGAATCGTGGGAGACGGCGCTCGACGCCATCGCAACGAATCCCCCCTATGCTGACCAGACGCTCGGCGCGCTCACCGAACACTACGGCGCCGATCTCATCGGCGCGCGCGCGGAGGCGGTCTTCGGCCTGCGATTCCCCCTGCTGACCAAATTCCTCGACGCAAATGACCAGCTTTCGGTGCAGGTTCACCCCAACGACGAATACGCCGCCGCGCACGAGGACGGCAAGCTCGGCAAGACCGAGACGTGGTACATCCTCCAGACGGAGCCGGGCGCGCGGGTCGTCTACGGGCTGAACCGCGAGACGACGCGGGAGGAGATACGCCAGGCCATCGCGTCAAACACACTGGAAGATGCGCTGCATAGCGTTGAGGTGAAGCCGGGCGACGTCATCTTTGTCCCTGCGGGTACTGTCCACGCGATCTGCGCCGGGGTTGTCCTCTATGAACTCCAGGAATACTCCGACATCACCTACCGGCTGTATGACTATGGCCGCTTGCAGGCGGACGGACGCCCGCGTGATCTGCATGTCGAACAGGGGCTGGCGGTGATGCGCTACGCCCCGCAGACGCTGGAGCGCGTGACGCCAATCGCGCGTGACGGGCGGCGGGTGCTGGTCGGCTGCCACTACTTCGTGCTGGACGAGATCACCCTGAACGGCGAGCGCACAGGCACGATACACCCGACGAGCTGCCAGATCGTGACGGCGCTCTCAGGCCACTGCGAGATTGCGTCAGAGGAGGGAACCGTGCGGTTGGCGCAGGGTGAGACGGCGGTGCTGCCCGCGACGATTGGCGCGCACACATTCATCGGTAACGGCGAGACGCGACTGCTGCGCTCATGGGTACCGGAGCCGGATGACGCCGACCTTGCCGCGTGGCGCGCCGCTCAATCGTTCCCGCTCGAGGACTGACCTCGCCCCGCAATGCGCTGGTAGTCCGCGGGCGCGTCGATATCCAGGGATTCATCAGTTTGCGCTGGCTCAACAAGGCGCACGGCCTCTGGCGCCTGCATCAGCAGCGAGCGCCCACCCTCGTCGCCGTGGATGGTCTGTAGCTCGCCAAAGAGCGCGCGCGGCCAGTAGACCGGCGGAGTCGGCCTGCCGCCCTGATTCATCGCGGCGATCCGCTCCGGCGCCTCACGCGCGGCGGCGAGCAAAGCCTCCAGCGTCGCGGACGAGGTGAACGGCATATCGGCCAGCAGGATGAGCGCGCCACCGACGTTGTCAGGCAGCGCATCCAGTCCCGCCTGAAGTGACGTGGAGAGACCGTCGGCAAAGCGCGGATTATCCACCCGCTGGTAACGTCCCGGCGGCAGCGCGGCGGCGACCCGCTCGGCCTCGTTGCCCAACACCACCAGCACTACGTCTGCGCTACTGGCGCAGGCGCCGCTAACCGCATGCCACACCAGTGGATGACCGTCGAGCGGCAACAGGAGCTTATTCGCGCCCATCCGCGACGACCTCCCCGCCGCCAGCACAATCGCGGCAATGACCGGTCTCACGTCCATCTCGGCCCTCCTTCGCTCGATAGCGTAGCACATGCGCCCGCGTGTTATCGTGTCTGTATTGCGCTGGTAAAGAACTGGACACTAGGGTTGAATACATGGCCCAGCAGATAACACAAACGCGCCGCTATCATGCCGCCGTGGCGCTGCTCGACGACTGCTCCCGCCTGGCGAGGTTGGCGCGTGCTGCCGCCACCGTAGTCGCCAGCGATGAGCCACGCGCGGTGGAGTTGGCGGGTGGGCGACGATTGCGCGCGGCATTGCGGGTTGGCGTCTTCGCTGGGTCGTTCAACCCCCTGACGCGGGCGCATGTGGCGCTGGCCAACGCCGCCCGGCGCGCGGCTGGCCTGGACGCGCTGATCTGGGCATGCGCGGCGGCCTCGGTGGATAAAGAGCGGGTGGAGCGGGCGGCGCTGGTGGACCGGCTGGCGCAGATGAGCGCGTTCGTCGTGGGTCGGCGGCGCGAGGCGCTGGCGCTGCTGAATCGCGGCCTCTATGTCGATGAGGCGCGGACGCTTCGCGCGTTGCTGGCGCCCTCAACCGAACTGACGCTTATCGTGGGCTACGACAAAATCGTGCAGATCTTCGATCCCAAATACTATGCCGACCGTGACGCCGCATTGCGCGCGCTCTTCTCGCTGGCGCGGCTGCTGGTGGCCCCGCGTGAGGGTGAAGGCGCCGAGGCTCTGGCCGCGCTCCTGGCCCAGCCGGAGAACCGCCCGTTCGCCAGATATGTGCGCTACCTCGACGTCCCAGCGGGCTACGCGCATGACTCTTCGACCGAGGCGCGCGCCCTCGCAGCCGAAACGCCCGCCGACATTGCGGCGCTCTCACGGCTGCTTCCGCCCGTCGGGTTGGCGTTGGCCCTCCATACGGGCGCGTATCGGCCAACGATGCCAACCGTCGATAATCCCTACACGGTCCGCGCGCGCTGGCTGGACGCGCTGGCTACGCTGCCGCCGACAACCGCGCGCCACCTGCCGCCGCTCTCGACACTGGTGAAGCAGACGCTGGCCGCCGATGACCGGGGAACCCATCTGCGCGCCTGGCTGGCTGACCCACACACTTTGAGGCAGAACGCACGGCTGGATGTGGCGGACATGTTGGCGACAATCCCGCGCGATCAGGCGTCTTGCTGATCGTGCGGCTGCTTTGGGTCGCCCAACTGGTCCCAGCGTTTGCGCATCGAGAAGAGGATGGCGACGAAGAGCAGCGAGAAGAGCGCAACCGAGCCGATGGCGAGCGCCAGAACGATGCCGGTCGCGGCGGAATCTATCATGGACGGGTCTCCAGAGGCCATTCTGGTCGAAGCGCCACACGCGCTAAAAAAACGGCCACTTATGCGGATAGTTTAACACGTCGCGATCGAGACAGTAGTGGTTGATGAAGGCCAGCATACGCATGCGCTCTGGTCCGCGCAACAACGCCGGGCCGATGCAGCGCACCGAACGTCCCGCGCGAAACCGCACCAACAGCCAGTTGGCCGAATGATCGAGCACGACGATCTCACCCCAGGCCAGTTCGACGGGGCTGCGACGCCAGGGCTGGATGATGGTCAGACCTTCCCCCGTCAGGATGACTTCCTGAAGCAGCCAGACGGCGGCGGCAAGGCCAAACAGCGCCACTACCACGCCCAGCAGGCTGAGCGCAATGGCGAACTCCAGCGGTAGCAGGAAGAGCGCTATGACCGCGCCAGAGATACCAGCCAGCGCCAGCGCAAATCCGCTGAATGGCCAGCGTCCACGGGGACGGACACGAAGCATGCCCATCACATCCGATTCTGGCTCGCCTATGTCCATCTGATCCAGCGCCTCTGTGCGGAGCGAGCCATCGAGAATATGGGGACGCAGATGGGCGAGAATGACCGTGATGAGCTTATCGCCATCCGTCAGGAGGCGTGGCGCGAAGGCGATGGAGGCGCCGCTAGAGGTGTCGATGCGCAGGAACATCCCGCGTCGCTCGGCGCGCACGATCTCCTGCCACGGGGCTTCGCGCCAGCGTTGAAACGGCCTGCCGACGGCGATTCCCGACGGGGAGAGCCGCACGCTCTTCATGAATAACCAGGTCACGATCAACAGCGGAATGAAGATCAGGAGAATGACGACCAGAATGAGGAGAGGCATCCAGTTGGGCGCCTGCGGTTTCTCGTTGAGCAGCAAGACGGACGCAATGACAAGCGCGATCAGCGGCGCCATGATCGCGATGGCCTCGAGATAGGGCGCGGGACGGCAGACCGGCATCGATCTCAGGGGCGAAGGCAGGGGAATCGTCCGCGACCGATCAGCGAGCGGTCTGGTCAGCGGTCTGGTCCTGTTGTGAGGCCTCTCCGGAGGATACAACGTGCTCCCCTATCTCCAGTGATAAGTCTGGATAAACGCCTGTGTGCCGTGGGCGGCATTATAGCGTTTGCCATCTTGCGACGCAACCTTGTTGGGACTTTCCAACCGGGGCGACTGGGTGATGGGCGACACATTCGCGCGCCGGATTTGCGATAATAGCAGAGCAAGACGAACAGACCCCAGCTATGCTCTTGAATCGGTCGAAAGAAGGCGCGCGTGCGGCAGAATGTGGTCGAAGAAACGCAACGGCAACGATTGCCCATATCGCGTCGGGTTGGCAAGCTGCTGAGCGAGTGGCCACAACTACGGCTGGCGGGAAACCTTCTGGCCGCTGTGGTCGTGCTGCTCATCGTTCAGAATGTGCTGCTGGCGCTGACCGCCGAGCCGCTGCGTCTGGTGATTGCGCCCGCGCAGGCCACAATCTCATTCGATGGGCAACATCTCGCCCTGCCTCTCCCGCAGCAGCCGACCGCCATCGTGCTGGCCGCGCCCGATCCGCTCACGCGCGAATTTCAGATCGACGGGACCGACACCACCAACAACTTTTCGCTCGACCCCGCCTACATTGCCCGCATCGCGGCCACGCCCTATTACCGCTTTCAGGCGTGGATGCGCGACAGCTCGAGCTACAGCGCGTGGCGCGATGTGCGGGCGGGCGGCGCAACGGTCACTCCGCAGCCGGATGGCTCAGCGCTGGCGTCGCTCGGGAGCGCCCCCACGGTGACGCTCGACGCGGCGCTGCTGCGGCCTGAGACGCCCTCGCATATCTATCTGCGCTGTGGTGAGGCCATCTGCGGCGAGATCATCATCGACCGCAACGACCGCTATGTGCTGGCGCGCGACCTTGCCGCCGATGGCTCGGCGGCGAACGAGCAGAAAATCTACTTCCCCGGAAGCCCATTGCCGCTTTTGGCCGAGGTTGGCTATCTGCTGGCGCAGGTGGCGCTCTGGTCGCTGGCGCTGCTGCTGCTGGCGCTGGCCGTCTTTGGCGCGCTCGTTCCCTTCGGGCCACCGCTGGCGGCTGGCGTCGCCCAGCTAGCGCGCGGAGTTGGAGCCATGGCTCGCAGTGTGTCCGCGCGCGTGCCTGCCCGCGTAAGAGCGCCGTTGCGCCGGATTGTCCGCGACCGGTGGGATGCGCTGGCGCTGCTCACGGTGCTTGGCTCGTTCGGCTACGTGCTCTGGGTCGCGCTGGCGGAATATCAGGGCCAGCCGCACATCCTCGACGCCAGCGCCTATATCTTCCAGGCGAAGATCTTCGCATCCGGCCAGCTCTCCGCCCCTATGCCGTCTCACCTAAGCGCGTTCCAGGGGCCGTTCATGGTCGCCAGCGGCGGGCGCTGGTTCGCGCAGTATCCGCCGATGACCTCGCTGCTGCTGGCGGTGGGCATCGTGCTGCACGCGCCGTGGCTCGTCGAGCCGCTGCTGGGGACGCTCGCCCTCTGGGGCGTCTTTCGCCTCGGCAGGTATTTCTACGGCGGCGGTGTGGCATGGCTGGCGATACTGCTGGGCGCGCTCTCGCCGTTCTACACCTATCTTGCCGCCTCATACATGAGCCACACGATGGCGCTCTTCTTCGCCGTCTATTTTCTGTGGATGCTGGTCCGCTTCACCCGCGGCTGGCGCTGGTACGATCTGGCGTTGTCAGCGGTCTTTGCCGTGGGACTGCTGCTCACGCGCGAGCTGAGCGCGGTGGTGATCGGCTTCGCGGCGTCGGCGTATCTGCTGGGCGGGCAATGGCGCGCGTTACGCGAACGCGCCGCCACAATCTGGCCAGTCTTCGTCTTCGCGGGCAGCATCCTCGTATGCGGCGTGGTGGTCTACCTGCTCTACAATCGGCTACAGACTGGCAGCGCCATGCTCTCGCCGCGCAGTCTCTTCTTCCCCGGCGACCGCTACGGCTTTGGCGAGGGCATCGGCTTCTACGGCCAACACACCTTCGCCGCGGGAATGGTCATCCTCGATCAACTGCTGACCATTCTGCTCGTCGATCTCTACGGCTGGCCGTTCTATCTGACGCTGGCGCTGCTCCCGCTCACCTTTCTGCGGCGCGACAAGAGTACGCGGTGGGATATCTTCTGCGCGCTGCTGCTGGCGCTGCTTGTCGGCGCTCAGGCGGGCTATTTCTACCACGGCATCTACCTTGGCCCACGCTATCTCTTCGAGACGCTGCCATTTCTACTCCTGCTCACGGCGCGTGGGGTGACGGGGCTGGCGGCGGTTTTGGCTCGTGCCGGGCGCGCGCTCGGCGCGTTGAGGCCAATGCGAACGCTGGCAATGGGGGTGGCTGGCGCGCTGCTCATCACGCTAATCGCCTGCAACCTCTTCTACTACTCGCCGCGTCAGGCGCAGATATTCCAGGGCTATACGGGTCTGCCAGCATCGATGAAGGTTGACGCCGCAACGCTCTACGGATTCCACCCCAGCCAGGCCATCGTGCTGACGAACAACTGGTATATCTACAACTACATCCTCTGGCCGCTGAATGATCCGGCGCTACACGACGAGACACTCTACGCCTACGCGCCGTCGCCCGATGTTGTACAGCAGCTCCACGCGGCCTACCCCAACCGCGCGTTGTACATGAGCCAGGTTGCTCCCAATGGCGCGGTGACGTTTGTCCGTATCTGACGCTCTATGGAGGCAATAGTACCTATTTGTCAGTGATTGACGGCGTTTGACGGCTTCTGGCATACTGGCGGCAATTTCTCCCCGGTCCTCACCAACTCTCAGCCCTAGATAAGAGGTGGCGCCGATGTCAACCGCACCCAGTGGTGGCGGCTATCCGCCTGGGAAGATGCGCGCCGCCGTCGCGGTCAGCACGCTCGTCCTGTTCGCGCTGACCATCCCGCTGCTGTTCGTCTTCGTATTCGGCCTGATTGTACAACCGACCGCCAGCGCCCAGCCTGATGTCCAGCCATCACCAACCGCGACCATCCAGGCGGTGCTTACGGTTGCGCCTGATGCGGAGACGACACCAACCGCCACCGTCAAGAGTGGTTCAGGTGGCAGCGGCGGAGGTAGTGGTGGAGGCGGCCAGCCCGGCCCAACAGCAACGCCGCGGGCCGCGCCGACCGCAACAACAACCCCGCCAATGCCAGTTCCCACCGTCCCCACTGGTAGCGGTTGATGTCTGGCTCGCGGGCATCAGCCCTTCTTACTTGAGCTTTGCTTTCGTATCAATGTGTAAAACACAGCAATGATGATCGCGCCCAGGAGTGCGGCGATGATCGGCACGCCTTCGAGAATGAAGTCGAAGGGGAGCCGGACGAACGCGGCGAAGAGATACGCGCCGATAAGGGTGATGAGCACCGCTGTGAAGAGTCCCCCAGCCTTGCTCGACGTCAGCCTCTCGGTCACCGCATTCGCCGCGAACGCAATCAGGATAATGATAATCAGCCCGATGAGGGTGATGCTGAAGGGCGGGTGGAGCAGACCGAGTACCTGCAAGGAGAGATTTGTCTGGTGAAACAGGAGGTCGAAGAAGCTGCCCTTAGGAATCGGGAAGTTGTAGCTCGGATTCGTGGCCGCCAAAACGATCATTACAGACTCCTTCGCGGGTCATCCCGCAACCGGCGAAGCGCACAGGCTCGCCAACACAACATCAACCCAACACATCCCAACCCGGCGACCCTGCCACGGTATGACCAGTCCTTGCGACTGCCCGCCCATTGTATAGGAGGCAGGGGCTGCGCGCAACTGTGGACGTTAGCATAACGCATGCCAATCTGGCTGTGTTCCATGTTACGGTCGGATAGAGGTGGGGAAAATCCGGAGCGCGCAAGGATTGCACGCCGAACACAGATCGAGCTGTCGTTGCTGAAGAGGTGGTTTTGGCCGCGTGGTCCCGGCGCAGGCCACAGGAGTCTACGAAGCCAGGCCCGCCAGGATCGCCTAAACCGTCGACGATTCGGCAGGCGAAGAGTGCGCTGGCCCGGCTACCGCGAGCGAGCCAGGCTACAGCCTATTATGGACTCGCCCTCGAATCCGCTGGAATGGCCGAGAATTGGCGATGGAAAGCGCGGGAGACCGCCAGAGGTGGCCCTTCTCACCGCAACCTGGCGATGAGAGGACCGGTTTCCAATCACGCGTCCTTGAGCATAGCCCACACTCCAGGCATCGCCAGCTGCTGGAAGATACTTTCCATCTGTTCTGGGGGAAAAGGCATATCAGCAGCGACCCACCATTTGAGCAAGGTGAGCAAGGCTCCGGCCAGGTACTCGGCAACCACTGGCAGAGGGATTGACGGAGAACGGCTTTCTGCACACAAGGTTGCCAATGCTGGCTCAATCGCTCGACAGAGCGCCGTCTGC
The DNA here is from genome assembly GCA_036273675.1 of Ktedonobacterales bacterium. Lineage (GTDB taxonomy): Bacteria > Chloroflexota > Ktedonobacteria > Ktedonobacterales > JADMIN01 > DAHUXT01. Next base: position 25,604 of record DASUHD010000154.1, on the reverse strand, counting down.
AAGGCTTCCCACAAAGGCTCTCCCGCACGACCTCGCATCAGCGCCCGAAGATGCTGGTGTGGAGAGTGGTAGATGTGCTCAAACAGTTCCAGGCTGGGGACGATCCCTTGCGTTGCGGTTGAATGGGCAATCTGATACGTGAACATCGAGAGCTGCTGCTCAGTAATACTGTCCAGGACATCCTGTTTATCGAAATAATGGGCATAGAAGGTAGTACGGCCAATCCCTGCCCGATCCAAAATATCCTGCACCAGAATCTCCTCGTAGGGTCTTTCTACCAGGAGTTCAGCAAAGGCTGAATTCACCAGGCTGTACGTGCGTTGGGAACGACGATCAGTTTTCTGCTGTTTCACTTCCGTCCCTCCGTTTTGGCGACCAATCCGGGCTAGATGTTCGGTAGCGAACGATTTATCTGGCGTGTGCTTGACCAGATAGGGCCCTCCTACATACGCTATTCAAAGAATACCACGTTCGATAACGAACATGATGTTCCATTTCAACAAAGCACTCTCGAAAGGAACGCACGCTCATGAATGTCTTCTCTTACGGCAAAGGGAAAAAACACTCGGCAACCTCAGGACAAAACGCTGAGGAACAGCCAATGGCGATGAGACTGCTCCTGGCATGCGGCGTCATTGGTCCACTGCTCAACATTGTTGTCCTGCTCATCCTTGGGGCAACACGTCCTCAATACAACGCCTGGCTAATGCCCGACAGCAATCTTGAACTGGGGGATGGTGGATGGATACAGATCGCCAACTACATCCTCACCGGAGCGCTCGTATTTGGGTTTGCCATCGGACTCAGGCGTGTCCTGCGCACCGGACGTGGTTCCACCTGGGGACCCATCCTGCTCGGCGTCTATGGCCTTACCTTCATCGGGATTGGGATCTTCGTGACCGATCCGGCGCTGGGTTACCCAGCCGGAGCGTCGAGCGCGCCCACCATTCACGGGCTTCTGCATGACGTTTTTGGCCAGCTTCAGTTCATCTCGCTGACTGTCGCTTGCTTCGTGCTGGCACAGCGCGACGCCGCCGATCCTGCCAAACCTGCCGGGCGCGGCTGGGTCTGGTATTCGGTTGTCACTGGTCTCCTGGTCGCAGCCTCTGATGTCGTATTTGTCCTCACCTTCAAATTGGTGGACGGGGGGCCAGTAGGACTCATTGCGCGGATAGGCATCATTGTCGGCGGGAGTTGGGTCGCTCTGCTGGCAATTCGGCTGATGAGCAAGAAAGTCTCACAAGTGTCGTACGCATCTGAACAGGTACAACTGGATCGAAACACAGAAACCGTCAGGTCATGATTACTACGACAGAAAGTCGAGGGGTTTATGTATCTATGGCTTGTCTTCGCCCATGTCCTTGGCGTCTTCGGCTTCCTGCTCGCCCACGGCGCCGTGGCGGCCGTTGCTTTCGCGCTACCCCGTCAGCGTGAGGTCGAGCGCGTTCGTGTCCTGCTTGACTTGTCCAAAGGCGTCACCCTGATCGCCAACGTATCGCTGCTGATGCTCCTAGCTGCGGGCATCACCGCTGGCTTCATGGGCAACTGGTGGGGCCAGGGCTGGATCTGGGCTGCCCTGGGCCTGTTCATCCTGATGGGCGTCACCATGTCGCCGCTCGGCTCGCACCCGCTCAATCGTATCCGTCAACTCGTGCAGGCCAGCAATCCAGCGCGCGCGGGGACGATCAGCCATTCGCCCGTGGACCTACCCGCGGAAAAGCAGCTGGACGTTATGCTCGCTGCCACCCATCCCTGGCTGCTCACTGTGATCGGCGGTGGCGGCTTAGTCGCGATTCTCTGGCTGATGCTGTTCAAGCCGTTTTAGCCGGCAATCACCGTACCCGCAGGCGTAGTTGAGGCTGGCTCACGCCTGAACTATGCTTGCGCGGAACTGTGAAGAAAAGGAGGGGAAAACCAATGGACGTATTCGCAAAAGCAGCCGCGCGTCCGCGCCGCTGGGCGCTGACCGTCTATCTGACGCTGGCGGCCCTGATTTTCCTGGGTATTTTGTCCCAGGGCTTTCTGATTGGAGCCTTGCTGTTCGCGAGGGCGGGCTGGGCAGGCAACGCCCACGCCACCCTGGGGTTGGTCGTGTTGATCCTGGCGTTGCTGCTGCCGCTGGCCGGACTGCTGGCGCGCTTGCCCGGCAGGCAAACGATCTTGAGCGCTGTCCTTTTCCTCCTGACACTCATTCAGGTGATTCTGCCCAACCTCAGCGACAGCCTCCCATTCGCGGCGGCGCTGCATCCGACCAACGCCATGCTGCTGTTTGGGTTGACTCTACTGCTGCTCATCCAGGGCTGGCGCATCCGCCAGTGGGCCGTGTGACACACTGCTCAGGTGAGGCTTGCCAGCCATCTATGAACTTCCCTGCTCTAGACGGCTGCCCAGCCGCCATCGGCGGGGATGATCGCGCCGTTGATCTGGCGCGAGTCGTCCGAGGCGAGGAAGAGCGCCAGCCCGGCGATATCGGATGGCTCCAGATAGGCGGGGGCGAGCGCGGCGAACGTCTGCGCGCGCTGCATGCCAGCGGGATCCAGCCGGTCCTGTGGCATCGTTTCGCCGATGTTCGTCTTCGTCGCGCCGGGACAGATGGCATTGCAGCGAATGCCCCGCTGGGCATACATCCAGGCGGTGTTACGTGTCAGGCCGACGACGGCATGCTTTGAGGCGGTATAGGCGGCGCCCGCGGCCCCACCGTGGATTCCGGCGGTCGAGGCGATGTTGACGATGGAGCCGCCACCGTGCGCCAGCATGTATTGCACCGCCTTGCGGCTGGTGAACATCGGCCCATCCAGGTTGATGCTCAGCACGCGGCGCCAGATGTCGTCGGATAGCTCGCCCACGCCCTGCATGTAGTCCATCACCCCGGCGACATTGCAGAGCGCGTCCAGCCGCCCATACGTGCTGACGGCCAGCTCGATCAGGCTTTCCGCCGCTGCCTGGTCGGCGATGTTGCCCTGCGCGCCGGTAATCGTGCCGCCACTCTCCCTGATCTTCGCGACGGCAGCATTGAGCCGTTCCGCATTCCAGTCGCCTGCGACGACGCTGGCGCCCTCCGCGGCGAAGCGTGTGGCTATCGCCAGCCCAATCCCGGAGGCCGCTCCGGTGACTATAGCGACTTTACCCTGAAGTTGCATCGTATTCCTCCCTCATGGCACGCGTACTTCAACCTGACGCCCTGCGCCAAATCAGGCGCTTCTGAGCACCCACGAGACGCAGTATTGATGCCACTTCAGGCATTGTGCCACGCGGCAGTCACAAGCGCCTCTCAAGTGTGGCGACACGTTCTCTACGGCCACTGCTCCAGTCGCCTGACATTCGCACTATTGAGCATTTGCTCTGGCTTATCCTGCCGCCTCGGCCAGCGGCTTCTCCCGCCCATCCGAGATATCAGGTTCAAGGTCAGACGCGCGCAGCCCGCGCATCGCGATGATGCCAAGTATGATGAAGATGATCGCCTCGATGGCGTTTTCCCTGAGGTCGCCAGCGCTCGGGGTATAGGGTATGAACGTCCCGTTGTAGGCAAGAAACGCAATAAAGTCCGTCAGCCCATGGATGACGATCAGTGGCACGATGCTCTGGGTGCGCAGGGCTACGGCGGCGAAGAGGAAGCCAAAGGCCGTTGCCCAGCCAGCCTGGGATAGCGTTGCGAGCAGATTTTGCCCTTCGATGAGGTGTAAGAGGTGCAGCCCACCGAACAATACAGATGAGACGATGACCGCCAACCATGGCCCTTTCACCAGGAGCGCGCGCAGAATCATCCCACGAAAGTAGGTCTCTTCGACAAAGCCGACCAGCAAGGCGAAGATGGCAAAGATCAGGGCATTGTTGTGGCCAGGGAGATAGTCCCAATATCGGGTTACAGAATCGGCATCGGTATACAGGATATAGCACGGCGCCAGCAGGCACAGGAAGGTCAGAGAATAGCGTGGGGCGCGGAGTCCGACGGCTCGACGCCACCGGAAACGGCTGAGCAAGAATACAGCGACCAGTCCCAGCGCACTATCGCCGAGGAAGCTGAACACAATCGACTGCGGATGCCAGACTGCGTTAACAACGGATGAGATGAGGAATATGCCGAGCAGCAGAAGCAGCAGCAGACCGACAAACAGCAGTGGCCGACGCTGCGGATATGGTTGTGACATCGTGCCGCCTTCCTGCTATTCGTCTCGCCCGTGAGATTACGCCCGCTAGATACGCTGGACGATTATAGCAGAGCTTCGACGAAGATACCACGCCACAACAGCACCATGGTCGTTGTAGTTGTAGACGTAGTTGTGGCGCGACAAGGTCTTTGGGACGCTACTGACCTGGACGCTCACCGGCATGCGTTGGAGCTATAGGCGAAGGCGGTGGAACTCAGCGGCTCGCGGCACATCCCGCCATACGAGCGCATCATGGAGCCGTCGGCTGAGCGCCCCCGTTGTCTGGCCTGAGCTGCTCTCTGGATTGCCACTCGCGGTTCCGGAGTTCCCCGGCATGCGCTCGCACAAACACGGATACACTCACCGCCACGAAGGGTATGACAACAAGGGTAGCTTGCAGCGCGGGATTCGAGACGAGGAAGACAGCGCCGAAACAGAGGAAGGCGCCAGCAGCCAACTCCAGCCCCAGCAGATCCCACCAGCGGGCACGCCGCCCTAGAAGGGATAGGGTCCACGCCCGCTGTCTCACGGCGCGCAAGGCGGATACGACAGCGGTTATCACGCTGAGCGCGAGACAAATCCCTACGATGAGCCACGCTATGACCTGTTGCCATCCGCTCAACTGCCATACGGTCATGGACCCTACTCCTTTCCTAGCACATGGGGCGCGTGTTGTCCGCAGCCTAGGTACGGACAATTATAGCAGAGCTTCGATAAGGGCACCGCGCGCATCCAGACATCACTCCCCAGCGGCGTGCTTTTGCCTCGTCACTGCCCATGAGTACTGGCCCATAATGGGCACAAGATTGACGGTCGCCAGCCGCCGCGCCTACACTGCCTGCTGCCGGGTGTGCGCCACATGCCCGAACATAACGTGGCGCGCAGGCGGTACGAGGAGGCAGCAGTCATGGTATTTCGACGTGGACGGCAGACTGACGACGACCCGCGCGAGCGCCCGCCGATTCAGCCGATGGTGGTGGATGTTGTTGCGCGCGCTGACCTTACGCCGGTCAGCCAGTGGGTCGAGGGCGGTCCCATCCCCGCGCGCCCGATGCCGCCAGGGCCGACCTCCTCGCTCTTCGCCGGGGTCTGCCGCTACTTCCACGACTGCTTCTCCGCCGACTCACGCGGTGGCACCCTCACCAACATCCTCGATAAGAACCAGGCGGAATACCTGGTCTTCGCCGATGGCATCGAGCCGCTGGCCACCGGGCAGCTTGACCGGCTGGAGGTGCCGCTCAGCACCGGCGTCACCGCGCAGAACGCCGCCGACGTCAACCGCCGCGAGAAGTACCTCATCTGGGGATCCATCTTTCTGGTGGGGCGAGGCCGCCCGGAGAACGCGCGCCGCAAGGGCGAGGTCTTCTGCGCGCCGCTACTCTACTGGCCCGCGCGTATCGAGCAGGAAGGCTCCCGCGCGTATCTGAGCGTCGATCTGGACGAGCAGCACATCAACTTCCCGCTGCTGGCCTCTCTGATCGACGCGGAGAATGACGAGCAGGCGCAGGCCTACGCCGAAGCGATCCTGGCGCAGGCGCCCACCGCGCCCTTCGAGACCGCCGCCATCCGCGAATTCGCCGCCGTCATCGCCGAGCTAATCCCCGACCTGCGCACCGAAGACCTCCAGGCGTGGCCGGAGCTACAGACCGAGGCGGCCCTGCGCGACCTGCAAGAGAGTCCCGTGCAGCTGCTCTGCGCCTCCGCGATGGCGCTGGTGCGGCGGCCTCAGGAGGCGCGCGGCGTCCTGACTGAGCTTCAGATGATGGCTGGACGGGGCGATATGTCGGCGCCCCTCGCCGCCATCTTCACCGACGCCGCCCGCGCCGAGCGCGCCCCCGTCACCGGGATGCTGCCCGAGGTGGAGATCGAGCGACCCATCCTTAGCGGCGCGGAACTGAGCAACGCCCAGACGCGCGTGCTGCGCCAGTCCGAGCGCCGCCCGCTGACACTGGTGATTGGCCCGCCGGGAACCGGCAAGTCGTTCACTATCGCGCAGATCATCCTGGACGCCGTGGCGCGCGGGCAGACGGTGCTGCTCTCCTCCAAGATGAACAAAGCGGTGGATGTCGTCGTCGAGAAGCTCAAGCCGCATCTGGGCAGCCTGACGGTCATCCTGCGCGGCGGCGACCGGCGCTACCGCGACGAACTGAAGAAGTTCCTCGATAACCTCTTCGACGGCACCGGCGCGCCACCACGTCCGCGGCCTGGCGAGATCGAGATGCTCGAAGACCGCCTGCGCGCCGCCGACGAAGAGATTGCGCAGCTTGACGCCGAGATTCGCTTCCTGCTGGACGCCGAGACGCGCTGGACCCAACATATCGCCGCGCTCCGGCGCATCCATCCGCCCGCCTATAACGAGGCCGCCGCCGCCGCGCTTGGCCCAGAGGCGCTCGAAGCGGCCTATGAGGAGATCCACCGCGACACCGGCAAACTCCCGGTGGTAAGTTGGATGGCCGGGCGCAAGCGAGATCAGGCCGCCAGCGACATCGCCTCGCGGATTGGGCTGGCCGAGGGCGACCTGCCCCACCTGGAGGCGGTGCTTCGGCGCGAACAGCTCCGCGCGGGGCTAATACAGACCGAGCGCACGCTGCTGGCGCGCGACGACGTGAACGCGCTCTTGACGCGCCATGCCCGGCTACGTGCGGACCGTGGGGCGCTGGTGGGCGAGCTGCTGGCAGCGCGACGGCGCGAGGCGCTGGCCGAAGCGCTCCGGCTCAATCGGCGCACGCTCTCACTCTTCAAGACAGCGCTAGAGGCGCGCAGCACCGCCGAACAGGACAAGATCTTCGCCGAGCTCGATTTCTCCGCCCTGCTCAACACCTTCCCCATCTGGGCGACGACCAACCCGCATGTCGCCGAGATGCTCCCGCTCGACCGCGAGATGTTCGATCTGGTGATCGTGGATGAGGCGTCGCAGTGCGATGTCTCCAGCGCGCTGCCGCTGCTCTATCGCGGCCAGCGGGCCATCGTCTGCGGCGACCCGAAGCAGCTACGCCATCTCTCGTTCCTGCGCGAGGACCGCCAGGCGGCGCTCGCCTCGCAGCACGGCCTCTCCGCCAGCCAGCGCTCGCAGTGGAACTACCGCACGCACAGCCTGCTAGACGTGGTGAATGGCGCGCTGCCCTCCCAGGACGACGTTGTCTTGCTGGACGAGCATTATCGCAGCCTGCCGCAGATCATCGAGTTCAGCAATCGTACGTTCTACGGCCAGGCGCTGCGCGTGATGACGCGCCGACCCGATACGCTGGGCGCGCGCAGTGTCGAGATGCGCAAGGTGAACGGCAAGCGCGGCAAAGAGGGCTACAACCCGCAGGAGGCCGAGGCGATTCTCAAGGAGATCAACACCATCGCCAAAGCCGAGGCGAAGCTGCCCCCTAATGAGCGCTCAACCATCGGCGTACTCTCGCCTTACCGCGATCAGGTGAACTATCTGACGCGGATGCTGGCGCAGAAGCTCAAGTCGAAGATTCTGCAGGATCACGATATCGCCATCGGCACGGCGCACACCTACCAGGGCGACGAGCGCGACGTGATGCTGCTCAGCTTCTGCGCCGACCCTGGTTCGCATCGCAGCACCGTCACCTTCATGAACAACGACAACCTCTTCAACGTCGCGGTGACACGCGCCCGCCATCGCCAGGTGATCTTCACCGGGCTGGATGCCCGCCACCTGCCACCGGACCATCTGCTGGGACGCTACCTTGACTACGCCGGGGAATGCCTGGAGCCGGACCGGCCCGAGGACCACACCAGCGGTGGAACCGCGTTCGAGCGCGAGATTGGCCAGGCGCTACGCCAGCGCGGCGGCTACGAGGTCTACATCGGCTACCCGGTCGCGGGCTTCGCGGTGGATGTGGTGGCGCAGTACGGCGGGCGGGCGCTCGCCATCGCCTGTGACGGCGACCCCGAACGCCACGCGCCAATTCCCGGCGAAGTCTCGCTCGATACGGTCAACGGCCAGACGATTCTGGAGCGCGCTGGCTGGCAGGTGCATCGCCTCTCGCTCCGACGCTGGCAGCGCGAACGCGAACGGGCGCTGGCCGAGATCGACGCGATGCTCGGCGTCGAGCGCGACGACGAAGCCGACTATGACAATGGCGACGAGGAGCAGGATATCGCGGAATAGCCGCTACAGTTTAGGAGAACATTAGCCGCGGCCTGAAGGCCGCGAACCGCCCCAGCACGCTGTTCGGGGTTCATGCATAAAGTTCATCCGTCTGCGCGGCTCGCCGCCCTCACTTCTCCGCCGCCCGTTGGCGCTCATATACCCTTCTACACGCTCCTACTTCACTCCGGCCAGAAAGCTCAGCACGACCTGCGTGAACTCGTCCGACTCCTCTATGTTGGGCAGGTGGGCGCTATGTGCAAAGACGTGCTTTTGCGCGCCGGGGATGCCATCGGCCATGATGTCCTTCGCATGAATCGTGGTCGGATAGTCGAGCGCGCCCGCCATGATAAGCGCGGGAACGTGGACATCGGCCAGACGACTGATCGCGGGCGGATCGAGTGGCTCGAAGGGCTGGAGGTCGGCAGTGAAAAACGTGCCACGTTCGACTGGAATGCGATTCATCGCGGCGGCGCGCTGGCGCACGTCTGGATTGGCCTGCTCCGGCTGGCGGGTTGGCCCATCGATCCACAGGCGCATCTGTAGCTCGGAGACACGCGCCGTATCGCCCTGCTTCGCCGCCGGGAACATTTCCATCAACTCAGGGGGTGGATCGCCTTCGGGCTGGTAGCCGCTGGGGGAGGCAGAAACGATCACCAGGGCCGAGACCATATCGGGATGCTCCAGCGCGAAATCGAGCATAATCGTGCCGCCCATCGAGCATCCCAGCAGGGCAGCGCGCTCGACCCGAAGCGATTGCAACAGTTGCGCGAGATCGTCACGCCGGTTGCGTGGGCCAGGCGCAGGATCGGATTTGCCGAACCCACGCATGTCGTAGCGGATCACGCGATACGTTTCCGCGAAGGCTTCCCACTGAGGATCCCACATGCCGCTATCCACGAAGCCCGCATGCCCAAGGACAAGTGTCTCGCCCTCGCCTGCCTCCTCATAATACAGCCTGCCGTCCGCCTGTTGAATGTACCCAGCGCCCATCATTACCGCTCCCTTTCACACACGTTTGAAGTGTTTTAGCAGAGTATCATTTCTGACCAAACCACTAGGAAACGGTCACGGTGAAGGTCATCGCTATTCGGTAGTCGGCACAGGGCTGTCCCGGCTCGCAGATCGCCTGGCCCGTGAACGACAGCGTCTGCGTGCCTGCAGCGATGGCCTTGAAGCTCCAGACGCAGGAATTGAGCGAATGAATCAAGACGCCGCTGGGCTGCGTTGGACTCAGCGCGCCTGAGGATTGCGCGGGAGCATACGACCACTTCGAGCTGGTCGGGAGCCGCACCTGCGCCATATCGCCAACATGCGCGCTTCCAGCGCGATCCGGCGTCGTTGGCGTCAGAATCAGCGCCGGATTACCAGGGCTATCACTGCTGTCGGGGCATGCCACAGCGCTGGAGCCTCCTGAAGAGGTCCGGGTTGGGGTGGGGGCCGATGGGGGCGCGGGACTCAGCGTGGCTGTGGCGCTGATCGTCGCGGAAGGTGTGCCTGAGGCGAGCTCTCCATGGTTCGCGGTCATAACGCCGCAACCTGCCACCAACAGGGTAAGCGCGAGCAGGCCAATGAGATGCGCCGCACGGTAACGTCGCCCGCCTCGTCCACGCACTTCGCTAGTATGGTCAGGCATAGACTCGCCTCGCTTTCCTCGCCACCATCCAATCCTTGCTATCCGCTACACACGCAATGTAGCTGGCGCCTTGTAGGTCATCAGGACTATGACGCCGCAAACATGCTGTGTGTTCCCAGCGTCCACCAGAGGATACCGCGCCTCGATAACATATACACATGACGACTACAGCGAATCCCCCACGGGCGCCTGGGGAATCCGCCACGTCGCCGATCAGGCATAGCTGGCGACGTAGATATCCTGGATATCTTGCGGATGCAACCCGGGCTGAAAACTCGGCAAGAGCCACAGGTAACCCGTATCATTGCCCGGCTGGTATTGGAACCGGATAGAGCCGCCAACCGCAAACACATTCCGCGGCAGTGGGCCAAGCGATTCCCACGCCGTTTTGCCGGGCGCCAGTCGCTGAATACTCTTTGGGTAGTACGGCTTTGTGTCGTATGTCAGTTCCAGCAATGAGCCGTCGTTAGCGATGCCGATATCCTGGGGATTAAACCCAGTCGCTCGCTTAATCTTTGCCCAGGTCTTGCCACCGTCCCTTGTGCAGACCACTGTGGAAAGACTCGTATTATCATTCGGGCTTTGCATGTCACAGATTGTCCAGGCACGAGCGGCGCTGGGCGTCTGCACCATAAATGCATGAGTGGTTGGCGGAGAAGACGAGGTGGAGAGAGGGAGCATATCCCAGGTCTTTCCGCCATCGTCACTGGTCTCGAGCTCCACTGTCCATTTTCTATATACGTCTGTAAAGTCTGCCGTACTCGTGAGCAACTGACCAGTCTCCGGGTTGACCCAGAAGTGGTCCACGACTCGCCCAGATACGCGCCCGGATATGGGGTCCTGTGTCGGCGGGTGCTTGTCGAGCCGATGCCACGTGCGCAACCCATCACTGCTTGCAACAAGCGCGCTGTTGTGAAGTGGGTCCCCAATGTCCTGATAGAATACATACGTCGTGCCATTGATGGTAGCGAGTGACTTAGGCAGCGATTGGATCGAGAGCGGGGATTCGAAGGACTGCCATGTTTTCCCCTCATCATGAGTGATAACCCATGTATTGGGCGTATTCGGCTCATGGCCATAAAAGGTGGTGATGATCGCCGTCTTTGGATCGACTGCGTCAGGGGTGACGGCGCAGTGATAGTGGTACTGAGCATCTTTGACATCACTTGCGCGCTGCCAGTGTTGCGCCTGATCGTTCGAGACCCATACCTGCGTGGTCGAACCCTTCGGCTGGCAAAGCCAGATAGATTCAGAGTTGTCCAGCGAGAACACCCAGACGAAGGATTGTACCGTAATAGGTAGGCTTCGCTTCTGCCAGGTCAGCGCTTTGGCCGGAGCGACCGTCGAGCTATCACAGCCCGCCGCGAACAACACAGTAAGCAGCGCAGCCAGCGAGCATACTACACGCGGCCAGAACGAGCGCGGCTGATGCAGCGACATTATCTTCTCCCAGCCTATTACACGACAATCCGTTGGATACCTCCTGGCGTGGTCAATTGGCGTGGCGCCATATACTCCACCGGCCAGAAGCAAAAGTACGCGCGAGACATCACCAGTAATGAGATGAAGACAATAGATAAGAAACGCGTACGGCCCGGACCAATGCCTCTCTGTGCGGCAAATGGGAAGCGAACTTCAGCTACGCGTCCACGATATGCCGCGGCGCGTCATATAGCGAATTCCTCGGCCTCTCCTCCCAATCAACCGGCCAGCAGCCGCTGGACGGCGTGGAGATCACGGGCGATAGCCGGAGCGAGAGCAAACTCATCCAGCGGGACGCCGTGGGTTGGCACGGCGATGCAGAACACCCCGGCGCGATGGGCGGCTTCCACACCGAGTGGCGCGTCTTCGAGCATGATGGCATCGCTGGCGGCGACGTTCGTGCGCCGGAGCGCTTCGAGGATCAGGTCGGGATGTGGCTTCCCACGCGCCACATCGTTGATGCAGACTACTGCGTCGAAGTAGCTGGCGAGGCCGAAGCGCGCCAGGCTCCTGTCTATGTGCGAGCGCGTGCCGGATGTCGCCACCGCCAGCAGATCGCCGCGCGCCTGTAGCGCATCGAGCAGCGGCGTGAGTCCCGGCATGGGGCGCAGGTCCGTCTCGATGAGCGATCGCATCTGCTCGGCCCGCGCCTCGGCCAGCTCATCCATGGTCATCGGATCGCCCAGGTCGCGCAGATACATTGCCAGCGAATCCGCGACGGGCATCCCCAGCGAGGTGACATAGTAGTCCCACGAGAACGCGATATTGCGCGCGCCGAATATTCGTGAGTAGGCAGTATAGACGACATCCTCGGTGTTGACCATCAGCCCGTCATGGTCGAAGATAACCAGCCGACGCGCGGGCCGGGACGGCGAGGACGATGAGAATGCAGGCGACGAGGACGACATGATAGCGTTGCTCCAACCCGGTAAATGGATATCTTGCGTCAGGAGACGCCGCTTCAATTTGTATCATACCAACAGCGAGCGGAGGCGTGTACTGTACCCTGCGTTGACCCATCTCACAGGCCCATGTTACACTTGAATGTGGGCATATTTGCCCCCTTCCCCGGCATATTCGATGCGTAAAACGACGACGCCAGTGGAAGCGCAAGGCGCCCAGAATCATGTCGCGGCATCGCAGCGACATTTGGTGGCGACATGTACATCATGTAGAACAGGAAGAGGATCTGTGCCTAAGGTCACCTTCGTCAACGAAAAGAAGACCGTCGAGGTCGAACGCGGCGCCTCACTACGCTATGCGGCGCTCGAAAACGGTATCCCGCTCTATTGCATGTGGTTTGGCGTCTCGAAATTCGCCAACTGCCACGGCAACGGCCTCTGCTGGACCGACCGCGTACGCGTGACCCCGGCCAGCGCCGTCACCGAGACGACCGTGCTCGAAAAGGCGATGCACCAGTTCGGCTCATTTCCTCCTGTACTAAAGAAGGAGGATCCGCGCGTGCGGCTGGCCTGCCAGCTGATCGTGCTGGACGACTGCGAGGTCACGACACGCTGCCGAACACGGCGCTAGACGCTGCCGAACACGGCGCGGATGCGTGCGATGCGTGCGAGGTGAGCGAGGTGAGCGATGCGGAGGAATGGCGAATCATATGCGGATTGATCGTATCTTGAACGAAGGCGAAGCTATCAATGCCTTGCAACGCCTGGGATTCACCGTGCAGCAGGCGCAGGGGCGCGCCGGGCTGTACCAGGTCTCGCACCCACAGGGCGGCGGCTCGCGTGTCTTTACCGTCGAGCAGTTGTGCAGCTTTGCCGAGGGCGCGACGGTGCTCGAAACGATGGTGAAGGCGCCCCAGCAGGCGTAGAGCCAGTTCGCGCATTTCTATCTGGCTCAACGCCCCGAATACGCAGGGAGACGTTCACATGGCTATCAGAGCGTGGTGGCGTGAAGTCTGGCGAGGCAGGGCGATGCTCCGGGCGGTGGATGAAGACGCTGGGGCAACCGTGGAACCCACCGCGGAGCCTGCTATGGCCACCCTCGACGACGCCCGCCAGGAGAAGGCCCGCCGCTATGCGCGTCAGCGCCAGACCCTGATGCTCATCAATCTGGGCATCAGCGCGGTGGTGATCGCCGTCCTGCTCTTCAGCGGCCTCAGCTTCTGGCTGCGCGATGCGCTAGAATTCGCCGCTGGCTGGCAGCCCATCTCCGGCTGGGAGCCACTGCGTATCGCGCTCTATTTCCTGGTATTGGGCGCAGTGGTTGCCATCATCGATGCGCCGCTGACCTGGTATAGCGGCTATGTCCTCCCCCACCGCTATGGCCTCTCGACCCAGCGGGTCGGCGCGTGGCTGCTCGACGGGGTCAAGTCACTGGCGATCTCGCTCCCTATCGAGATTCTGGCGGTGCTGTTCGTCTATCTGCTGCTGGCGGTCTCGCCGAATGCGTGGTGGCTCTGGGCCGGGCTGGCGATGCTGCTCTTTACCGTCGTGCTGGCGAATCTCGCGCCAATCCTGCTGCTGCCGCTCTTCTATAAGCTCACGCCGCTGCCCGATGGCGACGTGAAGCAGCGCGCGCTGGCGCTGGCGGCGCAGGCCCACACGCGCGTACGCGGCATCTATTCAATGAATATGAGCGCGAAGACGACAGCGGCCAACGCGGCGGTGATGGGGCTGGGCAACACCCGGCGCATCGTCATCGGCGATACGCTGCTCAACCATTACACGCCCGACGAGATCGAGGTCGTCGTGGCCCACGAACTGGGGCATCAGGTACACCTCGATATCCCTAAGCTCATCATCGTGCAGTCGGTGACGATGCTTGGCGGGCTGTATCTGGTCAATCTGGCGCTCCATGCGGTCGTCGGCGCGGTTCCCGCATATCACGGACTTTCCGACCCGGCGACGATGCCGCTGGTGGCCGCCGTGCTGGGCGTCTTTGGGCTGGTAATGCTGCCGCTGACCAACGGCTTCAGCCGGACCGTCGAGCGCCAGGCCGACGGCTATGCCCTCGAATCGACGGGCAAAGTCGATGCGTTTATAAGCGCGATGACGCGGCTGGCCAACCAGAATCTCGCCGAACTAAGCCCCAGCCCGCTAGTCGAGTTCTTCCTCTACAACCACCCCTCGATTGGCGCACGGCTGGCCTTCGCTCGCAAGTACGCGGAGAAACATGGGAATGTGAGCTAAGGCGGGCTAGCGATGGTGAGATGGTTGCAATGGAATGAGCCGCAGGGCTTCAGCCTGCGGCCTACTCACCTTCGGGTAACGGGTAATCAGTACCACGTCGTCACTCCAGCGCGCCGTGGACCATCTCGCCGCCGACCAGCGTCGCCGCAACCTCCGCGCCCGCAAGCCGTTCCGCGGGCAGGGTGAACGGATTTTCGGTCAGCACCACCAGATCGGCCAGCTTGCCGGGAGCAAGTGACCCCTGGCGCCCCTCCTGGCCGCCCGCGTAGGCCGCGCCCAGCGTGTACGCGTAGAGCGCCTCGCGCAGCGTCAGCGCCTGGTCGGGCAGCCACGGCGCCTGCTCAGGATGCCTGTCGTCGCGACGGACAATGGCCGCGTGCAGGATGCGGAGCGGGTCGGCGGTATCCACCGGCACATCGGAGCCGAGCGCCAGCGGAATGCCCAGCTGGCGCATCGTCTGGTAGGCGTAGGCGCGCTTGTGGCGGGCGCCCCAGAAGCGCTCGGCGGAGAAACGGTCTACCACCGCATGGAACGGCTGCACCGAGCCGACGACACCCAGCCGCGCCATCCGCTGCAAATCTTCGGGCGCGGCAAGCTGCACGTGCTCCAGCCGGAAACGGCGCACTGGCGAGCCATCCGCCAGCCCAGTCTGCGCCCCCTCTCGCAGCGTCGCCTCGATGCCGTTGAGCGCGGCTCGCACCGCGCGGTCGCCAATGGCGTGGATGGCGACACCGAGATTTCCCCCTGCCGCGTTGCGCACCTCTTCGATCACCTCTGGCTCCGACGTGACCAGCAGGCCGCGATTCCCCCCATCGCCCTCATAGGGGTCGAGCATCGCGGCGGTATGCGAACCGAGCGCGCCATCCATGAACATCTTGATGCCCGCCAGCCGCAAATAATCGTCGCCAAAACCCGCCTCGACGCCCAGCGTCAGCGCCTCTTCCAGCGCGTCATGCCGGATGTAGAGCAGGATGCGCGGCTGTAGCGCCCCCTCCGCGTGCAATCGCTGCATCAGACGCAAGCTGCGGGCATCCTCGATATTGTGGACGCCAGTAATACCGCGCGCGCGCAGCTCCGCCAGCACCCGCCGCAGCTCTCCCAACAATATGTCGTCGTCTACCGGCGCTGCCACACTTTCGACCAGCGCCTCGGCTGGCCCCTCGAAGAGCATGCCCGTCGGCTCGCCATCGCCATCGCGCTCGATGCGCCCGCCCGCGGGGTCTGGGGTCTGCGCGGTGATGTTCGCCAGGCGCAGCGCGGCGGAGTTTACCCATATCGAGTGAAAATCGTGGCTTGACAGCATCACCGGATGCTCAGGCACGGTGGCGTCAAGCGATGCTTTCGTCGGGAAGCGCTGGCTCGGCCACTCGTTGACGTCCCAGCTCTGCCCATAAATCCACGTACCCGGCGGCAGTGTCGCGGCACGCTCGCGCACCTTAGCGACTGCCGCATCCTCCGAAGGAATGTGGCGCAGGTCAACGTTCAGCCGCGTCTCCGCGTAGCCAGCAAGATGGGTATGCGCGTCGATGAACCCCGGCAGCGCCGTCCGCCCGCCAAGGTCTATCGTATCGGTCAGCGGCCCCACCAGCGAGCGTATCTCTGTATCATCGCCCACTGCCAGAATGCGCCCGGATGAGCGATCAATCGCCAGCGCCGTCGCATGCGGGTTGGCCGCGTCCATCGTATGGATATCGCCATTGAGCAGCAGCAATACCGGGCGGCGTGAGAGTACCATGAGCGCGTCTCCGTTCGGATGAGTGAGGCATGGGAATACCCCTGGCCCGAGGATGAAGAAGACCGTGACGTTGCGTCACATTGATTATAGCGTGGGTTTCTTCGCGACGGGCGTCAATTCAATCCAGCGTCCCAAAGCGCCCGCGCCGCCGCGTCGTCGGGCAGCGTGGAGCTTGCGACCCGCCCGCCCGCCATGCGCAGCGCGCAGGTGAACGCCGCCGGATCGAACGACTGGCTGTGCGAGATGAGAAAGACCTGCGGGAACTGCTTCGCGATTGGCCCGCGTGTCAGCACGTCCACCAGCGCCTGCGACCGCCGGTCGTCGAACGAGCTAAGCGGCTCGTCCAGAAAGATGAAGCCGGGCATCGCGCCAAGCTCCTTGGGCAACGTGGCCAGCGCGAACGCCAGCCGCAGCGCCAGCGAACACTGGTCGCGCGTACCGCCGGAGAAGAGATGCTTGCCAACATAGCGCCCGGCCTGCTCGTCCCAGACGCGGATGCGCAGGTCAGCCGAGTTCTCATCGCCGCCAAGCAGCGTCACATCGCGATAGCGCCCATCCGTCAGGTCAGGCAGCAGCGCGCGCATGTGCATCTCGGTCTCTGGCAGCACACGCTGGACGATCCGCTTGAACACCTCATCGGCCATCTCAGCCGCCAGTCGGCGCTGGCGCTGCTCCTGAGCCAATTCGTCATACGCCTTCTGGCACTCCACGGCATCCAGCGTATCGGCGTCAAATCCGTGTTGCTGGCACAGCGCCTCGACCTCCTGGCGCAGCCGTCCCTCGATGGCGCTGGCACGCGTCAGGGTATCGGCAAGCGTGTCGGGATCGCCAGCATGCGCCAGGTCAGGCCAACCGGCAACCAGAGTCTCCATAGACTCGTCCCCGGTTGCCGCGATGCCAGCCTCCGCCAGCGTGTCCACCAGCCGCTGGCGTTGCTCGCCATGCTGCGCGGTGACCTCATCCAACGCTGCGCGCGTCTGCCGCACGAACTCGCCGAGCGTGCCGTACTGCTGTTGCGTCGCGGGAACGTCCAGCCGCGCCGTCTCCGCCTGGAGCGCCCGTGCCATCGTCTCGTACTCCCGGTGTAGCTCGGCCACCGAGTCTAGCGTGTGACTATCCACTGAGACCGCGATACCCGACGTGAACAGCGATTGCGCCAGCTCGCGCAGCACCGTAGCACAGGTGGCAAGAGCCGCCGTCGCCTTGTGCTGCTGAGTGGCGAGCGCTTCCGGCGTCACGTACGTCTCTTGCTCGCCGGGACTCATACCGAATTGCTGGACCGCCTCATGCCTGGCGCGCAGCCGGATCAAATCGTTTTCAAGCGCTGTCAGTTTGGCGCGCTCATCTCTTGCCATCGCCCGCACATACAGCAAGTGGAAGACCTCGACGATTGCGGCCAGCACAAAGGCTATCACCGTCGCCAGAAGCCAGCTTAGACCGATAACGACTGTTGCGGCGCCCGCAACCAGCGTAACCAATATTGCCGCAACAAGGAACAACCCAGCATTACGAGTTCGGCCCTGGGCGCGCGCCATCCGCAAGCGCTGCTCGTGTTCGCTCGCCTCGGTTGCCTTGATATCGGCATCGGCCTGGGCCAGCTGGCTCGCGATAGCCTCACTGGTCGCAGACCCATTGCGCGCGCGCATGCTCTCCAGCGCGTTCGCCTCTCGCTCGGCATCGCGCAGCAGTTGCGCCGCCTCGTCGCTCCGGGCGCGCAACACATCCAATGTCGCGATGTGCTGTGAGCTTTCCCGAAGATGCGCCATCTCGCGCTCCGCCTCAGCCAGTTGCGTCTCCACTTCGCGAATCCGCCCCGCCAGCGAATCGCGCGCCACCAGCGTTGTATGTGCCTTCGCCGCCAGAAGCGCCTGACGGGTGCGCTCCGCTTCAGTTCTGGCCTGTTGCGCCTCCGCGTATGTGCGGGCTACCTCCAACCGGGTCTGCGCCTGCGCCAGGGCGTCGCTATCTTTTGTGGCGACCTTGAGATCATGCTCGATGCGCTGAATCGCCTCGATGCCAAGCAGCTTCGCGATGGCCATCTCGCGTTCGGTCCTGCCCAATGACTCGATGCGGTCGAGCGCCTGCTGTTCCATCAGGCACGAGTTGCGCAGCACGTTGCTGTCCAGCCCATTCATCTCATTGAGGATGGCATCGTTAGCCGCACTTATCGCTGATATCGTCTCGGCCTGCCTGTCCGGTCGGAGGATACGCAGCTTCACGTCATGCTTCGCCTTCGCGCCTGGATTCGCGCCACGAGCTAGCGTCCGTGTGACCTCCAGCTCGGTCGCGCCGACCTGGATCGCAAGATAGACCAGCGCCCGCGACTCGCCATGGGGTACCAGGGCTTCGAGCGAGGGCGCGCCCGAATCTTCGCCCACGAGCGCCTTGCCGTAGAGCGCGAAATAGATCGCCTCGAAGAGCGTAGACTTGCCCGACTCGTTGTGTCCCTCGATCAGGACGCTGCCCTGCCGGGGAAACCACAGGTCGATGTTGCGCAGGTGCTTGAACGCCTCGATGCGCAGATGCCGCAGGAGAATCATTGACCGCGCTCCCCCTCCGCCGCGCTGATGCGCTCCCGCAGGAGCCGCGCCGCCGCTTCGAGGTCGTCCGCCGCGCCGCTGGCCGATTGCCGCCGTGCCGTCACGAGCGCGTCCAGCTCGTCGAGCAGCGAGATCGGCCCGATGCCGGTCGTCGGCGCGAAGCCCCCAGCGTCAGGGTCAAACAGATACAAATCACGGGTATCGAGATCGAGCGAGAAGGCGCGTTCCTGCCCCATCCGCAATATCTCGCGTGTCGGCAACTCGTGATACTGGTCGCGGGTCAGCGGCCCCGCGATGCGTAGCCGTGTGATCGTCTCCGGCGTGCAGTCCGCCAGCGCCTGCCTGATCGTTTCCAGTGGTGTCGCGGCGGGCAACGTCTGTGCCGCTTCCAGCAGCGCGGCGTCTCTGCCAACCAGCGTGCCAGTGACGCCCATAGCGAACGCCCGATTCTCCGGCCAGAGATTCTCCGTCGAGAGCGTGATGTCCTTCCGTGGCTGCGCCTCCAGGTGGATGTGCTGGATATGCTGCGCACCCTCGCGGGTCAGCTCCAGCCAGGCGAAGCCCGCGCCGCCCGCATGCGCGCCGAACTCCATTACCTCGGTCGAGCCAGTGACGACCACCTCGCGCCCGCCGATGCGCTGATGCGCGTAGCGGTGAATGTGACCAGCGGCGACGACATTGAAGCGCGGGTCGAGCGCGTCGAGGCTGGCGAGGGTGACGGTACGCTCGCCCTCGTTGGGCATGCTCATCCCCTCAATGGCGGCGTGCAGCAGCAGCAGCCCAACATCCGCCTGGGCCAGCGCGCCCTTCGGGTCATCCACCCGCGCCTGCGCCAGCGGATCGCTCCCCGGCGGCGCGACGGGATTATTGGTCAGCCCGGCGACGGCGATGCGCAGGCCGTTGATTTCGAGCAACTTTGGCCGCAACACGTCATGCGCGCCAAAGTAGCGCAGCCCATCCAGCGCGGCATAGACCCACTGCGGGCCAGCGCCGCCGTGCTCGGTCCGCATGCGTGGCGTATCGTGATTGCCACCGATAGCGACGCAGATGATGCCCGCTTGCCGCAGCCGCGCCAACTCCTCCGCGACAAACGCCCGGTCGCGGTTGGAGGGCGTCTGGTGGTCAAAGAGATCGCCGACATGGGCAAAGATGCGCGCGTGATGAGCGATGGCATAGTCTACGGCGGCGGCGAACGCCTGGCACAACCGCTCGCGACGCTGCTCGCGCCGTTGCGGCGTCAGCCGGGGCAATCGCGGGGAGAGATGGTTGTCGCCCGTCACGACGACGCCGACGGATGGTAGGGCTACTGATGATGACGGTTCCAGGGCTTCGGCTCCTTCGTCTGCGGCGACACATGCCTGGGGATCAAGCATGGGGACAGTGTATGCCGCGTCCTGGCTAACGTCAACGGACCGCGCGCGTCGCCGGACTATCTGACGAGCGGCCAGCCATCCGCAGGGTGACGGAACGTTCGCGCGCGCCACGTCGGACGGGGACGATGGTCCCCGCGAGAAACGCCTGCGCCCAGGCCAGCTGTGCCTGTGGATCGAGTGTCGCCACGAGTATCTTCCAAATGCGATCCCAGGCGCCGTCAGCCTCCCATTGAGTGAGGCGACGCCAACACGTGACCCCACTCCCATATTCCGCCGGGAGGTCATTCCAACGGCAACCGGTGCGCAGCACGTAGAGGATGCCCTCCAGCGTGCGGCGGTCGTCGGCGCGCGGGCGGCCCTCTTTGCGAACAGCGGGCAATAGCGGCTGGATGCGCGCCCACTGGTCGTCGGTGAGCGTCAGATGATGGACGAGCCGCTCCTCCTGCTGTTGGACGAACGCAGCCGAAAGCAGCGGCGCCTCCTGAAGGAGCTGGCGGTCTTCGTCATAGTGCTGCACGGTGGATTCCTGGATCAACACCGCCTCGCCAGGCGTAATCAACGGCTGGTCCCAGGTTTCGCCCGCGAACGCCTTGAGACTTTCGAGATCGGTCCAGACAGAGACGAGGACGAACTCGTCAGGGTATTCCGGCAGCGGCCGCCCAACATGCAATGTGACCATCCCCGGCTGGGAACGCAACAGCGGAATGCTCACATCGTTCACCAGCTTCCCGAACGCCTCGCGCGCTCCGGGCTTCAGCCGTGCGCGAAAAACGCGAAGAATCATGATACGGTACCTCCAGCGGGATTTCTTTGCCCATATCGTACACCAGCGTGCGTGGCTTTTGAAATGGCGGCTTGACCGCATTCGCTCGGCTAGTAATACTTCCTGAACAAGTGGATGGTAGAAGCAACGATAAACGGGACTTCGCGATGAACCCGATAGATGAGCCAGACTTCCAGGTGACTGACCTGCGCACAGGCCTGCCGGACGAGCGCGTCTACGCGCATGCTGAAGAGCGACGGCAGCGCAGGCGACGGCTGGGCGCCATCGTGACGATGCTGGCCATGGTTGCGGTGCTGGTGGCCGCGTTTGTCAGCGTGCCGGGCTTCGGCGCGACGATGCGGCAGGCGATTCATCTGCCAACGCCCGCGCCCTCACCGACGCTCGCGCTCGCCGGGGATATCGTCTACTTCGAGCATGGCGTACCCTGGGGCAGCCTGCTCATGGATGGCAAGCTGGTCACCAATGTGGAGTCGGAGCAGCCCTATACAGGATTCGAGCAGCTCTATACCTCGCTCCATATTCCCTACGGGCGACATCAACTCGAATATAGCGCGCCGCCCTTCCCAGCTCTAACATGCCGGATAAGCGTCCCAGCGTCCCGCAGTGACACCTGCCCGCTGGTTCATACCCGTGGCATCCAGGATGTGATCCCGCCTTTCCCC
Source organism: Ktedonobacterales bacterium (assembly GCA_036273675.1). Taxonomy (GTDB): domain Bacteria; phylum Chloroflexota; class Ktedonobacteria; order Ktedonobacterales; family JADMIN01; genus DAHUXT01. The sequence goes on along the minus strand of DASUHD010000154.1, from coordinate 3,990 downwards.
GCGGAGCGTGTGCTCGATCTTGGCGGCGACCCCACCTCGCTCGCGCCAGATCTGCTGGCCTCGCTGCAATCGGCGGCGGCGCGGACCATCGCAGCCCTCGTGAGCAGCACGACCATCGCGGCGGGCGATGCCTTCGCCAACGCTACTGGCGAACAACAGGTGGCGCCCAGCAATATGACCGCGACGCTGAGTTATGCGATGGTCACCGATCCCAAGAGTGACTACACCGTTCCTGGCAGCGCCCATAATTGCGCCATTTTGTGCGATATCCAGCCCGCCTCCTACCTCAGCGATTCGCACGCGCTGTGGGTCGTGGCGGCGCACGTTCGCCCCGCATGGACATATGCCCCGCAGAGTGGCGACGCCATCCAGGGAAGCGCCGCGCCACAGGGCATACTGCCCGATAGCATGGTACCGCTGAGCGTGACGTGGGATGGCGCCTGGCATGTGGGCATCGCCGACTCGCTGGCCACCAGCCCGATCTGCTTCGTCGCGCTCAACCTGTTTGCCGCGCTGCATCTGGCAGGCGCGCCGCTCTCCAGCCTGAAGCTGATCTCCGCCCCCACCCCCGCCGATGGCTGCCTGGCAGCTGGTAATGCCGTCGATGTGACCGGGGTGGCGCGCATTCCCTTCACGGTGATGTACCGCTTCGGCCTGCTCTTCGCCGTGGATGACGAGGCGCACCGGCTCCTGCCAGCCATGCGTGTCGCCGATGCGCATCTGCGGGCGCTGGCCCGCGCCTGGCAGGAGTGATATGTGCCTCGCCGGGATGACATTTGACGGGTTGTTCAGGGAATCGGAGCGTCTGCGTCTGGTGAGTCCGCGCAGGCGGACTTTGTGGTGGAGCGTAGCGAGGCCATTGAGGCGCGGCTTTAACCGCCAGCTTACGACACCTTGGCAAGTGCTCCCAGCAGCGAACGGGCGATCACGATGCGCTGAATCTGGTTCGCCCCCTCGAAGATCTGGGCCACCTTCACATCGCGCATGTAGCGCTCCACCGGCCAGTCGCGCACGTAGCCCGCGCCGCCGAGCACCTGCACCGCGTCGGTGGTGACAGCCATCGCGCTATCGGTGGCGAAGCACTTGGCCATCGCGGCAAACGGTGTGGCGTGCTCGCCCTCATCCATCTTGAACGCCGCCTGATAGACCAGCAGCCGCGACGCCTCGACCTTCATCGCCATATCCGCCAGCAGAAACTGGATGCCCTCGAACGCGCCAATCGGCTTGCCAAACGCGAGTCGCTCCTGCGCGTAACGGGTGCTGACATCGAGCGCGGCTTGCGCGACGCCCGTGGCAATCGCGCCAATATTAATGCGCCCGCCATCGAGCGAGGTCAGCGAAATCTTGAGGCCGTCGCCCTCGCTGCCCAGCAGATGCGACGCGGGTACGCGGCAGTCCTCGAAGATCAGCTCGCCGGTTGGGCTGGAATGCAGCCCCATCTTGCGCTCCATCTTGCCGATGGTGAAGCCAGGCGCGTCTTTCTCGACGATGATCGTGCTGATGCCGCGCGCGCCACCGTCGGGATCGGTGCGTACCATCACCGCATAGATATCGGCCTGGCCCGCGCTGGTCACCCAGAATTTCGTGCCGTTGAGGATATAGTCGTCGCCATCGCGCCGCGCCAGACAGCGGATGCTGGCCGCGTCGGAACCCGCGTGCGCCTCACTGAGCGCAAATGCGCCCAATAGTTCGCCAGCCGCCATCCCAGGCAGCCAGCGCTGGCGCTGCTCATCGTTGCCGAATTTGGCGATCAGCCCGCTGACCATGTTGTGGACGGCGAGCCAGACGGCGGTGGACATATCGGCATGGGCAATCTGCTCGTAGATGAGCGTACCCGTCAGCCGCGAGAGCTGCGCGCCACCGTACTCCTCCGGGACGAGCGTGCCTGCCAGCCCCAACTCACCCAGCGCCGGGAATAGCTCGCGCGGGAAGTGGCTCTCCTCGTCCCACTGCTCGGCGTGCGGGGCAATCTCCTGTTGGGCGAATTTACGCACCAGATCACGAATTTCCTGTTGCTCGTCGTCGAGTCGTAAGAACATCGGCGTTCTCCATCCTTTCACGGCAATGCACGCCACGGACGCGACAGTGCGCCCGCCAAGGTTGATCGCAAATATCTCTCCGTGATTGTGACATGCGAGATGCCGCGAGGGCAACCATGGCAATGGCAACTGGCGCTAGAGCAACTGGCGCAGTTCCTGGGTCAGCGCGTCGGCCATCTCCGGCCTGCCATGGAATTGCGCGGGCGTATTTTGTAGCAAAGCGATACGCCACTCGCCCGCGCGATTGACCGCCACCATCGTCTGCATGGCATTGACTGCCGGATTGATATCCAATTGCCCCGGCGGTACCATCCCCACGACCGCGCGCAGCAAAGCGACATCGGGCGCGAGCAAGCGGATGCCACGAATCCTGGCGACGTAGGTCGCGGTGACGTGGTCGGCGAATATCTGGCCGAGCGTTGCGGCAATCTCGTCGCGTCCGCTCATCGGGCTACCATCGAAACCAATGCTCTGTCCCTCATCGTCGAAAAGCGCGGCGAAGGCGCTGGCGTCACGCCGATTCCAGCTATCCAGCAATAGCGCATAGAGCGCGGCAATGGCCGCTTCGCCGGACGTTTCAGGTATTTTTGGCTGCGAAGATGTCATGCCTATATCCTCCTGCTGTCCAGTATAGAACAGGCATTCAACCACCGCCCATGCAACCAGACACGTAAAAGCCCCCTCTCCCGGTCAGGAGAAGGGGCCTGTGTTCTATGTCGCTACTGCTAAGAGTTCCTAGCACAACCCGTTCTTAGCCGCGGCATTCATGCCGCGAAGCTGGCCTACTCCCAGCATTGCCCCTGGGGACATAGCGGTGTTGTTAGGTGTTCTTAGAGCGTCTCGACTGGCCCTTCGCCGCCCGCCGACTGGTCCGGCTGGTCTGGCTGGTCTGGCTGCTGTTGCTGTGAGGACTGATCACTGGGCCGCTGGCTGACGAACGTAAGCAGTTCGCCGCGCACACGGTCAACAATGCCACGTAGCTCTTTCAGTCGCTCAGGATCGCGGGCGCTAACCATGACCGCCTCGCGCACAAGCCTTGCCACATCACGGCTCTCATGGGCCAGCGCGCGCAGTTCTGGGCCGGTCTCCCAGCCGAACGGTCCCCATGGGCCGCGCCGCTGGTCGCCCCAATTGCCCCAGTCGCCCTGGCGTCCGCGTCCCGGCCGTTCCGGGCGCTCAGGCCGCTCCGGGCGTTCGTGATGTCCGTGCGGGCCGTGATGGCCGAAGCCTGGGCCACCGAATGGGCCGAAACCGGGGCCGCCGAACGGGAAGCCACTGGAGCGCTCCTGATATTCGGAGAGCGCCTCCCGACCCGCGTCGGTAATCGTGTAGACCTTCTTGCCCTCGACAACTTCCACGCTCACCCAGCTGCGATCTTCGAGCAACTGGAGCGTGGGATAGATCGCGCCCGCGCTAGGGCTATAGAACCCGCCGGAGCGATCCTCCAAATCCTTAATCATCTCGTACCCGTGCTTGGGATGCTCCTGCAACAGGCCGAGCAGCGCATACTTGAGGTCGCCTCGCCCGAACATACGGGCGCCGCCTCCAAAGTTAAATGGTCCTCGTCGCATCATGTGGTGAAATGGCCTTCCAAAAAACGGCCCACCGAAGAATGGTCTGCCAAACGGCCCGCGAAATGGCGGGTGGAACGGTCGTGGTCCCCAGTGTCCCCAGTGATAGCCAATCTGTTCATCAATCGTGGGGCGATCCGACCCTTCCCAATCACCGTCTGGCCCATCAGAGCCGCCCCAGGCAAATGCCGGGCGATCGTGTGATCCAAACATGCTGTCTTCCATACCTTTCATCGCGTGCATCTCGTGCATTGCATACATCGCTGCATCTCTTCGCGTCGCGTGAATCACCGCACTGAATTCGCTTACACTCCCTGCGCCAGTGCCGCATATCGCTCGTCCTGGTTTAAGATATATCTTATTGTATCGAATATGTCAAG
>DASUHD010000153.1:0-100540 GCA_036273675.1 Ktedonobacterales bacterium | reverse complement strand
CGCTGGATTGTCGTTCGGCTCCAACAGCAGTTCGACCCCATTCGGCTCTTCGGGTGAGGCAACCGTTAGCCATTTGAACTGCCCGACCGGAACATCCTGCTTCTTCACGAAACCGAGCACATCGGTGTAAAACGCCAGCGCTTTCTCCTGGTCTTCCACGAAGACGCTCATCAGCCTGAATTTCATATAGCTTCTCCTGGTCGATACGTCCATACAGAGCGTGGCGCATTAGTATGTGGGCGCTTGCGGTGTCTCGGCTGGTTGGAGCAGGCTGAACGAGTTGCCATAGAGATCCTGGAAGACCGCCTCGACGCCATAGGGCTGTTCCTGCGGCTCGCTGCTGAAGCTGACGCCGCGCCCTTTCAGCGTCTCGTAGTCGGCGCGGCAGTCGTCGGTGAAGAAGACCCAGGTGGTTCCCTGGCCAACGCGCTCGCTGATCTTCCGGGCGAACTCCTCGCCGTGCATCGCGGGTACCGGCGATTGCAGGAGTATCTCGAAATCGGTCTGCCCGGCAGGGGCGACCGTCAGCCAGCGCGCGCCGGGGCCGAACGAGACATCAGAGCGCTTTTTCAGCCCAAGCTTTTCGGTGTAGAAGGCCAGCGCCTCATCCTGATCGTGGACATAGATTGTGACGCGGGCAAGGCGGGTAATCATCCTCTGCTCCTTTGTTGAGAGTGGACAGACATTGCCCATGAGCCTGCAATTCCCGGAGCGGGAGCGATTACCGGAAGCCCCCGTAGATCGCGTGTCCGGCGAGCATCCAGAAGCAGTCGGCGACCGCGAAGCCCGCCGCGCGCAGCCATTGCAGCTGGTCGGCCAGTGGCGAGGGATGGTCTATCGGGTCTTCCTCGGTCAGCTCGTAATAGTTCCACTCGGCGTTCTGGAACTGCTGATACAGGCTCAGGTCGCCCGCCAGCACCTGGCTCTGGACCTGCGCCGCGGTGTTCCACTGATCGGCGAAGAGCAGCCGCACGCGATCAGTGGCGGGCGCGACCAGATCAGACAGCAGCAGCGCGCCGCCCGGCTCCAGGCGTCGCGCCACATCGGCGAACAGCTGCTGCTTGCCCTCGTGCGTCAGGTGATGGACCACCAGTGACGAGAGCACGCAACGCAGCGGTGAGGGTAGCGTCTCACGCCAGGCAGTATCTGCCAGCTCGAACGCGCCAATCGTCACACGGCCGCTATAGGGAGCCAGCTTCTCGCGTAGTTCCGCCCGCATCGTCTCAGAGCCATCGAGCGCGTGATAGTGGCAGTTAGGATAGGCGTCCAGCACGGCGCGCGCCAGCAGCCCACCGCCCGCGCCAAGCTCGACGGCGGTAAACGTATCGTCGGCCTGGGCAGGGATCAGCGCGCAGAGCATCGCAATCCGCTGCTCGCGCATCGGCACGACCACATCGTCTAGCAGCAGAAATCGGGCGGAATCTTCCTCCGACCAGTGCGCGCTCTCGTCTGCCATGAAGGACGTCCTTTCGTTTCAGTGTGTGCGATCTTTCCAGTTCCACCACTTCAACAACTCGGGATCATGCTGCTCTTCGCTGGCGAAGTAGACGGCGCAGCGGAAAGCATAAAGTACGCAGCGATCGATATGGGCGCCACGGAGCGCGCACAGATTGTCGTATAGCGCCTCCGGGTCGGCCTGGCGCAGGTCGGCCACGCGCGCGATACCCAGGTCGCGCAGGTCGCGCGCAATGCTCTTGCCAATGCCGGGAATACGCAACAGGTCATCAGTGGCGCTCGTGTACTTCATGGTAGCAGGCATGGTTGGCGCTCCTTCTCAGAGTCTATCGCACACGGCGAGGAAATCCCAGTCAGATATTCCGCTGGATTGGCGAAGAAGTGGAAGAGGCGTTTATGTGATTCAATTGGGCGTCAGATGACCGGATAGCCCTGCCGCCAGCGGTAGACGCACCAGCCGATCACCGCCAGCGAGACGATCACGACCACCACTTTCTCGACCCAGGTACCCGACTTGAAACGCCACTTGTAGTTTGGTGGGAAGCCGAAGCGCGCATGCGAGGGCCAGAGCCAGGGCACGCCGCCGGTGGTCAGGCTATCGGCGACGAGATGCAGGAAGTAGCCGACCAGCAAGCCGACGAACGCCACGCCCAGCCCCTGCGCCACATTGAAGCCGGGTACGGCGCCGGTGAGTACGTTGCCGAGGTCGCGTGTGGGGCTATCCGCTCCGGTTTGTTCCAGCGCCAGGCCGATACCACGCTGCGCGCCATAGATAACCGCCGCAACCACGATCAGACCAATGATGCTATGGAAGAACCGCCGATGCCCGGCAATATGCTGGATGCCCTTGCTGACCGGGCCGAGGCGCTTGCCGAGCGTGCTGCGCGCGTTGTCGATGTCGGGTGTGAGCGCGCCCAGCGCCGCGAAGCCGTAGAAGATCGCCTTCTGCGCGACCAGCGCGCCTGTGACGGCGGTCGAGCCGCCGAAGATGGCTGGCCCCGAGAGGTGGAAAATACTGTCAGCCGCCACCGCGCCCGCGACGCCAAAAACAACATGCGACGAACCGTTCACTCACAGCCTCCTCGGAAAGCCGGGCCACACTGCCCGGCGGAAATATTACTATTCAGCCTCGTCGAGGTCAGCGACGAAGATGCGACCGTCTTCGACCTGCACTTCGTAGGTGCGGAGCGGCTCGCGCGCTGGCCCCCGCACCACCCCGCCGTCGCGCACGTCGAAGCGCGCCAGGTGGATCGGGCAGGTGAGCACGCAGCCATCAAGCTCGCCCTCGTCGAGCGGGCCGCCGGTATGCGTGCAGTCGTCATCCACGGCGTAGACAACGCCATCCACGTTCGCCAGACAGACGAGATGTATGCCGACCTCCACCCGCATTAGCTCGCCCGGCGCAATCTCCTCCAGTCGCGCCACCTCGTGAAATGTACCCATATGAGCAGCGGCCCTCCAGCCGCGAAGTCGTGCCATGTCGCGTCATCAGGCTACCACAGATGGCCACATGGCTCAACCGCCCTGCTGACGATTATGCGTCCTGCTGCCTGGCGTGAACGCGCTTATTCTCGGAGTCAGGTGTCTCGCGGAGCATCGTGATGGCGTCGGTCAGCCAGCCGCGCTCGGTCTCCAGGTGGAGCAGGATGCGCTCGATGGCCAGCCGCGCGCCCAGATCATAGTCGTGTCGCGGCGCGCGGGCGTAGGATGCTCGCTGCTCATCCAGATTTGCCAGCCGCTGCGCCAGCAGGGTGATAGCCTCATCACGGGGAAGCTGCGTGAGGAACATCAGGCCGATATCGCCGGGCGCGAAGAAGCGATCCGCGCGCGCCAGCGTCTTGCGCAGCAGTTCCTCGAAGGCCCGCTCGCCCTGCTCAGTGATCGAATAGACCTTACGTGGTGGGCGGTTGCCCTCCTGCTCGCTATGCACCCGCACGTAGCCATCGCGCGCGAGGCGGTCCAGAATGGCGTAGGCGGTCGGCTTCTTCATATCGGTGACGCGGCTGAGGTTACGCTCGATGAATTCGTTGATCTGGTAGCCGTGCTGGCTCTGCGCCCGCAACATGCCCAGCAGCAGCAATGCCCGCTCATCCATCGCTCACACTCCCCTCATCGCCAGCTACCAGCCATATCGATTAGTCACGCTTGACTATTCTGATATCAGGGGCTACAATCATGGTAGGATAGTCACAATTGACTAGTCAGATTCATCTAATTCCATGTAAGGATATCACGATGAGCACGCATCCGCCAGATACGACAGACGCAGCGGGCAAGAAGCGCTCGCGCAACGCCATCCTGATGGTGGCGCTAGTCGTTCTGGTCGACATTACCGGCTTCGGTCTGATCTTGCCGCTCTTGCCCTTCTGGGCGGAGAAGCTCGGCGCCAGTCCTTTCGAGGTTGGCCTCATTCTGACTGTCTACGCGCTGGCGCAGTTTCTCTTCACTCCCGTCCTCGGCGCGCTCTCCGACCGGTTTGGGCGGCGTCCAGTCATTCTCGTCTCGCTGCTGATCGAGGCGCTGGGCTTTGCGCTGACAGCGCTGGCGGGTACGCTGCCGTTGCTGCTCGCGGCGCGCTTCATCGGCGGGTTGGGCGCGTCGAATATCGGCTCGGCGCAGGCGGTCGTGGCGGATGTCACTGCGCCGAAGGATCGCGCGCGCGGCATGGGGATGGTTGGCGCGGCGATTGGCCTGGGCTTCGTCATCGGCCCGGCGCTCGGCGGCATTCTGGCGGGCTTCGGCGCCACCGTCCCGTTCTGGGCGGCGCTCGTCGTGGCGCTGGTCAATGCGCTGCTGGTGCTGCTCTTCATGCCCGAGACGCGCGCGCGGAACGTCGCGCATGCCGAGCCGCTCAGCCCGTTCGCGTTCTTCGCGGGCTGGAGGCGCGCCCGCCAGAATCCCGCCATCGTGCGGCTGATCGCCGTGAGTCTGCTCTTCGCGCTGGCGTTCACGGCAATGGAGGCGGTCTTCCCACTCTTCTCGCAGGATGTCTTTGGCTGGAAGGCCACACAAAACGGCTACATCTTTACCTACGTCGGCGTCCTCATTGTAATCATGCAGGGCGGTCTGGTGGGTCGGCTCGTGAAGCGCTTCGGCGAGCGCGGCGTCCAGATCGCCGGGCTGGCGCTGCTGGCCGTTGGTCTGGCGCTGCTGCCCTTTGGCGTGACGCTGGGCGTCTTGCTGCTGGCGCTGGGCCTGCTGAGCATCGGCGACGGCGCGGTGACGCCGACCAACAACGCGCTGCTCTCGCTGGCTGCGCCCGCGGAGGCGCAGGGCGAGATCCTCGGCCTCGCACAGGGGATGGCTGGCCTGGGCCGGATGCTCGCGCCAATCATGGCGGGCTGGCTCTTTGGCATTGGCATCGGGTTGCCGTTCTTCGTCGGCGCCGTGCTGGTTCTGCTGGCGCTGCTGGTAGCCCTGCCACGCATTCCGGGCCGCTCGTCGGCGCATGTGGGTCAGACGGATGCATTGCAATCAGCGCAAGAGGCTGCTACAGTCACCTCACTCGAATAGATTGTCGGGGTAGTTTCTCTCGAAAGGGGATAGCGTCATGGCGACGAAGATCGCATCCTGGGTGGTGCGCCTGGGTGGCTTGATAATGATTGTGCTCGGCCTGCTCTTCTGGACGGGCAACGCGCTGGGGTTGGTGCAGGAGCATATGACGCTTGGCCTGCTGGTGGTGCTGGCGCTCTGGGTGCTGGCCGCCACCGCCATGCAGAAGGGCGTCGGCGTCGGCCTGGTGATTGGCGCGTTCGTGCTGGGTCTGGTGGTGATCGGCTTCGGCATGACGCAGGAATCGCTGATGTCGGGCGCGACCCGCGCGGTCGTCGAGACCATCAAGGTGGTTCACCTGCTACTCGGCCTGGCGCTGATTAGCTTCGGCGAGATCATCACGGCGCGGCTGCGGCGAGTGGACCAGGGCAGCAAGCCCGCGGCGGCGGCATAGCAATCGCGCACAATCGTAGCCCATGGGGACGCTGGAGGCATCGCGCTTCCGGCGTCCCGTTTTGTTGCGGCGCGGTCTCAATCCGACGCAAAAGAGGAACCTATAGTAGCTTTAGTATTGCGCTATATGCACTTACCTTGTGTACTGAGAGGCAAGGATTGCTTGATGAATCGGGAGCCATCGATGAGTGAGTCAGAATATATGACCGTTGCGGAGGCGCGGGATTTCCTGGGAGTGTCCCGGAGGAAGATAGCTGATCTCATTGAAAAGGGGGTGCTGGCTGCGGAGCCAAATCCGCTTGACAACCGATCAAAGCTGCTGCGTCGCGAGGCTGTTGAGGCATTGAAAGCAAAAGCGCCTCACTACTCAGCAAGAAAAGAAGCCGGGTAGAACCACCTACGCGGCCTTAAGGTCGCAACGAGCGGTCTAGACGCTGCCGTGACCCATGTTAGTGCAGCATGGCAGATAGCTTGCGAGGAGGCATCATAAGCGACCAGGAAACCAGTAGCCCATTCGAGACAATCCGGCACACCACCGACGACAGCGCGGAGTATTGGAGCGCGCGCGAGTTGAATGACGGTGCTCGACTACACCGAATGGCGGAACTTCGCCAAGGTGATCGAGCAGGCACGCATTGCCTGTGCGAACAGTAATCAAGCCATTGCTGACCATTTTGCTGACGTCAACAAAATGGTCATACTCGGCTCAGGAGCAAATCGCAAGATCGCCGATTTCCACCTCTCGCGCTATGCATGCTACCTCGTCGTGCAGAACGCCGACCCTAGCAAGCCGATTGTGGCGCTGGGGCAGACGTACTTCGCTGTCCGCACGCGCGAGGCGGAACTGGCGGAAGAAGCCGCCACGCCTCTATCACCTCTTGATGGCGTAGCGCAGGAACAGGTGCTCGCCCGCCTGTTTGACGCTGAGGATTCGCGCGTTGGGAGCGTCCGCTGGCGAGAAGGCGGCGCCCTCTACCAACGCACGGCGTGGCCGCTCGGCTGCCCGCCCGGCCAATTGCGGCGCGAGCGTTAGGAAGAGTTCATCCACCGCGCCCACCGCCAGGAATGACGCCAGCACCAACGGGCCGCCCTCGTTGAGCGCCACCCGGACGCCATAGTCATCCGCTAGCAGCCGCAGCATCGCCAGCACATCCACCGCTCCATCTGCCGCGCCATTCTTCGAGGCATCCACCGCGCGCACCTCAACGCCAGCGGGCAAGGCCTCGCCGCGCAGCCGCTCTTCGCCCACGGCGGTCGTCACGACGATGACGCGCAGACCAGGCGCGTGGAAGGTGCGCTCGTCGAGGTCAATCTGGCCGCTGGCGCTCATCACCACACTCAACGGCTGGGTCTCGCCCTTGCCCAGCGCGGCGCGCATGGCGGCGTATGCCTCGGCCTGCGGCGGGGAGACGAACGCGGGCGTGTGGATGTGGCCCTTGTCCTCACGTAGTGAGCCAGAGCCGAAGATGACGGCGTCGGCCCGCGCCCGCAATATCCCCATCACCATGTGGTCAATGTCGCTTTTGCCGCCGACGGTTCCCTGATACGGTTCGCCGGGCTGGGTGTAGGAGATAACGCCGTCGAGCGTCTCGATGAAGTTCACCAGCACATAGGGACGCTCCCCCGTCTGACCATCAGGCACGACCAGCCCGCCATCATAAGCGGCGGCTAGCTCAGGCGGCAGTGTGCTCGCGGGCGCGGGTGCGCGCTCGTAGAGGGTGTGCATCGTCTCCACCGCGCTGCTCCTCCAGGTGATAGGTCCAGGCCAGCCACAACGTGGCCCGCTGCTCGTTTGCGGCCAAGTACCCTGAAACATCCTATCACCGATACGGCGAGGTGATACGACGGAGGGCTGGTTTTGCTCCGATCAGACCGCAGAACATGGTTGGAACAGGCGGTTCCAACGACGTAGCACGCCTGATTCGACGCCACACCAACGTATCCACCTACTCCTGGGTAAACAGTTTCCAGTGGCCCTCGGAGATGACTTCAACGGCGCCGTCGACCACTCGTATGGCGGTCTGATCGTCGATCGCGTACGTTGGCGCAGGGTTCCTCGCGGCCCACTTTTCCGCGTTGGCCAGGGAGGCGTCCAGGTGATGCTCGTGATCCAGGTGCGGAATCACCGCAAAGTCAACCAGGCCCACGCCATGAGCCGTGACCAGGGTCCTGTTGATGTCGCCCTGGGGTGTGGCGAATACGATGTCTTCCGACGCGAGCGGTTCACCGCTGCCTCTTGGCGGATCAGGGTAGGTCTCGGTGAAGGCGCCGGTCGCCGCCATGCTCCCGGCGCTCACCCCCACGTAGACCGACTCGCGCCGCAGCGACGGCAACAGGTCTGCCAGTCCCGACTGTCGCATCCAGTGGGACAGATACAGGGGGTCGCCGCCCCACACCAGCAGCGCGTCGGCCTCCCGGACTGTGGGGATCCAGGCGTCGCCATCGATGCTGGGCAGCGCGGTCAGCTCCAGCACGCCCAGCGACTTCCACCCCAATCCGGCCAGGGGGCTGGGGACTTCTCCACGGATCATCCGCCCGGCCATATAGGCGCCGCCAGGGAAAGGGTAGATCGCGGTGGGAATGACGAGGGCGTTCGACTCGGCAATCGGTTTGCCCAGCAGGTCGACCAGCGCGTTGTGGATGCTGGTGTTTTTGATGCCAGCGGAAGTGAGCAGTAATTTCATGAGGCCTCTCCCAATCTCTCGTCATCACGACAATCACAGCCGACGGTCTCCACTTGTCGTGTAAGTAGAGTACAGACGTTGGCCGCATCTCTACACGCTCTGATGCAAGCCTTCCTCTATCGCGGTCATATGCTCGGTCGCATGCCCCGCTCTCCCGGCAAAGATGTCGCCAGCGACCCCGTCACCAACCACGGTGGGAAACGGAGCGGCCAACTGCTCATCGGTGAACTGGCGCAGGAGGTCCAGGGTATCCTGCCGCGCCGCCAGGAACTGCGCTACCAGCATCTCCAGCGTGTCGTCCTGGTGGCCTTCCACGTAGGTTTGATTGATCTGGGCGACGGCCAACTCCAGCCGCTGCTGCTCCTCCGGGGTCAGCGCGTCCCAATCGCCCAGGATACCAGGCAGCGGCATGCCCGCCGGATACTGACCGCGTAAGAACGTGTCTCGCGGCTCGTCGGCAAGCGCGCGGCGCAGCAACTGTTGGATGTTGCGCTCGTTTTTCACCAGGTGCGCCAAATGGTCCTTGGCGCACCACGGAGCGGCTCCGGGGATGTCACTCGCCGTTGCCGGGCGCTCCAAATCGTGCGGGCTTAGCCCTTGAAAAAACGCCAGAACTTGCATCTGCGAAGCCGCAAGGGTGTCCAGAATCTCGGCGCGAGTGGGCATGATTCCTCTCCTATGTCCTCTGCATCAACCAATAGGAAGCACTGGGAAGCGCACGACGTGTCCCGACGACTCCGCCCGGCCAAGAGACGACGAGAGATGTGAGATGTGAGGGACGGCCCACATCTCCTAGAACAATACTTCTAGAATAACATGCCGGCAAGTTGGTAACCCAGAGGGGTAGGATGCGGGTACCGGCGGAATCGAGCAGGCATTGGTAGCCCGTCGCGCACAGCATAGTCTGCTTACCCGAAAAGATCTTCTTCTATCTTGCTCATCTTCCAGCGTCGGGGTCTTCGGATTCCTTCAGCGTGTTGCCAACACGTTGTCAGTACTGGACAGCGATGTTCACGGGTCCGCTGTGGGCGAGGACCGCCACCAGCGTGACACCCGGCTCCTTGCGATATTGCAGATCAACCGTTGACTCGCCGATCCGCAGACCGCGAACGGTGACACTGGTGAGCCAGTCGCACAGGTGGGGCCGGTGGATGTGCAGTGTGTGGCTCAGCGCGTCTGGCTCAAGGCCGAGCGCCGTCTGTAAGAGAAGGGGCAGCGCGCCAGCAGCCCAGGCTTGCGGACTGCATGCCACTGGATAGTGGACGGGACGCGGGTATTTGTCCATGCTGAAGCCGTCGAAGACTTCGGGCAGCCGGAACTCGGGAAAGTGTGTCGCCGCCTGGAAGATGCCGGTAAAGATGGCGTCCATCTGCTCGATGAAGCCCTGCCTCCGCATGCCGAGGGCGATCAGCGCGTTGTCGTGCGGCCAGACCGATCCCGTCTGATAATCAAGCGGATTGTAGGCTCTCTCCTTCGCGGACAGTGTCCTTACCCCCCAGCCACAGAACATGTCGTCCTTCATCAGCCGCTCGGCGACGGTCTGTGTGCGGTCGGGCGGCACAATGCCTGTGAACAGGGTCTGCCCAGGGTTCGAGGCGACCGCGCCAGAAGCCTTTCGACCGCGTTGCAGACAGAGCGCGTAGCCTGTATCGCCGCCGAGCCAGAAGTCGTCGTTGAAGCGCTGCTTCAGGTCGTCTGCCTGCCGCTCCAGGTGGGCGGCGTGGGCATGGGCGCCGGTAGCATCCATGAGCCGGGCCAGCGCTCGTCGCGCGTAGTAGGCGTAGCCTTGCACCTCGACGAGCGCGATCGGGGGCTGGCAGATCGAGCCGTTGGTGTTGACAATGCCGTTGTCTGAGTCCTTCCATCCCTGGTTGAGCAGCCCCTTCTCGGATCGCGAGCCATAGGTCAGGTAGCCCGCGATATTGTCGGCGTCCGCCTCGTTCGCGTCCATCCATTTGAGCGCCCGGTTGACGTTATCCCGTAGCTGGTGAAAGAGCGCAACATCGCCCGTCCAGCGGACATATTCGGCCAGCAAGATGAGGAACCACGGCGTGGCATCTACGGTCCCGTAATAGGGAATCATCGGCACTTCGCGCAGGTTGGCGCGCTCACCGACACGCAGCTCATGCAGTATCTTGCCCGGCTCTTCGTCCTGAAAGGCGCTGTGCCGAGTACCCTGATATTGCGCCAGCAGCAGCAACGTGCTCCTGGCGAGCGTGGGGTGATAGGCCAGCGTCTCGAAGGCAGTGATGAGGCTATCACGGCCAAAGAGCGCGACGTACCAGGGGATGCCAGCGGCGAGATAGAGATCGCTCAGATTCGCGGTGGCCAGCATGCGTAGATCATTGAGCGACCGCGCCAGCGCGCGATTGAAGAGGGCATTGTTGGTCTCGATGGTTGGCGTCTGCGCAAGCTCCTCCGAGAACGACGCGTGCTTCCCGGCTCCTGTCTTGTCGGTATGCTTGCCCGCGCCTTCGTCGTTGCCCTGCTGGTCCTCGTCTTCCAGCTCATAGGAGACGACGATTTTTGCCGCCTCATTCGATTTGAGCGAGATCGAATAGAGCGCCTTCTCGCCGTCGAGAGCATCGGGCGTCGGCGAGAAGCGCAATGTGATCGTGCGCGTGTGGTTATCCGCGCCGTCATATTTCAACACAACCCTTCCTCGGTGGGTCTCCGGCGGCAAGAGGCTGCCCCGTTTACCTGGCTTGGAGCCGCGGATGGTGAAGATGTCGATGAACTGGCTGCCGAAGCGCAGTTCCACGTCGAGAGCGACCGGGACCTGATCGAGGTTGTTGATCTCAATCGTCTGCGTCACATCTTCCTTGAGCGAGAATGCGCGGCGGATGCTCAGCCGTTCTTTCGAGAAGATGCGCCCGTCAGGAAGCTGAAGCCGTGGATTGGTTAGCTCATAGACCGCCTGATTACCCATCGAGGCGTCCGCAAGCAGCGGCACCCCTGGCTGGCCCTGCAACAGCAGCTCCATCTGGTCGAGATAGCGCATATCGCGGAAGTACATGCCGTAGCCATGGTCCCTGGGCCGAATATCGCCGACGTCGTTAGCCAGCAGGAAGACCTGATTGTATTTGATGGTGATGGCATTGCGAATATCGCTGATATGGGTCGAATAGTCGAGCTGTCGGGAGTGGGCGCCGCTCTTGGCTGTCTGGCTTCCCTGCTCGCGGCCATGCTTGCTCAGTTGCTGTTTGCCCGCTTTCTGTTGCTGATCGACCATAGGATTCCTGCCCTCTGTATTTCTCTTTCTCGCGTAGAGTAGATGATTCCTCAGATGGATGGAGCCACCTCTATCCTGGGATTATTCCGCAGATATCGCGTTAATCGTCGTTGCCGATGGCCAGTCCACCGAAACCTATGCTGATACCATGCGCGCTCGACTTAATGCGCGGCATACCGCGTCCCGAGACGCCGTGGGGCGAAAGATCGTAGCGAATCGGCGGGGCCGTATGGACATGTCCATCGCGCGATGCGACTGCGTCGCCCTCCGCGATCAGGTAGTCCGCGGTCCGCGCAGCGAGCGCCTGGATGGTCAGGCCAGGATTGGCCGAGCCTTGTGTCGGGAAGATACTGCCGTCGCAGAGAAAGAGATTCGGGATATCGTGGGAACGGCCAAAGCTATCCACCACCGAGGTGCGCGGGTCGTCGCCCATGCGCGCGCCACCGATGAGATGGGCATAGCGCGGCTCCTCGACCACCTCCTCCGCGCCAGCCGCATACATCACCTCCATCGTCTTGTTTTTGCCCCAGGCGATCAGCTTCTTATCGTTCTCGTGCAGGTTGAAGGTGATTTTGGCGACGCGCAGACCGTACTGGTCGGTCTCCTCGGCCAGCTCGACGCGGTTGTCCTCCCAGGGGAGAATCTCGCCTAGAAAGCCAAAGGCCGCCCAGTGGTTGTAGTCCATCATCACTTTGCGCAGCCCCCAGCCCCAGGCGCCTTTCGCCACCATCATCTGCTTGGCGAAGGCAATGGGCAGCGGACCGACGGTCTGAATCGCGAAGCCACGGGCGAAGCCGCGCGCGGGATCCGTCTCGTAGAACGCCTCGGTGAGCGCATGCGCGGGAGGCGCTTTGTACATGCGCACCGGCTCGTCGAAGCGCCCCAGGATGACGTTGCCCGCCTGCGCCATGAGATATTTGCCGACCATGCCGCTCGAATTCGCCAGCCCCTGCTCGAACCCCGGACAGGCGGAGTTGAGCAGCAGGCGCGGCGTCTCGATGCTATAGCCGGAAACGATGACGACTTTGGCCCGCTGTTCGTGCTCCTCGCCGTCGGCATCGAAGTACCGCACGCCAGTAACCTTCCCATCCTTGCCCATCATGATCTGGCTGACCATGCAGTTGGCGCGTATCTCCGCGCCGTAGCGAATCGCATCGGGGACGTGGCTGATAAGCGTGCTTTGCTTCGCGCCGACCTTGCAGCCCTGGATGCAGAACCCGCGGTAGATGCAGTGCGGACGGTCGGCATGCGAGCCGGAGTTGATGGCGACCGGGCCGCCCGCCACGACGCCGATGCCCAGTTTCGTGCAGCCACGCACCAGCGCGTCGCCGACACCCCCCAGCGGATGGGGGCCATACGGGTAGCCATGTGGATCGCCCCAGGGATAGTTCGCCGGGCCAGCCACCGGAATCTCGCGCTCCATCAACTCGTAATACGGCTTGATATCCCAGTAGGAGATGGGCCAGTCGGCGCCGACGCCATCCTCGGAGTAGACACGGAAGTCGGAGGGATGGAAGCGTGGCGTGAAGCCGGCCCAGTGGACCGAGCCGCCGCCGACGCCCTTGCCGCTATTGTTGGCGCCGAAGGCGAGCGGGTTGGCTCCGCCAGATATGCGCAGAGCGTTCCAGTAGAGATTATGCGAGCCTGCCTCGTCGCTGACCCAGTCGCGCTCGGTATCCCAGAACGGTCCGGCGTCGAAGCCGACAACACGAAAACCCGCCCGCGCGAGCCGC
This sequence comes from Ktedonobacterales bacterium, assembly GCA_036273675.1. GTDB lineage: Bacteria > Chloroflexota > Ktedonobacteria > Ktedonobacterales > JADMIN01 > DAHUXT01. The sequence goes on along the minus strand of DASUHD010000153.1, from coordinate 87,491 downwards.
TGGATCAGCACGCCGCCCGCCGAGCCAACGCCGACGATGACATAATCGACCTCGTCACCCCGCCGAAAGTGGCGCATTTCGACGTCGATCTTCTGGATGGGGCCGAGGCGATGAGTATCATCCCTATCTGGTGACTGAAATGCCCCGAAGAGCGGAGAGTTATTCATAATCAATGGGTTCCTTCCTGGCCTGGTGTCACGGCTCCCTGTTCCCCGCCGATTGGCTCGTAGCGATTCGACGCTGACCATGACGGACCAGACCACTCGTAGCGATGTTCCTCGACCTCCCATGGCTCCGGCCTGCCGTGCTCCAGCCGCATGTAGCCGCGCGGGTAGGCGGGACCGCCAAAGCCAATCTCGTCCCACGCCCAGGGATGCGCGTAATAGCCTTCGATGCAGTCCTGCACGAGCAGCATCCAGTAGCGCTGACAGTTCATCCGCGCCCAGATGTCATGCGCCGCGGGCGGCTGGCAGTCGTGGATGGAGAGGAGAACGCGGTCCTGCTGGTCGGGGGACAAATCCACGAAATGCTGGCCCTGCGTCTCCTGCGCGATTGCCTCGATAGCCTGGAGGCCCAGCCGATGCGCCTCGCCGTCGGGGGGCATATCGTCGTAGCGGTAGCCATCGATGCGGTTGTGGTAGAGCCGGTCGTCGATGACGTTCAGAATGGACACTCTGTGGTCAGGGTCACGGTCATCCTGAGGGATGATCCGGTCGATGACCGCCCTCAGCAACCGCGCCTCTTCGGGGCTGAAGAAACGAATGGGCGGCGGCTCGTTGACGCGCCGCAGAACGACCTGGCGCGTTGCCTCATCCCAGAACTTTTGCTGGGCGAGCGTCGAGAAGCCTGGATAGTAGCCGGGCTGGGCGCGTGGCGCAATCGGATGACCTGTCTGGGGATCGATGGGCAGCCGACCACGCGGCTCCGTGGGCGAGGCTTCGACGCGCTGAGCGCTCTGCTGGTTGGCGGTGGTCATTGCGCCACGAGATGATGTGCGACGCGCCATAATTAGTCCCCCCTTCGCAACAGACTGGCCAACAGGCCAAGAAATCCGGTCGCGGCATAGAGAAGCGGCGCGAAAATGGGCGGCCCATAGATGATGTTGTAGACAGGTGTCTTGAGGCCGCCTGGGCGACGCAGGATGCCACGGCTGTGATAGAAGAGGCCAAGGCCGCCGTTGATGATGGCCGCCAATGACGCCAGCGGCAAGAGCGTGCGCGCGACGCGGCGGTCGGCCACCGCGCCAAAGCCAGCGACCGCGAGGACCGGGGCAAGCGCGACGGGGATCCACTGGCTGCGATAGGCATAGTTGGTCTTGTAGTGCGAGTAGAGCGCCTCAGCGCCATTGAGCAGCCCAGAGATGGCCATTGCCGCGGCGAGCGCCTTCTGGAAACGCCCCTCGCGCACGTGCTGCGCCAACTCCATCCCCTCGCGGCTTATCCGCCGGGGCAGCAGGGACCGCAGCCTTGACGCGCCTGGGAGCCGTGAATCGGCGGGATGGGCATAACCGGGCAGAAGCCGGAGCGGGCTATCTTCGCGGCGCAGGCCGGACGCGATCAGGCCCAGCATGCCGCTAATGCCCAGCAGCAATGGCGCGAACAGCGGCGGCCCCATGACGATGTTGTAGACGGGCAGCCGCCAGCCACCGGGCTTCCGGTGAATACCACGGATGTGATACATGAAGCCGATTGTCCCATCGAGAAGCAGCGCGGCGGAGGCCGCAGGCAGCAGGGTGCGCGCGATGCGGCGGTCGAATGCGCCCCAGACACCCGCGACAGTCACCGCTCCGCTGAGGAAGACCGGGCTATACATGACACGCTGGCTGTAGCTGCCAATGACGTGCTCGTAGCTGACTTCGAGGCCGCCGAGCAGCGCCGACCCCGCGGCAATCAGCGCGAGGCTGCGCTGGAACCGTCCCTCGCGAATATGCTGGTCCAGCTCGATGCCCTCGCGCACCCATGACTTCGGCACGAGCCGGAGCGGGCCGTGCCGCACGCGTTGGTCGGTCCACTCCCGGACGAGTGGCGTATTCTCGAATCGTTCTCTCCATTGGGCAGGAAGCACTGCCTTCATATGCGATACTCCTTCATCGAACAGTGAACATATGCGCGTCCTGGCGCATGCGGCTGTGTCGTCAGCCAGAAACCTCACCCTCAGACCCCACCCCGGCCCCTCTCCCCGTGGGAGAGGGGAGGCAGAGGCAGAGTCGGCGCCGACCGGAATGCTTCAATATTCACTCACGCGGCGCTCCTTCGCCCACGCCGCCAGCGCGTGATGATGGCCGCCAGCAGGCCAAGGCCGCCGATCAGCAGCAGGGGCGAGGCCCATAGCTTTCTTGTCGCGGCGAGCGTTTTGGTCGCGCGTTCTGGATAGTCACCATGAGTTGTGTTTTCTTCTTCATGCAGAGCCAGGCGCAAAACGTCGGCCAGATGCAGCGCCTGGCGGTCGGTGGTCTGCGCGATCTGCTCGCGACAACTGAATCCATCGGCCACGATGAGCGCATCTTTTGGCGCGTTGCGCACCGCTGGCAGCAGCGCCCGCTCGCCACAGGCGATGGAGACCGCATAGTGGTCGTTCTCGAAGCCAAACGCGCCCGCCATCCCGCAACAGCCCGCGTTCAGCGTCTCGCAGCTAGCCACGTGTTTTGTGAGTACGGCGGTCTCGGCGCGCATCCCCAACACCGCTTGCTGGTGGCAATGCCCCTGGACGAGCGCGGCGCGCTGCAATGTACCTGTCTGGAAATCGGGCGCGAAACCTTCGAGAAACTCGCTGAGCAGGTAGGTCTGCGCCTTGAGGCGGCGCGCATTCACATCGTCGGGAAAGAGATTGACCAGCTCGTCACGGAAGACCGAGGCGCAGCTTGGTTCCAGGACGACGATTGGGGTTCCCGCGTCCAGCTCGGGGGCTAGCGCGTCGAGTATCTGGCGCAGCAGCCGTTTGGCGGTGTCGAGCATGCCGAAATCGTAGAGCGGGCGACCGCAGCAGAGCGAGCCGCGCGGCACGTCAACCTGAAAGCCCGCCGCCTCCAATACCTCAACCGCCGCGACCGCCGTTTCGGGATGGAAATGGTTGTTGAAGGTATCTGGCCAGAGTAGCACCCGTTGCGCGGCGGTCGGCTCGGCATGCACAGGACGACGTCGCCACCAGCGTTTGAATGTTTGCCGCGCGAAGGCTGGCATCGTGCGTTTGGGCGAGACGCCAGCAGCCAGTTTGGCGACCCGACTGATCCCCGGCGCGCGAATCAGGACGTTGGCGAGCGATGGCGCCAGGGCGGCGAGGCGCGCCCACCAGTAGATCAGACCCATCGCATAGGCGCTGCGTGGACGGAGGCGACCGGCGTAGTAGTGCGAGAGGAACTCAGCTTTATACGTCGCCATATCGACATTGACGGGGCAGTCACCCTTGCAGCCCTTGCAGGCCAGACAGAGATCGAGCGCCTCGCGCACAGACTCGTCGCGCCAGCCGTCACGCAGCACGTCGCCCTGCAGCATCTCGAAGAGCAGATGCGCGCGGCCCCGGGTGGAGTGCATCTCGTCGTGGGTGACCATGTAGCTTGGACACATGGTCCCGCCCTCCTGGCGACGGCAGAGGCCTACCCCGACGCAGCGCAACGTCGCCGTCGCCAGGCTGCCGCCGTCCTCCGGGAAGCGGAAATGCGTTTTCGGGCGCGCGGGCCGGTAGTCGGTCCCCAGCCGCAGGTTCTCATCGATGCGATAGGGCCTTACGATCTTGCCGGGATTCATCATATCGTCAGGATCCCAGATGGCCTTGAACTCGCCAAACGCCTGTACTAGCTCCGGCCCGAAGACTTTGGGCAGGAGCTCCGCCCGCGACTGGCCATCGCCATGCTCACCTGAGGGGCAGCCGCCATAGCTGACGACCAGATCAGCCGCCTCCTCTATAAAGGAGCGGAAGCGTGTGATGCCCTCGCTGGTCGCCAGGTCGAAGTCGATGCGGGTATGCAGACATCCCTGGCCGAAGTGGCCATAAAATGCGCTGGTGTAGTGGTAGCGGTCGATGAGCGCGCGCAGGTCGCGCAGATAGTCCGCGAACTTCTCCGGTGGCGCGGCGGAGTCCTCCCAGCCGGACCACGTCTGGGCCGCGCCGGGGATGCGGGTCGTGGCGCCAAGGCCCGATTCGCGCACCTTCCAGATCATCGCCATCTGGCCTGGATCTTCAACCAGACGCATTGCGGGCGGATGCTGTCCGCGCTGAAGGGCATCCATCGCGGCGCGCGCCATATTCCACGCCTCGCCCTGCGAGTCCGCGCCAAACTCGACGAGCAGCCAGCCACGGCCCGCTGGTAATAGCTTCAGCGCGGCGGGGTCCAGAGCCTTGCGGCGCACATCGTCAACCAGGTGTTCGTCAAAGCCTTCGAGTCCAATGGGCTTGTATGCTAGTAGCTCCATGGTGTGATCGCAGGCGCGATAGATGTCGGGGTAGCCCAGCGCCAGCAGCACGCGATGCGATGGGCTGTGGACGAGGTTGAGCGTCGCCTCCAGGATCGTGGCGCAGGTGCCTTCGGCGCCAACCAGCGCACGGGCAACATGAAAGCCGTTCTCTGGCAGCAACTGGTCGAGGTTATAGCCGGAGACACGGCGGGGAATCTTTGGGTAACGCGCGCGGACGAGGTCGCCGTAGCGGTCGCGCAGGTCGCGCAGCCGCCGGTAGATGTCGCCGCGCTCGCCGCCTTCGGCGATGATACTCTCCAACTCGTCGTCACCTGTCTGGCCGACGGTGAGCCGCAGCCCGCTGGAGGTCAGCACATCCAGGCTCTCGGTGTTATCCACCGTTTTGCCCGCCATGACGGAGTGGACGCCGCAGGAATCGTTGCCGAGCATGCCACCGAGCGTGCAGCGGTTATGGGTGGCTGGGTCGGGTCCGAAGGTGAGGTGATGGCGCTCCGCCGCGGCGCGCAGGTCATCGAGCACGACGCCCGGCTGGACGCGCGCCAGCTTACGGCCGGGATCGATCTCGAGCACCTGGTTCAGGTATTTGGAGAAGTCTAAAATGACGGCGGCGTTGCAGCACTGGCCCGCGAGGCTGGTGCCGCCGCCCCGGTTGAGCAGCGGCGCTCCATAGGCGCGACAGAGCGCCACCGTCGCCAACACATCATCGTTCGTGCGCGGCACGACGATGCCAATCGGTGGCTGACGGTAGTTTGAGGCGTCGGTAGCGTAGAGCGCGCGGTGACCGTCGTCGAAATGCGCTTCGCCCGCGATGGCGCGCCGCAATGCGGTCTCCAGGCCATGGCGGTCTGTATCCGCCAGCGCGCGCTCCTGCCGCCCCGAATAGGATGGTGGCTCGGTCCGCTCCAATGCGCCTGCCATAGATTCACCTTTCCATCAAACGGACATGCGATGTAATACGGCGTCCCAGCAACACTCTCGGCCATGCATGGCCGGAGTATACGAAAACAGGCCATAAATGGCCACCTCGCCCGGAGGGCGAGCAGGGCGACATAGTTGCCCTAACAGGCTTTCAAGCCTTATTCTGCCATTACTCCGGCCTTTCAAGGCCGAAACATCCTTCACACTGCGAACCGCTCGGCGTCCTTTCGCTTGAAGTCGAGGCCGATGCCGGGGCGCGTCAGGTCGGGATGGAGGAGTCCATCGACCGGCAAGACGGCCCCGTCGAAAAGCATACGCTCGATGCGCACATGGTCATGAAAGTATTCGATAGGCCAGAGGTTGGGTACGGCGCAACAAGCGTGCAGGTGCAGCGATGGCGCGCAGTGGGCCGAGAGCGGCAGGCTCCGCGCCTCGACCAGCGTTCCCGCGCGCAGAAAGCCGGTGATGCCTCCACAACGCGAGCCGTCCGCCTGTTGAACATCAACGGCTCCAGCCTCCAGCATCCGGCGGAAGTACCAGAGGTCGTAGCCATACTCACCCGCCGCGATGTTCATCCCCGCGGGCGCACGGTTGCGGATGAGACGCAGACCCTCCAGGTCATCCGAGGAGACCGGCTCCTCGAACCAGACAACGCCGAGATCGGCAAACGCCTCCGCCTGTCGCAACGCCTGTTTGCGTGTATAGGCGCCGTTGGCATCCACGTAGAGGTCCGCGTCCGCGCCTATCGCCGCACGGGCCGCGCGGACACGCTCCAAATCATCCGCGGGATGCGTGCCAATCTTCATCTTGACGCGCGGAATACCCTGCGCGACCCAGCCGCCCAATTGCTGTTGGAGCTGGGCGATGCTGTAGCTGGTGAAGCCGCCGCTACCATAGACTGGCACGGCCTCGCGCGCCTGGCCGAGCAATTTGCACAGCGGAAGATCGAGCAGTTTTGCCTTCAAGTCCCAGAGCGCCACATCAACGCCGGAGATCGCCATCGAGGCGACGCCGGGACGGCCCAGGTTGCGGATGCTGTGGACCATCGCGCCCCAGGCGCCAGGCACATCGAAGGCGTTGCGTCCGCGAACGATAGCGGCAAGCATGTCATGGATGAGCGTGGCGGTCGCCGTGTCAGCGTAGGTGTAGCCCAGACCGCGCACGCCGCCCGCCGTTGCCTCGACGACGACGAGCGTGGTCGAGTCCCAGGCATAGGCGCCGTCGGCTTCGGGCAGATCGGTGGGTATTCGGTAGGCAGATACGTCAACGCGCTCGATGGATACGGCTGTATTGCGAATGGACACGGATTTGTTCGAACCTTTCACGTCTGGAATAGACACCCGCCCGCTAAGATGCCAGTAGGGAATAACTCTCTGACAGCCGCCGACGGACGTTGTTACCATAGGAACATATATCGCGGCATGATATTATTGAGGTTTCGCATTTGTTATGCCAATCTCATCGCCTGCCAGGCAGTCACGCATTCTGGCGCATGACTGTGGCCCGCACTCTGCGGAGAGAGGATGGGTGGATAGTGCGAGAGGATACGAAAAGGATATGTGCCTGCTTCGCCGGTATCCTCGCACGGAGCAGCGTGGGCGCGTCGTTGCGCGCTTCTTGTAGAGAATGGTTAGCAAGGAAGGGAAGACCATGGCAAAGCGGACAGCCGACATACTGGTCGAGCGGCTGATCGATTGGGGAGTGGATACGATCTTTGGATTTCCTGGCGATGGGGTAAATGGCATCTTCGAGTCATTGCGGACGCACCAGGACAAGATACGGTTCATCCAGGTGCGGCATGAAGAATCGGCGGCCTTCGCGGCATGCGGCTACGCCAAGTACACTGGACGATTGGGCGTCTGCCTGGCGACCTCTGGCCCCGGAGGAGTCCATCTGCTCAATGGTCTCTATGACGCCAAGATGGATAATCAGCCGGTGCTGGCGATCACGGGACATACCTTTCATGACCTGATTGGCACCCACTATCAGCAGGATGTGGATCTGACTAAAGTCTTTATGGATGTTTCCGTCTACAATGAGCGCGTTATGGGGCCGATGCACGTTAACAACGTCGTAGATGCGGCGATCAAGCACGCGCTCGGCTATCGCGGCGTGGCCCACATCAGCATCCCGAAAGATATCCAGGACTGGACAACCTCGGACGGCGAACGTTCGGACGCCAACATTCAGAAGCATAGCTCGGCGGTATTCGTGCCGCAGTACCCGATGCCGACACAGGATGAGCTGCAACGTGCGGCGGACGTTATCAACGCCGGGTCGCAGGTGGCAATGCTCGTGGGGCGCGGCGCGCTCAACGCCCGCAACGCGGTCACGCAAATGGCTGAGCTACTGGGCGCTCCCGTCGCCAAGGCGCTGCTGGGCAAGGCAGTGCTTCCCGACGACAGCCCCTACACCACCGGCGGGATTGGCCTGCTGGGCACGGCGGCCTCTTCCGATGCGATGGAGGGCTGCGACACCTTCATTATGATCGGCGCCAACTTCCCCTATATGGAGTTCCTGCCGAAGCCGGGACAGGCGAAGACCGTGCAAATCGACATCGATCCCGCGCGCATTGGGCTGCGACATCCAGTCGATGTGGGGCTGGTGGGCGATGCCAGCCGCGTGCTCGCCGCACTGCTTCCCCTGCTCCAGCGCAAGCAGGATCGGAGCTTCCTGCAGCAGGCGCAGAAGAACATGAAGGACTGGATGCAACTGATGGAGAATCGCGGTACCGCGACCTCCACGCCGATGAAGCCTGAGGTTGCCGCCTATACGCTCAACAAATTCCTGGATGACGACGCAATCATCGCCTGCGACTGTGGCACCGTGACCACCTGGGCCGCGCGTCACCTGATGATCCGCGACCGGATGATGTTCTCGGTCTCGGGCATCCTGGCGACGATGGCCGAGGGATTGCCCTACGCTATTGCGGCGGCGGTCGCCTATCCGAATCGCCAGGTCGTCGCGATGGTGGGCGACGGCGGCTTTACGATGCTGATGGGCGAGTTGGCGACCATTCGCAAGTACAATCTGCCGATCAAGATCATGCTCATCAAGAACAATGTGCTAGGCGAGATCAAGTGGGAACAACTGGTCCTGGAGGGCAATCCACAGTATGGGGTGGAGTTGCAGCCCATCGACTTCGCGCTCTACGCCCAGGCGTGCGGCATTCCCGGCTTCACGCTGGAAGATCCAACCAGAGCGGCGGAGATCGTGCGGGCGGCGTTCGCGCAGTCAGGTCCGGCGCTCATCCAGGCGGTAGTCGATCCCAATGAACCACCACTGCCCGGCAAGATCACAACCCAGCAGGCGATCCACTTTGCAGAGGCGCTGCTCAAGGGGGAGAAAGATCGCAAGGCTATCGTCAAGGACGTGCTCGCCGACAAGATTCGCGAGGTGGTGTAGCGGCCGACAGCCCCCTCCCCAACGCCTCCCCCCTGCGGGGAGAGGGGCTTCCAGAGTTTAACTCGAATGGTGTATGCCGTTGGCCAGACAGTAAGCCCCTCCGACTTGAGAATGAATCGCTGGAGGCGCTTCTGGTTCCCCTCTCCCTGGAAGGGGGAGGGGCCATGGGAGGGGGTTGCCCACCGCTATATTCCCGCGTAGATCTCGTAGTAGCGATTGTCTTCGCGTGAGCCGCCCTGGCCGCCACGAATTGCCTTGTAGTCTTCGACCAGTTCGATGCGGCAGACCCACTTGCACATCTTGAACCCAAGCATCGTCTCGCACCGCAGCCGTAACGGCGCGCCGTGCGGTCGGGGTAATAGTTGGCCGTTCATCGCGTAAGCCAGAATTGTCTGTTTATCCAGCGCGCTTTCCAGCGGGATTGTCTCGTAGAATTGCTGGCCGGTCGTGTCTTGCGAGAATGACCAGAAGACGAGATGTTCCGCGTTCGGGAGGGGTCGGCAGCGGGCGAGAATCTCGTGCAGCGGAACGCCAGCCCACTCGCCGATGGCGGTCCACCCTTGAATGCAGTTGTGCCGGGTAATTTGCGATTGTCGGGGCATCGCCATCAGCTCTGGCAGCGTCAGCCGCAGGGGCTGCTCCACCAGCCCCGATACTTCGAGCGCATAGCCGTCGAAGTCCTGCCACATGAGCTTGAGATACTCCGAGGATTCAGGCGGGGCGCCGTTGACGGTAAAGAACGGCGATATCTCAGCGGGTTCGTAGTGCTGGCGTGAGGAGGTCCGCAAGGTCAACAGGCGGACGAGCGGCTGATAGAACTCGCTGAGCGCATGCTGCGCCGCCCGTTTGTGGCCAAGGCTGAGCCACGACAGGAGACCGTAAAGCGCCAGAATAGCGGCGATAACCAGTATGACACCAATGATGGCCAGCCCCTCGTCCCTGCCGTGGTAGCCGAGCATGATGTCGCCAAAATTCTTGCCCATTCCGGTGATAATCACCAGCGCCGTATGCAGGATGGTGAAGGCGATCACCGCCAGCAGCCCGAGGAAATGCAGGCTGCGCGCGACCTGCCTGCCCCCGAAGAGGTTGGGATACCAGGGGAAGCGCGCCTCGACGCCCGGTGACTGCGCCGCGCCGGTCAAGATGAGAAATGGACCGAGCAGAAAGACGACCGCCGCATAGGTCAGTTGCTGAAGCGGATCATAGGGACGAAACACGCTGGCGGGTGGCAGATGGAAGGTGATGTACTCGGCGAACGTATGCAGCGCATCGGGGAAGACCGACCACGAGGTGGGGATGAGCCGCCGCCACTCGCCGGTCGCGAACAGCAGAATCACGTAGATGACGCCATTCAGCAGCCAGAAGACGACCGAGAAGAAATGGAAGTGGCGGCCCAGTCCCAGGTTGTTGCCGCCGGGTTGAGCGATCACCGGACTCCAGGATTGCTCGTCCTCTAGCGATGTCCATAGCCGGTCTGTTGGTTCTTTGCGGCGGGTGAACTTGAGCCACTCGTGTCCAGGCGTGCAGTCGTCCTTCCAGAAGAGCCGTGGATAGGACGCCAGAATCTGGATGCCGGACCGCACGAGCAGGCCGATGAAGAAGACGTTGATCCAGTGGGCGGCGCGCAGCCATGCCGGAAAGCCGAAATCGGCGACTATGAGGTGATGTAAAGAGGACAGAAACATACGCAACTTTCCTTGCTCTAGGACTTCCCAGTTTCAGTCTTCTGGCACATGCGTAATCAACTCGGGATGAAAAACAGTCCACCATCCGCCACCGCTGCGCTGGCGCAGAACTCCACGCGGAATCGAAAGCACGATGATGGCCCAGCCGGCCAGCACACTCGCCAGAATGAGCGCGCCGGTATTCGGCACGAGCCAGGGGGCGATCACGAGGAACATGCCGTTCAGCACGTTCAATGCGCGTACTGGCCGGGTGACGCTACGAACCGCCAGCACGCCAAGCCAGATGGCTATTGGTCCCGCGATACGGACTATGACCGCGCCAGATTCAGTCGATGGCAGCACGCCGGGCGCGACCAGCAGCCAGACGCCTAGCGCGATATTGCCGATTTGGTACCACATATGCCTTGTCTCTCTCCCTGAGTCTGTTGGATTGCTATCTCCCTACGGCGCCACCTGGAGCCGGGGCGATCCGTTCGCGCGAGCGCGCGGGCGCCGCTCCCCAGAGCGCGCGCCACACAGCCACTCCTCCGGATTTCATCCTGACCAGCGCGAGATATTGCAGACTGGCAAGCGCCTCGCCTATGCCCAGCCCCAGAATCAGGGTTGAGACGGCGGCTGAGATCAGGCAGACGGTACACCACGAACCGATCACCGCGCCTTGCAGGATGGTCAGCGCGAGACTGACCATGCCGAGCGCAAGGATCACGAGGGCGAAGATCAGCACGACCCAGGGGCGGGTACGCCATCGCCGCTCCCCACCGATCGCGCCAAAGAGCAGATCGCAGCAGTAGCCCACCACGCCGAGCACGCCATCTGGCACGGGCAAGAGGCGCGCTATCGCCGAATGCGTCACGGCATACGAGCTGGCGCTGCCGAAGAAGGGGTCCACCATCGCGCCGACGACACTCAGTTGCGAGAGCGCCGTGTAGAGCGCGGCGAGCAGGCCAATCGCCGCCAGGGCAAGCAGCAGCCAGCGTTCACGCCATGCCGAGGGGTTATAGCTCCAGCCGGGCGGTGTGTCACGTTTTTCACGCGAGCCGAGAGGATGTGGCCAATCCATGGCCGCCTAGCCTCTGTCACGGCGGAGCGCGACGAGCGACCCGGCGACGGCGACCCCGGCGATACCAGCGAGGGCCGTGGCGATGATTCCTTTATGTTCGGCGGCCCACACCTCGTAGCTGTGGTTGATGGAGCGCTGGTCAAAGGCTCCGTGCGACCCATAGTCTTGCGTGGTATCGACTGGCTGAAACAGGTTATCGGGCTGGTTGGGGTTCCGCTTCTCGTCGCGCATCTGGCTATTGTAGCCCGTCCGGCCCAGGTACCAGTCGCCGAGATTCGCAAAGAACTTGTTGCCCATGATGACGGTGAGCGTCGAGCCGCCGATGTAGAGTTGGCGTTTCTTGTGATGCGCGGCCCAGTAGATTGCCTCGGCGACGACCTCCGGCTGGTAGATGGGCGGGACGGGCTGCGCCTTGCGCGGCATCTTGTTGCGGCCCCAGGTGAATTGCGGCGTATTGACGGCTGGGAGCTGTACCATCGTGAGATGCACATCGCTGTGGTTATGCATTAGCTCCGCCCGCAACGACTCTGTAAAGCCCTGAATAGCGTGCTTGGCCCCACAATATGCCGTCTGGAGCGGGATGCCACGGTACGCCAGCGCCGAGCCAACCTGGACAATCTTGCCACGGTCGCGGGGCAGCATTCGCCTGAGCGCGGCCCGCGTGCCGTAGACATAGCCGAGATATGTGACGCTTGTTACCCGTTCGTACTCCTCCGGCGAGACATCGGTAAATGGCCCAAAGACCGTCGCGAAGGCGGTATTGACCCAGATATCAATCGGGCCAAAGGCGTCTTCAGCCTGCTGGGCCGCGCGCTCGTGGGTCTGTGGGTCGGCGCTATCACCGGCAACGATGATGGCCCGCCCACCCAGCCGCTCGACATCGCGCTGTGCGCCTTCGAGGCCCGCCTGACCGCGCGCCACCAAACAGACCGATGCTCCGCGCTTGCCAAACGCCTGTGCGGTGGCGCGTCCCACGCCTCCAGAGGCTCCAGTGATTACTACAACGTCGCGGTGTTCTTCTACCTGGTTCATCCTTGAGTAGACCTTTCCTTTGTGCGCTCTTGTTATCTGTGTCGATGATGCATCGCAGCGAGAGTGGGGAAGAAATGGGCGCACTTCATGTGTCGAGGTGTCGCAGAAGATATGCCAGAGGGGAATGGAGCAAAACGCAGTTTTGCGCTGAACTGCCTGTCGCGGCCAAACGCACGGAAAAACGGCCCGACCACCGACAAGTGGCAGCCGAGCCGCTATATGCATACAGAGTCGCTGGTTGCCGTTTCACATGAAACAGACGATTGTGATTAGTTGTGCGATGTCCAGATGTTGCCGGGGCCGTTGTAACTGCTCGACTCGCCCCAGCCGATCTGGGTCGCGCCCGTCGAGTCCACCGCCATCTGGAAATAATCGCCGTAGGGCAGGCCAAAACCCGCGCTGGTCAGATAGCTATAGCCAGGCACATAGCTGCTAATGCGCGTTTCGGCGCTCCAGGTAGAGCCGCCGTCCGTGCTGGAGCGGTAGAGGAGGTTCCACGCGCCTGTGCGCATGTCCATCCAGCCGATGCGCACGTCGCCAGCGGCGCCCGTTGTGATCGCGGGGAAAGCATGCTCTACGCCCGACGCCGCCAGCGAGACATCTTGCGGGGCGGAGTAGGTGTGGCCGCCATCGGTAGAACGCGCGAAGTAGATGCGCTCGGGAGCATAGTCCGTCTGGTCGGCGGTGGAGTTCCACAGCAGGTTGACGCTGTCATCGCCGCCCACCGCCAGAGTCAACTGCGCCCCCAGGAAGGCAAAGCCGCAGTCGGCGCAGGGATATGGCGCGCCGCTGACACCCGCCAGCGTGAGGCTCCAGGTCGCGCCACCGTCGTAGGATGCCGCGACGAAGAGGTTGACTGGCCCCTTCGCGCCCCCGTTCTGGGTATAGCCCGCGAAACCGAAGAAAATATTGCCGTGCGAGTCGATGGCCGCGCCACCGCCGAGCGACCAGCCAAGCTGGTTGCTACCGCTGCTGATGAGTGAGGTCGTCCAGGTCGCGCCACCGTCATGTGAGATCGCCGCATAGATTTTTTGCACCGCGTTGAACGCCACCGCGATGGTCTGGCCATGCACCGCCAGCTCATCTTTATCGGTGGCCCGTTGCAGATTCTCGACAATCGTCGGCCCGGACCACGTCTGGCCGAAATCGGTGGACTTCATCACGGCGATAGAGGACTTGTTGTTCTGCAGGAACGAGGCCCAGACCGTCTTCCCATCCACCGGATCGACGACGATCTGCGAGTCGAACTGGCCACCCTTCGTCGCCTCAGGATCGATGGCCCTGGGCGCGCTCCACGTCTTGCCGTTGTCGCTGGAAACCTGCACGAGCAGGTGCTGGTCGCAGGAGGGGCAGGTTGTCTGGCCCGCCACATCATAGTGCTTGTAGAGCAGGTACACGTGTTTGTAGCGGTCCGCGGAGATCGACGGTTCCCAATCGTCGCCCGCCGCGAAGCCCATGCGCGCCTGGGTAGTAAATGAGGACGATTTGCTCGGCGCGCTGGCCAGGACGAGCCGGGGTACGAACACCAATCCGGCCACAAGCAGGCAGACAATTGCGCTGAGGGGAAGGGCAAGACGCAACAACCGCTGGCGTGACATGGGTCGCTCCTCTCACATGGAGACCGCTTGCAATGCTTCCAGTGTACGCGACAAACACCACGAGTACTTCAATACACGCGACAACTGGCTACTCTGGCCAGGGCAGCACGAGGGGATCCTCGTCGCGGACGGCGAGATCCATGATGGCGCGGTTGGGATAGACGCCGACGCCTGGGCGCAGGTTGAGCACCCAGCCGTCTTTCTCGGTACGAAGATAGCCATCATCGCCGAGCGGCCGCCCCCAGATATCGCGTAGCTCCGCGACTGGATCGCCCGCGCGCACAACATCGCCCGGCGTCACCAGCTTCGCCGCGATGCCCGTCACCATCGGGCGCGGATGTGGCTCGCGCCGCACCGGATAGCCCAGGTCGGGCTGGGGAATCCAGTCGATGGCGATGGGGTCGTCGGGCAGCATCTCCGCCCAGACCAGCGCATTGTGAATGCCCGCGATACCCGCCCGCAACGCCTTCGGCTCGACATCGCCGCCCATCCCCAGTTCCGGCGTAATCGAGGGGATGCCCAGCACATGCCCCGCCGCGCCTCCGGTCGAGCGATGCAGGCGGTTCTTGATGTATTTGCGGCTGGGAAATTCGTTGATGACCGGGATACCGAAGGCGCGCGCCAAACTGTGCATCTGGAGCGCCAGCTTCTCCATGCGCGGGCGCTCGTCCTCGCCGTGGTACAGGAGGTGGTCTACCAGAGTGAATGGCGTGGCCTGGATCGACATCGCGTGCAGGTCAATATGGTAGTTGGCCGTCTGGCGCATCAGCTCGAAATAGACACCGCTCGCCACCTCGTACGGCGTTGGCGCGTCGTCGTCCTCGCCCTCGGCCAGCTCGGGGTCGGCATAGGGGTTGGCGTCGGGAAAGGTGCGGTTGGGGTCGGTCGCGGGATCGTAGTAGGCTTCGCGGCGTCCCACCCGCAGCCCTGCGGGATTGAGTGTCGGCAGCGCGACTACTGTGCCACGCAGGTCGCCCAGGCGGTCAGCCAGCGCGCGTGTCACGCCGTCCTGCACCGCCAGCAGGCCCACATACTCGTCGCCATGAATGTTGCCGGTGACCCAGAAGCAGGGGCCATCGTGGCGGCCAGCGGCGATCACCACTGGCAGGCGCTCGGGCGTGCCATCGAAATGGGTCATGACCTCCAGCGAGCCAAAGGTCATCTTGCCGGGCTTCGCGGCGCAGGTGCCGATTTTCATTGCTTGCCTATCTTCAAGGATGACTTCATATCAGGGAGCAGGAAGGGTTGCGCTTCGCAATTCTCCCACGGGCGGCCACCGCCGTCAACAGGCTGTATAATGGTCTAACGCAGCTGTGAAACGTGGGGATTTTCGCACTCACTGGGAGGGGTCTGTGGCTGAGATGACATCCAGCGTGGTCGGCGTCGTGCGCGCGATCTATCGCTATCCGGTCAAGTCTATGCGCGGCGAGGCGCTCGACGAATCGAGCGTCGAATGGCAGGGCATTCCAGGCGACCGCAGCTATGCGTTCGTCCAGAGCGAGAACCGCTCGACCTTTCCCTATCTCACCGGGCGTGAGCTACCTGAGCTGCTGCTCTATACGCCCGCGATCACCGATCCCAGCCGACCCTATTACTCGCCCGTCATGGTTACGACGCCTGAGGGCGCGACCTATCCTATTGGCAGCGAGGAGTTGCACGCCGACATCGCCCGGCGCTATCCCCAGCCGTTTCACCTGCTGCGCCTGGGGCGGCGCGCAACCCACGACGCCGCGCCCCTCTCGGTCATCACCACCAGCACGATTGCTTCGCTGGGGAACACCCTCGGCATGGCGCTCGACCCGATGCGCTTCCGCCCCACCATCCTCATCGAGACGCCCGAAGGCGATCCAGCGCCGGAGCAGCGCTGGATGGGACAGTCGCTCATGTTCGGCGAGGACGAGATGCGGATGATCGTCTCGGAGCCAGATGAGCGCTGCAAGATGATTACCCTCGACCCCACGACAGCCATGGCGGAGCCGCGCGTTCTCGCGGAGGTGGTGCGGTCGCGTGATAGCCAGCTTGGCGTCTATGGTCTGCCGCAACGCCGGGGCATGCTGCGCGTGGGGCAGTCCGTCTCGTTGCTGCCAAGCTGACGATGCGCCAGAGGCACGCCGACCGCCAACGCCTCAGCCTTAGTGTGGTTGCTTGCCGACGAGCTGACAGCCTCAGCGGTTGGACAGCATTGTATCATAGCGCCCTCCGCTTGAATATCGTCATCATGCGTAGGCGCCGCCAGATGGCTTACTTGGGGTCGGAGCGATGTGGGTGATGGAGAGAGTGGCACAATTCTGGCGATTCGCAATTATTTTCTGGGAGTTGATACGTCGTAAGGAAAGCGAGGTGTTGGCGAAGGCTGAGCGCCGGAAGGTTGATGATGGAGGAGTGCGGGATGGCTGATTCGATGGTGGGGGATGTGGCGCCCCAGCGCCCACGGGGCAGAGGGCTACGCGCGGCGGCTTTTCTGGCGCTGGCCGCCTGTGTCGCGCTTGTTGGCCTGGGTGGGGGCGCAGTGGCAGGCATTGTCTTTGGCGCGGCGCATAGCTCGCCATCAGCCGCAAGCACGTCTCTGGCGCATTTATCCCCAACGCCCACCTCGACTGTCCCTCCGGCCTGCGACTGCGCCAGCGTCACCACGACCATGCCGCAGCCCAGCGCGGGCGTCCCACAATATGGCGGGCAGGTGATTCTGGTCAGCCTCTCGCAGCAATGGCTCTGGGCCTACCAAGACAGGAGTCTGGTGCTCGCCAGCCCGGTGACGACGGGCATGCCACAACTGCCGACACCGCGCGGGAGCTATGCCGTGCAGCGCAAGGAGACGAACGTCACCTTCTATTCGCTCTGGCCGCAAGGATCGCCCTTCTATTACTCGCCGGAGCATATCAACTACGCAATGTACTTCCGCGATATCGGCTACTACATCCACGATGCGCCCTGGCGACACGCCTTCGGCCCTGGCACCCAATATCCCCACACCGACCCCGACGGCACGCACGAGACGGGCAGCCATGGCTGCGTCAACATGCCGACGCCCGCGGCGAAAGCGCTCTATCACTGGACAGGCATCGGCGCGCGCGTCATCATCGTGTCGTAGCGCCTGCTGATGCTGGACATGTACGACTGCATGCCTTGCGCGCTCTCTCGCCAAGCTCCGCTATAATGAACCAGTACAACCCGGCGCGATGGCTTATCGCAGCCGGTCTGGCAGCGTCATGCTCTCATGGAGCGCCGCCAGACGACCGGTACGCATACCCTTGTAGAGAATGAGACTCCCATGAGCGACATAGACGAACAATCACCATTACCACCCACCAATCCAGATACACAGATCGCCGAGGCCAATGGCGCACACGCCCAACTGATCGCCGCGCTTCAACAGAACTGGCGGCGCGAGGTAGAGGGCGCGCGCATGTACCGCGACCTGGCCGCGCGTGAGTCCGACGCGACCAAGCGCGGCATTCTCGAACGGCTGGCCCAGGCCGAAGAGCGCCACGCCGCCCGCTGGGAAGGCAAGCTCGCCGAACTGGGCGCCGCCCCGCCACCCCTGAAGTTCACCTGGCGCGACCGGCTGCAACGCTGGATCAATCGCGGCATCGGCACGGATGCGGCGCTCCGGCGGATGGAGGCGGCGGAAGACGTGGATATCGCCCGCTACGAGGCGCACGCCCGCGCGGTCAGCGACGCCGAGGCCGCGCAGATGCTGCGCGAGGTGCGGCGCGAGGAAGAGGCGCATGGCCGGGTCATCCGCGATATGATTGCGCCCGAAGGCCCGCAGAACATGCTCGACGTTATGCTGCGGCGCGAGCACTGGCACAAGCGCGGAGGCGGCTGGATTGGCGACGCGATCTACGGCGCGAACGACGGCCTGGGCGCCGTCTTCGGCATCGTCAGCGGCGTGGCGGGCGCGACGGCTGGCAACAATCAGACGGTGCTGATCGCCGGGCTGGCGGGGATGCTGGCCAGCGCGCTCTCGATGGGGTCGGGCGCGTATCTGGCGACCAAGAGCGAGCGCGAGATCTATCAGGCGGAGATTGATCGCGAGCGGCGCGAGATCGAGGAGAACCCGGAGGAGGAGAAGGAGGAGCTTGCGCTCTTCTACCAGCTCAAAGGCTTCAGCGAGGAAGAGTCGGAGACGCTAGCCGACCGCCTGAGCAAACAGCCCGAGCAGTTCCTGAACGCGCTTGCCCATGAAGAACTGGGGTTGAACCAGCAGGCCTTCCCGAATCCGCTGGTCTCGGCGCTCTCCGCGATGGTCTCCACCGGCCTCGGCGCATTCATCCCCATCATCCCGTTCTTCTTTTTCGGCGGCATCGCGGCAGTCATCTGGGCGGCGGCCATCAGCCTGGTGGCGCACTTCGCCGTGGGCGCGGCCAAGACGATCATCACCGGGCGCTCGTGGCTGGTCAGCGGCACGGAAATGACGGTGGTTGGCGCCATCGAGGCGGTCATCACTTACGCGCTCGGCGTCCTCTTCCACGTCAGTGGCGCATAGAACGTCGAGAGCGCTGGCGCCAACCTCACGGCCTCACAGCCGGTCAGGTCCGCAGCCAGCCTCGACACATATACCTATCAATGGCTCGGGACGAGCACAGCCCGCCCGATGATCTTGCCCGCATCCAGGTCGTGTAACACGTCGTTGGCGCTGGCCAGCGGAAAGGTTGAGCTGGTGATATGGACCTTGCCCTGGCGCGCCAGTTCCATCAACTCGGCGAGATCGGTATAGCTTCCTACGAGGTTGCCAACGATTTTGAGTTCCGAGAAGATCATCCTGAGGGTCGTCGGCGAGACCGTGCCGCCGTAGCCGATGATTGAATAGGTACCACCGTTGCGCAACATCGCCATCCCCGCCTCAGGCGTACCCTTCTCGCCCACAAAATCCATCACGACATCGGCGCCGCCATCGCTATAGTCCAGGACGCCCTTCACACCGCCATCCGTCCCCGTGACCACGCCATGATCGGCGCCGATGTTCCTGGCGAAGTCTATCCGCTCCTGCGACGTATCCACCGCGACCACCCGCGCCGTCGTCATCGATTTGAGCAGCTGCACCCCGAAGTGGCCAAGTCCACCAACGCCGATGACGGCGACAATGCTGCCTGGATAGGTGTCTGGCTCGATCTTCTTCACGGCATGGTACGCGGTGATACCCGCGTCGGCATACGGCGCGAGCGGAATGGGGTCTGTTCCTGGCGCCAGTGGCACGACCGCACGGATAGTCGTCTTCATATACTGCGCGTAGCCACCGGAGTGTCCATCCAGGCCGGGAAAGTACGCATTGACGCAATGCATATCGTTGCCTGCCCGGCAGGCGCGGCAGAGGCCACAGGACGGCTGGGGGTGGAGAATAACGGGATCACCGCGTTTGAGCGTGGTGACGCCGCTGCCTACGTCTTCTACCCAGCCAGCGTTCTCGTGGCCGATGGTGTAAGGCAGCGTGGGATTGCCCAGGGTCTCCCGCCAGATACCCTCAAGAATGTGCAAATCGGTACGGCAGACGCCCGCCCCGCCAACCCGGATGATGACGTCGGTGGGGCTTTCGATCTTTGGCTCGGGGACATCCACCATTTTGACAGGCTCGTTGTAGCCAACTATCTGAACCGCCTTCATCGCTCTTTACTCCTGTTTTTTTCTGTTTAGTCGGCAGTCTCATCGCAGAGCGCGTCGGCATCCACCTCAACTCCATGAGTGATGCGATTGAGCGCGGTACACAGTATCGTGTTGAAGGCGCCGTTGAGACGTATCGTCCGCGCCAGACGGAGATGCTCCATCACACTCTGTGGCGTCAGCGACTCACCATCCGCTGTTGTGAAGAGCGGCCCGCTCTCCAGCGCGCCCAGACCCGCCGCCACCCGCTTCTGGCGATAGTATGCGAAGGTGCGCGCTAAGCCTGGCAGCCGACGCCATTCGGCAGGCGCGTCCGCCTCGCGCACAAGCAACGCATCGCCCTCCACCCGTACGTCTGTCGCGGCGAGTCGCGCCAGGTGATCGGCCGTGTAGCCCGCGCGCAGCACACCCGTAAAAGCTGTTCCTGGCGCACCAGAAACGCCTTGCGCAGAAAGGTCCGGCGCAACTCGGTCAGGTCGCCATCGGTCTCATCCGCGAAGACCTCCGCGAACGACTGCCCAGCATTCACCCCGGCGGTTATCTCGTCCTCGGCGAAATGATCGAGCAGGCGCACGCGCACGGCCTCGACACCAGGGACGCGCCCAATGCGCTCGCGCAGGTCGGACGACATCATGTAGGCGAAGTTCGGCGCGCACCAGTAGGTAGGCAGTCGAAAATGCACGACCACCTCGGAACCATCGATCCGCACGCTCTCAACGAAGCCAAGCGCATCGAGCGGACGGTCCAGTTCTGGGTCCATGACCTCGCCGATTCGCGCCCAGACAGCGCGTTCGTCAATCATCATGTGCGCTCCTTTGCGGCGATAAGGCGGCAGGCTGCTACGGCTACGCGGTGACACGTGCGGCGCGCCGTTGCGCGAAGGTATCGCCCTTGATTTTGTCGGTATGCGCCGGTACGTCAAGGTTATAGAGTCGGGCAGCGTTCAGGCCGAGGATCTTCTCTTTAACCTCGAGCGTGAGATCGACATTGAACTCTGCCTTCAAATCCTCCGGCATCTCGTAGGCCATGAACTTATCGATGATCCACTTTGGCTCCCAGATGGCGTAGTCGCTGCCGAAGAGCAGGCGGTCGGGGCCAAGCCAGAACAGCATATGCGCCATCAGTTCGCCGAAGTAGCGCGGGCGCAGGTTGATGAGCGCCATAATCACCGCGAGGCCGGCGTAGACGTTCGTATCCTGAGCGGCGATGAAGCAGAAATCCTCGATACGTGGGATGCCGCCGTGCTCGACGATGAAGCGCAGGTCGGTGAATTCGGAGGCAGGTTCGTCGATGTCGCCAACATCGAAGGCGTCTTTATTCAGCGGGTAGATCGTCGGCCCTTTGTGGACGTGAATATTGACAATCCCCAGCTTCTGGCATTCTTCGAGGAAGCGGTAGGCCTCGGGGGTCGTCAACTTCCACCCATGCGAACTGCCCTTCCACTCGGCGGTGTAGAGCTTGACGCCAGTGATGTCATAGTCGCCCTTCAGGCGGCGCAGATACTCCAGCCCTTTGTCGCCATCACGCGGGTCCCACGAGCCATTGAGGATGAAGTGGTCCGGGTACTTCTGCTTGATGGCGCTGTTCTGCTCGGTGGTATTGAAGCCAGTCTTGTAGAAATCGCTCAGGTAGGTAGGCTGCAAGATGGCGACGTCGTCATAGCCGTTGATGAAGAGATCCTCCGCCATGCGGTCTTCGCCATACTTCTCGAACACATCCAGCGGCCAGATCGTCTCGGCTGGCCCCATCTTATGGTACGCATAGAAGCACTCGACGAAGCCCTTGCCATACTTGTTCGCCTGGTTTTCCGGGCTGCCGTCCCACAGATGGGTATGCCCGTCCACGACGAAGATCTCTTTGCCGTCTTTCGTCCTGTACATCTCGTGAATCCTCCGTCCGCAATACATGCGGCGCCAGCGACCATCGCCCTTTCAGCGGCCAGTAACCTATGGGGAAACTGTCGAAGACGTGCGGGCGCATCGAGTTATGCTGGCATGATCCGAACACAGGTACGCGCGCCATTCCAGCACACACGTCCAGCACACGCGACGACCTACGGAACCTAGCTCGTCCACTCAGGATGAAGAGAATTGACCTACACGAAACATCCTTACAGCGCCGTCCCATCGGCCAAGTCATCTCGAATTGTCCGCGCCCACACGAGGGATCAGGGCGCGAGGCGCCTCAACTATCTTTCGTAGCAGATTTCATACCAGACAACCATCTGTGGCGCACTGTAATCACCTTCGTGTATCTCACGTTGGCGCGTATCGTGGTATGCTACCTACCCAGGAGGCGGTGAGCGTCACGCGAAAGGGGAGAGGATATCATGTCGAAGCGACGAATGATGCCGGGCCTGCTGATCGGCGCGCTGCTGCTGGTAGGCGGTGGCTGCTGGATTGGCGTGGCGGCGTCGTTCGCGGCGCACTGGACGAGTCCGGCTTTCTCTGCTGGGAACATGCCCTCCGGGGCCAGCGCTGGCACGACAATCACCTTTGCCAACACCGCGACGGCGACAGCCATCGCGACCAATTTCGCCACGCGCGTTATCGCCCGCACGAATAGCTATCGGGTGGCGCACGGTTGTCCGGCGCTGGCATCCAACCCTATCCTGATGGGGACGGCGCAGGCGCACAGCGCCGATATGGCGACGCACGATTTTGTGGGCCATAATAGCTCTAGTGGCGCGACTATTGGCGCCCGCATCAAAGCGGCGGGCTATGCCTACTCGACCTTCGCCGAGAACATCGCCTGGGGCCAGACATCGCCTGAGCAGGTCGTCGATATGTGGTTCAACGAATCGCCTCCCAACGACGCGCACCGTAAGAACATTCTGAACTGCGCGCTGCATGATATCGGCGTGGGCTACGTCTATCTCGCCAGCGACCCGGGCAAAGTTACGTCTCACACCTACTGGACGGAAGATTTTGGCACGCGCGCTACAGGTTAACACGCCGCGCCATCAGTAGCGGTCTGCGCAAGCCAGCATACCCACGGAGGCGCCCATGACTATCGAGGAAGCCTTCTCTCCTTCGGAGAGCGTCCGCGACCGGCTGCGCGCGGTGCTGGCGCTGCGCCCGCTGGGGCTGTTTTCCGACATCGATGGCACGCTGAGCGCCATCGCGCCGACGCCCAATGCGGCAACACTCCTGCCGGGAGTCGCCGACCTGCTGAAGCAGGCGCTCGCCATCTTCGATCTCGTCGCCGCCGTCTCGGGCCGAACCGCCATCGACGCCCGCAGGATGGTTGGGCTGCCGGGCCTGCTCTACATCGGCAACCACGGCCTCGAATACCTGAGCGAAGATGATATGACTGTGCATGTGCGCCCGGAGGCCGAGCCGTGGATACGCGCCATCAATCATGTGCTGGCGAGCATCCAGGCGCCGCTGACGGGGCGATTTCCCGGGCTAGTGATCGAGCGGAAGGGCGTCACGGCCACGATTCATCTGCGCGGGGTCGAGCATCCGCAGGCGGCCGAGGATGCGGTCTACAAGGCGGTCACAGACTCCGCCAGCGCCGATGGTCTATATGTGACACGCGGCAAGATGGTGGTGGAGCTGCGGCCGCCGCTCGAGATCGACAAGGGCGTCTCCATCGAGGGCTTTATCCGGGCGCGTGGGCTGCATGGCGCGTTCTATCTGGGCGACGACCAGACCGATATCGACGCCTTCCGCACGCTGCGGCGACTGACCGCGGACGGCGTCTGCCAGGGGATAGCGGTGGCGGTGCTCCACAGCGAGGCGCCCGCGCAATTGGCCACCGAGGCTGACATGTCGCTGCCCAACGCCGAAGCCGTGCCAGGCTTCCTTCGCTGGCTGCTGGAGAATACGCCAACTGGCTGAGCACCATGCCACGCCGTTATTCGGCGGCGACGAGCGCGACAGCGATGGCCGGGCCGAGATTGGCGCCGATGGTTGGGCCGAGCCATGTCTTGCGAATCATGCCCTCATATTTCCTGGCGAGCAGTGTCTCCATCTCGGCAATCGACTCGATGCTCGTGCCACAGATAAGCAGGCTCTCAACGCCGCCAACCGAGCGCGCTTCCTCACGCGCCAGTTCAACCAGCCGCAACACTGCGCGCCTGCGCGAGCGGACAGTTTCAACCAATCGCGCCTCCCCCTGGTCGAGCGTGAGGATGGGGTGGGCATCGATCAGGGCGCCAACAAGTCCCTGTACGCGCCCGATACGTCCCGAGCGCCGCAATGGCTCCAGTGATTCGACCATGACGAAGACATGCGTACGCGCCAGCAGGGAATTAACACGCTCGTGGATGGCCCGCACTGGCGCGCCGAGATGCGCGATGCGTGAGGCCTCGATGACGGCGGGCCACATGCCGATGCCAAGCTGGAGCGAGTCGATAATATGAATGGGCGCGGGCGCGAGATAGTCCCGCGCGACTGTAGCGTGAGGGACCACCTGACTGAACTGGCTGGAGACATGGATAGAGACAATCGCGGTCGCCCCCTGTGTGAAGGCTGTCTGATAGGCCTGGTAGAAGTCGGCGGGCGAGGCTGCCTCGGTATAGGGAGCCGGGCGCGCGTGGGGCAGGCGCGCGTAGAATTGCGCGGCGGAGATATCAATGCCGTCGCGAAAAATATGGCCATCCATGACGATCCGGTTCGGGACTACGATGATCCCAATCGCATGCGCATGACTTTGGAGAATGTCGGACGCGCTATCGGTGACGATACGAACGCGGGCGGGCGGCTGGCGCGGCGACGATTCGGGCGAAGATGGAGATGGCGGATATCCGTTCATCGTCGGCGCTCCATCCTTTACCCTATGCGCCCGGAGATCGGGAGCCTGCGTTCTCTCACGGCTGTCGAAGCAGACCATGCGGTCAGTTTGGCCGGAATTATATATCACACCCAGCAGAGAATCTAGCGTGCCTGGCGGCAACGTAGATATGGCCTTGTACCTGGTATCGGAATGGGTGAGGCGCTCACGAGATGGCTTCTCCCACTTGTGCGAGGCGCCATCCTCTAGTACGATGGTAAGTAACAACCGTACTGCTGAACAGGCGGCAAGGTTTGCGTGTTGTGAGTGGCTCAGACCAAGGCCGCGCCGCGCATGGGCGCGCGCACAACGGGAAGGTGGCTCTATCATGAAGGGATGGGTTGACGAGTTCAAGGCGTTCATTCTTCGTGGTAATGTGGTCGATCTAGCCGTCGCGGTCGTGATTGGCGCCGCGTTTGGCGCGGTAGTCGCGAGCCTGGTGCAGAATGTTATCATGCCTATCATCGGCGCGTTTGGGGGCAAGCCGTCGTTCGACCAATACTACTGGACGATCAACGGCAGCCAGATCAAGATTGGCACCTTCATTACGGCGCTGGTCGCGTTCGTGATTCTCGCGGCGGTCATCTTCTTCTTCGTCGTCAAGCCAGTCAACTGGCTGATGTCCCACCGCAAGAAGGAGATGCCTGCCGACCCGACGACCCGCGACTGTCCCTACTGCGTCAGCAGCATTCCGATTCAGGCGACACGCTGCCCCTTCTGCACCTCGGAGGTGACCCCAGTCGCGGTGACCGCCTCGTAAAGCGGAGTTTGTCACCGCCAGCCCTCTCCCCCTAACCCCCTCCCCTAAAAGGGAGGGGGTGCCAGAGTGACGCGCCCGAAGAAAGTACCTTTTACCTGCGCATCCACGCGGCTCCGCGCTAGAGTGGTGCTGGACAGTATCGCATAGCGGTTGTGGGGAGAGAAGACGGATGGCGCAAAGCCGGGGAAGAGGAAGAGGCGCGCTCGCGGGGGCGGTATTGCTGGTGGCTGCGCTGGCCACATTGCTGGCGGGATGTGGCCCTTCCGCGTCGGCGACGATCTCGCCCACACCCATCGCAACGCTCGCGCTCCCATCGCCCCTGTCGAGCTATTCAGTCTTCGTCACCGATGTGCTGACGGGCGATATGGCCGAGCTGGGCAAACACACCTGGCATGTCGCGCCAAGCATCCATGGGCTGGGGCTTTCCGCTGACGGCAAGACACTCTATGTCACCGATGTCGCCACCAACCGGCTGATCGCCTTCGATCTGAGCAGCGGCACGCCGAAGGAGATTCATAGCGTCGGCGTTGGCGTCTATC
The DNA here is from genome assembly GCA_036273675.1 of Ktedonobacterales bacterium. GTDB lineage: Bacteria > Chloroflexota > Ktedonobacteria > Ktedonobacterales > JADMIN01 > DAHUXT01. Next base: position 61,705 of record DASUHD010000153.1, on the reverse strand, counting down.
CGGTGCATATGGTGGCCACGCGCGACGGCGGCACGATCTTCGTCACCAGTTTTGGCGCGGCGAATGTCACTGTGGTGGATGGGCATACCTGGAAGCTGCGCGCGACGATCGCCACACCCGACCGACCGCACAGCATCGTTATCTCGCCCGATGGCCAGTGGGTCTATACCGGCTGCTACGGCGGCGCGGCCATCGCGGTCATCAACGCCACCAGCGCCTCTCTCGCCGCGACGATTCCGCTGCCACAGGCGGCAGAGCCATACGGCCTCGCCATCAGCCCCGACGGGCGCTACCTCTACGCCAGCGATAACCTGACCGGACGCCTCTTTGTGGTAGACGTGCAGGCGCGGCGGGCAGTGGATAGCGTGGCGGTTGGCCTGCATCCCGCGCTGATCGCCCGCTCGCCCGACGGCAAGACGCTCTACGTCGCCAATGGCGGCTCGCACGCTGTCAGCGTGATCGACATCGGCGACGATCCGGCGCATCCGGCGGTGCGGGCGACGGTCGTGGTCACGGGCTACCCGCACGGCATCGCGGTCACCCCTGATGGACGCTACATCGTCGTCGCCGATACCCTCGGCAAGAATCTCGCCATCATCGAAGCTCAGACGCTGAAGGTGATTGCCACCATCCCCGGCGAGCGCTACCCCAACGACGTGCTCATCACGGGATAATGGCGGCGGTTAAGGCGACTGCGATGGTGATGGCGATGGCGCCTGGGTCGGTTGCGGGGTCGGCGTCGCGTCTTCCTCCGTCGCCGTAGGTTCGGGTGCCGGCGTGGCTGTCGGCATAGGGCTTGGCGTAGCTATCGGCGTTTGTTGCGCGGTCGCGGTGGGAGGGCTTGTCGGGACGGCCGTCGGGATCGGCTTCTGGTCGCCTGCGCGGCTTCCCGCAGGCTGGCCACCAACGGAACGAGCAGGAGTTGGCCGAACACGCGGGGGATGGGTGGGCGAAGGTTGAACCGACGTTGGCCGAGGCAACACGTCAGATCCGGTGGACGCACGCCCGTACAGCAGGCGGCTGTTGAGCGCCATCAGCAACAGCAGACTGAGCGTGAGAAAGGCCACGAGGGCGCCACACCCAACGCCCAACCCCACGGCGCGCGATTCTGGTCGCGCGGTGATTGCAGCGCGGCGTGTGAATGGCGGCTGGATTGGCCAGGGTGGCGGCGGTATCAGCGGCTGGGTGATCTGCTGCGACCAGTGCGACTCCAGCGGATGACTCTGCGCCTGCCGAGTCGTCGTATCCTGCTGCAGCCAGACGGTATGTGACGTTCTATTCGCGGAAGGCGCTACCAGGCTGTATTTCTCGTCCACGCGCAACGCTCCCAGTGTGTTCTTGTGAGTGCTTAGCGATATCGGTGAGTAGCGGCGTACTTCATTCTTGAATCACGCATCACTCAAGCACGCCTCGCTCGCGCCCTTCCTTGGGCTTGTCATAACAGCGACGCAAGCTATGTGCCAGCAGTATCTCCCGCGAGCATCTGCGCGATGGCAATCAGGGGGTCGCGGTCGGGCGTGGCGTGGGCGTATCTGTTGGGCGCGCCGTCGCGGTCGGAACCGGAGTCACATCCGTGGCCGTCGGCCAGGCAGTCGCGGTAGGTTGCGCGGTCGTCGTAGGCAGGGTGGTTGATGTGGGAATATTAGTCGCCGCCGGGTTAGCCGTATGCCGTGCAGGCTGCGCGGGAACGGGCGGCAGCGCCGAATCAGACGGGGGCGGCGAGATGCCTGGCAGCCAGCCACTGACGGCGGCGACCAGCAGAACCAGCGCAAGCGCCGTGACCGCCACCAATGCGCCCATCCCCGCGCCCAGTCCAAGCGCGCGCCGCTCCCGTCCCGTGGTCAGCGCGGCCTGTTTGGCGGCCAGTTGACGTCGACGCGCCGGTGACCAGCGCGGGCTAAGGGGCTGCGTGCTCTGCTGTGACCAATGCGAGCCGGGCAGGTTATCGCCCAGCCGCCGAATCGCCGGGTCTTCGTGCTGCCAGACCGTCTGCTGTGGCGAGTCTGTTGGCGCAGAGTCTATAGCTGGCCTCGTTACTCCGTTCTCCTCAACCAAACGCATCGCTCCTCGTATACCGCTCCATTGCAAATAGCCCGGAAGCACGCCGCTCGGGGCCATTGTCAGTATCTTCGGCGTCTCTCCTGTGCAAACCACGTGCCAGGCAGGTTTTCGCGATCACCTGGGCCGTATGGTTTCGTCCAAAGGATAGGCAGATGAGCGGCTTCGGGCGGAATAGAAGTATGGAATCTGGCAGAGGGCCTACATGTCGAGGATAGCTTTCCTGAAGAAGAAATGGGTTCTGGCGATGCTGGCGCTCCTGGCGATGGTCGGCATTATCAGTGGCATAGCATTCTATAACTGGCATAAGAACGAGTCGCTCGGAGTTGACGGCAGGAGAGATTATTGCGCCACAAGCGCAGGGACTTATGGAATCCCGGTGTCTGACGATTCGCCACAAGCAATGCAAGCGCTGCTTTCCGCGCAGCCATACTTTGTGGCGGGAGTGACCGATAGCCCCATTCCTGGCGCGCCGATACTCTCACATCCGATTCGCATGCATACCGGGCAGGATTTCAACGACTGCCCACACTGGATGTTGCCTTTATATGATGTCGCTGGTCATCTGGTGGCAATCGCAGATTACGTCTACGACTATCCTCACAAGGTGGTTCGTTTCGCTGATTCAGGGCAAATCTTCCCAAGTGAACCTCGTTATAGCAACCCCTTCCCGTATCTCTCAGCAGAACAGGCAATCGCGCTCTTGAAGCAGCAGCGCAATGTGGGAACGAGGGCTCATCCCGCGCCAGAGCTGGCCTTTCTGCCACTCGATGTCGGCTTGCCAGGGCATCCTGGCCCGGCGTGGAATTGGCGGGGAGGCGGCGCGGCGCCCAGCGATCCGATCTGGCTGCTCGCGGGAAGCGATGGCCGCGACTACCTGATCGGCACGGATAAGCGCGTCTATACACTGCACGATATTCCATTATCGTGAAAGCATCTGACCCGCTCGCTGTAACATCGAGACGCCGCGCCGTACTATCTCTATGAAACTCTATGAAACGTTGAGCGATGGGCGCGGGAGTAGCACAATATGGCACAGACAACCGAGGTCGCCTCACCCGCTGCGGATAAGGGCGACAGCAACCTGTTGCGGGCGGTGTGGCGCCAGGCGTTGATCGCGGCGGCGCTGGCTATAGGCGCGGCGTTACTGGCGCGATTCATCCTGCAGATCACGACACCCGCAGAGGTCTTCGCCGAGGCGCTGATACGGTTCGTCCCGCTCTCTGTTTTCTCCTGGCTCGTCGGCACACTTGGCCCCAGCGCAAAACACCTCTTCTTCGGCATTACACTCATCGGCGCTGGCGTCATCGCGGCGGCGGTTGGTCTGCTCTATTGCGCGCTGCGTGGCGCTGTGCTGCACCGGATGGGGCGCGCCGAGCGCCATGCGCTTACGAGCGCGGTCCCTGGCTATGCCGAGATTCCGCTGATCGTGCTGCAGCTCTGGCTGGTGGCGGCGGGCGTTCTCGCGCCGCTGGTGGGTGGTGGCTTCTTTGGCGCGGGATTCGCCGAGGGCATTATTGGCACGCTGCTGACGCAACTGCTGCCCGATGTTGTCTTCGCGCTGGCGTTCGTCTGGCTGCTGCGGGCGACCCTGCTGGTCCAGCCACAGCCCGGCGGGACAGCGGCGGAGGCTGATGCGGCGATGCAGCTCTCGCGGCGGCGGCTGCTCAATCGCGGGCTGACGGTGGTTGTGGTCGCAGCGGGCGCGGCGCTGGCGTGGCAGTTCATCTCGTCCAGCCTGGGTATCAACTTGACCCGCCGCCCGCCGCTGAAGGTAGATGGCGCAACGCAGCGGATCGTTCCGCCGCCGAAGCCCGGCTACGGCCCGTGGACCTCGCTGAGCGGGCAGACCGCCGAGGTCACGCCGACCAAGGACTTCTACTACGTCTCGAAGAACCTCGTCGGCGACCCGCAGGTGGATGGCAAGACCTGGAAGCTGAGCATTGGCGGCAGCGTCAACAATCCAGTGACGCTCACCTACGACCAGTTGAAGGCGTTGCCCGTGGTCGAGCGCTATCACACGCTCGAATGCATTAGCAATGAGGTTGGCGGCAACCTGATGAGCAATGCGCTCTTCCGTGGGACGCGGCTGGCCGATCTGCTTGACTACGCGGGCATACAAGCCGGCGCCAACGAGTTGATCTTCCGCGCCGCCGACGACTATAGCGACCGGCTGCATCTGAGCCAGGCGATGGACCCGCTCTCGCTGATCGTCTACGAGATCAACGGCGGGCCGCTGCCCCAGGCGCACGGCTACCCGGCGCGGCTGCTGATTCCCGGCCTCTATGGCATGAAGAATGGCAAATGGCTCACCTCGCTGGAGGTCAGCTCCGGCGATTACATGGGCTACTGGGAGACGCGCGGCTGGACCCCGGAGGCGAAGGTCAAGATGACCTCGCGCATCGACCTGCCCAACGACGGCGCGGTGCTGGCGAGCAACAAGTCCACCTGGATCGCGGGCGTGGCCTTTGCCGCCGACCGTGGCATAAGCCGGGTGGATGTCAGCACCGACTCGGGGGCGACCTGGCAGCCCGCGACGCTCCGGCGTCCGCTCGGCGCGCTAACCTGGGTGCTCTGGCAGTACCAGTGGCAGCCAACGGCCGGGTCGCACATCCTGGCGGTGCGCGCGATTGACCTGGACGGCAACGTGCAGCTTGCCTCGGGCGCGCCACCCCTCCCCGATGGCGCGTCGGGCTATCACGCGATTCAGGTGCTCGTGGGATAAGGCATCGATCACGAGCATGGCACAGGATTCAATTGCCCGACCGCGCTCACTGGCTCATCTGGAGCGCCAGGCCGAGGGCCGCGCCGACACCAACACCGAACCCGACGCCGAGGGCGATCTGGTCAGTGGCGACGCCAATCGCAGCGCTGATAGCAACGCCAAGGTCAACGCCAACACCGAGGGCTACGAAACTCGCGGTCGTACGGTTTTCGTTGGTGGGAGATGGGGTGTAGACCTATCGCGTTCCTTCCTTGATGACCTGCTTTCAGGGATTATCCCTCGCATAGAGTGTACCCCTTCTCCCCACACGCCCGGATCAGGGCAAATGCCTGCTACCACCCTCACGAATTGCTGAGCTTATTAACATAACGGTATCATGGACAAACTACACGTATCGTGCTATTATGTGAGTACTTGCTGTTCGTCTGAGGTGAGATGCCGAGATATTCACGTGAAGCGCTACTGCTTCGTATGGAGCGCAATCGCTTGTCATCTTCTCAAGTTAGCAGCGAGTTATGTATTTGTGTTTGAGCGAAGCAGACTTCAAGAAGGAGCGCACTTCCGGCGCCAACAACGTCACGCCCATCCCTCAAGCAATCTCTTCGCATGCTACTTCCGTTATGCACGTTGCTCGGCGTTCTTGCTCTCGTCATCATGGCTTGCGGCAGCTCGAGCGCAAACGCGGGAACCGCTGTTGGAACAAGCGGCAACAATTCAAGCAGCTCGAACTCCAGCAAACATTTCAAGGTCGGCGACCAGGTGAAGGTTGGTGACACATTTATTGTCACCGTCAACTCGTTCAAGACGAATCCGGGTGACGATATCTTCAAGCCCAAGAGTGGTAACCAATTCGTCGTCGTTGATGTCACCCTCAAGAATGTCGGCTCCAAGGAGCAGGACGTTTCATCCCTACTTCAGTTCACCCTAAAAGACGCAACCGGCCAGAAATACGACGAAACAATCATCTCGAATGTGACGCCCCCCGATGGTAAGCTAGCGGCAGGCGATATCATCAAAGGCCAGATCGCCTACGAGGTAGCGGCAAGCCAGCACGATTTCACGGTTGCCTTCGAGGCGGATATCATCAGTAGCGGCCAGACCGTCTGGGACTTGCACGTCTAGCCAGCGAGTAGCAGAGAACAAGACAGCCGTCGACCTGTATTGGTCGGCGGCTGCGCTGCCTCGTGCATTGTTTCGATGGACGTAATCCAACTTCGCGGCATGCATGCCGCGGCTAACTCCACCCACCCAATCGGCTTCTGAAATCTACTCCGGCAGGTTGTCGATCTGCACTGGCTCGATCTCGTCCGCCGGGGTGTAGCCGAGGATGCGCCCGAAGAAGTAAAGTTCCGCCTCCAGCGACCGCTTGATGTTCGCGGCCTGGCGGAAGCCGTGGCTTTCGCCCTCGAAGGCGAGATAGGCCACCGGCACGCCCTTCGCGCGCAACGCCTCCACCATCGTCTCCGCCTGGTTCGGCGGCACCACAGGGTCCTCTAGCCCCTGGAAGAAGATGACCGGCGTATGGAGCTGATCCACATGGAAGATCGGCGAGCGCGCTTGATAGAGGTCTTCTCGCTCGGGATACGGGCCTACCATTTGGTCGAGGTAGCGCGACTCGAACTTGTGCGTATCGCGGGCCAGCGCTCCCAGGTCGCTGACGCCGAAGTGGCTGGCGCCCGCCCGGAACGCATCGCGGAAGGTGACCCCGCAGAGCGTCGTGTAGCCGCCCGCGCTGCCGCCGCTGATCGTCACCCGGTTGCCGTCTACCGGCCCCTGCTGCGCCAGATAGCGCGCGCCGTTCACGCAGTCGTCCAGGTCTACCACGCCCCACTGACCCTTCAGGCGGTCGCGGTAGGCGCGCCCGTAGCCGGTGCTGCCGCCATAGTTCACGTCGAGGACGGCGAATCCGCGGCTCGTCCAGTAGAGGATGCTGGGGTTGAAGCCGTTGAAGACCTGCGAGGTAGGGCCGCCATGGCTGAGTACACGCAGCGGCGGCAACTCGCCCTCCGGCGCAACAAAGTCGGGATTGCGCGGCGGGTAGTAGAAGCCGTAGGACGTCAGCCCGTTCTCCGTTGGAAACGCGATCTGCTTCCCCACCGAAATCCAGGCGTCATCGAGCGTCAGCGTGCTGGACTGGCGCAGCGTCTCTTGCTGGCCGGTGGCGGTGTCCATCCGCACAATCTGGCCCGCCTGGGTCGGCGAGGCGCCCACGAAGATGATCTGGCTGGCGCTTGCCTTTGGCTGAGCGATCAGCGTGTAGGATGTCTCTATGGGCGTCAGCGCCCCCGTCGCGAGGTCAAGCGAACCCAGGTGGATGAGGCCGTCCTGCTGCCAGGCGCAGATGATGTGTCCAGCATCGCTGAAGTCATACGTCGCCATCCGAAATTGCCACTGCGGCAAGCCAAACTCCGCCTCCATCGACGCCAGCGCCTCGGCCTGTCCGTTGCGCCAGCGATAGAGATTCCACCAGCCGGTGCGGTCGGAGATGAAGTATAGCTCGCCGTCAGGCGACCACGTGGGCTGGAAGACCGACTCGTTCTGGCCACCCGCGATCTGCTGGGCATTTGCCAGTGAGCCATCGGCGGCGATCTCGGCCACCCAGAGCGCCGTGCCGTCCCAGGGCATGTTGGGATGGTTCCAAGCGAGCCATGTTAGCCGCGAACCATCGGGGTTGAGGCGCGGCGTCGAGACGAAGTCCGTACCGTCGACCAGCACGTGGCCGCCATCCGCGTTCTCGCCATCCAGCGTCAGTGCGACCAGCGTGTTCTTCGCCTCCTGGCCTGATTCGCGATGGTCTTCGCGCACCAGGATCAGCCGATTGCGTGTCGCGTCCAGCGTGGCGTCGGCATAGCGCAGGACACCGTCGGGCAGGTCGGGTGTCAGCGGCTCGGGCGCGCCGCCATCTCGCACGCGATAGAGGCGCTGGTCAGCAAAGTTGGAGAAGTAGACGGCCCCGCCAGCCGCCAGATACGATCCGCCGCCGTATTCGTGGACGCGGGTGCGCGCATGGAACGGGGCAGGCGTCACGTCGCTGATCTGACCATCCGGGGTACGGCGCACCAGCACGGTACGGCCACCCTGGCTGGGGCGTAACTCAGTCCAGTAGATTGTTTCACCGTCAAGCTGAAGCTCGCTCAGGCCCAGAGCGCTGGCCAGCAGCACGTCCGCCGTCAGTGGCGATTTCCACGCGCCATAGGGCGCTACCATCGGCTCGGTCACGGGTTTCGATCTCCCATTACTAAAAGAGATACGGTATCAATCGGCGCGTCCGCCGCATGTAGGCGATATATGGCTGGCCGAGTGCGCGCGAGAGCACCCGCTCTTCCACCATCACGCGATAGCCGAAACCCACCGCGTTCCCTAGGATTATAGCGGCGAGGCTCGCCCAGTTGGTCAACACCAGCCCAAAGCCGAGCAATGACAGCAGCGCGCCAGTATAAGACGGATGGCGAATCAGGCGATACGGCCCGCGCTCGACCACCTGCTGATCGGGTCCGACGGCGACGGTGATGACGAAGTAGCGGCCCAGCACGCGAATGGCATAGTTTCGCAACGCCGTCCCAACGAGGATGAGCGCGATACCCAGACCAAAGACGAGCGCTCGCCCGTGGACCATCGCCGCGCCCGGCAGCAGCGCCGCCGCCAGCCACGCCGAGGCAACACTGAGCGCCAGCAACCCCAGCAACAGCGCCAGCGATCCGCCATCATACGCGGTGGCTCCCTCGCGGCGACGCCGGGTCAGCAGACGGCTGCACTCCGGCGCCGCGCAGATCACCAGCGCCAATGCAGCGAGGGCCGCGGCGAATGGCTGCGTCGCGGGCAGGGGATACAAAGCGGGCATCTCATCACTCCAACCAGCGAAACTGGCCAGCTATGCTACTGAGTGGGCGCGCTGCCATTGTACACGATTGGCCTGGGCAGGCGTTGTTACGTGTGAGACGCCCAGGCCGGATGTTACTTTCATGGAACTCCAATAGTGTGTGAATTGAAAGACCCATACACCTGAGGCGATGAGATGAAAGGAAGCCGAGGAGATGGTCATCGCGGGCAGTTGGTCGGCGCGGAGAATCCGTCGTTCGCGGACCATTGGCGCATGGTGGGATAGAGCGGGCATATGGAGCATAGGTCGCGCGCTGCGGAGGAACGCCAATCTGACTGAAATTACTGGCGCGCCTGGGCAGACGCTCGCCAGCGCGTCTGCTGATGACCCTGCCAGCGCCAGCGCCTACAATCTTCCATCCTTCGAGGCGTTCTTCCGGCAGCATGAGCGCGACATCTTCGGCTACCTCTGGCGCATCACCGGCGACGAACAGGCGGCGTACGATCTCAGCCAGGAAACCTTTGTGCGCGCCTGGCAACATTTCGACCGTATCGTCACCTATGAGCGTCCGGGTGGCTGGCTCTTTCGCGTGGCAACCAACCTCGCCCTCACCCACCAGAAGCGCGCGGCGGCTCCCGTTGGCGCGGCTCAGCCATTCTCCATGGCCGACGATCCATCTGTCAGCGATCCGGCATGGCGGCTGGCGGAGAGCGAGGCCATCCGGGCGACACTGCTGGCGCTGCCGCCACAGCAACGGGCGGCGCTGGTGCTGCGGGAGGTGTGTGGCTTCTCGTGCGCGGAGGTGGCTGAGATGCTGGGCGTCACACTGGCCGCCGCCAAGATGACGCTCAGCCGTGGTCGCGATGCCTTCCGCGCGCGCTATACCCGGGAGGAGCAACGATCATGAGCCAACAGACGACGCCTACCTGCGCGCTGGGCCTGACCTCCGCCGATCTCTCCGCCTGGCGCGATGAAGCGCTGGCGCCGGATGAGACGACCCGCATCGGCGCACACAGCGAGGGCTGCCCAGCCTGTCAGCAGCGGCTAGAGGGCTTCGAGGCAATTGCGGCGATGCTCCAGGCCCAGCAGGTTCCCGCGCCTGATGAGCGGCTCTGGCAGGCTGTGCTCGCGGCGCTCTCCACCGGGCAGCGGACGACGAGCGACGACTCGATTACCGGCGAAACTCACGTATCCGACGAGTCTGACGACAGGAACCCGATACATCAGCCATCCACGGCTCCTCGGAGCTGGCGCAGACGCGCGCTGGGGACGCTGGCCGCTGTTGCCGCCATCGCGCTGGTGGTGGTCGGCTTCGGGCGGGTCTTCCAGTTCGGCGCGCAGAATCGCCCGCCGCACGCACAGGCATTCTCGTTGACGTGGCGACAGATTATGCTGCCGGGAGGGATGGGAGCAACTCTCGACGCGAGCGCCTCGCTCAGTGTTTTCCCAGCGGATGGCTCGATTGCCTGGATCTGTCAGTCGGGTACAGAAGCAGCGCCCGGCCCGCTACGCATCTGGCGCACGACCGATGCTGGAACCACCTGGCGAAGCGTGGGGACGCTGCAGCTTACTCGCGCCTTCGATTGCCAGATACAGCTCGATCAAATGAATTCCGGTGTGGCAGTGCTCGATCTCAAGGCGTATGTCCATCCGAATGAGAACCAGGCGACATCTGCCAGCTTCGCTACCTTTGATGGCGGAACGCACTGGCAGGATAATCCCGCCACACTGTCGATGACGGGGTTCGCCACGCTGAATGGCGCCACCTACGCGATCTTGCCGGGTGACAAGGGCGTGAATCGCCTCGTAGTCAGCAACGACGAGATGAAGACCTGGAGCGTCTTCGATGATGTCATTCATAACAAACACTTGCGAACGATGAAGTTCTGGCTGCATCCAGTGACAGGCGCCTTGCTGGTCGAGGCTTTTCCCGTCGATGGGGCGATTGTGTCGCTCTGGACAACCGACGACAGTGGCAGGGATTGGCAACAGCTAACGACCCCTTTGCTCGCCGAGCCAATCCTCAACCCAACCGCAGACGGCTCCTGGGACATATGTAGTATGTTCTTTGCCCCTGAGAGCGAGCAGCAGCCCCGTGTCTATACCAACCGTGTCACTTGTGGGTCAACGAAAACGGGCAACTGGACGACGAGACCGGGCCTGAGCATCGCCAGCGCAGTTGGCACGCCGACACCAAGCGATTGCGCTGGATGCGTTCAGGTGGACGCCAATGGCCAGACTTACCAGCTCGCCCTTGCCACTGATGGCGCGGTCCTGGCCATGTATTCGTACCACTTCACGAAGCTGGGCTTGCCGACCTGGAGCGATATTTACCGACTACCCGCAGGGTCAACCCAGTGGCAAAAGGGGGGTAAATTGCCTGAAGGCGCCGCATTCTATGCGCCACGCCCAGACGGTGGCATCCTCTGGTCGATGCCAGCGACCGCGCCAGAGGGGCTTGGCAATCTGGCTGGACCCGTTTATATCGCCAGCTATCCCGGCCCAGCCGCGCCGCCGCTGCCCACACCGCCACCTACACCAACCCTGACACCTTTGCCTCTCAGGTATGATGTAGACCGCGCGAGACCGCTGGCCTGGCAGCCGACCAGCATGCCAAATGGCTTTCAGGCGAGTCAGGTGGACCCTCGCGAGCCTGCGATTACTACCGCCGATGCGCTGGCGGTTGCGCCCAGTGATGGCCATACTGCTTATGCCTGTCAAAATCCAGATCAGGCGGGGGCAACGCAGACGTTATTTTGGAGTTCGCATGATGGCGGCTCAACATGGACGCCTGGAACGCCGCCGGGCGCAGTCGGCTGGTGTGCGCTCATCGTTGATCAGACGAATCCGAACGATGTGCTGTTAGGCATTTCCACCGGCGCACCTCATAGCACACCTGATTTCTATTATCGTAGCGTAGATGGCGGCGGCGCGTGGCAACGCGTGCGCAGCCTCGACAAGACGACTGTTACCCAGTTCGCCAGCTATGGCACAACCGTCTACGCTTTTCGCGGGCCTGCGGATTTCGCTGGATCGCAGACGATGCCGCTTCAGGCAAGCAACGATGGCATGGCCACCTGGCGCACTGTTGACAGCGCGATACAGCGACAGGTCTCCGTCTTCTGGCTCAACCCCTACAATGGCGAACTGCTGGCAAGCAGTAGCATCGTCAGCACTCAGGGCGTGGAAGGGATGCCGATACCCTCTGCCTCCATCTGGCGCTCAGATGATGGTGGCGCTCATTGGAGCAAATTGCCAACGCCGATGGGCTACACCATCCTCGTACAGACGCCACAGCCGAATAGCCCATGGAATATCTGCCTGGGAGACGACTGGGCAGGCACGCTCTATTGCGGTGACGCGAGCGGCCAGCAGTGGACAGCGCGGCCTGCGCTTTCGGCAAAAACCATCTTCGATCCGTTGTATACCGCTCTTACGAGTGACGGCTCCATTCTGGCGCTCAGCGCAATTCCAAATGCCAACGGCTACCAGCTCTACCGCCTGCCGTCCGGCGCGAATCGTTGGCTGGATATCGGCCCGCTGCCAGAAATGACGCTGCTCTATGGGCCTGTGACAGACGGGAAGGGGATACTCTGGTCTACGCCGGAAAATACCGCCACCATTGATACCCAAGGGAGGGTCTTCGCCGCCGCTCCGTAGCGCCGCGTTAGGGCGTGTCGTCGGCTGGCTGAGGCTGAGTGGGGGAGAGACAGGAGCGGAGATAGTCCACCACGGCAGTGGGTGGCTCGGCGACGGCTTCGCGCGCGGGATCATAGAAGACGCTGACCATCTCCAGTGTGGCGCAACGCTGTTCAGGTTGGAGCGTGGTCAGCTCAAAGCGAAGCCGGTAGCTACGGGGGCGTACGTCGATCACCTGATGCGTGATGCGAAGCAGGCTCCCGAGGGCTATCGGATGCGAAAATTCCGCCGTGAAGGACTTGGTGATCGAGTCGAGTGGCGCGCCGCCCGCATGTGGGAGAATATCGGACTGCCAGTGCCACTCGCGGCAGCATTCCACCAGGCGCACGATGGCCGTGTAGGCGAGACGGTCCTCGCCCGCGACGATCCATGCGCGCCGCACTTCGACCTCTAGGCCGCCCGCGAAGCAACGGACACCGCCCTCCGCGAGCAGACCTTCCAGCGTCGTCGGCTGCATCATTGATGTCATTGTTTCGCCGTCCCTGCGGTCATCCACCTAAATGTAGCCGTCGAACGAGTCGATCTTGCCACCATTGAAGAGCAGCACCGGCCTGACGAGCTTCACGGAGTAGTCTTCACGTCCCATGTAGTTCGAGCCGTCGTCGAGCCCTTCAGTGGACATGCCGATGTAGATATTGACGCCCTCCCGGCGTTTCTTCTCGGCCACGCGCATCACGTCGGTCAGCCGCGGCGGCTGGTAGTCCGCCGAGGTGTGCGCCTTCTTCGCCCAGCGCGATCCATCCGCGGCGTACATCGGATTGAGACGCACCGAGAGATCGAGTCCGCGCGCCTTTGTCTGCTCCGCCAGGTAATCGATGCTGGCTTCCGCCTCGGCGACAGCCTCTTCGTCGGTCATATCCCAGCGCGGCTTGAAGAGCACGTAAGCCGTCAGCTGCGCGCCCGCCTCGGCCACCCGGTCTAGCCCACGCTCGAAGACATCAAGCGGTTCGCGTTTGAACAGCACTTTGTCGCGGATATAGGGGTCGTGCGTCTCGAAGCCGGTCAGGATATTGAGCGAGACGCGAGGAGCAGCTTCGCGAATCTGGGCCAGCACGTCGGTATCGACGAATTCGAGGCGTGTCTCCAGCACGAGCGTGCGGACGCGGCGTAGCTCATTGACACCTTCGGCGATTTCGAGCATGGCCTCGGTGGGAAATGTCGCCGCGTCGAGCACCGACCCTTCGTTGCTGAACGTGACGCGATCTAAGACACTCAGCGAATGTTTCAATTCTTTCACGACATACGAAAACTGTGCGACGATCTCACTTCCTGGAATGAGCGTTGGTGAGCTTTTCGCCGGAAGCTGGCAGAAGTGACAACGGTACTTGCAGCGTTTGGTATTGTAGATGATGAGCAGATCCTGGTCGCCGAGAAATGTTCTGTGCAGGAAATAGTGAGGCAGCCACGGGCTGGGTGCGCTCACTCCCATCGGTTTTCGCTGACCATACTTCGCATACAGTTCCCCAACTTGTTGCTTCGCGCTTGGTCGAGTCGCTCGCACCACCTGGGCAGTCATCTTTCCTCCTTGTTGCAGGCGCCCGCATAAGGCCGTTCCTAAGAAAATAAGCGACTCTTGATGCGTGTCCCTGCTGAGTTCATCCCCCATAATGGCATATGGGCTGCGATCAGCCTACGCCTCCTATAGTACTTTCGTCAAGCCCCAATCTTTCGTAGCCAGACGATTTTTGTATCTTTGCTTTCATTGACACCTCACCGCCGTACTCTATAGAATGCGAGTGCTGATGGGAGTCCCCATCAGCCACACATCTCGAAACATCTCGGATGCGCTCATGAAAACCCGCTAGTCATGGGAACTGGATGCAGGTAAAGGATAGCCAGTATCGTCTTGTGCAGGAGAGTACGACATGACCAGTGATGCTAATGATTTGTATTCACGCAATTGGGCCTTCATCACACCCGAGCTTCAGCACATACTCGATCATACCTGCCTGTTTGCCGCTGGTGCCGGGCTTAGTAGTACTATCGTCACGCTCGCATGTCGCACCGGCTTCGGCTCTTTCATCCTCGCGGATGGCGATAATGTTGAGCTCTCGAACCTGAATCGGCAGGCGTTCTTTCGCCGCCAGATTGGCGAGAACAAGGCCACCGCGACGGCGGAGCTTCTGCGCGAGATACGGCCAGACGCCGAGGTGACGGTTCTCCCTGAGTTTATCGAGAATGACTCGTATGCGGCCTCACTTGAACGGGCGAATATCGTCATCAATTCGATAGATTATGACAATCCGGCGCTCTTCGCGCTGGCACGCGATGCCCGCGCCCGTGGCATTCCCATGATTATCCCGCTGAATCTCGGTTGGGGAGGCGCGGTGTTCGTCTTCACCGGGGATTCGATGCCGCTGGCGGAAGTGCTGGGTGTAGACCCATCGGCCAGTCACAGCGCCGCCGATGTGTCGGGGCGGCTCGTCGCCAGCGCCTTCGGGGGGTCGCCCTTCGGCGTGCCAGACTACCTCGCCGCAACCCTGGCGGACTTCCAGACCAACGGCGCACAGTGGCCCTGCGAGCCGCAACTTGGCGCCGCCGCCTCGCTCACCGCGGCGATGGTGGTGCGGGCGGCGGCGGCGCTCGCCGCCAACGAGCCGATCCGGGTCGCGCCAGCGGCCTCGCACATCGATCTGCGTATCCTGCTTGAACCATCCGCCGTGGCCCTTGCCGCTATGCCAGGTAATGAACAGGCTGAAGAGGAAGTAGCGGTAGCGAACGATGAATCGTCCGATGACAATACCACCGCCGCGACTGTTCCAGCACCAGCGGCAGTGAGCGCGACGCCGGAGACCCATAAAGCCAGCGCCAGCCCCGGAATACTTAGGATGCCCGCGCCAAAGAAGGCTGATGACGATTTCCGTGTCTATCTGCGCAGCCGCCAGTTGAGCGCTCGCTATCCCGCGCTCACCGCAATCGCCACAAAGGGGAAGGATGTCCTCTACCTGCGCAACCGTCCCTCAGGGTTATGGTCCTATGCGATCCGCCACGATATGCTGTCGGCGAGCGCCTTCAACGAATTCGGCGAGTTCCGCATCGATCAGTATGCGCTCGCGGGCCTCTACGACACGTCGAAGATAGCGCAGCGCGGCTACCGTACTGATCCCACGCTGGCCGATCTGGCCGAGAATGCCATCCACGTCCTCTGTGGCACAGCCGCGGGGCAAATCCTTGCCTGTTGCTCGATTGTGCCACCCAGAGGGCCGCTCTATAGTGAGCCAACCGGGCTGCTAGTGAAGCGCCGCCGACCGCTGGCGCTGGCCGACCAGGAACGCGCGGTATTTCCCACTGAGACGGAACTCTTTGGCCGTGGCGTCTTCGAGTCGCTGCCCGCGATTCAGGCGATACCAGTCGAGCGCATGCGCGAGATCGGACATTTGATGCGGAACCAGGCCATCAAAACGCCGCTGACGGGCATGTCGGTCTTTGAGGTCGTTTATGCGCTTACACAGATATTGCCCAATCCCAAACTAGGCATTGATATCTCGCTCGGCAACATGGGACCTGAGGCGCGCAATCTGATGGAGCTGGCGAATATTCCCGTCGTGTATGCGCCCTGGGCGCAGGTAGTCGTTGCGGAGGCGAACCCGGACGAGGATTTCTGGATTCCGCCAACCAATGCCGAAAGCTATTTCTGGCCGTTCGTCATTGCGAGCGCCGATCTGCTGGCGATCTCGCCATATCTTCAGCAACTTGACAGTGCGCTTGCCAGTGCGGCGCAATCAACGCGGAGCGCGCTAATTGCAGTATCAAATCTCGCCAGGACATCCGGTTTGCCCGAACCTCCATTCGTAGCACATGCGCAGATACCCAAACGCTGGTTCGTTGCGCCACCATATGGCCCACCGATTCCTCCTACGGGGCAGTCGGATCAGCCCTGAGCAGATCAGCGCTCCCAGTGAAAGGCGTCATCCACGGAAACAGCCGGGTTGATTGACCGATTCCTTGAATCCGCGTATCATAACTTCGTTGAGATTTCCTGACCTCGTCGGGAAAGTGAACAGCAATGGTATTATTCTTGGCAGGATTTCACACGGTACGGCGATACAGATTGTGGCAGGAGTGGATGTGGCGATATCCGTCGTTGTTCCCAAGGACTGGTTGGCGATGGAAATCACGCAGGCACATGTGCGTCTACAGGGTGTAGGGTGAGGTGAATGAACATGCGGCCAAATGCTTCTTTCGAGCCGGAGCGGACCCCTTACCGCGCGGCGAGCACGGCGCTGACGCAAGGCACATCGAACTATTATGGTGGGCCATTCGGCTGGTGGTTCCGGCTGTCGGTGCCGCCAGACCCCCCCGCAAGCGCGGACTTCGCGACACGCGACCGTGCGCGCCGTGGGCGACTGGGCGGCTCGCTGCTCTTCGGTCTACTCTTGCTGATGATCCTGGTCATTTTCATCGGTCTGGGCGATCCCGCAACGCTGATCAGCGCGTTGATTGGCATGGGCGCTGTCATTGTCGCCATCATCCTCAACCGCAGTGGCTTCGTCAATATCGCCGGCCTGATTATGGTGGCGCTGCCAGCCCTGGTAATTGTGTTGAGCATCCTCGGCGCGCCCAGCGGGCAACTGGATACTCTCTACCTTCCCCTGTTTGATCTCCTCGCGATTTCCATTGTCATAGCCGCTACGCTCCTGGCGCCGCCCGCGGTGCTCCTCGTCACGGTGGCCGCTATCGGATTCACTGTCGCCGATATCCTGCTTCAGCCACACGTCTCAAGCATGGAGGCGCTCTTTCAGACATCGGATGGTTTGCTCACACTCATAGCCCGGCCAGTCGCATTCCAGGTCATCGTCGGGTTGATTGGTTTCCTCTGGGCGCGCAGCACCGTGCAGTCTATCCGGCGCGCCGACCGCGCCGAAGAGCTGGCCGAACTGGAGCGCCGCGAACTGGACCGCACCCATGAGCTAGAAGAGGGCGTGCGCCAGTTACTCGCGGTACACGTTCACCTTGCCAATGGCGACTTCAACGTGCGCGCTCCCGCCATTCGCAATAGTCTGCTCTGGCAGATTGGCAGCAGCTTGAATAACCTGGTCGCTCGCCTGGGTCGGCTTGCGCAGGCCGATTTCGTCCTGAGGCGCACCCAGGAGGAAGCGAATCGCGTCACTGAGGCGATCTATATGCTCAACAGCGGACGCCAGCCCATCTGGCCCGCCCCCAGCAATACGCCGCTGGATCGGCTCGTCGATGTGCTGCGAGGCGCGCTCACGCCGCGCGCTCCCGGGGGCGGGCCAGCGCCCGCGGCGCAGTTGCCTCCGTCACCCGGTGGCGGATATCCCGGCGCGAGCGCTAACAATATGCCGATGCCCGGCGGCGCTGCTCCTAATATGCCCGCCGGCTATTCAGAGCGTCCTTCCGCGCCCTATCCCAACCCGCAATCAGCCGCGGGCAATGCTGTGAACGCCGTGCCCGAATGGATGCGCACACTGATGCCCGATGACCCCGCCATGCAAGGGCAGGCAGCGCCGCCGAGCGGCCCGCGTTCACCGATGCCTGGCCCCCTGAGCGGATACGGCGCGCCAGCTGGTCCGGGCTATGCGCCACCGCCAGCTGAGGTGAATCCGTGGTCGCTCGAACCAGGCGAGCAGATAGAAGACCATGATCTGCCAGAGTGGCTGCGGCAGCCAAATCAGGAATAGCCGACAACTTGGGCATCACTGGCGGACTTTTCCGCCACGGACGCCACATACGTTCAGCCCGCTTCCACCTTGCAGTGGCGGCGGGCTTTTTGCTTGCTGTGATCACCTTGCCACGCCTCGTATGGTCTCGTATCATCGGCGCGCACATCGATAGTGCTGGGGGCGGCGAGTGTTGTATGATGGACGCACTGCGTTCCGCGAAGCCGCGTTGTCGTCATCGTTTGCGTGTGGGCAGGATAGCGGTCACAGCCATTTCGTCGGCGGGAGGGACAGCCTACTATGGTTACCTATGAAGACCTCACCGAATTGTTTCTGAGCGCGGCGGAGGCAACGGGCCTCTCGGTCCACCCAGAGTTCTGGCTGAATACGCAGACACTGGAGCGTGAGTTTGCCTGCACGCTGCATCCTGGGCCGTGCGAAGAAGCTGAGCATCGCGCCGTCTGCACGCTCTCATTCGCCTGGGGTCCGCTGGATACCGCGCTCTCCATCGATGGCGCTGAGGGCGTCTGTGAGTTCTTCCACGAGCCTGACGAATCATGTCCGCATCTGCACACGGAAAACGTGCTGCCGCTGGTCGTAGACCTCTCCTACAGCCTTCCACTGGCGCATATCGATCTGGGCGCGATCAACTTGCAGGCCATCGCGCGGCTGGTCAAGCTGCGCGCGTCGGAGCATAGCAGCCGCGCCGTGGAGACACGCTCGAATGTCGCGCTGGCGCTGGGGGATACGAGCATGGAGGCCGAGGCGCTCACGCTGCAACAGCGGGTGGAGCTGCCGCTCTGGGATCCTGAGGGCGTGAGCGGGTTTCATGCGGCCGAGGAGTATCGTGAGGGCCACATGACGCTTGGCCGCGCGCGCCGGCAGTCGCTCTATCACCAGGGCGAGCCGCATCCAGAGGAATGGCTGCCCCATATATTCGCGGAGGTCGCCGCCGATATCGCCAGCGTGCTCGACGCGCTCGAAACGTCAAACACCGGTGGCTCCATCCACAACGCCTTCGATAGCTCCGAGAATTAAGCATTTCCACTTGAAAGCCATCGGGCAAGAATAGCAGTCCACCCCTGTCTCATGCCTTATCTCCATTGGCCCACGAGACAGCGGGTGAATTATGTACGCGGCGGTTTGCCTCTCTACAGCGAAATCTTCATCCTCAACTCAAGGAGGTATCCATGCGTTTCGCTATCAATCTTCCTGCCTTCAATGCATTTGCCGATGCTCGCGAGCTTGCCGACTTGGCGCATGAGGCCGAAGGCGCGGGCTGGGATGGCTTCTTCCTCTGGGATCATCTACAAACCGAGCCAAACGGCCCTGTCGCTGATCCCTGGGTGACGCTCACCGCCATCGCCATGCGGACCGAGCGCATTCGCCTCGGCGCGCTGGTTACGCCGCTGCCACGCCGCCGCCCCTGGAAGTTCGCACGCGAGACGGCCACGCTGGATCGCGTGTCCCACGGACGGCTAATCGTGGGCGTTGGCATCGGAGGAGATTACTGGCGCGAATATAGCGCCTTCGGCGAGCCGACTGATGACAAGACCCACGCAACGCTGCTGGATGAGGGTCTCGACGTCGTAACAGGCCTCTGGAGCGGCGCGTCATTTAGCTATGCGGGGACACATTATACGGTGCGGAATGCGCAGTTCCTCCCCACACCGGCGCAGTCGCCGCGCATCCCTGTCTGGGTGGCAGGCGTCTTGCCACACAAAGCGCCACTCCGCCGTGCCGCCCGCTGGGACGGCGTCTATCCTATTCACAGGGATGGCCATCTGGTCCAGCCTAATGAGATTCACGAGATGCTTTCCTACATCCGCCAGTATCGCTCGTCCGGTGATCCCTTCGAGGTCGTGGTCGCGGGCTACACAGGCAACGAATCGGCGGCCGCCGCGACGGCATTGCTGCGGACCTATGCGGAAGCTGGCGTAACATGGTGGCAGGAAGGCTTTCTGCCAGATGACACGCTGGATATGGTACGCGCGCGTATTCACCAGGGACCGCCCACGCTCTAGCCGCCAAGAAACGGGAGTCGACGCTTTCGCCTGTCGTTTTGCCGAGCATCCGCATCTGTGGACAGCTCAATGCACGCGTGACATAGGGTGTTTACCTGATATGATATCAGGTGTTTACCTGATGTGACTATATAACGATGCGATGTATTCTTGGGTCAGAGAGACTATTCACAATCTCCTCCCCTCCCCTTCGAAGGCCAGGCGCCCAGAGCCTGGTCTTCGTGTTGTCTGCGAGCCAGTATTGCGGTGAGGTTTGAGTATGACGATCCGTTTCCTTCTATCAGGGAATGTGGTTATGCTCCAACCTAGGTTGTGTGGATATTTCATCAGGACACCATTTCGCCAGATCTTCTTTCTCTTTTATTCATATTTTAGTAAGAAGAATAGCAGTCATAGTAATAGGGCCGGTGGATAGTGGGGATAAGTATGAGAGACGCCTGAGCGTCATACGGCATGCCTCTTGAATTCAGGGGTGCCGCGAGTTAATCAATTGCCGCGATATCGCTCCCTCTGTGGATGCGTTCGTGGCAAATGCGGGAAAGGTGTCCCCATAAATGTGGATGGCTGTGGATACTGCTCATGGGCAATCCACTCCTTCCACGAGGCATCCACTGGACTATCCACGAACTGAGTGGATACCTCGCGGGTCATCCACAGCCATCCACGATCTCTCAACAGCAGATGCCCACAATGTGGATGATGGCAAGCCCCCTCAATGGAAAGGCGTCCCACCCGCTGCCCACCACCTATCCACCGCAAGCTGCCTTTGTCCACACAGTTATCCACAGGGAATGTGGTGATGGTTGGGGACACGTGGAGGATGAGACGATGGCCAACTTATGCACACAAGGGGCGAGTTGTCCACATTTTCAGGCCTGTTATCCACGCGGACAATGAATCTACACGGGCGTTGGAAAGTTGTCCCCTCGGCCAGAAAAGCTGGGAAAATCGGGCATTACTCTCGATGTCACATCTATCCACAATGATTGTGGATAACTCGCCAAGTTGTGGATAACTTCGCCGACGGCAGCATGCATGTTCCAGTTGACGAGCAGTGTATGCTGAGTGGGTTACTTGAGGTAAGGAATGGGTGCGCGCAGACACGCTGACATGGGGATAGAAGAGGGAATAGCGCAGGAATGGCCACGACCTCGGGAGATCAGTTCAACGCGTTGTTGGCGATGTCGCCATCGGCTTTCCGGGCGGCTTGGCGGCGCGGACGTATCACTCAGTGGTTGGGTCTCGCAACCTCGTGGGGCTGGATTGGCTTCCTTGTCTTTCTCATCTGGTATGGGATGCTGCTGCCTGTGGATGCTTTTCCCCCCAATACCTCCAGTGCTGCCATCCACGTATCGACTGTCTTCATTTTCTCATTGCTATCGGTCCTCCTCATGGCAAAGCTTGCGCCTCCTCAGACTCGATGGATTGGCGTACATACTGTGTGGATTGCCCTCTTAGAAGGGAACGAGGCCATTGCCCCGCTAGCGACGCAGCCACTAGAATTGACCGCGAAGCAATCCGGTGACCTGGCGCTTGGGACTGCGCGATTCCCGCTCCAGTTTCCGCGTGTGAGTCGAATTGGCGTCGCATTGACAATCGCTTCTCTGCTCATCATCCTCATGTTTACATCGCTCTGTATGGTGTATCTGCGTCGCGAACATCCTGTCCTCTTTTCAGAGCAGGACGCTCTTGGGATATTCCAAGTAGCCCTTGGCATCTTCGGCTGCTACACAATTGCCACCACCTTTGGCGGTCCCCAGATCCAGATCATCTCCCACGGCTGGGGCGCGTTTTTGCCACTCCGGCGTCAGCGGTTAATTGCCGTGGACAAGTGGGGCATGCGCTGGCAGCCGCGCGGTTGGCGGCGCATCGAAAAGACACTTGCCTGGCACGATGTTAAAGCATTCTGTGTGCATCGGCACAAGTCAGGCTTCAGCTCGTGGACCGCCTATACCTATATGCTCATGAGCGACACAGAGACATTCGCCTGGACGATCCCCGCGAATGCCACTCCCGATGTCCGCGATGCCAGCGGGCTGCTGGCGCAAGTCGCGGTTGCCCGCACGAAGTGTCCGTTGCGCGATGTGACGGTCAGCGCTGATGTGCTGGAGACATGCGAAGCACATGTCTCCTCGAAACGAAGACCATCTCTCAATGATGGCGAGTCTATGGAATCACTGCGGGCGGCGCTAATGGCCATACGCGAGAGTGCGCGTAGACAGCCCGTGCCGCTCCGACCGGTTCGGTTCTCGTCGCGCGCCTACTGGCTCAATGCGCTGATGATGGTCGTCGTCATTCTGAGCTTGTGTGGTGGTTGGGTCTTCGCACACCTTCAGGCCGAGGCGTACATACGCACGTGGCCCGCACGCATCGCCGCCGAGACGCCGCTCTTCAGCGACACACTTGCCAGCAATACCAATGGTTGGCCGATTCGCCAGCCAGTGCCCGATAAGGATTTCACGACCCTGGAATTCTCACATGGCGGCTATACGATGATTGGATCCGTTGACCATGTCGTCTGGCCTGGCGTGCGCTACGCCGATGTGGCGTTCGCAGTCACGGCGACGCTTCATGAGGGTGAATACTACGACGCTGTGTATACTCGTTTGGTCGCTCATGTTGGGGATACCAGGTCTGATACGAGGTACACCAATGCGATTGCCCTCAGTGTTGATCTCTACCATGGTAACTGGTCCCTCTTCCATGAGCGTACACCAACGAAAGATGACCAGAATGAGTGGCACTCCCTCACGTATGAGAAGGCAAGCACGGCGATCCATACTGGTATCGGCGTGCCGAATCGCCTGATGCTGGTGGTGATTGGAACCATGTGCTATGCGTACGCCAATGGCCAGTTGCTCGGCAGCGTCCACGATCCCTATGCCTTTCCACCCGCGTCCCAATCTGGCTACGTAGGCCTTCAGGTGTTAACCTTTGCACCCATAACCTTCAACGACTTTGCCATCTATCCCGCGCCGTCACCGTATCAGCCGCTACTTCACGGGTGATGGTGCGCTGCCGTGGGGTATCGTGGAATGATTGGCGTCTCCGCCCGGAGCGTGGCGTGCGCCGTCAGCAGCGGCGGTAGCGTCTTCATGATCGCGAGGATCGCCGCGCAGGCCAGCAGCAGGAGTGGCACGCCCACCGCGAGACCCGCGAAGAATCCATCAAAGCCGCGCACCGCGCTGACAGGGGCGGCATGGCTGGCGATCCAGCCGATCAGCACGGCCAGCACGAAGAGAGCCACCAATACTACCGCCGAGAGCGCCGCCGCGTAGAGCAGCGCCCGCATCGGCGTGCGCGTGGGATGGCGGTTGCGCGCCGCGTCGAGCATATCCCACGGCCGCTGGGCAAGGGACAGCGCTGGCGCCAGTTTGGCGAGCAGCGGCAACAAGAGCGAGACGAGCGCCAGGCCAGGTTCCGGCGCCAGCACTGCGCTCGCGCCACCCACCGAGCCGAGGATGCTGCCAACCAGCAGTACGAGCAGCCCGACCGCTCCCACTGACGGCGCGATTCCCAGGTGGGTGATGACTGTGCGCCCGAAGAGCGTCGCGTTGGATGAGACGAGCACGCGCGTAAGGAGCGTAAAGAGCAGCACCAGCGCGGTCAACGCCACCGCCATCAACCAGCCCACGAGCGCGCCATCCCGGAGCGAGTCGGCGCGGGCGATATGCGCCGCGGCCCGGCCGCCGATGATGTAGCTGGCAAGCGGGACCAGCAGCAGCAGCCACCAGGCGATGCTCGATGGATGATGCTGCGCGGCGAGCAGTCCGAAGGTCGAGGTAACCGAACTGAGATTCGCGCCGGAGGTGGTGAGCCAGCTATCGATGGTCGCGCCCGTTCCCAGGGCGAAGAGCCAGAGCGCCGCCACCGGCGCAACCACGATGAGCAACGAGATCGTCGTCATGATCGCGCCGAGCGCTCCTACGATCCCGCTCGCCGATGATTCCGTGGCAGCGGCGGGCGTTGAGCTGATCACGTGCGCCGCCATGCCTGCCAGCAGCGCGACCGCCGTCAGCAACAATCCGCTCACCAGGGCGATCAGCGCGCCCCACGACGCGCCCGCCAGGAGATCGGGGCTGCGGTTGGTGGTGAAGAGGTGATGCCGACGGAGCGCCAGCAGGCTACCAAGTGCGCCGAACACTGTTCCCCAGACCAGGCCCGCTATGAAGGCTACGCCGAGCGAGGGGTGCAGCTGGATGGTCGTGTTCTGTTCCAGGTGGATGGCGCTGGAGCCAAAGAGCGCGATCAGAAGCAGCAGTACCGCATAGACCGGCCCGACGAGCGCCCCACGCGCCACACTGAAGCCCAGGCGATGCGAAAAGTCGCTGGCGGCGGCCACATACCCCGCGAAAATCAGTGCGCAGGCGGGTATCAGCGAGAGGCCGGTGAGCGGCGCGGCCACCAGCGCGGAAAAGCTCCCCGTCGCGCCGGGAGAGCCAAGCGCCAGCGACATCGGGACGCCATGCTCCAGCAGAAAGAGTTGCAGCAGGTTGGGCGAGAGAACGGACCCGAAAAGCCCGGTATTGGCATTGACCGCGCCGCCGAATCCGAGCATGTAGCTCATGGCGCGCGTCCAGAAGACGAGTCCGAAAATCGTCACGAGCAACCCAACGACCAGCGCCAGCAAGGCGCCGACGGGGATGGAGATCCAGGGGACGGCAGCCGACTCTGGCGGCAGATAGCGCAGCCAGAAGCTCTGGATGGCATTGTTGGCGGCGCGTTCACGCGGGGGTGGCTGCACGCCGAAGATACGCGCGATGGCACTTTCGGTCGCCATACTGGCGGCGCGTGGCGCGCGCGGGCCAGCAGACGCGCTGGGATGTATGGGATACGCTGGCATAGGGCTGGTCATATCAGAGACTGGTGTGACGGCGCCGTTGGGCGAGACCACCTCAGCATCAACCGCAACATCAGCGGATGCGTGCTGGTCATTCGTTGTCGCTGGGTGAATAGCGGGGCGCTCGATATCGGGCGTATCGTAGTCGGGCAACGGTGGCTTCGGCGCGTGGATGGCAGGGCGCTCGATGTCCGGGGTGTCATAGTCGGGCAGGGGTGGTTTTGGCGCGTGAACGGTGGGACGCTCGATATCCGGCGTTTCTGGTGTCTCTCCGCCCGACGTGTCTGAGGCGTCTGGCTGCCCTGGCTCAGCGCCAGTTGCGGCCACCGCTGTTGTAGCGAAGGGGATGTCCTCCGGCTCAGAGGGCGTCAGCAGTGAGGGTGTGGCCATCCACGGCGCTTCGTCCTCGGTCGCCTCGGTTGCCTCATTAGGCGCCTCGTCGGAGGATTGTCCCAATGACTGCCTCGATGTGGTCAGCAGCGGCACCGTGCGCATGATGGGCGGCCGCAGATAGCGGGACCTGGCGTACGGTGTCGTCGGGGCGCCAGATTGCTCATCCTCGGGTGGCGGCTCGTAGGCGGCGGGCGCGGCAAGATTCGAAGATGTAGGAGTAAGGGACATGCCGCAGTGCGGGCAGACAGCAGCGTCCGAGGCGAGGTCAGCGCCGCAGACGGGACAACGTTGCGCCGTAGAGGACGAGATGGTCAGGCCGCACGACGAGCAGACCGGCGCATCAGCCGCTAGCGATTCTCCACATCGGGGACATGTCATAAATCACGCCACTCCTCCCCACAAGCACCCCCACGCTCTATTTCCAGTCAGGAATATGTAGCCACTTGCCGAGCGAGTCATCCACAATAGAGCATAGCTCAGTATAGGCCGTAGCTCCCGGCGTTTCAAGCGTTGGCGACAATGGGGGTATGTGGGCTGCTGCGCGACTTGTGTTCCAGATCTACTGGAGGTGATAGGGGACGTTCGCCACGACCACGTTGCGGTGTGAGTAGAATGCCAGCTTCAGGCGGAGGGCGGTCTGGTTGTGCAGTGCGCGCTCCCACCAGTGGGCCGGCACAAACTCTGGCAGGACCACCGTAATGACCGCCTCGGGGTGCGAATCGCGCAGCGCGTCTACATAGGCGATCAGCGGGCCGGTCAGCGAGCGATAGGGCGAGTCGATGACCACCAGCCGTGGCGACGTATGTGGCAGGGTTCTGACTCGCCCGGAATCCGCTGTCCCTGCTCGCCCTGCTCCCACTTCGGGCGCTGCCTGCTGCGCATTCCAGGTGTTCCAGGCGCGACGTAGCTCCGCGCTGTCTTCCGAGTCGGTCGCCACATGAATGACGATTACCTCATTGGCCAGCGCCTGCGCATAGGCGATGCTCCGTTGCGCCACGCGGTCGAACTGCGCGATTGGCACCACCATGATCTGACGTAGCTGCCGCAGGTCGCTCACCGGGAGTTCCGCAATTTGCCTGCGCGCGCTGGCGTAGTGGCGTGAGATGGCCTTGAAGAGCAGGACGAAGAGCGGCACCAGCACGACGACGATCCACGCGCCATGCACGAACTTGGTCAGCGTGATTACGATGGCGACGATCCCCGTCGCAATCGCGCCAACCAGGTTGATGGCTAACGACTGACGCCAGTGCGATGCGCCAGTGGTGTTTCTCAGCCGCCACCAGTGTACGACCAGCCCGGTCTGTGAGAGAGTGAACGCGGTAAACACACCGACGGCGTAGAGATTGATCAGCGCCACGGTATTGCCGTGAAAGATCACCATCAGCGATGTCGAGAGCAGCGTAAGAACGACGATGCCGGTGGTGAACGCCAGTCGCCCGCCGCGCGCCGAGAACTGGTGCGGGAGAAAGCCATCGCGCGCCAGAATCGAGGAGAGCCAGGGGAAGCCCGAAAAACTCGTATTGGCCGCCAGCACCAGGATCAGCAGGGTGGCAAACTGAAGCACGTAGTACATCCAGCCAAATGAGCCGTTGAAGACCGTCTCGGCGATCTGGGAGGTCACCGTCGGCTCGCCAGTGCTGAAGGGCGCCACACCGAGGCGCCATGCCAGATACGACGTGCCGAGAAACAGCGTCACCAGAATGGCGATCATCCAGCTCAGCGTGCGCGCCGCGTTGCGAGGCTCCGGCTTCTTGAAGAGCGGGACGCCATTCGAGATCGCTTCGACGCCCGTCATTGCTGAGCAGCCAGACGCGAACGCCGTGAGAATCAGTAGCAGCGAGAGCGGCTCTGATCCCCAGCCCAGCGCTGGACTCTTGACCGCGGGCATATGTGTCGTCAGCCCGCCGGGCAGCGTCGCGGCGTGAATCACGCCGACCACGATCATAATGAGGAAGACGCCGATGAAGAGGTAACTGGGCGCGGCGAAGATCGAGCCGGACTCGCGCACGCCGCGCAGGTTGACGACCATGATAATAGCGATGAAGAGGACGCCCAGTTCGACGCCATAGGGCATGAGCGGCCTGACGGCGGACACGAGCGCGTCCACGCCCGCTGAAACGCTCACGGAGACGGTCAGCACATAGTCAATCAGCAATGAGGCGGCGGCAATCAGGCCAGGCAGATCGCCAAGGTTTTCGCGGGCGACGATGTACGAACCGCCACCCTGTGGGTAAGCGTGAATGGTCTGGCGATAGGATGTGCCGACGATGACCATCAGTAGCGCAATGCAGCCCGCCAGAATGAGATTGATCTGGAGCGTCGCGGCGCCCGCCAGAATGAGGACGCTGAGCGACGCCTCTGTCGCGTAGGCCACCGACGAGATGGCGTCTGAGGAGAGGATCGCGAGCGCCTTGACCTTGGTGAGCCGCTCGGTCTCCAGTTCGCCACTGCTCAGCCGTTCGCCCAGCAGCACGCGTCGCACCCGTTCCCAAGCCCGACCGGGACCGCTCTGGGGTGTGAGCGCTTCAGGGGTGGCTTCGAGCGTCCCGCCGCCGGTGTGGCGGAACTGCCGCCGTCCCGAATACTGGACGCGAATATAGTCGGCGTTGCGCCGCTTGCCATGCACGACCTCGCGGCGTTCCAGGCCGGTGCGCGCCTCGCTTGCGCGTCGCGTCTGGTCATCATCCGCTGCCTCGCCAGGGAGGTTCACGATCTCCTGAAAGAGCGGATCATCGCGCAGATCAGGCTGGTCATCAGAAGGTTCCAGCGGTTCCTGGATAAACGAATGCTCTGACTCGTCCCCGTCGCCCTGCCCCTCCGCCATTGCTCAATACCCTTCCAGCATCAGCATGATGAGATGATGTCGGTCTCTGGCGCCTGCTGGCGCCCGCCGATAAAACACCTACACAACTATACGCATGTGCGCGCATTTCGGCAACTTTGGCGATTGTGGCATGTGTGGCGCTAGCGACAGGCTGATCGCACCGCGTTGTATCATTGGCGCACATCCATGGCGAATGCGCCAGGGGATGGCGGGATGTTCCATAGGGGAGGCTTTGCACGTGGAAATCGAGAAACGGTTGGAGGCGCTGGGCCTGGTGTTGCCCGAGCCGATGAAGGGGCCGCCTGGAGCGCGGCTGCCATTTGTCAACGTCCGGGTGTGGGAGGGTCGAGCGTATGTCGCCGGGCATGGCCCACTCGATTCCGACGGCTCCATCGCTGGGACGCGCGGCAAAGTTGGCGCGGAGGTGTCGCTCGACCAGGGATATGCGGCGGCGCGGCAGACGGCGCTGGCGATTCTTGGCAGCCTCAAGCGCGAGCTGGGCGATCTGGATCGCGTGGTGGCCTGGCTGCGCGTCTTTGGCATGGTGAATGTCGCGCCTGGCTTCAATCAACCACCGGCCGTCATCAACGGATTCTCTGACCTGATTCTCGAACTCTATGGCGAGGAGGCTGGCCGCCACGCGCGTTCGGCGGTTGGGATGGCGGTGTTGCCCTTCGATATCCCGGTCGAGATCGAGGCCGAAGTCGCTATCCGCGGCTAGCTGATAGCCACCGCAGAGAACGCAGGTAACAAGAGACCCGGCGGATGTCGCTCCACCGGGTCTCGTACGCTCGTCTGGTCTGGATTAGTAGACCACCACTGGGATGTTCTTGAGGTTCACGAAGTTGAAGTAGATCCACGGCATATCTTCTTTCGAGATGTTGATGCAGCCGTGCGAGCCACCGTTGAACGCGGCGGGGTCATAGTGCGGCAGGTTTGTCAGCGGGCCGAACTGGTTGCGCCACCAGGCGTCGTGAATTTCCAGGCCATAGTTGTGGTAGTAGATGCCAAATTTGACGGGCGTTGGCGTATAGTAGTCGGGCGACCCGGGCGGATCGGGCGAGACCATCAACTGGTTCTGTACCGAATGCGAGGCGCAGTTGATGCCTGGAGCCGACGGGAGATCGGGCGCGCCCGTCGTCAGGTAGATCGCCTTGACCAGCTTCCCGTCCGTGTAGAAACGCGCCACCTGCTCGCGCAGCGAGACGACCATGACGTTGCCCTGCATGATGCCGTAGTACTGCATCAGGTCCGTATCAGTCTGGTGCGTCTGATTGTAGGGTGTCTTGTCGTCCAGATTTGTCAACATCGCGGAGATGTTGTGGATGAACATCTGCAACTCGGTGTCGAGATACCTGTAGTCGGTGACGCTCTTCGCGGCGTATAGACGGCCTACCCCGAATATTTTCGTCGCAGTCGGGTTAATGACATCGCCGATGCCCGTCCCTCGATAGATATATTCGTAGGCGTCAGGATACTTCTTGTTATCTCCGGTCTTCTGGCTGTTCAGCGTCGTGTGCGCCTGGCCCTGGGCAATCAGGTCTACCAGTTGCTTGATATCCAGGTAGGTCTTCGCATAGATGACATCGAACGCCATGGCGCTCCGGTGCTTCTGTATCTGCTGCACCGCCTTGCTATAGTCCCCGAAGGACTGGCTGGCGAGCAGTTGCGAGTCCTGGTCATACTCGCTCTGGAAGGTCGTGAGATCTTTGCTCAGATCCTTCATTGCAGGAGCTGTGACGCTGTACCCCGTTATGCCGAGGGATGAGAAGGTGGACAGGCCCTGGATTCTGCCGAAGGAGTCCTTGATGGCCTGGGCATTGGTTGTGTAGTCCTGTATGGTCTGAATGTCGGCCTTGAACCCCGCCAGATAGCTTGCCGCCGTGGCGGGAATAAGTGTGGCGTTCGTCGCCTGCACCTGGGCAATCTGCCCATCGAGCAGCTGATTGAGCGTCACGTAGTCCTTCGACGAATTCGCCGCGCGGAAGAGCGTCAAATCCTGGTTGAGCCACTGCGATTCCACAGGCGTCGCGCCAGGGCGCGCGGTGGGATGCGCGATGAGACTGTAGTAAGTGGTCCAGTATTCTTCGGGTGTCGAGCCAACGCCGTCGGCGCACAGAAGCGGCGCGGCCTGCGGCGAACCGGTGATCTGTGAGAGCAGCTTCTGCTCGGAGGTGACCATCGTGGTCAACTGTTGCAGGCGGTCATAGGTCGGCTTAAACGCGGTTAACGCGGCCACCTGATCCTGAGCGAAGCTATCGACAAGGAAGTAGTCGCGGGTCGTTTTGGCGTTCTGGAAGGATGCCTGCGCCTGCTGGAACCGGCCCTGGTAGCCCGGCGCTTCGACGTATTTCCCTGCGACCAGCGTGGCAAGGGAGGTCTGGAACTGATCGAGGTCTTTTTGCGCCAGCGCGCGCGCCTGAGACGCGGGCATCGCGATGATCGTCTGGACCTGCCCATTCAACCGGGTATATTCCTGGCTGGCATGTTGCCAGCCCGCCAGCGATCCGTCAGCTGATTGGGTCACCTGCTGTTCCTGGTCGCGAATGGGTTGGAGCATTGAAGCAGGCGCGTTCAGGCGTGTTGTGGCGTCAGTCAGCGATGAGTCGAGGGTTGCCTTCGCATTGAGCGCATTCGATTGATTGATGTGCGTGAAGAGGCCATACAATCCGTCGCCGAGAAGAACAAGAATGACGATAAGCCCGACCGCCGTCACGCCAATGTGCCATGCGCGCTGCGATCGCGTCGGAGGCGAGAACCATTTTACGAACCGTTGCCACATATTTGCCGCCTACCTTAAATGGGATGCCCTTTGGGCGCGTCCACATCACCATCACCATCACCATGCCACCAGCAAAATAGGGTATGAATCCTTCAGTTCTCAAGCGCCTGTGGCGATGAGATTCGCTCTCTGCTACCTACGGGTTCAGGTGACACTGCCTTAAGCGGCGGCGCCTGGAGAGCCGTGAGAGGCAAAAGATCCGCCACAGGATCATGGTCTGTATAGTGGACAACGAGAATGTCTCTGTCCCTGTCACATCACTGGGAGATGAGACCCGCATCGTGTGTGGCCATCCTGGGAGCCAGCCTCATCCCCCCCAAACATCCCAAACCATCCGCTAAAAGCTGATCTCGTCCGCGAGAAAGCGCGTCCACAGCAGCGTTACCCCCAACCCGCCCATCAGGACGAAGAAGGCCATTGCGCCGCCGAAGCCTTCGACCTCGAAATTGAAGAAGAATACCAGCGCCAGCCAGACGATTGTGGCGGAGGCGGCCATGCCGAGTTTGGTCGCCTCAGAGGGCGCCTTCCAGAAGAGCTGCACGCCCAGCCAGATTAGCGCGATTGCCAAAATGATGCCGAAGCGTATTGAGCCAGCCTGTACCTTGTCGAAAGGTGTCACGGGGCCAGCCAGGAAATTGTACTGGAAGAACGGCAAGACGAACGCCAGCACCAGCAGCAGCGAGAGAAAAATGCTCACAAGCGGTTTTGCCCCACGCGAGGATAGCATAACCCCTGATCCTTTCCTGCGGATACGCGCGAACTCGCCTAGCGCCCCGACTTCTCGGCGGCTGGCGAAGACTGTTTCGGGATGTTGTCCAGGATGATCTACGGAGAAGGCGCGGCCCAAGCCTGGCGCAACGCCAACTACAATATTCTACAGACGGCTCCGGTGGTTTGCAACAAATCCGCCCTGAAGTGCCAGGTTGACCGATTCATCAGCGCGGCGCCTTCTCTATGTCCAGACGAAATGTGAGGCTGTCGTGTTTCGCCCTCTTCTTGACCGCTGGCCCAAGTCTGGCTACGGCGCGCCCTATGGTGTTGCCGAGAGCGGAATGGCGACTGATCCATCGGCTCCCACTGTGCCGGTTGTGCCAGGCGATGGGCGCAGCGGCGTGAGGGGCGCGCTGTCAGTTTGGCTAGCCAGCAACTGGAGCGGACCGGCTGACCGCAACGTATAACCATCCGTCCGCGCGCCGCCGCTCACCTGAAGCAAGAGCGTCTGCGCCATGGCCGCACCCTTCCCGGATATCCAGGTAAAGACTGTTTCGCCCGCGCGCCAACGGGTTGGCTGGCAATCGGTGGCGGGCAATGCTGTGGCGTTGCCGCTGGCCAAGCGCACCGAAGGCGCGATGCGATACCACGGCGCGCCCTGGCTGGTCGCCGCCGAGCCGAGCACCGTCCAGCGCAGGCGTATCTGCCCGTCCGGCTGCATCGCCATCGCGTCCAGACGCAGCCCATTGCCCGCCGCATCGGCGAACGTGATTGGCGACATCGCCTGTTCGCCGATCAATGGCGGCAACTTGCCCGATAGCTGATAGACCGCGATAGCGGCGCTGCCCGCCATCGCCAGGTTGGCCACGGGCTTCAACATCGGCAGGCTGCTCAACAGGCTGTTCGCTGGCCCGGCGGGCTGTGTGGCCACCATCAGCGCTGGCCCCTCATCTGGTGTGGGCAACACGAGACAACTCGCCGTGAAGCCGACGCGGTCGGGGTGCTCGGCGAGTGTCATGTATTCGATGGGATCGCGATACAGATCGGTGGTAGGCAGGCTGACGAAGATGCTGCGCGCGTGCTGCTCGGCCTGGAGCGCGCCAAGGGCGGTATCCAGTTGCTTCAGTTCGGCCAGTGGGTAGCCGCGTCCGGGATCGCTGGCCGCGCTGGCGAAGGCGTTATACGAGCCGCTGGCAAGCGCCGCCGGGTAGAGCGCGGACTGGAAGGCTTGCGCGAGCACCAGCACGGTGAGTGCCGTAAGGATGATGGCTGGGGCGACCTGGCGCGCGACCGCCGCCCGTGGAACCCACTTCTCAGCCGCGCGGAAAGCAGCCTGAAAGGCGAACCCGCCCACGATGAAGGCGGCTGGGTAGAGGACGAGCAGATCGTATCTGGCGAGCGCGCTCGTGTGCCACAGGAGCAGCAGAAGCGGGAGGACGATCCAGAGCCAGAGCAGCAAATGCGCCCGCCAGACAGGCTCGGCGCGCAATCCATGCCAGATGGCGACTGACCCACTGCGCACCCGCGATTGCCGGTCGGTCGCGGAGGCGATGCCTTCGCGCCAGACGTAGAGTCCGACCCGTCCCAGGCGCACCGTCAGCACCGCGAATCCCGCGACAAAACAGACGATCACTGCGGCGTTGACGATGCCCGCCCAGGAGCCGGTCTGCGCATAGAGGCTATTCGCCCCAAGTTCCCCGGGATTCGGCGCGCCGAGCATTGCCGCAAGCAGGCGGAACGCGTCGAGATTGAAGG
The DNA here is from genome assembly GCA_036273675.1 of Ktedonobacterales bacterium. Classification (GTDB taxonomy): domain Bacteria; phylum Chloroflexota; class Ktedonobacteria; order Ktedonobacterales; family JADMIN01; genus DAHUXT01. Next base: position 28,453 of record DASUHD010000153.1, on the reverse strand, counting down.
CGCCGCCGTTGTTGAAGAGATTGTCCCCAATGACGCGAATATCGTGGAATGAGGTCAGCGACTCCCAGAGCAGCGTTGGCGCGAGGAGCAGCGCAACAAGGCCGATAGTTAGCGCCCACTCGCGCCGCGACGGCCACGCCTTGCGCGGGGCGAGCAGGAAGCCCAGCACTGAGACAGGAATCAGCAGCGCCGCGGCTGGGAGAATTTGAATCGCCATGATGAGCAGCGCGACGTGGGGTGCGAACCAGCCACGCCGACCACTGATACAGCCGAGGAAGAGCATGAGCATGCACAGGATAAGGACGGGCGGCAGATAGTTTGGCGCCCAGACCGAGCGGCTGTAGTAGACAGCCATGCCCGACGTGGCGAAGAGCAGCGCGCCACTCGCGGCGACGACGCGGCCAAAGTAGCGGTTGGCGAAGATGTAGCAGATGATGACGCCGAGTAGGTTCCAGAGTGCAATCGCGATTGTTGCGAGCAGTGGGTCTTTGCCGAACACCATGAACGGCGCTGCCGCGTAGACAGTCAGCGGCGGACTCAGAGCGCCGACGGATGTCGCGACGCCGGTGGCGGGCAGCGCGCCATGCAGCCATGCGCCGCGCGCCAGTAGCAACTGCTGGACCTGATTGCTCAGGACTTCCGTCAGGTCGATACCCCAGAGGCGCAGGAACGCCGCCAGCGCCACCACCAGCCAGAATTCGGGATAGCGCAGCCAGGGAATCTGGGCGATACGGCTACGGATTGTCTGCGGGCGTGTGGAGGTCTCTGCGCTCGATGGCGGCGGACCCTGCACGGCCCGCACGACCGGCATGAGTACGGCCGGCGTCTCCACCATCGTGTCGGCCAGAGATACGTCATCATCAACGGGCGCAACGCGCGCGACGTTGGGCTTTTGGGCGGCGAACTGGATCGTGTCCTCGCTGGATATATCGGACGTATCGGACGTATCGGCCGCTCCCACGCTGTCGAGGATCGTCGTCTCGGCGTCCGTAATCGCCTCCGCATCGACCATTTCATCCGAAGGCGCGGCGGGTTGCTCCAGAGCTATCGTGGGCGCTGCCACGGGCATCTCGATGGTCTCTACATCTTCTGTATCTGGCGCGGCGATATCCTCATTCGATTCCATCTAATCGGTCGTCTCCCCACAGTTTCCCACGGTCACACAGGCTCGGCTCACAAGCGCCAGGACTCCCGGCGCAGGTAAACCGCCGCTGTGCCACGAAGCCAGTCAGCGATCTGGCGGGTCATGCGTAGTAGCAGCGGTAGCGCGAGATAGAGAAAGATAGCGCTGCTGGTGGCAGTGTATAGTATAGCGCCAGGGGAAAGAGGCTCAAAGACGACGAAAGGATGCCAGAGCGCGCTGAATTCCGGGGTGAACTGGCAGAGAAACTCCTGGGCATAGTTGTGCGCCGTACACGCCGATAGTCCCTGTTGCTCGAAGACGACGCCGTTGATACCTACCCAGAACGAGAGCGCCAGCGCGGCGAGCGTCAGCAGATTCGCGCCCAGCCCGGCGTCGCGGGCATGCAGCCGGACGGCGAGGACCAGCGCGGCTGGAATCGACGCGAAGAGGAAGAAGCGCGGCCCCCAGAACCAGCCGCCATACCACGCCCACCAGTGCGCATACACGATGACCATGCCGCCGACGAACGCCAGCCAGAGCAGATAGAGCGTGTAGAGCTTCGCCCCGTTCTCCGCGCCCTGCGCCTGCGCCAGCAAATAGCGCCGCGCGGGCAGGAAGAGTCCGGGCGTGAAGAAGAGCAGCCCTTTGCCGAAGGAGAGCAGAATCGCGAGGATGCCGAAGAGGATGGGATAGTTGAAGCCGGGACCGCCGGAGTAGGGCATGATGGTATGGAAGCCGGAGTCGTCCGCGTAGCCGTTGGCGAACGGGTTGCCGCGCCGCAGCCATGCTTCCGCGAGAATCAGCGCGATGGCAGCCACAACTGCTGCCAGGTAGCGTAACCGCCGTCGGCGCAGCGCATAAAGCGCCGTCATGCTTGCGAAGCCCAGGATGCTCGCGGGGGCATTGGCCACCCCGAGCACGGCCAGCGCCCAGCCGCCAAAGGCGGCAAGCCGTTTGCCGAAGACCGCCAGCACCGAGCCGATAGCAACGGCGACCGCCGTGAACGTCTCGGCATAGAACGAGAGCGTGTGCGTGGGAAACATCGAGGCGGCCACGAGCAGCAGCAGAAACGTCCGCAACACCCGGCGGTTCATGGCAGTGCGCAAGAGCAGGTAGAGCGCCAGCAGGCCAATCGCGAAGACGAGCCAGTTGTAGACCTCCACCAGCGTTTGCGGAGAGGATGTGGCCTTGCCCAGCAGCCAGAGCGGCGCGGAAAAGAGCGGGCCAATCAGCGAGTATTTGATGGTGGGGATGCCGTGTCCTTCGAGCAGCTGCGAGAGCGCGGCGAACCGTGGCCCGCCATCGCCGCGCAGGTTATGTGAGAAGAGCGTCAGCACCTCAGTCAGCGCGATCAGGAGCAACAGCGCATCGAGCCAGGGCTTGCGGTAGCGCGGCGCGGTGGGCGCAGACTGCGACGGAGCATCCGCTGATGTGGCGGTATCAGTACGTTCACTAGCCGCTGGAGCTGGCTCTTCCTCAGACTCTCTGGTGCTCACGGCGCGTCGCTCCCGGTGAGAGAGATTGGCAGTGGATAGCTACCGTTCGCGCCTGTCGTGCTCGTGACTAACATCGGCGCAAGCGGTATGCCGCTAGGCGCTGCCGAAAGCGCTCGTAGCGGCCCAATCTGTTTCTGCCAGAGCGCTTGTGTGCCGTGTAGCACTGACAGCGCGAGCGGCGTGGTCGGCAATGGCGGCGCAACGGCGGTGAGGCTCGTGCCATTAGCGCTCCAGGCGGTCGAGATCCAGGTGAAGAGCGTTTCGCCCGGCTGCAAATGTGTCGGCTGGCAGGTCGCCCGCGCCACTGGAGCGCTCGTTGGCGCGCTGCCTCGTCCGCCTTGTGCGGCTGCCTGCGGCCGCACCTGTAACTCAAACCATGGCGTGGCGCTCATGTCAGCGCTATTCACATCATGAGGTATCGTCCACTGTTCGACGACCCACCGCAGCTGAATGACGCCAGGCGCTATGCGCGCGCCAGCCACCAGCCGCAGCGCGCTTCCATCTCCGCTTTGCCAGGTGATGGAGGGCAGGGCGCGCTCATCCGGCAGCAGCGGCGGTGGCCCGCTCAGGCGATAGATGGCTAGCGGCTCATCCCCTGGCATGGCGATGTCCTGGACGCGCGTGGCGTTGGGCAGCGTCGCCAGCAGCCGCGCCTGTAGGCTGGCCGCCCGGGTCGAGACGACCAGCGTCGACCCAGCCTGTGCGCTGGGTAGCGCGAGGCAGTCGCCCGTGACGCCGGTGCGGTCGGCCTCCTCGCGGATGAGCGTCGAGTCCAGCGCCGAGGCGGTGTAGCGCGAGGGCATACTGACGATGATGCCGTTCGCATGTTGCGCGCGCTGGATGGTTGCAAGCGCGCCATCTGCCGCGAGAAGCTGGTTGAGTGGATAGCCAAAGTTGACCGTGCTCACCTGATTGCCGCCGAGCGCCGCGATAAAGAGGGCGGACTGCGCGCCCTGCCCCAGCGCCACAAGCAAGACGACCGCCAGCGCCCCTCCAACGATGATCCGCTGTAGTTGTGCTTGTGTCTGGCGCGGATGGATACGGAGCGCGGAGAGCACGCGCGGCCCCACGCGGATCATGGCGTCCACCGCGACGCCGACCGAGAGGAAGAAGGCGGGATAGAGGATGAACAGGTAGTGCGGCTGGACCGTCTTGCCGTGGCGTAGCATCGTCAGGGGCGGAATGGTCAGCCAGACCCAGAGCAGCAGATACGAGCGCCAGCGCGCATCCGCCTGGAGCGCCGCCCGCAGCGCTAGCAGCCATCCCCACACGCGCCGCCAGCCCGTCGCCGCCGACGTGGTACCGACGCGCACCCGGCGCAGCGGGGCCAGCGTCAGCACCGTCAGCACCAGGTAGCAGACGATATAGAGCGCCATCGCCAGATTCTGAATGACCACGTTGAGGCCACCGATGTGGGCGTAGAGGGCGGTATCGAGGATGGCAGGATAGGGTGTGTTGGTTCCCGGGCCGGGATAAGCGGGCGCGCCGAGTAGATGGTAGATGGCGTGAAAGACATCGACGTCAATGACAGGTGGCTGCTGAGAGAACTGGCGCAGGAGTTGCGCATCGGAGAAGCCGCTCGTCAGCTCCCAGAGGATAGTGGGCAGGAGCAGCACGACGACCAGCCCAATGCCGAGCAGCGCGTCGCGGCGGGTCGGCCAGTGTGGCGCGATGAGCAGCGCAACGACGGTGACGGCCAGCAGCGTCAGCCCGGTAGGGTGCAGCGAGATAATCATGGCCAGTAGCAGCAGATGGAGCGCCAGCCAGTTACGCCGCCCGCGCACGACCCCGGCATAGAGCGTGAACGCCCAGAGCAGCAGCAGCGGCGGCAGGTAGTTCTGTTGCCAGATGAAGCGGCTATAGTTGATGGCCGCGCCGCAGCAGGCAAAGACGAGCGCCGAGCAGAACGCGGCTCTGCGCGAGAAGTAACGCAGCGCGAAGATATAACAGAGTGCGACGCCGAAGATATTCCAGAGCGCCAGCCCGATCAGTGCGGGCAGCGGGCTTTTAGTGAAGAGGAAGAACGGCATGAGAATATAGACGCTGAGCGGCGGGTTGAGTGTGCCAATCGAGGAGCGAATGCCGGTGATGGGCAGCGCGCCATGCAGCCAGGCGTCGCGGGCGAGCGTCAGCAGTTGCGCCTGGTCGTCGAGCCACTGCGAGTGGTCCAGCAGCCACAGCCGCAGCAACGCCGCAACCAGCACGATGACCCAGAACTCCGGGTAGCGCACCCATGGAATCCGGGCGAGCCAGGCGACCGCCCGCGCCGCCCTATCATTGGATGGCAGCGGCCGATTGGTAGCTGTCGTCGAAGTGGTGGTCTCTGTCATATGCCCCTGATATCGCGTCAAATCTTACCTGTCTCTCCAGCGCTCTCGATGCCGTTTGCCAGGGCGCCGTAGACCTCCACATTTAATCACCCACGCGCCAGGGGCTTCACGCGGGCGGCTAAACATGCTATGCTGCCCCTCGGCTATAACAACAAGCGGACCACCCGGCGGACACACCGCTGCCGATGGAGAGGGCATGCCATGCAGCCAGACCAATACTCCGACGAAGAGGTCTATCGCGGCTCGTTGATACGGGTCTTGCGACGGACGCTTCCCGCGCCCAGCGGTGGCCGCACAGCGTTCGACGTGGTCGAGCATCCCGGCGCCGTGGCGATTGTGGCGCTGCGCGATGATCCCGCGCGAGCGAACGCGCCGCTGGTGGCGCTGGTGCGGCAGGAGCGCCCGGCGATCAACCGCCGCACCTGGGAGATCCCTGCGGGGCTGGTGAATCCCGCCGAGGTTGGTCAGCCCGAGCAGACCGCGCACCGCGAACTGCGCGAGGAGACTGGTTACGAGGCTGGGACGCTGCGTCTGCTGGTGCGGACGCATACATCGCCTGGGTTCACGAACGAGACTATCACGCTCTATCTCGCAACCGACCTTCAGCCCGTGCCGGGCCAGGCTGGTCCGCAAGACCCCACGGAGATTAGTGGCGTCGCCTGGACGCCACTGGCCGATGCGCTGGCGCGCTGCCAGTCTGGCGAGATTGACGATAGCAAGACCGTGCTTGGATTGTTGCTGGCGCGGGATGCGCTGGCGCAATCGACCGATACCACCGGAGGAGCCGCAATGCCCTTTTCACCCATCAGCCCCGAACCGATGCAGTCGCCCGCCGCGGGCCAAAGCGATCCGGCGGCCAATACCGATCAGACGCTGCGGCTCGAAAGCATGATGCTCGCCGAATTCAACTACGCCAGCGCGACGGCCTATCAGGCGCTGGAGGATCGCGGGCGCATGTTTAACTTCTACCTCGGCATTACGGGTGTGCTGGCGAGTGGGCTGGGCGCGCTCTACGGGTTTGGTAGTCATGTCGAGCAGTCGCAGGCGCTTGCCCTGGCGCTCCTCATCCTGGCAGGGTTTATTGGCGTCATCTTCTTCTTCAAGATTGTGCGTATCCGCCAGGCTTTCGACGATAGTCTGCTCACGATGAACGTCATCAAAGAGCATTACATCAAGGAGTTCAAGGGGAAAGTTCCGTCCGTCGATCAGATTTTTCGCTGGCGCACCGCGTCTATGCCGTCGGGGCGGCGCTTTGGCAGCCTGACCTTCCTGGTCTGCTTCGCCATTACCTTCATCGATAGCTTCGCGCTTGGCCTTGCCGCTTTCGTGATTGCCGAACTGGCGACCAACGACGCGAACACCATGCTGTTGCATCTCTCCACGAATCCACTGATCTACCTTATCGGCGGGGCGGTCTTCGGACTGGCCTGGCTGCTTCAGCTTATCGCGTATGAGGGGATGCTGCGAAAGACCGGCGCCAAAGCGGCTGCGAAACAGGCGAGCGAGAAGGCGGCTGAGCTAGGCCTCCCGGCCTGACGTTTCTGACTGGCGACAGTCGATAAGGAGAATGCGCGATGCCGATGGATCCGACCAATCCGCCAGTGCAGCGGAGCGCGCCGTTTCGTGAGCATGAGGCGAAAAGTAGCGGCGGGAACGATAGCGGACTGAAGATCGAGAACATGCTGCTGGAGGAGTTCAACTACGCCTCGACCACCGCCTATCAGGCAATGGAGGACCGCGCTCGCATGTTCAATATGTATCTGCTGGTGGTCGGCATCCTTGGCTCGGCGTTTGGCGCGATCTATCCACTGGGCGGGGCAAAGAGCAGCTTTATCCAGCCGATTGCCGCTGTCGTGCTCTTCGCGGCAGGTATTGCGGGCATCGCGTTCTTTGTGCTGCTCATCCGGCTGCGCCAGGCATTCCGGCAAAGCCTGATTACGATGAGTGTGATCAAAGAGTTCTACATCCGCGAGTTTCAGGAGCAGATGCCGACGGTCCAGCACGCCTTCCGCTGGCGGCTGAGTGGCATACCGGCGGGCGAGCGCGCGGGTAGCGCGACATTCATCGTCTGTCACATGGTCGGATTTATCGGCGCGCTCTGCTTCGCGGGCTGCGTCTTCATGAGCGATGAGCTGCTGCGCGCCAACTTCCCCGCTGATACGCGGATCGCGGCGCTTGGTGTCTGGCAATCGCTGCTGCTGGGGTTTGTCGCGTTCCTCATCATGATGGTCTGGATGGTGGGCTACTATCGCCGTTCGCTCAACGCGAAAGATGAGCAGAAGATGCTCGACGCCGCCGAGCGTGAAGTGGACAAGATGTAAGCGCGGAGGGCGCTATCACACTTTCTCAAAGGGGGTAGATTTCGCATCCATGCCTTTACGATCTATCTTTATCTCTCGTTAACCATCCAGGCCTGAATTTAGCTTAAACGCTCTTATCCCCACCAGAACGAGACGGCGATGATGCAATAGAGGCCGATGAGCGCGAGGCCTTCCAGCCAGGTGGACTTGCCGTCATAGATGATGATCGTTCCGAGTAGCGCGGCAAGCCCCAGCGCCGCTAATAAGAGCGGCGGAACGACCAGCGTCAGATACGCGCCGCCGAGCACCAGGCTGAGCAGCACCAGCACGGGGGTCAGGAAGAGGGCGATCTGGAGCGAGCTATTCATGATGACGCTGATGGCGTAGTCGGGTTTGTTCGCCGCCATCAACTGAATGCCGACGACATGCTCGACAGCGTTGCCCGCCAGCGCGACGATCACCAGGCCAGTGAACGCCTGCGAGAGATGGAGGACCGCTATCGTTGGCTCCAGCGCGGCGATGAACCATTCGGAGACAAACGCCGCGCCTAGCGCCGCAAGGACGAGGATAGCGACCGTGAGCCAGATCGGCCAGATGTGGCCATCGGCGACTTCCACCGCCTCGGGCGGCTCGCCGGGCAGACTGGCCGGGCCGCCCGCCAGCGAAATGGGGATACTGGCGAGGAAGACCAGCAGCAGAATGATGGCGCAGGCGATGCTCAATCCCTCACTGTGGGGCTGGGCGGGCGTATGCAGCAGGAAGGTCAGCGTCGGGATGGCCAGCGCCGCCACTGCGAGCAAGGTGAGCGTGACCATCATACGTGGCGGGTCCGAGGAGAATTTTTGCTCGCCGTGACGCAGGCCGCCTACCAGGAAGGCCAGACCCAGCACCAGCACACTGTTGCCCAGAATCGAGCCAATCAACGCGCTCTGCACCACTTCCAGCAGTCCGGCGCGCAAGGCGAAGATGCCGACGAAGAGTTCGGGAAGATTACCCAGGGCGGATTGCAGCACGCCCGTTGCGCCGGGACCAAGCCGCGCGCCCAGCTGCTCAGTGGCGTCGCCAACCAGCGCGGCCAATGTCGCCAGCGCCACGCCTGCGACGACAAACGTCAGCACATAGTTGGCCCCCGCGAAATGGAGGATGCCCGCCAGCGCGGTAGCCACGACAGCGATACCTATCGTAATAATCTGCCGCCGCGACAACAGACGGAGCGCCTGGGAGATGTTGCCGCCGCTTGCCCGCTTCGCCACCCGAACCCTCCTCAGCTACCACCGCCAGACACACGATGTAAACCAGTATAACATGGCGGCCGGGAGCGGAAAAGCGGCGAAAAGGGTGGAAAAGCGGCGCAACTAGCGGGTTAGGCCCCGGCTGGCTCGGTTTCCGGCTCGGTCTCGGTTTCCAACTCGGTCTCCGTTTCGCTCTTCGGTTCGGACTGCACTTTGGCCAGGATGGCTGCGTGGTCGCGGAGGGGTTCGCCGCTGCCGCCACGCCGCCATGCCAGCAGTTCGGCGGCGATGCTGAGCGCGATCTCGTCGGGCGTCCGCGCGCCCAGGTCCAGCCCAATCGGCGCGTGAACCTGCGCCAGCGTATCGGAAGTGATACCTTTGCGTAGCAACTTGCGGAAGATCGTACGCACCTTGCCGGGGCTGCCGATCATGCCGATATAGCCAGCGCCCGTGCCGAGCGCCGCTTCGAGCGCGTCCTGGTCAACCTTGTGGCCGCGTGTGACGATCACTACCGCCGTCATCGTGTCGGGCGCGAGGGTGGGTAGCAGTTCGGGGATATCGCCGACGGTAAGCGATACATTATCGGGCAACGCTGTCTGCACGAACTCGGAGCGGTCGTCCAACAGGCTGACCCGCCAGCCGATGGCGGTGGTTAGCCGGGTCAGCGCCTGGGCCACGTAGCCAGACCCGGCGACGATCAGCCGTGGCTCTGGGCGTATCGGCTCGACAAAGACTTCCAGGGTCGCGCCGCAACTGCCGACGCTCTCGCCGCCCTCGGGGTCAAGATTGTACTTCAGCAGGCTGGTCTGCCCGGAGGCTAGCGCCTCTAGCGCATCGGTGCGGGCGTGGGCATCGGTCTGCCGTCCGCCAAATGTTCCGAGCGCGCTGCCATCGTCGCGGACGAACATCTTCGTCCCCGGCGCGCAGGGGGCCGCGCCATAGATCTTCACCACCGTCAGGAGGACGCCAGCCTCGCCACGCGCCAGCGCCGCCGCGATCTCGCCATACATATGCGCCTCCCGGAAGCTAGTGATTACCCTATAGCTTCTCTCTGGGAAGTATAGCACGAGGAGAAGGTGAACAATTAGCCGTGGCATTCATGCCGCGATGTTGGATTACCGCATCGGCTACTGGCGCGCGATTGCCTCCTCTGGCGTCGGAGCATCGATTTCGGGAACTGGTTCGAGCTGCGGCTTCTCGCCACGCGCCCGCGCGACGCTGATCAGCGCGACTGCAGCGATGATGATTGCCGCGGAGGCAATGGTGACCCAGGTGACTTCCTCACGGGCGAAGGCCCAGCCGAGGAAGACCGCGACCATCGGGTTGACATAGGCGTAGGTTGAGACGCGCGCCGCCGAGACATGATGCAGCAGCCAGACATATGCCGAGAACGCGACCAGTGAGCCGAAGATAATCAGAAAGGCGAGGGCCAGCGCCGACTTGAGCGTGATGGCTTCGAGATGAACCTGGCTCCACTCGCCTGTTGCCGTGGCGATCACGATCAGCAAGACGCCGCCGCCCAGCATCTCCATCCCGGTACCCAATAGTTGCGTCCGAGGGAAGGGCGCGCTGCGGGCGTAGAGCGAGCCAATCGCCCAGCAAATCGCCGCCACCAGCAGCGCCAGGACGCCAATGAGCTGCGGCCCGGTACCCGAGGATTCAGCCTGACTGGCCAGCAGGATGACGCCCGCGAAGCCAATCGCCAGCCCGACAACCGTCAGACTGGCTGGCCGCGTGCCGCCAGGACGTAGCCAATCGAAGAGCACCATCCAGAGCGGAACCGCCGCAACCAGGAGCGCTGCCAGCCCTGAGGGCACCTGCTGTTCAGACCATGAGACGAGTCCGTTGCCGCCCAGCAGCAACAGCCCGCCGACGATTAGCGCGGAACGCCAGTGAATCAATTTGGGCCGCTCGCCGCCGCGCAGGCGCATCCAGAGATACAGAATCGCGCCCGCAATCAGGAAGCGGATGCCCGCCATCAGAAACGGCGGCATCGTGGCGACGGCGAAGCGAATGGCCAGATAGGTGGAACCCCAGAAGATATAGACGGCGGCGAACGCGAGAATGATCTGCGTGCGGGGACTTGTGCGACTAGCCAGCATCGGAAAGGTCTTCTTTCGCCGTTGATGGCAGCGGAATCTGCGCTGTCTCTTTGATCGTCGAGAGTACGATGGTGGTGCGGGTAGAGCGGATGGCGTCGATGGGGCCAAGCCGCTGGCGGAGCAGGTCGCTCAGCGCGTTGGTGTCGGCAACCCGCACCTTTAAGAGATAACAGTCTTCCCCGGCGATGTGATGCACCTCCTGCACCTCAGGAAACGCCGCCAGCTCGTCGCCAATCACGCGCGAGCCGATACGCTCATCGGCGCGGACGTAGATGAAGGCGAGCAGCCCCATATCGAGCGCCTTGGGATTCAGTCGTGCCTCGTAGCCGTCGATCAGGCCGCGCGTCTCGAGCTTGCGGATGCGCTCTAGAATCGCGGAAGGCGCCATAGCCAGCCGCCGCGCAATCTCGGCGTTGGACGTGCGCGCGTCGTTTTGAAGAATAGACAGTATTTTGCCGTCAATGTCGTCAATCATTCGGCATCACCTCCGATGAAAAGAAGATACATCGCTATAGATTGCCTGTCAAGAACAACTTCTCAAGATTCTGGTTGGCCTGCTAACCAGCGATTGCGCGCGTCATTGGCTTCTGTGAAGGTCGCTTCGAGCGCGGGACTCTGCTCCACGATCAGGTCGCGGAGGGATTGCAGCGCGGCGATATAGCGATCCAGCGCGGAGAGTAGCGGGGTGGTGTTGGTCAGGCAGATGTCGCGCGCCATGCGTGGGCTGCCCGATGCGACACGGGTCGCATCGCGGAATCCGCCCGCCGCGAGCGCAAAGGCGTCTGTGGCATCGGGCGACTGCGCGACGGTCAGCGTCAGCGCGCTTGCGGCCACCAGCGGCAGATGGCTCGCCAGGGCGACGGCTTGATCGTGCTGCTCAGGCGGCATGATGCGTGGATTCGCCCCCATTGCCTCGATCAGCCGTGTGACCATGTGGAGCGCGGTGGTGGATGTGTGGTCGGTGGGCGTCAGACACCAGACGCAATCGCGATACAGGCCGCTATTGGCCGCTTCGACTCCCGATTGCTCACTGCCCGCCATGGGATGCCCGCCGACGAACTGACCCGGCGCCCTCAGCAGCGGCTCTGCCCAGGAGACGACAGGCGCTTTGACGCTGCCAAGGTCGGTAACAACTGTTGTCTCGGCCAGCAGTGGCGCCATCTCCGCCAGCAGATCGCGCATCGCCAGCAGCGGCGTGGCCAGCGCCACCAGAGCGCTGCCAGCCACCGCCTCCGCGACCGATGCATAGCCGACATCGATAGCGCCACGTTCGCGGGCGCGCTCGGTCACGCCAGGATCGGCGTCGAATCCCGCCACCTGTCGGGCCACGCCGCGCTCCCGGAGCGCCATCCCGAGCGATGCGCCCATCAGCCCCAGGCCGAGAATGGCGACGCGTTCCACGGCGGGCATCGTGGCTGGTAGTGTGGTATCGACCACATCTGGCCGCAGCGCCACCGCATCGCGCAGATAGACGGGGCGTAGGTCGGCCTGTCCTTTGGTCGTGTTGATGTGGAGCAGCACGCGGATGCAGCGGGCGACGCTGCCCGGCACGGGAATCTCGCGGGCGCAGAGCAGAGCCACCTCGTTCCAGCCCAGCTCGCGCGCGGCCAGGGCGGGATAGGCGGCGTCGAGGTCGTCGGTCACAGTGAAGAACGCGCTGGCGATATCCGCGACATCGAGCGCATTACGCGCCACCAGCCGTTCGAGCAGTTCGCGAGTAGCGGCGAGAATCGCTGCGGCGCTGTTGTCGGCGGCGGTGGTCGCGCCGCGCAGCCCCCGACAGCGCATCGTAGATGATGTTTCCATTAACATTGTCTTTCCCTAGACCTCACCCCTAACCCCCTCTTCCGCAGGAGAGGGGAACCAGCGGGCAACAAAAAAGCAGAAGCCTTTACGCTTCTGCTTACCCTCTGGCTGGCGGTTACGCCTTGCGGCGATCTCTCACCTTAGCGTGCTCACGGAACTACACCGGCCCGCCCCGCCAGAGGGCCGCCGATAATAGCTATCCGCGCATTGTGAGGTATAACTTGTCATGCCAGCACTATAGCGAGCCTCAACCGGCGCGTCAAGTAGACATAACAATCATGGCAAGCCGCCTGTATATTCGTATAGCCATGACCCATGCATGTGAGTACCGCCTTTTTGCATGGTTGAGTTGGCGGTGGTATACTCTCTTTAGCGGTCCTTTAACCCCAGTCCTGTGAGGCTGGAAAGGAGTGTGTGTGTGGCCTGTGCGCCTGCCTGCCCACTGCGGGCGTTTCTCCCCTATAGAACAGCTTTCCTTCATCCCATCCAGGGCGATGGTGATGGAGGCTTTTTTTATGCTATTCACTCCCTCAGTGACCCGTGTCGTTTACCTTCCACTTCTCGCACTCACGACATGAAAGGAGTGGGCCTATGAGCGCCTCTCAGCCATCTGGCAACCCTGTCGGCGTTGGTAAAATCATCTTCAGCGAGGAGGAGATGCGCCGTGCGATCTCCCGGATTGCCCACGAGATTCTGGAGCGTAACGCGGGCGCGGGCGATCTGGTGCTAGTTGGGCTGCATACCCGTGGCATCCCGTTGGCGCGTCGCCTGGCCGAGCGCATTAACGCGCTGGAAGGCATCGCCGTGCCGGTCCTCGAACTGGATATCACCAACTATCGCGATGACCGCCCCGCACGGCAGCCGCTGGAACGCGCGCCGCTCGATCTGCCAGTGGCGGGCCAGACCGTTGTGCTGGTGGATGACGTGCTTTTCACCGGGCGCACCACCCGCGCCGCGATCGATGCGCTGGTGGATGCGGGCCGCCCGCGCCGGGTGCAGCTGGCCGTCATGGTAGACCGTGGCCATCGCGAGCTGCCGATTCGCGCCGATTACGTCGGCAAGAACATTCCGACGGCGCTGACCGAGAGCATCCATGTGCGCCTGCGCGAGATCGACGGACTGGACGCCGTGGCGCTGGTATCCGCGCCCGAACTCAGCGCTGGCGAGCATGGGTCGGGGGCATGACATCATGACGAAGGTAGGGAAGCGGGCGGCGTATTGCTGCTCCTTCTGCGGCAAATCACCGGATATGGTGGCGCGGCTGATCGCTGGGCCGGGTGGCGTCTACATCTGCGATGAGTGCGTCGAGCTTTGCCGCGAGATCATCGAGGAGGAGGTAAGCGCCGTCCCTGGCGCGGGAGTGTGGCAGGCCAGGACGGGTAGTTTGGCAACTGCGGATGTTTCACGTGAAACATCCGCAGCCTCCGCAGTGGTCGCGCGCCAGCATGTGCTCGATCTGGACGACTGGACGCCCGATGAACTGCGCGCGCTGCTTGACCGTGCCGCGACGATGCGCGAGATGCTTGACCAGCCAGAGGCGCGGCTGAAGACGCTGCAAGGCCGCGTGCTGGTCAACCTGTTTTACGAGAACAGCACCCGGACGCGCGTTTCGTTCGAGTTGGCAGGGAAGAAGCTCGGCGCGGATGTCGTGAATGTGACCGCATCGGCCAGCAGCGTGAGCAAGGGCGAGTCGCTACGCGATACTGTCGAGACGCTCCAGGCGCTGGGCGCGCAGATCGTCGTCGTCCGCTCCAGCCAGTCGGGCGCGCCCGATGCCATCGCTCGCGCCATCCGCGGCGGAGTCGTGAATGCGGGTGACGGCTGGCATGCGCATCCTACACAGGCGTTGCTCGATCTCTTCACGCTGGAGCGTCACCTGAAGACGGTTGCGGGGAAGCGCATCGTCATCCTCGGCGATATTCTGCATAGTCGTGTCGCCCGCTCGAATGTCTGGTCGCTCACCGCCGCGGGCGCGGAGGTGGTGCTTTGCGGTCCGCGTACGCTGCTGCCGCCAGCCGCCGCTGAGCTGTATGCGGCGCGCCCGGTGCCAGGGACTGGCGCCATTCGGCGTGTCACCGTCGAGACAGATTGCGCCCACGCGCTCAAAGACGCCGATGCGATCATGGCGCTACGGCTGCAACGCGAACGCCAGCAGGCGGGGCTGCTACCCTCGCTGCGTGAATACTCACAGCGCTATGGCCTCAATAAGGTACGGCTGAAGCTGGCGAAGCCCGGCGCGCTCGTGCTCCATCCGGGGCCGATGAATGAAGGTGTCGAGATATCCTCGGCGGTGGCCCACGGACCGGCCTCCTTGATCGAGGAGCAGGTGACCAACGGTGTTGCCGTGCGCATGGCGGTGCTGGAGATGATCGCCGGAGCGCTGGCAGCAAATACAGCGAAGGCGGCGAAGGAGTGAGCGGCGTGACAGAACAACTGGCGCTGATCGGGGCGCGCATCGTCGATCCGGGCCAAGGTCTGGATGAGGTGGGCTGGCTGCTCATCCGCGATGGGCGTATCGTCGCACACGGGACCGATGCCGACGCGCTGGCGGTGCGAGTGGCGGAGTCGGATGCGCCGTTGCGGACCGTAGAACTGCCCGCGAGTTGGGTGGTGGCGCCGGGCTTCGTCGATCTGCACGCACACCTGCGTGAACCGGGCTTCGAGGGCAAAGAGTCGATTGCCAGCGGGGCGCGGGCCGCTGCGCGAGGCGGCTTCACCACGATCTGCTGTATGCCCAATACCAATCCGGTGATCGATTCACGTGCAACGCTTGACTATGTACTGTCGCGGGCGAAGGGTGCGCCTGCCCATGTACGCCCCATCGCCGCCATCAGCAAGGGCGAGGATGGCAAAGAGTTGAGCGAGATGGCCGAACTGGTTGAGGCGGGCGCGGTCGCCTTCTCCGATGATGGCCGCCCGGTCCATAGCAGCCGCCTGATGCGTCTTGCGCTCGAATACGCCGCGCCGCTGGGCGCGCCAGTTGTCGAGCATTGCCAGGACGACGATCTGGTTGGTAGCGGCGTCATGAATGAGGGTGCGGTGGCGACGATGCTGGGCCTGCGCGGCTGGCCCGCGGCGGGCGAGGAAGTGATGCTGGCGCGCGATCTGGCGCTGGTGCGGCTCACCGGCGCGCGCTATCATGCGGCGCACCTCAGCACGGCAGGCTCGGTGGATCTGATACGTGCGGCGAAGGCCGAGGGGTTGCTGGTGACGGCAGAGGTCACGCCACACCATCTGTTGCTGACCGATAATTGGGTGGCGGGCGAGCGCACCGGCCCACTGGCGGCTGCGCTGGCGGCTGAGGGGCTGACTATTGAGCCTGGAGTGCGCTACGACACCAATACCAAAGTCAATCCGCCGCTCCGCACGGCCGCCGATTGTGAGGCGTTGCTGGCGGGTCTAATTGACGGCGCGATTGACGCCATTGCTACGGATCATGCGCCCCACACAACGGTTGACAAAGACTGTGAGTATGGCGAGGCGGCGTTTGGCATCTCTGGATTGGAGACGGCGCTGGCCTCCCTGCTGACCCTGGTACGGGCGGGCAAATTATCACTTGAGACACTGATCGCCGCGCTCACGTCGCGGGCGGCGCACGCATGGAAGCTAGAGGCGGGAACACTCGAACCGGGCGCGGCGGCGGATATCGTTATCTTCGATCCCGACGAGGTGTGGACGGTTGATCCAGAGCGCTTCGCCTCGCGTGGCCATAATACACCGCTGGCGGGTGTGCCACTTCGTGGGCGCGTGCGGATGACACTGCTCGATGGCGTCGTGGTGTATGACGCGGCGGACGAGGCAGGCGAGCGAGGCAGCTAAGACGACCGGGACAGACGGGGCGGTTCGATGGCATAGACCAGGAGGCAACAGTATGGAGTGGGAGCGGAGCGAGCGAAGCGCAGTGCTCGTGCTGGAAGATGGTGCGACGTTTACCGGGCGACCGTTCGGCGCGGTCGAGGCGATGCGCCACGGACGCCGGGGCGAGGTCGTCTTTGCCACAGGCATGACGGGCTATCAGGAGATCTGCACCGACCCATCCTATCGCGGCCAGATGGTTGTCCTGACCTATCCGCTGATCGGCAACTATGGCGTCACCTTGGCCGATGTCGAGTCGCGCCGCCCGTGGCTCTCAGCGCTGATCGTGCGTGAGGCTAGCGACGACTATAGCAACTGGCGCGCCTCCGCCTCGATTGACGACTACCTGGCTGCCAACGGCATCCCCGGCGTCTGCGACCTCGATACTCGCGCCTTGACGCGCCACCTGCGTGAGCATGGCACGTTGCGCGGTGTCCTGCGGGTCCATGAGGCGGACGAGACGCCAGACATCGCGGCGCTGGTGGCTGAGGCGAACCGGGTGCATACCGTCACCGACCTCGATGTCGTCGCGGATGTCTCGATCAAGTCGGCAGACACCTGGAAGGCGGACGAGCCAGCGCCAGCGGACGCGCCGCGCATCCTGCTGATTGACACGGGTTACAAGCAGAATATCGCCCGAAGCCTGGCACGGCGTGGGTTGGAGGTCGTCATCGCGCCGCATACTGTGACGCTGGCCGACGTGCGCCGCATTAGCCCGGATGGCGTGCTGCTCTCCAATGGGCCGGGTGATCCCGAGAGTGTCGCCAATCTGGTGGAGCTGACGCGCGCACTGGTCTGGGAGGAGCGGATGCCGCTGATGGGCATCTGTCTTGGCCACCAGATCCTGGGGCTGGCCGCAGGCGCGCGCACCAGCCGTCTGCCGTTTGGCCATCACGGCATCAACCATCCCGTGCGTGAGGAGCGCACCGGGCGGGTGACGGTGACGTCGCAGAACCACAACTTCCAGGTAGACGCGACGACCCTTCCCGCTGAGAGCGGTCTCTACGTGAGCCATATCAATCTCTCGGATGGCAGTGTCGAGGGGATGGCGCATGAAACGCTGCCGGTCTTCTCGGTGCAGTATCATCCCGAGGCCGCGCCTGGCCCGGAGGACAATCAGCAATTGTTCGACCGCTTCGCGGCGGTGGTCGAGGAACATCGCCAGGTAGAGCTGCCAGTCAAGTCGGCGTAGTTGGTGACGAGACACATAACGAACGCGGGTGGTTGAGACCACGCCTGAGTGGCCTCGCTTCGCTGCGTTCGCTCCGCCAGAAAACCCGCCTGGACGGATTTCACAGAACTGCTCAACACGCGGTTTGAGGGTGTGAGGTTAGAGAGAGAAGTTCGCATGCAGTTAGCGCGATTTGCCGACATTGACGAGTTTGCGGCGCGGGTCGAGCCGTATCTGCTCGCGCACGAGGCGACGCATTGCCTGATGCTTGGCCTGCTCTCGACACTGCCGCGCGGCCTCATACCCGCCGATGAGGTTCCCTACATGGCGCTCGTTGAGGACGAGGGCGTGGTGGCGCTGGTGGCGATGCGCACGCCGCCCTTCAACGTCATCCTCTCGCTGATCGCGCCGGAGTATGCCGCCGAGGCGTTAGAGGCGCTGAGGCTGATTGCTGGTGATCTCTGGTCGCGCTATCACGACAGCCTTCCTGGTGTCCTCGCGCCCGTCCCTGTCTCGCGGCTCTTCGCCGAGAACTGGCAGCAACAGACGGGGATAGTGGGGCATCTGGCGATGCGGGAGCGTATCTACGAACTGGAAACAGTAATCCCAGTATCAGGCGTGTCTGGCAGCTACCGTCGTCCCATCGAGTCTGACAGCGATCTGCTGGTCCGCTGGCTTGATTCGTTTGCCGCTGAGGCGCTGGGGCCAATTGAGCGACTCAACGCGGCTGACTGGGTAGACCGCTATTTCATGACGCCATCGCGTGGCGGCTACCTTTGGGAGGATGGCGACGTGGCAGTCTCGTTCGCGGCCTATGGCAATCCGACGGCGCATGGTATTCGCATCGGCCCAGTCTATACGCCGCCGGAGCATCGTGGCCGGGGCTATGCCAGCGCGTGTGTCGCCACAATCAGCCAGCATTTGTTGGAGAGCGGACGCGGCTTTTGCTACTTGTTCACCGATTTGGCCAACCCGACCTCCAATTCTATCTATCAGAAGATTGGCTACAACCCGGTGAACGATGTCGATGTCTACGAGTTTGAGATGGAGCGATAAGAATTATGGCGCGCGAAGATATCAAGAGTGTGCTCGTCATCGGCAGTGGACCAATCGTCATCGGTCAGGCTGCTGAGTTCGACTACGCGGGTACGCAGGCCTGTCGCGCACTGCGTGAGGAGGGCAAGCGCGTCATTCTGGTGAACTCGAATCCCGCCACCATCATGACCGATGAGGGCGTCGCCGATGTCACCTACATCGAACCGCTGACGGTCGAGGTTTTGCGCCGAGTCATCGAGCGCGAACGCCCCGACGGTATTCTGGCGACGCTTGGTGGGCAGACGGGACTCAACCTCGCCGTCAAACTGGCAGATGCGGGAGTCCTTGAAGAGTTTCACGTGAAACTATTAGGCACACCGCTGGCGACGATTCAGAAGGCCGAGGACCGCGAGCTTTTTCGCCAGTTGTTAATCGACCTTGGGCTGGAGGTGGCGCCCAGCCGAACCGTGACCACCGTCGAGGATGCCTTGGCGTTCTCGGATGAGGTGATCGGCCTGCCCGCGGTCATCCGCCCGGCCTACACGCTTGGCGGTACAGGAGGCGGCATCGCGCGCACCCGCGCCGACCTCGAGCGGATTGCCGCCGGGGGCATCGCCGCCAGCCCTATCTCGCAGGTGCTGGTCGAGCAGTATCTGGGCGGCTGGAAAGAGCTTGAGTACGAGGTCATCCGCGATGGCGAGGATACCTGCATCACCGTCTGCAACATGGAGAACTTCGACCCGTTAGGTGTCCATACCGGCGATAGCATCGTCGTCGCGCCCAGTCAGACGCTCTCCGACCGCGAGTATCAGCTGCTACGAAGCGCGGCGATCCGCATCATTCGCGCGCTGGGTGTCGAGGGCGGCTGCAACATCCAGTTCGCGCTGGACCCGCACAGCTTCCACTTCTATGTGATCGAGGTCAATCCGCGTGTCAGCCGTAGCTCGGCGCTGGCCTCCAAGGCCACTGGCTACCCCATCGCCCGTGTCGCTGCGAAGATCGCTATCGGCCTGCGGCTGGACGAGATTGGCAACGAGGTGACGGGCAAGACGGTGGCCGCCTTCGAGCCCGCGTTGGACTACGTGGTCGTCAAGATTCCGCGCTGGCCGTTCGACAAGTTCCCGCTGGCGGACCGCGCCCTGGGGACGCAGATGAAGGCGACCGGCGAGGTGATGGCGATTGACCGCACCTTCGAGGGCGCGCTGCAGAAAGCGATGCGCGGGCTGGAGTTGCGCGCCGACGCGTTGCGTGCGCCCGACCTTGCCGACGATGGCGGTAGCGAGTATCCCGCCAACGACGTGCGCCTGTGGAGTCTGCTCGACGCGCTACGCAACGATAGCGCGATCGGCATGCTGGAAGCGTTGCATACGCAGACGGGCATCGACCGCTGGTTCCTCTCCAAGCTGCGCAACATCGTGCTGATGGAGCAGCGCCTCGCCGCGCGCGCGCCAACGCCGGAGATGCTCCGCGCCGCCAAGCAGATGGGCTTCTCCGATGCCCAGATCGCCCAGTTGCGGGCTACCGCCGGGCAGGAGCAGTTCATCACTGCCGCTGATGTCCGCGCGCAACGGGAGCGTTGGGGGATTCGGCCAACCTACAAGATGGTGGATACCTGCGCCGCCGAGTTTGCCGCCCAGACACCCTACTTCTACGCGACCTACGAGCAGGAAAATGAGGCGGAGGCGCTGCCCGGCGCAAAGGCGGTGGTTTTGGGCAGCGGGCCAATTCGCATCGGCCAGGGCATCGAGTTCGACTACTGCTCGGTTCGCGCGGCCCAGGCGTTACGTGCGGCGGGTGTTCATAGCGTCATGGTCAACTCGAATCCTGAGACGGTCAGCACCGACTTCGATATGTCCGACCGGCTTTACTTCGAGCCGCTCGACGAAGAGAGCGTGTTGGCGATTCTGCGCAACGAGGCGGGGGCCAGCGAGGTAGAAGATGCGCCAGATGAGGGCGAACTGCCGCCTGTCGTCGTCCAGTTCGGCGGTCAGACAGCCATTGGGCTGGCAGCGCCGTTGCAGGCGGGTGGCGCGCCGATTCTGGGTACCTCGGTGGATAGCATTGATCTGGCCGAAGATCGTCGCCGCTTCGATGCGCTGATGGAGCGTCTTGGGGCGCCGCGTCCGCGTGGGGCTGGCGTGCGCACTGTGGATGAGGCGATGGCGACGGCTGAGGAGATCGGTTATCCGGTGTTGGTGCGCCCGTCGTATGTTCTTGGCGGGCGGGCGATGCAGATCATCCACACGCCCGAATCGCTGGAGCGCTATGTGTCACGGGTCATCACGCAGTTCGGTGAGCATCCGATCCTCGTCGACCATTACCTCACCGGGCGCGAGGTAGAGGTGGACGTGCTCTGTGACGGACAGGATGTGCTGATCCCTGGCATCATGGAGCATATTGAGCGCGCAGGTGTCCACTCTGGCGATAGCTTCGCCGTCTACCCGCCGCGCAGCCTCTCAGCCGACGAGAAAACGGCCATTGCGCGGCACGCGCGTAACATCGCGCTGGCGCTTGATGTCCGTGGCCTGATGAATGCGCAGTTCGTCGTCACCGAGCCTAATGGCGCTCCGGGAGACAACGTCTATGTGATCGAGGTCAACCCGCGCGCCTCGCGTACGGTACCCTTCCTGAGCAAGGTGACGGGCGTGCCGATGGTTGACCTGGCGACGCAGATTCCCCTGGGCCAGACGCTGGCGGATCTTGGCTACAGTGGCCTGCCCGATGGCCTCTGGCCGGAACAGCCACTCTTTGCGGTGAAAGGGCCGGTCTTCTCGATGTCGAAGATCATCGGCGCGGAGATGGCGCTTGGCCCGGAGATGAAGAGCACCGGTGAAGTGATGGGGATCGATACAACGTATCCCGCAGCCCTCCGTAAGGCGCTGATCGCGGCGGGCATCGAAGCGCCTCCACGCGACGGTGCCGCCTTCGTTACCATCGCTGACCGCGACAAGGCTGAGGCGCTGCCGATCGTGCAAGAACTGGGCGCACTGGGCTATCATTTCTATGCGACTGAAGGTACGGCGCGTCTGCTCGAAGAGCGTGGCCTTCCGGTGACCCCCGTGCCGCGCATCAGCCAGGAGAACGTCGGTGGTTCGCGCGCCAGCCAGGACGGCTCAGAGATCATACGCCTGATTCGCACACGAGCGGTGCAGCTGGTTATTAACACGATCACTGGCGGCACAGGCCAAATGCGCGAGGGCATCGAGATCCAGGACGGCTTCCGCATCCGCCGCGCTGCCGTCGAGACCGGCATCCCATGCCTGACCTCGCTCGATACCGCGCGGGCAGTCGTCGAGGCGCTCAGCGACGCAAGTGGCTACAGCGTGCGACCGTTCGCCGAATACCGGGGATAGCGATTGCTAGCGACGGGGCAGTGCCGATACACGGATGTCCGCCAATTTGGTGAGGCAGGAGGCGCTCATGCTCGTCTGGCTCGACGTCAAGCGGCAGCGACTCGCCGCACGGGCAGTTCAGGCAACTCAGAGGGCGCGTGAGTGGCGGTGGTCCAGGCTGCGCGAGTACGTTCCAATGGTGGCCGTTTTCTGCCTCGCGTTCATTGTCCGGATTATTTTCAACAAGACAGTTGCCGCTGGCTATCAGCCCATGTTCGACGCGGTGATCTACAACGAGCTCGCCAGAAGCCTTCTCCACCAACGCTGCTACTGCTTCCCCCAGCAGCATGTCCCTGTCTATCGTCCACCGCTCTGGCCTATGGTTATGGCCGCGATCTACGCGGTATTGGGAGATGCCACACGCTATGCTCGCCTCGCCTGTTGCGTACTTGGGTCGGGGACGTGCGTGCTGGTCTACCTCATTGCCAAAGACCTCTTTGGGCGGCGCATCGCGCTGGTGACGGGCATCATCGCCGCCGTCTACGCCGGGATGTTTATCTGGGATGGCTGGCTCTATACCGAGTCCCTCTATATCTTCCTCCAGACCGCCTTTCTCTTCTTCCTGATGCGGATGCAGCGCGACTCGCGGCGAAGATGGATCGTGCTCTGCGGCGTCTCGCTTGCGCTGGCGGCGCTGGCTCGCCCGACGGCAACGCTGCTGCTGGGTCTGCTCGTGCTATGGGCGCTGCTCGCCCTCCTCTTCAAACTGGCACCCTGGCGCAGAGTGGTCGTGAACGCGGCGCTGGTTGCGGCGTTGGCGTATGCGCTCGTGCTGCCTTGGACGCTTTACACCTCGCGCGTGACCCATTCACCGCTGCTGCCACCGTCAAACGTCTACAAGACGCTCGCGGGATCGTACAACGACACAGTGGACCACCCTGGCGACATTCTCTACGGGCTGTGGTCGCTGTGGTCCGGCGACGACTCCGACTTTCACGACCATACGGCGGCGGATGAACAAGCACTCGGGCAGCGGGCGGTGAGCTGGATCGAGGCGCATCCCGAGCAGGCCCGCGCATTGCTCTGGATACATCTGGTCCACATGTGGACGCCCTGGGCCACGGCCTATGAGGGACACCCCTTTGCGCAGTATCCAGACCGCCCGTCAACGATATTTGTCCGTGACAACCTGCTCCCGGTGATGTCGTACGCGGTTTTCCTGCTGGCGGCGCTGGGGTTGGTCGTCACCTGGCGGCGCAGGTGGCGGCTCCTTCTTCCGGTCTATCTCACCATCGGGCTGACCATCCTCGAGAATGTCGCCTTCTATGGTTCGCCGCGCTTCCGCGCGCCGATTGAACCCCTCCTCGTAGTATTGGTAGGTGGATTTCTCTGGTGGGCGAGTGGTGTCTATCGTGGGATGCACATGCAACACAGTCATCTCCAACCACAGGCCGAAGCGATTGAGCTGGGTGTGAGCGAGATGCAGGGCTGATTTCCATGCCTGTCATGATGAAGCCTTCACCCCCACGCCAATCTGTGAGAAACACCACGCGCACGTTCTGGCAACCTGTGTTACACTTGCGCGGTCAGGGGAGCAGTGTGTCTTCCCCGGCACGCGCGACATGTGAATATGTGTGCTGCCACTGATGCCACACCGCTTGTCGGCCAGCCTTTGAGAGGAGCACCCCTACATGGCCAACTCATCCGCGCCTCCCACCCGCTTGCCACGCTTTCTTTCCGGGAACATCCTACTGCCGCTTATCATCATTTTTGGCTACGTCGCATTCCTCATCACCGGCATCGATGCCGGTCGCAATGGCGGACATGATGACGTCCAGCCGATTGCGCTCTACATCTATTTCAGCCTGCTGCTGGTGCTGTTACAGCTCGCTATCTCCGAGAACCGGACGTGGCCGCGCATCCTCTACATCTTTGTCGCCAGTGGCTTCGCCATTATCTACGCGGGCGAGCGGCTTTTCAATGCCGAGGGGCATCGCCCGGGCAACTTCACCAGCAGCCCGTGGACGTACATCATCATCAACCTGTTGCTGCTCGTCGTCTTTGTGGTGGATGCCATCAATCGCCGTCGGCCCCATGTGGACAGGCCCGGCGCGCAGCCATCGCGGATGTCGCCGATCTCGTATCGCGCGTTCGCCTCGGATTTCGGCGGCCTTGCCATCCTCTTCTTCATTGCCGCGTTCCTGCTGGACACGCTGGGGCAACGCAGCGTCTTGAGCCTGGTTGGCCTCGGGCTGGGAAGCAATCAGAAGCCGTACGTCGCCGTAGACTTCAACCAGCTTTTTGGCCTCCATCTCACCAATGGGCTGAACCGGCTGGAGGTGCTCGACGTGGGGATCGCGGTTCTCGCGATGGCGATCTCGCTGTTGCTGCTCGTGATTGTTGGCGCGCTCACGCTCTCCACCCCCACTACCTCCGCGTCGGGCAATGAGCGTTTTGGCGCCGCGATTGGCCGCATCCTGTGGGAAGCGTTCGATCAGACGCTTCTCTCGCTTCGCCTGGTGCTCAGCCCACTGATCTGGCTCATTCCGGCCTTCAGCATCGGCTTCTTCTCCGGCAATATTCTCAGCTATCTCCAGATTTCCGCACGTGACTCTCAGGCGCAGATCGTGGACCTCTTCAATCCATTTTCGCATGACAGCCTGACGAACCTGCCGATGCTCGGCGTTGTGCTGTTGTTGGGTGCGCTGGCGATTGGGGCCGTCATTGCCTCGGTCGCGGTGGTAGAGCACGATGGCCAGGTGATCCTGAACACGCTGCATATCTTCCGGGTGGCAGGCCGCATCGCCGGGTTGACGCTGGCCTTCTTCCTCTACAGCCTGGCATTCCTCAATGCGGCGGCCATCCTCTTCCTCGGTACGAAGGCCGAGCCGTTCCAGGTCGGCGCGGGCGGGCTGCTGGCGCTGCTGGTGGGTGGGGCGCTCGCGCTCTACACACTGTTACGTGACCGAGCGTTGGGGCATGCCCCGGTCGCCAAAGGGTGACGCGTTTCACGTGAAACATTGGCTGTACGCGGCAGGTCAGGTGGATAGCATCCGCTTCGCCTGCCGCGTTTCACTGGTGGCCATGAGTGCGTGTCGGCTATGGCGCTGAGGGGACGTTGGTGAAGATGCCTGACCAGTCGTGGAGCAGATGGATATCGGGCAGCGGCCAGTAGACGAGCGCCGCCTTGCCGATGATGTCCTTGCGCGGCACCGCTCCCCAATCGCGTGAGTCGTCGCTATCGCCGCGGTGGTCGCCGAGCACAAAATACTGGTCGGCATGGAGCGTGACGGATTTCGCGTCGCACGGACACATCTGCTGGTAGACATACGGCTCATTCAGCGGCTTGCCATTCACGCTGACCGTGCCGTTGATATCTATGGAGACGGTGTCGCCGGGGACGCCGATGACCCGCTTGACGAAGTTCTTGCTGGTATCAAGCGGATACTGAAAGACGATGACATCGCCGCGCTGGGGCGAGTGAAAATAGTAGGTCGCTTTATCGACCAGAATATATTCATTGGTATAGAGGGTCCGTTGCATACTGGGGCCGTCCACACGATAGTTCTGCACAAGCAGCCGCACCACCCCAAAGAAGAGAAGCGTCAGAATCGCAACTTCGAGAACCTCACGGAGCAGTTTCGCGCCAGTATGCTCGCCCTGTTCGTCCTCGTACGCGTAGTCCTCATGTCGACTTATGTGCATGGAAGCTCCAGGCTATACAGCTATACGTAAGTATCAACAGTATCTATGGTAACAACGTGTCGATGACGGTGCCAGAATCGTCATCTGGAGATCTGCCTTCCGTGTAACCTCTCAAGCGCAGTTTGCATGCCAGCCCAGCAGAGAACAGGATCTGCGCCAGGCGATGTAGCGACGCTCGTCACCGTGTACTATCAGATACGAACCAGCGCAACACAAGGGTATCAAAGAATTGCCTTCTGTGACCAGATTCACCCCCACGACCGCAACGGACGCCGCACCTGCCCGTCATACACTTGGAGATACCAATTCATCTTCGGTCGCCCGCTAGTGTCCGTTTGCTTCCGCACAGAAGGCCCAGTGGCGTTGTTGCGCCCGCCAGCCAATGATAGAATGGCCAAAGAATAGCCCCGGTGGGCGGGCCGCGCTCGTTGGCGGTATGGGCAGGGACATTGGGGAATAGGAAAGTGGAAGGCGGGAACTGTGGATTCACAGCACGACTGGCGCAGGCAGCGGATGGATCCGAGAGATTCCGGTGGCTCGCGCCAGCAGGACCATGGCGGGACGGCTCGCACGCCGGGTGGGCCGGGCGCCTCGCACGATCCTGGCTTTGAGCCAGATGTCGATCCGCCGTGGGAGCGCCCCAGCGGGCTGTATCCCGCTGTGAAGCCCGCCCAACAGGCTGCCAAATCCCCTAACCCGCTCTGGGAACTGGAATCGATGATTGAGCGCTCGTACCCTGGGACGAGCATCGAGACGCTGATGAACACCGGCACCGGAAAAGTGCCAGCGGCGGTGCCATTGCAGCCGGGCCGCTCGATCTGGAGCGCGGGGGTTAGCGCGCCTGCCGGGAAAGGCGCTGCTGGTGTTGCCGCTCTTCCCCAGGACGCTGAGTCTGAGGTTGACGAACAACCATCGATCCAGATGCGCGCGCTCAGCTCTGGCAACCTGGCCCGCGCGACCATCATTGTCACCAGCGCGCTGATGGTGAGCCGCGTACTGGGCTTGTTGCGCACCTCGCTCTTCGCCAGCGTCTTTGGCTCCAAGGCCGACGCGCTCAACGCCGATGCCTTCACCAACGCCTTCGCCTTCCCCGACATGCTCTTCACGATCGTCGCGGGTGGCGCGCTGGCCTCGGCGTTCATCCCCGTCTTCACCAGCTATCTCGTCGAGAAGCGCGACCGCGAGGCCGCCTGGCGCATCGCCAGTTCGGCGCTCAATATCATCATGCTGGCGCTGGTTCTTCTCGCCATCCTCGGTATCATCTTCACGCGACAGTTTTTGGAGCTGACGCTGCCCGCAATCATGCACAACCACAACAACGAGCCGGAGACCCTGATCGAGTTGACGCGTATCATGCTGCTCCAGCCGATCTTCCTTGGCGGCGCCACGATCACCATCGCCATCTTGCAGGCGCGCCAGTCGTTTGTGCTGCCCGCGCTCGGTCAGGTGATCTACACGGTGAGCCTGATTCTCGGCATTCTCGCGACCAGAGTGGATGAGACAACCCACATCTTCGGCGGCCATCTGGGCATCGCCGGGCCAGCGTGGGGTGTCGTGCTCGGCGCGCTACTCCAGTTTGTGATCCAGGTTCCCGGGCTGGTTGGCGCGAAGATGCAGTACTCGTTCTCTTTCGATATTTTCAGTCCGGGCATCCGCGAGATGTTCCGCCTGATGGCGCCGCGCCTGCTCAATGCCATCATTCTCTATGTCTCCGTCTTCGTGAACCGGAATCTGCTCGATACGCTCAATATCGATGGGGTCACCTACGGCTACGTGACGGCCTTCGCACTCATCATGCTGCCGAATGGCATCTTCGGCATGGCGGTCTCGCAGGCGGCGTTCCCGACATTGGCGGCGCTGGTGGCGTCGAATGAGTGGGTACGGCTGCGCGATACAATTTCACGCACTGTGAAGGGCATCATCTTTCTCGCGGTGCCGTCGGCCTTTGGCATGATGATTCTAGCGGAGCCGATCTGCCGCGTCATCCTTGGGCATGGCAATTTTTCGCTCGATCAACTGCCGTACTTTACCGGCCCGCTGATCTTTTTTGGCGTCGGGCTGGTAGGTCTCTCGCTGGTCGAGATCCTCACCCGCAGCTTCTACGCCTTACAGGATACGCGCACGCCGACGCAGGTGAGCATCTACCAGTTCATGTTCAGCATTGGCCTGAGCGTTGTGCTGCTCGCTCCAATGGGCGCAAACGGGCTGGCGCTGGCCTCGTCGCTGGCGTGGCTGGGCGAGGCGCTGGTGCTGCTGCTCTTGCTGCGGCCACGGCTCGCTGGCCTCGATCTCAAGCGCATCGGCATCTTTCTGGTCAACGTGATCGGCGCGAGTGTCGTGATGGCGCTGACGGCGCTGCTGGTCTACGATCTGGGCGAGCTGGTGCTGCCGACGAGCGTGACCCAGCCAGGCATTACGTCGGTCTACATCATCATCCGGCTGGCGGTGGCCATCCTTGCGGCGACGGGCGTATACTTTGGTATCTCGCACTTCCTGGGTACTGACGACGTTATGCCGCTCGACCGGATCGTCCGTCGCGTATTCCGCCGTTGATCGCGACTTCATGGAGCACGATCAACACATACTATGGCCTCTGCCACCGCCGGCAGCGGGCGTCGGAGAAGGGGGCCGATTGTGATTGGTGATCCTCGCCAGGGTCAGTATCCATACTATTCTGGCATGAATAAAGGTCGCGCTGGCTCAGTTGGCTCACTCATTCTGCGCAGTATCAACTGGGGTATCGTCGTTGGCTTTCTGCTCGTCTTTGGCTTTTTCGGCTGGATCCTCTGGCAGAACTCGCCGAGCACGACAGCGCTGGGGACGGTGGGATTCGTGCTAGTGGGCTGGGTCTTCAGCCTCTGTCTTCACGAGTTTGGTCACGCGGTGACGGCGGTGCTTGGCGGCGATACCAGCCCCGGTACGATTCGCTATCTGAGCTTCAACCCACTGCACTATGTCAACCCGCT